>NZ_JBLTIO010000001.1:0-625210 GCF_057319745.1 Rickettsia sp. MAE-05
AAGTATTTATAGGGATAAAAGAGTTGATTATAAATTCTAACATTGATAATTATATTAGGTATGAGGCTGTTATGAATTTAGCAGGAATAGTGGAAGTAATACCTCATCTAGAAGAAAGAGCATATAGTGTTTTAAAAGGGCTACTTCTTAATAACCCTTACTACAATGAAGATGTCAAATATGCAGCTGCTATAAGTTTAATTAATATAATAAATGTAAAATCATTTGATAAAGCTAGTTATAAACAAGTTAATAGGTTGATAAACATAATTGCTCTAAATAGAACTCAAAATTTTGATAAAGAGTTGTATATAGAAATAGACGCCAAAATCGTCCTACACAAAATAACCAATCATATAACTCAAGAATATGAGAAAGGTAAAAATCCTGAAGTAATAGAATGGTTTAATAAATGTTTTAACGAATTACCGAATATAAGCGAAACACGAATCTTTTTAAAAGAAATATGTAAAAGCATATTAAAAGGTGGGATTATAAATGAGTCGGAAAGTAAGTTTATTTTAAATTGTGTACAGAAATATAGTTTTACTTTTACGGTATCGGTTAGTAAAGAATCAGGAATAGAAGGCAAGATAATATTTGAAGATAGAAGCTATGAAATATTTACAACTGATAATTCAGCAAACAAAATAGTAAATTTAGAAGAGTTTGCAACTAAATTACTTGCGGAAACAGATGATCCGTTAGCAGAACAATATAAAACGCATAATCCGTTATTTCAGAATAAAGGACTCGCTCTTAAAATAGCGGCAAGTGATATTAAGTACATAAGTAGTATTGCAAATGAAAATGAAAAACTTTCTACTGAAAAATATCTTTTATCTTATGCAGGTAATAATAAAGATAAGTTCGTAATGTTGTTAGAAAAGAGAAGTATTTTCGGTGAACATCTAATATATAAATTTGGTGAGGATAATTTAAAGAAAATAGCCACTATTTATCCAGCAGAAATTAGCAAAGAACTAAGAGGGCAACTATTTAACGAATTAGAATCCCAAGAACAATTTAATTGCTTTATTAAGAATGAAAAGCTTAAGCCTGAAGAAGAAAAACAAATATTTAAATGCCCTAACAAACTAAAGTTTGCAACCAAAATAATTCATGATGCGAAAATAAGGTTGAAAATCAGTAATTTTAAATTACTAGATGCTGGAGCAAATAAAAGATTAGATGCCCATGAAATTAAGATAGATAGCCATAATAAAATACTAAAAGATAGTAGAACAATACAAAAAGCAGAAATTTTCAGAGAGGCTGAAAGTTTAGCACAAGAAAGCCCATTATTATACGATTACTGTAATGCACTTTATTATTACATTAAAAATACTATAAATGCTATTCAAATTGCTGAAACTAAAATATTTAAAAATAATATTAATGAGAAAGAGGCTATAATAGAAATGTTAGCAAAAGGTATAGGTTTAATAACGCAAAATCTTTTGATAGATATATTAACAGATTTGGCTTGCAGTATAGTAGAAGCAAGGCGTGAGAGAAAGCGTGGGAATGAAATAACTAGTATTGGTAATATTATTCGCAATACAATTGGAATGGAAGATTTAGACGATAGCTTAAAGAAAATAGCTATTATTAAAACGCAAGAACGTAAAAACGAAATAATAAATCTCCCACAAACACCTGTATCAAATTCTCCGAAACCTCAAACTAAAATAGAAAAATTAGGTAATGTGTTTAAAGAATTTGTGTTTCCTAAAGCTTTAAAAAGACATGACATGGATAATTTAGCGGTGCAGCTAGCTTTAAAAGATTCTATTTTATTTATCGAATCTTTATATACAAACCGTGATGATATATTGAATAAAAAAAATGATCTTTACGTGCAGGATGAAAAGGGTGAAAATAGTAATATTATCTAATGTTAATCTCTTCTGATACCCAATCAATGCAAAATCAGGTAAGCAGCAATTGCCCATCTCCTAAGAATCGTGCATAAGGATCAGATATCTTTATCATGATTATCAGAAAGGAATTACTCTCACGAGATTTTTCCTATGCTTAACGGTATTTCATCACATTGTCAGGGTAGCTCTTTTTCGTACCCTTAGATTCATCTAGTGACATGGATGGTTTCCTGCCTAGCGGAAATAACTCTTTGATATAACCTCGTGTCACACACTATTATATGGCTTTTCGGTTATTTAGGTATATGTTAAATATTTATGAATATCATATAAAAGTAATAAAAAACAAAAAATTTCCTTTCATATATCCTTTAGTGTTTTATAATGGCATACAAAATAGGGTTAATTTTATTCTGCACTTTGACCAAATTTGGTCAAAATGATATAATAGAAATAGAAAAAATACTTAAATCATAATTAATATAGCCAAAAATTTAATCAAAGCCTGTGCAAGAACTGACTTAATAGCTAACCTCAACCGGATTAAAGAAGGAAGAGGGTGAGAAACTTAAATAAATTACTTATACATGTATTTATTATCATTTATATTAGGAGGATTAAATGCCTTACTCCGTCAATTACGTTTATCAATTAGCTCTATAGAGTTTTATAAAGACGTATATAAAAACTATCAAGGGTACGGAATAAGATATTTATTTACCTTATCTTTTATCCCATCAATAATTTATTGTATTTTTATATTAAATTACATAATAACTTTAAAAGATTATTTTAACGGAATACAATCGTCAAAAGTTACAGACAATATTGAATATATTATCAATCAATTACCGGAAATTAAATATAATAATTCAAAAATTTCAGTTGAAGAAGTAGAGCCTATATATTTATATAGCAAGAATAACAATAAAATAGTTGTCATTGATACAAAAAATCAAGTTTCTAACAAAGAAAAAAGCAAAATACCGTTTGTACTTGAAGAGAATAAGCTGAAGATAAATTTAATTGTAGCCAATACTAAGAAAAATTTCCCAAGTACCGTTAACTATTCTGAGATATTCAAACAAAATGAAGTAATTTTAACTCCTGAAATAATAAAAAAATATTTTGCCGATAATTTATTATATGCACCAAATTTATTTATTTATTTCGGTATGCCGGCTATTATATTATTTTGGTTTGTAACATTCTTATTAGAGAGAAGTATTATAGTTTTGTTAGTATATAGCTTAGCTAATTTACTTACTACTAAAACTTCAATACAAACTTCTATAAGGTTAGTAATGTTTTCAAGCGGAGTCCCGATAATATTACAACCGGTTATTATTATATTAATACCGGAATTAAGCATATTATTACAGCTACTACAAATGTTTACAACTTGTTTAGTATTTGTCGCTATTTGGCAAATTAACAAGAGCCTGTCGAGTTATATATAAGAAAAATCGGTTATTATATAATATGTGATTTTAAATCCTCAATTTACTAAAAAAATATCCTATTATTAAAAAATTATTAAAAAAATAAAAGTTTTTATTGTTAAAATGAAACCTAAAATTATTTGTTTATAAATTTAGGTAATTTAAATGGGTAAAGAAAAAAAAAGAAAGTAAGGTTTGCAGAAGAGCCGCAAGTTAAGGAATTTTCACAAGATAAAGAAGCAACAGAAGTAGAACTTATAAGAGGAAGAGTAATTAATATTTATGATAAAAGCGGCTACTTAAAGCCGGATCAATTGGTAATTCATGAAAGAGAAGCTTACTGGAGTAAAAAATGTTGAAGTAAAGAGAAATCTAAATTTCTTTCAACAAATTTTCGTTGCAGTAGGTCTTATAAAGGATACAAAAACAATCAAAGAAGAATTTACTTATACTACCGGCGATATACAAGGAATATTAAAGGATAACGGTCAATTTATTAATAATTGCAAGCGGTGTAATCGATATTTTCAATTGGAGTATATTAATAATGCATCTAAGCCTGGAGTTAAGGAGCAAATAGTAGAAATGTCAATCAACGGCTCTGGAGTTAGAGATACAGTAAGAGTATTAAAAGTGGGTATCAATACAGTTATCCGTGTTTTAAAAAAATCTAGTATTAAAAACAATAAATCATTCTATCAGTACAACAGAAGTAATTATTGCTCCTGAGATAGATGAACAATGGTCTTATGTACAGAATAAATCCAGACAACGATGGCTTTGGTATGCCTTGGATAAGATTTCGTTAAAAGTAGTTGCTTATACGTTTGGTACAAGATGTGATAGCACATTAGAATCATTACTGAAAAAACTAGAGAATTTCAAGGTGACTTTTTACTATACAGATGGATGGGGGAGTTATGCTAGGTTATTAGACCCTAAAAAGCATATTATCAGTAAAAAATACACTCAACGGATAGAACGAAGTAACTTGAACCTTAGAACGAGATGCATTATTGGTACTTTTATTGAACGTATAGCTTTTTAATAGGCGTAACTGCAATATGGAGGCATGACCCTCTTACTGTATCTCTAACTCCAGAGCCGTTGATTGACATTTCTACTATTTGCTCCTTAACTCCAGGCTTAGATGCATTATTAATATACTCCAATTGAAAATATCGATTACACCGCTTGCATTGATATCTCTGTTGTTTTGAAATTGAATATCCTGACTTTATTACTTCTTCTGTGTTGTTACAATATCTACACTTAACATCTATTTTTGCCATAACTCCTTAACTATAATTCTCTCTTATTACTGTTTGAGGATTATAGACTATTTACTCTAAACTGCAATACGGAGGCACGACCGGCGTGGGTAAATAATGATGTCATTCCCGCGAGGCATTGTTGCGTAGACCGGTAAAACCTACTGCGTCACCTAGTTCGCTTGCTAACTAGGTCCATAAAAACAATAAAAAATACTAATAATTTTAGTATTTTTAACTGGATCCCGCTACAAGCTCGCGGAATGAAAACCGAATCATGCAACAATATCCCTAGTTAATGCTGTATTAATCGCTTATTTATAATATTCTCTCTTTCTTTCTCACTTCTAACAGATTCTACGCAATTAAATTTTAGTTTATATTAACAAGCTAATTTTTTATTAAATGATATAATTATATACTTGACTAAATTACTTGGGTATTGTAGATATAAAACAATTTTAAGTTTTAATAGGTTGGTTATATGATGCTGACGACGAAAGGAAGATATGCCGTAATGGCAATACTTGAAATGGCTGCAAAATCAAGTGCTGAACCGGTCACTTTGAATGAAATTTCCGTAAAACAAAATATATCGCTTAACTATTTAGAGCAGATATTTTCTAGACTTAAAAAAGCTGATCTAGTTAAGGCTATTAGAGGCTCAAAAGGGGGATATGTTTTAATAGGTAACCTAGAAGAAATAAAAATTTCCGATATTATGGATGCTGTTAACGAAAATTTTATAATGACTACTTGCTATAAGAAGTCAGTTAAAACTTGTGTACCTGATACAATAAAATGTAATTCGCATAAATTATGGAAAGGTCTTGGTAAGCATATTAGAGATTATTTTGAAAATATCTCAATTAAAGATGCTTTAGAGCTAAGTATTATTTAAATATATGATATATTTAGACCATAATGCTACTACTTCTATCAATCCTAGAGTTAAGGAATTCATAATAAGTTTGATGGACAAGGAGCTTAACCCTTCATCAATACATAGATCAGGTGTATTTGCTAGGAATATTGTAGAAGAAGCACGTTTTCAATTAGCTGCAGCTCTTGAGGCGTCCTCTAGGGAATATAATATTACTTTTACTTCATCCGGAACGGAGAGTAATAATTTAATAATGAAAAATTTTTATGACGGTGATATTTTCATATCGGCTATTGAACATTTATCGATCTATAACCATATAAACTACGCTCCAAATATTAAAGTTATAAAAGTTGATAATCAAGGTTTGCTTGATCTAGAGCATCTAGAAGAATTATTGTCACAAAGTAGTGCTACAAAAAAATTAGTATCTATAATTATGGCTAATAATGAAAGCGGGGTGCTGCAAGATATAACCAAAATAAGTGAAATAGCTAAAAAATATGATGCAAAATTTCATAGTGATTTAGTGCAAGGTTTTGGCAGAATATCTATAAATATCAAAGAGTTAGGATTAGATTTTGCTACAATCTCAGGACATAAAATAGGAGGTGGGCAGGGAGGAGCTGCTTTAATTTCTACTTCTCGCTTTCAGCTTACTCCGATAATTATAGGTGGTGGGCAAGAAAAAAATGTGCGTTCAGGTACAGAGAATATTATAGCAATTGCAGGTTTTGGTTTAGCGGCTGAATTAATGAGAAAAAATATAATAGAGAATTATATAAAAATCAAAAGCTTACAAGGAATATTAGAGAAAGAATTAAAAGAATATCCAAACGTAAATATTATTAGTAATAACGTAGCTAGGTTACCTAATACTACTTTATTTACTGTACAAAATACAGATGCACAAGTGAAATTAATAGGTTTTGATTTACGTAATATTTGCGTAAGCTCTGGCTCTGCTTGCTCATCAGGAAAAATATCTAAATCGCATGTATTAACCAATATGGGTATGAGTGAAAAAGAGGCCAAATCTTCGATTAGGGTATCTTTAAGCCATACTAATACGGTAAGTGATATAAAGGCTTTTATAGAGGCTTTTGAGGAGGTTTATAATATACTCGTTTAATTTGAAAAATTGGCGTCGTTGTTTCATATTTTTTGATCCTCACGTACTAGTTGTACGCTGCGGTCAAAAAATATGAAACGCCTTGCTCTTTTCCAAATTAAACTTCGTCTATTTTTAGGCTTTATATACAAAAAATTAATTTAAAAACCATATGAACCCACAATTAAACAATTTAACCTTACCTATATATATGGATTATCAGGCAACAACGCCGCTTGATCCAAGAGTAATGGAGGCAATGTTGCCATATTTTACTACCAAATTCGGGAATCCTCATTCACGTAGCCATTCTTTCGGCTGGGAAGCAGAAAACGCCGTTGAAGAGGCAAGGAGTAGAGTAGCAAGGTTAATAGGAGCAGATACTAAAGAAATTATTTTTACCTCCGGTGCAACCGAATCTAATAACCTTGCAATAAAGGGAATAGCAAAATTTTACGGCAATAAGAAAAATCATATTATTACTATAGTCAGTGAACATAAATGCGTACTTGACGCTTGTAGGCATTTAGAGCAGGAAGGTATAAAAATCACATACTTACCAATTAAACCAAATGGAATAATCGATTTAGAAACTCTAAAAAATGCTATTACTGATCAGACTATGTTAGTTTCAGTTATGGCGGTTAATAATGAAATAGGTGTTGTTCAGCCTTTAAAGGAAATAGGAAAAATTTGCCGTGAAAGAGGCGTTTTTTTTCATTCTGATATTGCTCAAGGATTCGGTAAAATTCCAATTGACGTTAACGAGTTTAATATTGATCTTGCTAGTATCTCAGGGCATAAAATTTACGGTCCGAAAGGAATAGGGGCGTTATATGTAAGGAAAAAACCTCGTGTGCGTGTTACGCCACTCATAAACGGTGGTGGACAGGAGAGAGGTATGCGTTCGGGTACGCTACCGACTCCTTTAATCGTAGGGCTTGGCATGGCTGCTGAAATAGCGTATAGTGAGATGGAAAAAGATACTAAGCACGTAAATTACTTATTCGACAGATTTTTAAATAATATACATAACCGAATTTCGGAAGTTTATTTAAACGGTGATAAAAATCAAAGATATAAAGGCAATCTAAATCTAAGCTTTGCCGGAGTAGAGGGAGAATCAATTATCCTTGCCATTAAAGATTTAGCGGTTTCTTCTGGTTCTGCTTGTACTTCTGCCTCTTTAGAGCCGTCATATGTTTTACGTTCCATGGGAATAGGTGAAGAGCTTGCCCATACTTCGATTAGGTTCGGCATAGGTAGATTTACTACCGAGCAGGAAGTTGATTACGCAGTAGATTTAATATGTTCAAAAATCGATAAATTAAGGGAATTAAGCCCTCTTTGGGAAATGATGCAAGAGGGGATTGATTTAAAGAAGATTAAATGGGCTACTCACTAAAAATCGTCATTGCGAGGAGGCACATAGTGCCGACGCGGCAATCTCATTAAGTAGTATAAAATTCCTGAGATTGCCGCGTCGCTGCTACGCATCTCCTCGCAATGACGTTGAAACAAATAAAACCAAATTTTAGAGAATAACAATGGCTTATAGCAAAAAAGTGATAGATCATTATGAGAATCCTCGTAATGTCGGGTCACTTGATAAAGAGAAAAAAAACGTTGGTACGGGACTCGTTGGAGCTCCTGCTTGCGGTGACGTGATGAAGTTACAAATCGAAGTTGATGATGACGGGATTATTACAGATGCTAAATTTAAAACATTCGGCTGCGGTTCAGCTATTGCTTCAAGTTCTTTAGTAACGGAATGGGTTAAAGGAAGATCGATAAACGATGCCGAAGAGATTAAAAATACTGAAATAGCAAAAGAATTATCGCTCCCGCCTGTAAAACTTCATTGCTCACTACTTGCTGAAGATGCAATAAAAGCAGCTATTGCCGATTACAAACAGAAAAAAGAAAGCAAAAAAGACTCTTAAAACATGAAAAATGTTATTTTATTAACCGATTCTGCTGCAAAGCAAGTAAAATTGCTAATAGAAAAACGAGCCAAGCCTACCTTTGGTATTAGGGTAGGGGTTAAGTCAGGCGGTTGTGCCGGTCAGACTTATTACGTTGAATATGCAGATAGTAAAAATCAATTCGATGAAGTAGTAGAAGAAAAGGGCGTACGGATACTAATCGACCCAAAGGCATTAATATATATTCTAGGTTCTGAAATGGACTATGTAGAGACTAAATTCAAATCCCAATTCACTTTCACCAATCCCAACGAAAAAGCTAATTGCGGCTGCGGCAAATCCTTTAGTGTGTAATAATGTTAATCCCACTTGATTAATTACCCACTATATATTATTCTATAAGTTATAATATAAAAAGTAATTTGTATGACCCAAGCATGTATATTAAAACCAGATACGAAAGGAAGAATAACACTTGGTAAATTAGCTAAAGGGGTAAGTAGTTTTCACGTCATTGTGAATAGTAAAAAAGGACAAATTATTCTAGAGCCATATACGGAAATACCTTTAAAAGAAAGTTGGCTATTTAATAACAAAAAGGCTTTAGTGCAATTAAATAACGGTATTAAAGATTCTGCTAAAGGACGAGTTAAATTTATAGAAGATTTCAGTAAATATTTAGATGATGACTTTTAAAATTTTTTTTACTATTCAAGCTAGTAAAGATTTGGAAGAACTTGAAAATAATAAAGGATTAGAAAAGCGTTTAAAAGCAGTAAGAAAAACACTAGCATATTTACAAATGAATCCTCGTCATCCTAGTTTAAATACCCATAAATATAAATCTGTTAAAGGAAATAACGGAGAAGAAATATTTGAAGCTTATGCTGAAAATAATACTCCTGCTGCTTATAGAATTTTTTGGCATTACGGACCAAATAAAGATAACATCACTATTCTAGCAATTACGGCACACCCGTAAAAAGCGGGCTGTGGCTGCGGCAAATCTTTTAACGTGTAACATTTAATATAATTTAAAATATGTTTAACTGGATTTATAATAAAATATTCTCTTATCCTTCACCTAACATTGAAAGCTTACAAAAAGAACTAGAAAAAAGAATCGAACTCTTTCCTCCGCTTAATAAAGAAGAACAGGAAGGAAGGGCTAAAATTAGACTGATGAGAGATAGTGATATCGAAGATGATAAACAATCTATTCTAGAAGCAATAATAAAATCGTTACAAGACGTTAAACTAAATGACCCTTACATTCTGCTTGATCTTCAACATTATAAACAGATCCATTTAGGTAATATGATGTTTTCTAACTTTTCTTCTGATTTGCTACTTCGGATGTTTTTAATCTTGTCTAAATTTCACCAAGGACGGTTTATATTATTTAATAAAAATGAGCATGGAATCAAAATAATTCAAGGTAATAAAATACATGATCTTGATAATGTGGAGGGGATAAAGATTGAGCAAGAATATGGATATTCGGTTTATAATATTAAAGTTGATGGATTAGAATCTGCTGAATATTTTTTAAATGTCAGTAATATTAAAAGCTTGGATTCTGACAAAAAAATTGCCGTTGTTGGAGGAAATCTTAAATTTAATAATCAAGGGGTCCATTTCTCTATTATCGCAGAGAATGTAGAAAATATAGGTTTTGATTTAAGAGCAGCCTCTACTTTTCAAGAGATATTCGCAAAAATGTTTTCGTACTTTTGTTTTTCTATGAAAATATATGATTTAAAAAATAGTCATATTGTAGGAGGAAAAGATACTAGTGGACATTATGGATATGTTAATAATACGAATACAACCGGACATTTAGACAAGTTTCAGGATAATGAAGTTGTATTCTATGAAAATCCTAATGGTAATTGTTTTTTAGGTAATCAGCCAGATATATTAGGTAAATTAATGGATTGCATGATAGGGTAGATTATGAATCTCACTGCATGTTATTCTATTAATATTTTAGACCTCAAAATGTCTTACTGGATCCCTGCTCTCGCAGGGATGACATCTAAGGCTATTTATTTTAAGAAAAATCATGCAAATCACCGGAAAATGAAATCTCCCAGTCTACCTCGATATGATTAGGATCACTTATACTATTATATTTAACTAAATCCTGAACAGAAGTACCGTAATTTTGTGAAATTTTTGATAAAGTATCTCCTGATTTTACTGTATAGCTTACCTTTACTTTATTCCCTGGATAAATCTTATCAGGATTAGCTTTAAATTGTTCATTACTTGGAATAGTTAGCAATTGATTAACTGTTAGACCATTTTTTGTAGCAATATGTGATAAAGTGTCTCCTGATTTCACTGTATAAATTTTAGCGGTGCGATTTGGCATATTAACTCCTAAGATTATTTCTGATAGCTTAAAAAAGCTATCAATCTTTTGTTTAGAAATCAAGAGTAAAATAGTTATAGTAGTTTTAACTATTGCTAAAAATCATTATTTCAGATATTTTAAAGCCTATTTCTTTAAATCAAATTATTATGTCGCAAAAATTAGGTTTCTGGGCAGTTTTTGCCTTAGTAACCGGCAGTCAAATCGGTACTAGCGTTTTTATATTACCGCTAAGTTTAGCACCGTTCGGTATATATAGCATTTGGGGCTGGGTGCTTTCATTATTCGGTGCTATGAGTATAGCCCTTGTATTCTCATCCTTATGTGCAAAATTTCCTAAAACAGGCGGTCCGCACGTTTATGTACGAGAGAGTTTCGGGGATAAAATAGCCTTCTTCACCGGCTTCACTTACTGGGTTATATCCTTTGTCAGTACAAGTATAGTTGTCATTTCGGCAATAGGTTATCTAACGCCTTTTTTTCAATCACAAGCGATTTTAGATTTAATATTACAGATAATATTATTAGGTGCTATTACGGTTTTAAATTTAAAAGGTCCTGAAGTAGCAGGAAAAGCAGAGTTTTATTTGACTCTCTTAAAATTCGTTCCGTTGCTTGTAGTGGGCTTATGTGCATTATCTCATTTTAATATAGATAATATAACTATAGCTGAAGAAGTAGAAAGTTTAAGCATTCCAACCATTATGGGAAGAGTTGCACTTCTTACTTTTTGGGGATTTATCGGTGTTGAGTGTGCAACTACCACGGCAGGAGCGGTAAAAGATCCGGCAAAAACCATTCCAAAAGCCATAATAGTTGGAACTTTCTGCGTGGCGGTGTTATATATTATCAATAGCATAGGTATAATGGGATTAATCCCTGCTTCTGAACTTATTAGCTCTAAAGCTCCTTATGCCGATGCCGCTGCATTATTATTCGGCGGTAAATGGTCAAGCGTAATCACGATTATAGCCTCGATTATATGTATAGGTACGCTCAATGCTTGGGTGCTAACTAGCGGACAGATAGCTCTTGGGCTTGCAGAAGACGGATTATTACCGAAATTCTTTGCTAAGAAAAATAGCAACAACGCTCCAACTAACGGAATTATTGTAAGCTGCCTTGGAATTGTGCCGTTATTAATCTTTACGGCAAATGATAATTTTGCTGCACAAATTACGCAAATAATAGATTTCTCGGCGATAACATTCTTATTCGTCTATTTAATTTGTAGCTTAGCTTTCTTAAAGGTAATTTTTAGCTCAAAAGAAAATTTTTCTTATTATTATTTACTTATAGCCATAATATCGATTATCTTTTGTGCTTGGGTTATCTATGAAACACCTATTAAAACTCTGGTTATAGCTAGTTCTTTTACGGTGGCAGGGATACCTTTATATTATGGATGGTATAAACGTCATTCCCGTCTATGAGCGGTGGCATTGCATAGCTTGTTTATGTCATTCCCGCGAAAGCGGGAATCTAGAAAAAAGCGAGATAAATCGAGCTTTTAATTTTAAAAACTTGTTGTATATGCACATTTTAATTACTGGATTCCCGCGTAGGCGGGAATGACATCGAACTAGGAATGACATAAGGGCTATAAACATGACAAAAACCCGCATTAATCTACTTAGAAGCTTATTCACAGAATGTGATATAGACGGTTATATAATTCCGTCTAACGATAAATATATGAGCGAATATGTACCTGAGTATGCCAAAAGGCTTGAATATATAACAGGTTTTACCGGTTCAAACGGTATGGCTATTATATGTAAAGATACAGCATTGTTTTTTACCGACGGACGTTATTTAGAGCAGGCAGCAAGAGAACTTGATCCTACAATATTTCAGATTTTTGACTTAAAAGAGATATCTAAGTTTGGTAAAGATATAAAAATAGGTTACGATCCTGAATTATTTACTTATCCCGCCATATCAAATTTAAACTTCAATTTTCAGAAGATTAACGGAAATTTAATTGATAAAATTTGGCATAATCAGCCATCAGAGCCAAACTCTAAAGTTTATTCACATGATATTAAATTTGCTGGTGTTAGTCATAATGATAAAATAAATAAATGTCGTGAAGTTGCATTGTCATCCCGCGGCTTGACCGCGGGATCTAGTAATTATAATGAGCAATGTGCCTTAGTTATTCTCGATAGCTCTTCCATATGTTGGTTACTAAATTTGCGGGCTAGTGACGTTGCTTATACACCTTTAATGTTTGCAAAAGTAATCATTACGTCTACAAAATTATATCTATTTATCGATCCTACAAGAATTGATGCCGAAATTATTAATGCACGTCCTGAAATAACAATTTTACCGGAAGAAGAATTTGAAAATATTTTAAAGAGTCATGACGATATTTTGATTGATGATATTATAGCCTCTGTGCATATAATGGACTTAATAGCTGATAAAAAAGTACAAAAAATTACCGATCCATGCTTAGTGCTTAAAGCTTGTAAGAACGATGTAGAAATTAAGCATGCAATCGATTTTCATATTAAAGATGCAGTAGCTTTATGTGAGTTTTTTGCTGAGTTAGAGGAAAGTACTCGTCATTGCGAGAAGATGCAAAGCATCGACGAAGCAATCTCAGGAGAATATGATGAGATTGCCACACAGTCTTCGACTGCTCGCAATGACGAACATTCTATAGGTTTAAAGCTTACGGAGCAACGAGCCAAACAAGAGGGCTATGTTTCTGATAGTTTTCCTGCTATTTGCGGATTTCAGGAAAATAGTGCCATTATTCATTATAGAGCTGCTCCTGAAAATGCTAAAAAAATTATAGGGCAGGGGATATTACTGATTGATTCCGGTGGTCAGTACCAAGGGGCTACTACCGATATAACAAGGACAATCGTGATAGGCACGCCGACTGATGAGCAAAAAAAGCGTTATACGCAAGTACTTAAAGGACATATTGCTTTAGCTAACGCCAAATTCCCAAAAAATATCATCGCAGGAGCTAATCTTGATATACTAGCTCGGCAATATTTATGGCAAGAAATGTTAGATTATCCGCACGGTACAGGGCATGGGGTAGGGAGCTTCTTAAGCGTTCATGAAGGACCGCAAAGCATAAATCTTCGTAATAAAACAATACTTAAAGCAGGTATGATCTTATCTAATGAACCAGGTTTTTATATTTCTGGAAAATACGGAATTAGAATAGAAAATTTAATGTATGTAAAAGAAAATAGCAGATGGCTTGAATTTGAAACCTTAAGCCTAGTACCTTATGCTAGTAAATTGATTGATACGAAACTACTTAATATTGATGAAATAAGCTATATCAAGGAATATTATAACAAAATTAGAGCTAAAATTTATGATTTATTATCCACGCAAGCAAGGAATTGGCTTAATAACGAAATAAATTTATTTTTACAATAATTATTGTAATTGACGTTTCCGCTATTTATTGGTATAAAGTCCATATACTCGTTTAATTTGAAAAATTGGCTACGTTATCTTTTGCTGATAATCCTCACGTACTAGTATGTACGCTGCGTTTATCAGCTTCAAGATGCCTTGCTCTTTTCCAAATTAAACTTCGTCATCAACTCTTCATTATTTTCTACATTGGGACGTCGCCAAGTGGTAAGGCAACGGTTTTTGGTATCGTCATTCGGAGGTTCGAATCCTCCCGTCCCAGCCATTCGTCAATTTTCAATATTTTTACAAATACCCAATACTAACTTACATTCACAAAATATTAATCAAATTTACGATTTATTTTTAACTTAATTGAGAATTTACTTGATTGCAATAATGAAGATGCAGATAACGCTGCATGGACTATATTTTTAGAAGGATTACCTTACTTACCTGATAAATATTATACTTTTTCATTTGAGGCATATAGTAAATATTTAGGACCTAAATCTCTTAAAGCTTTAGAAATTATTAATGCTCCACCTGATCCTGAAGTCGTATTACGATGGGAAAAAGAAAAGCAATACAAAGCCTCGATAACACCTTTTTTGCTTGAGTCTTTAAATAATAGATGATGCTTATTTTCATGAATTATTGGAGCATTGGTATAAATTATAATTAAGAATTAAATAATTGTTCTATAATCTATATTATGGAAAATGAATAACTATATTTTCTCTAATATAGATATAAGTTGATATAACCCTATAGCCTCAACATCTTTATTTATTGGATACTGACTTTCTTCTGAGTAAACTACAAATGCCTTATCAGGCTTTAAATCCTCTATTGCCGTGTAAAATCCTTTTGTTGGTCTTGCGGCAAGTCCTCGCTTAATTTCAATAGCCCATAACCCATTATTATTCGGTAGTTCTAAGAGTAAATCTATTTCTCCGCCTGCTCTTGTACGATAAAAGCTTGCTTGGTTTCTGCCGGAATACGTAGTCCAAACTGCGGGACATCTCTTTCTAAATAAGTTTGAATAAAATTTTCTCTAAAAACAAAGCTATCTAAATCATTTTTTGCTAAAAAACTATCAGGAAAACCGCCTCTTAGCCATAGAGGTATAAGACTATTTTCTTTTTCGGGAATTTCTAATAAATCTAAAGGGTTCAAATTTATATACTCTATCCGCCCTGCTAAACTTTCGCTTGATTGTCTTAAAAGATCAATTGAAGCCGAACCTAGAATTAAAAATCGTCCCGTACGTCTATCAACAAAAGTAATTATTGCTCCTGAGATAGATGAACAATGGTTTTATGTACAGAATAAATCCAGACAACGATGGCTTTGGTATGCCTTGGATAAGATTTCGTTAAAAGTAGTTGCTTATACGTTTGGTACAAGATGTGATAGCACATTAGAATCATTACTGAAAAAACTAGAGAATTTCAAGGTGACTTTTTACTATACAGATGGATGGGGGAGTTATGCTAGGTTATTAGACCCTAAAAAGCATATTATCAGTAAAAAATACACTCAACGGATAGAACGAAGTAACTTGAACCTTAGAACGAGATGCAAGAGGCTTGCACGTAAGACAATCTGCTTTTCCAAGTCATTGGATATTCATGATAAGGTTATTGGTACTCTTATTGAACGTATAGCTTTTTAATAGGCGTAACTGCAATATGGAGGCATGACCGTCTATCGTTACGCCTGCCCTGATCAATAAGACTACGTAAGCTTTGAAATAATTCAGGAAATCTATGAATTTCATCGAATATAACTAATCTATCTTCATATTCTCTCAAAAATAATTCGGGATCATATAGCTTGTCACGATCACTACGTGATTCAAGGTCCAAATATAATGCTTGAAATTCTTTAGCTATTTCAAGAGCTAACGTAGTTTTACCTACTTGCCTTGGTCCGATTAATCCTACGGCAGCTTGTCTAGATAGTGCCGTTTGTATAAGTTTATATATGCACCATTTTATCATCCTTGTATATTAAAAGCATTTGTTACAATATGCAAGGATAAATTTATTTTATACATATATTACTTGTTTTATCTGTATATTATCTGCATAATAAAGTAACCAAATCGAGGAACTTTTCGGCTTTAAACCACGAACAAGTGCTAAACTTTGTGCTGATTGGGTAAATCAAGAATTCTTGCAAATTGTAGATTCTTCTAATAAACGAAGAAGATATACCTCTAAATGACCGTTATATTGAGTTGATTTAGTGATGGTGCATTCGATTGGATTTGAACCAACGACCTTTGCCTTCGGAGGGCAATGCTCTATCCAGCTGAGCTACGAATGCGGATGTTGTCATTGTTGCGTGGGGATACCGCCACGTCATTGCGAGCAGCCGGAGGAGGCTGCGTGGCAATCTCATAAAGCAGCACTCCTGAGATTGCTTCGTCAATTACTTACGTAATTTCCTAGCAATGACGGAAAAAACAATAATTAATAAGAACGGTCCAAAATAAATCTAATAATCGAAAACAAATAATCTTTATAACTATTCTGAACCGGAATTTTATTTAATAACTTATTTGCTTCATTTTCTAAGTTACTCAAATAACTAACTGTTTCATTATGAATTTCATGTTCAATCATCAAATCACGTACTTTAATAAACTCATCATTAGTACGCTTATCGCATTTAATTATATTTTCAAGCCAGAGCTGCTTATCTTGCTCTAGCTTATTATATAAAAAAATCAGCGGTAATGTAACTTTTCCTTCTAAGAAATCATCGCCGATATTTTTGCCTACCTGTTTATCATTACCCAAATAATCAAGTAGATCATCTATAACCTGAAATATCGTTCCGAGTAATTTCCCAAAGTCCCGCATATCTTTAGAAATATGGTCTACCTGCTCTGCTATAATAGCTCCAACTTCACAAGAAGCTCCAAATAGTTCGGCGGTTTTAGATTTAACTATTTGCTGATATTCGTCTATAGTTATAATGCGTCGCTCATTTAGCTTAACTAGCTGTACTACCTCCCCTTCGGAAATAATTGCTGAAGCTTTAGCTAGAACATTCATAGCTTTAATAGAGCCGGAAGCTACCATTAACTTAAAAGACTGACTAAAGAGGAAATCACCCACTAAAATACTTGTTTTACTTCCCCAAATAACGTTAGCGGTAGGTTTGAATCTTCTTAAAGTGCTGTCATCTACGACATCATCATGAAGCAATGTGGCGGTATGAATGAATTCAACGGCACTTGCGAGCTTTATATGATTATCGCCTTTATAATCAAACATTTTAGCGGTTATTATAGTTAAAAGCGGACGAATTCTTTTACCACCCGCCTCTAGTAAATATTTACCTATTGTTTCTATTAATTCTTCATCACTTTTTAAACAGCTAATGATTAAATCGTTTAACTTAGTTACTTCATCTTTTAAATCTTGCTGTATTTTTACTATAATATTCATGGTATTTTTTTAAATTTTTCTGTCATTGCGAGGAGAGGCGAAGTCTCGACGTGGCAATCTTAGAAATTTTGTACTATTTTCACGAGATTGCCATGCGGTCTTCGACCGCTTAGCTTATGACGACTAACGAGGTTCATCAATTATACATTCCTCTAATATTTTTTGATTAACACTCGGAATTAACTCCATAATTTTTTCTTTTACATTTTCACCGGGTTTCACTTTTTTTACTGCTGCTTGGTATAAAGATAAATAATATAAAGGTATAAGTTTATTTATATCATCTATATTACCTATTTTAGCTTTGTTTAAATCGGATAAATCAAACTCATACTCAATGCTAGCGTCAATTAAATTAGATGAGTTCGGGTGATCGGAAATGGTTTTTAAAAATGATTTTAGAGCATCTCCATATACTTCTTTGCTCTCTTTGGATAAGTTTTTAAAATCCCCTACCCCATATACATATAGACTTAAAATATCTATTATTTTAGAGTAATCATTAATTACTATCGTACCTTTACTGTAAGAATCTTTAAGAGCATTTACGATAGTTTCATTTGTTATATTAAATCCCGATGCGTTTGAATATAGACTTAAAGCATTTATCTGTGCTCTAGTTAATTTATTTAATTCAGTAACTAAATTAATATTTAAATTAAAATTATATTGCCTATCTTCAAAAATACTAAAATTATATTGTTTATTATTATTTAAAATATAGCTTAGTTCATTATTAAAATCTTTATATAGATTATTATCGGAAAGTTTAAACAGATAGGTTTGCCTATCGTAATATTTCTTTATAAATTCTAATGAACCTATTATAAAACCAGGTTTTAGCTTAAATTGCGAATCTATTAAAAGATCAATATTATTATTGCCGAAATCGTTTAACTTACCTTTATATAATAAATTAATATTATTTTCAAAGTTATTACTATTTATTTTTGCATTAGTAACTTCAATTGTTAAATCTTTAGCAATATCTTTAAAATGCAAACTACTAGTACTAATCAAGAAATTACCGGAAAATTTGAAATTATTATTCCAAGCGGGTCTATATAATAATAAGCCGGCAGGTATTATTCTATCTTCAAGGTTACTTTTTACTATTTCGGTTTCATAATAAATTTCTAATTTTTGCGGTATATTATCAAGGAAATCCTGTTTACTTATATAATACTTACTTTTGTCAAATAACATAGTAAGTATAGTATGAGCTTCTTCATATAATTTTTGATTATCGACTAAGTCAAAAATTTCTGTTTTACCGGAAGTAAATTTAATATTTTCTATTAAATTTATAACTTCAAATAAATCTTTTTTTGATCGTACTATTTCAAATAATTTAAAATTTAACGGTATTTTTGTTGATAATATACAGTGCTCATTATAAAACCTTACTCCAAAGCCTCTTTGAACCGGCTTAAATTTTCCGAATGCTTCTCCGGAAAAATTTATAAATAATTTCTGCTTAAGTAAATCATAACCGATATTTATCGGTGTGGTAAATTCAATTACTCTATTAATACTCTCTTCTTGCCAATTAATTACCGAAATACCTAATTTAAAAGGAAAACCATATGGCTGAACTTTAGAAAATTTAATAAGATATTGTTGATTAGGATTATTATCAGTCTCTTCTATATTAAGGTTGGTACCGGCATATTTTTGATTTATAGAGTGTGATAAAGAGAACATAATAGTAAACCATAGCCCACTATATGCGAGTATAATAAAGATAGTTATAAATAATATTATTTTAAGAATTTTTTTCATTTCTTTTAATTTAAATAAGAAATCAAATTAAAGAAATATTTAATTTCATTCCTAGAGCAATAGCGGCACGATCAAGAGTATCAATAGTAACATTAGGGTTGTTAGGGTTTAGAAGTCTATTTACAGCTGATCTACTTGTTTCCATTTTTTCAGCCATTTCTGATTTTGTTATGTGTTTTTGTTCCATAATCTGTTTTATTTGCTGTGCAATAATACGCTTATGAGCTACTGCTGTTACCTCTTCTAATATTCCTATTTCATTAAGAAAATCATCAAAATTAGAACCAATATACTTTTGATTAAGTTTATTCATAATTCTACCTCTTTTTTTCTTTTAAATGCTAAGTCTAATTCTTTATCAGGAGTTTTTTGAGATTTTTTTAAAAACCCATGCAATAGAATCATTTTATTATCTGCTACACAAAAAAATACTCTTCCTATTTTGCCATCTGTTAAATTTGATCTTACTTCATACATTCCTTTACCTAAAGATTTACATACAGGCATTCCAATTGGTCAAAAATATTCTATGACTTTAATGTCTGTACCAATGATTTTACAATCTTTAGGGTCTAATTCAAGTAACCAATCGCGTACCGGTTCTTTTTTAGTTATAGAACGGTAAAATTTTACAGTAAGAGTTTTTGATGTATTAAGCATTATAATAATGTACCATAATTGGTACAATTTAGCAACTAATATAATAAAAAGTATTTAAAACCCAATCTACTTACACAGCTCTATATATTCCTTATTTAATTTTATAACGTTCCAAATCCATAAACTCATCATAACTATAAAAATTACTAATAAATATATTATAATAGAATCAAAGGTAGCAGTCGGAATAATAATAAATATCAAAGACTGTATAAATGCTCCAAGCGATTTACCGAATTTAGTACCTATTACCTCTACGGCAGCTTTTCCCTTAGTTCTAAGCTCTAAAGATAAAGGAATATACGCCATTTCTTTTGTTGAATCGAATAATGAGTATTTGGACGATTTACTAAGTATGTTCTGAATAGCTCCAACAATAATCGCTGCATATAGAAGATTAAAATCACCGAAACATGCTCCTATTTCTTCAATAAAAATTATAAAGATAAAAAACATCAAGCCGGTAATAGACAACATAATAGGAGTTAATAATGCAGAAATGAGCCAACCGAGCCTTCTAAGGATATTGCTGCCTATTACCATGAAAGTAACGCATGATATCCCCATCCAAATATTAAACCTGCCCATAAAGTTAACATAGTCTATAGTGTTTGGATGTAATTCTTTTATTTTTGCTTTCCAAGGTCCTTCGACTATATTTATTAATAATCCATAACAAATTATTAGTAAAGCAATACGACCTATATATTTTGAGTGAATTACTAATTTGATACTTTCAATTACCGAAAGTTTTGTTTTCGTTTTAGCCGTAACTTTTTTTGTATCTAAAACATTTATGGAATCCGTTAAAATAAATCTATTTATTATTCTAAATAGAAGCATAGCAACTATTCCTGCAGCAACAATAATTGACATGATTGGCTGAAGCATTATAGCATTTCCGGCAGATGAATTAAAAGAATCCGGTAATAATTCTGAATCAATGACATCCTGCCCGCTTGAGAAAAAGACAAGTACGCTGCCTGCTATTATAAGACCTATATTACCGACCATTCCAAGAACTGGATAGAATCTTTTAGCTTTAGAAGTATCAAAAATGTGATTGGCAAACTGCCAAAACATTAAGTTTATGACTACTGCACTCCATAATTCTGAGAAAATATACATCAGTGCATAACTCCATTTACTACCTATTTTAATGAACCATTTAAAATTAGGGTATGAAGCAATTAAATTATTTATCATTTCATCGTTAGGATGATAAATATCTTGATTGGGATAAATAATATAGGCAAATAATAAGAAAAATAGTAAAAAACTGCCGACTATAATGTAGAAAATATATTCAAAATTTAATTTATTACTAAGCTTAACATAAAGTACGGTAAAAATTACGCACGAGGGTAATACTAACCATAATTTTAAGAAACTAATAATTTCGGCCCCCATAGAGGGTACTACTAAACTATCTTTGATAGATCTTAAAGCCCCAAAATTAAAAAGGATACATAACATCATTAAAGCCATAGGTATAAATAGCTTAAATTCTTTCCTTTCTATAGGCCAAATTATTTCTTTAACTTTTTCAAAGAAAATTTTAGGCGGTAACATTTTTATTGTAACCTTACATATTAAAGTTAACTTTTAAATCTCTTAAGTGCTAAAGTCAATTAAAATAATTAATTTATATTACTCCAAGGTGTTATTTCTCTATATCGCCAGTAATATTTTGTGATTTTATCTAATTTGTCCTGATTTGTCTTCCATAGTTCATGCTTATCGGTAGTCCATGGCTTAGGTCCTGCATAGTGTAAAATGAAGTAAGAAAAATAAGGGCTTTGATCCTCAAAATATGTCAAAAAGTTCCATCTCATCGACAAAGGATAAATGTAATCATGAAAAGCTATATTTAACACATCTTGATCAGGAAACGAAAAGTCACATTCTGATTTTTTTATAGTTTCTAATATCGTAGATTCAGTTTGTTTTTCTCGCATATTTTTTAAGTTTAAAAATACTATCCCGCTATTTTTGTAAGAATGATCCATATTTCTTTTACATTCTTTTATCAATTTATGATTACAATATGTAATACCTGTATCTATGCTACCTGCGGCAATATAATTACTCATATCTATTTTTTTAAGAGAATTCAAATCATGCAACACTACAATATCCGCATCAAGATATAATATAGAGTCTAGATGAGGAAAGATTTGATCAAAATATAACCTATACATTACTAAACTAGGCCAATTATACGTAAATTTTATTTTCTTATCTTTTAAAGCTTGATTTAATATATTTTCAGGAAAAGTAATAAAATCTATAGAATAATCTCTGATATATTTCATGGAAGCTAGTTTTTCCATTGATTCTTGACTAACAGGGTCATTAGAATCCATAACAATATGAAATCTATAGAAACTATCTAAATCGCTATTTAGTAAACTAGAGGCTATTACTGTACTGGCATGAATAGCAAACTTATCATTAATAGTTAATGCTATATCGAGTATGTTATTTTGCCTTATACCGGTTAACTTAATTACATTTTGTATTTCTTCTATGGCAAGCTTATAATCAGTTTGTATAGTTTTTTCATTAAAAGATGACCTGCCTAGTAAATGAATTAAGCTAAGCCTATATAAACATCTAGCAGTAAGTTCCGGTATATTAAGAGAGATTAAACTATTTAAAAAAGGAATCTCATCCGCTGTATAACCGCTATAATATTTTAGGAAATCATCATCATTTTTTATTTCTAATATTTCTTTTACTTTTCCTTCGTGACCTAAAATAATGAGTTTAGCTAAATTAATCGCAGCTTTTTTAGTATATAAAGTATCTAAACCGTAGCTACCGTTTTTAATCGCTTTATATTGCTGAACTAAAGGAGCATTTTTGTCTAGATAAAGACGTAGTAAGCAATCATAACCCTTTGCTACCTCTAAACGTACCATTCCTTCTTCTACTTGAAAAGAGCAAATTTTTTCTAACCTTGCTTTATCTCTTGAGTTTAAAGATTCGCTATCTTCTAATTGCTCAAGTACTAGATCAAAATTTAATTGATCTTCACGTATGGTACTATAGAACTTTTTATAACTATAAGTTCCAATATCCATAATACAACTTGTATTTTTATGCATTCTGTAATTACTTATGAAAAAAGTAGTAATAACTATTATCAGTAGAAAAATAAAAAAGGATAATATTAAATTCGTACGAGACATTTATATTTATAAAAAATTAATGCACGGATTTTAACAATTAATAACAAAAGAGCAATAATTATTAGGCTCTGTGAAGATTTCTAAAAAGATTATAACTATTTTTTCTTTCTCTTCTTAACTTAAATCGTATATAATTTAAACTATTCATTTTAACTTTATCAGATAAAAATGCCTTCTAAAAAGCAGCTCATCCCTAATAATAATATTTACGAATTACCTACTACTCTTGTAAGTAATATAATTTATCAAATTGAATCAGCTAAATCGCAAGTAGCAAGTTACACTAATAGTACTTTAGTAATGTTATATTGGCATATTGGTTCTCTTATTAATCAAGAAATTCTAAACAATAAACGGGCTGAATATGGATAGCAAATATTATCTCAAATAGCTAAAAGGTTAACCCTACTATATGGCAATGGTTTTGATTTTGCTAACCTTTCACGTATGGTTAAATTTTCTAAATTATATCCTTATCAAGAAATTGTTGTGACAGTGTCACAACAATTATCATGGTCGCACATCATAAGCTTTGTTATATGGCTCATTTTATGTCATTCCCGTGTAGGTGGGAATCCAGTAAAATCTATAAAAAACTTATTGAAGTTATTTTTTTGGATCCCTGCCTACGCGGGAATGACATCGAGTAGGTTTTCCGAATCATGCAATAAGACCCACATCATAAAATTAATACATATATAAAATTCATGTTAAATAACTCTCATTTACTTATTATTTGGTTGTTTGGGCTTATTAGCGGTTTTAATCTAATGATTACCGGTAATACTTTAAATTATTGGCTTGCTAAAGAGGATATAGCACTGCAAACAATCGGTATATTATCATTCATAACGCTTCCCTACTCTATTAATTTCTTGTTAGCACCGATTTTTGATGCAGTGCAAATTAAATATTTAAACAAAATATTCGGTCATAGATTATCTTGGATTTGCTTAACTAGTACTGCGTTAATATTTCTTATATATATTTTCAGCTTTCTAGATCCTCGTACTAATCTAGTATTATTTACCTTTACGGCTTTAATTATTTCTTTTTTAGTGCAGCCCAAGATACTATATTAAGTGCTTTAAGAACGGAAATAGTACCTAAAGAATCGCTTGGGTTTACTTCAGGAATATATATATTCGGTTATCGAATCGGGATGCTTTTAGCCGGTTCCGGAGCTATTTATTTATCTATTTATTTTACATTTAATGAAATATATAAAATCTTTGCCGGCTTAGTATTTATTTATTTAATTTTATTGATTGTAGCTGCTAGATATACTAATTCTTTTGGTCTCGTTGAAGAAAGAATATGTCATTCCCCCTCCTTTTTATGTCATTCCTGCGGAAGCGGGAATCCAAACAATGAATTTTTTATAAAACGTTATTATTCTAATTTCTTAAAGATCTTTCTGGATTCCCGCTTTCGCGGGAATGACATAGAAAGCGGGAATGACATCAGCCTCGCATACTTCATTATTCTTATATTAATTTTCCTAGTATTATATAGATTACCGGATAACTTAATTAACGCTATGATTAATCCGTTTTTGCTTCATCTTGGATATGATGCTTTTGAGATAGCAAGCGTCGGAAAGTTTTGGGGTGTTGTAGGAGCGATAATCGGCGGACTACTTGGTGGCTTTATTATGAAACATAAAAATATATTAAATAGTATATTTTTATTTGGGATTATTCATGCTTTAGGACATATTTTGTTTATTTTTCTTGAAATAAACGGTAAAAATTCTTTATTATTATTTATCACGATAGGAATAGAAAGTATTACTGGTGGTATGACGATGACTGCTTATATAGCTTTTATTTCTTCGCTATGCCAAGGTAAATTTCGAGCTACTCAATATTCTTTTCTTTCGTCGATGATGGGAATTTCACGCTCAATTTTTCCTATAATTTCAGGCTATATGGTAGTAAATTTCGGTTGGCAAAATTTCTTTTTATTTACTACTATTATAACTATCCCCTCTTTGTTAATATTATTAAAGATAAAAACTAAATTACAATAATGAATGATATATTAAGTGCTTTTTTACATGGTATTGTTTTAGCTCTTGGTTTAATAGTGCCGCTCGGAGTACAGAATATTTTTATATTTAATCAAGGAGCAAAACAGCCAAAGTTTAGTAAGGCTTTACCTAGCATAATTGCAGCCTCAATATGTGATACTATTCTTATATGTATGGCAGTTCTTGGGGTATCTTTATTAATTCTTGAAATTTCTTGGTTAAAATTATCTATATTTATTGTTGGATTTATTTTTTTAATTTATATGGGATATAATACTTGGAATCAGCCGCCTATTGATCTTACAATGAATTCCGGGGCTTTTTCAGCTAAAAAACAAATTTTATTTGCTATATCGGTGTCAATATTAAATCCTCATGCTATTATGGATACGATTATAGTAATAGGTACTAGTGCTTTAAAGTATAACGGTATTGCAAAAATTATATTTACCTTAACTTGTATATTTATATCTTGGATATGGTTTTTTTCTTTAGCAGTTGCAGGTTATAATATCAGAAAGCTAAATAAAAGTAGTACGATTTTAACCATAATTAATAAAATAGCTGCTATTATTATTTGGGCAGTTGCTTTTTATATTGGAGTACAAATATTGTATGAAATCGGTTTTATTAACTAGAAATATTGAAGAAAATAATGAAACTATAAAAGAAATAAGTAAATATAATTTAGATTTGCATTATATTCATTGTCCTTTAATTAAATATGAAACTCTAGATTTTAATATTGATATTTTAGATAATTACTCAAATATAATAATTACTAGTAAATACGCAGCAAATATCTTAGCCGGTCATAACTTAAAACAAGATATTTGGGTAGTAGGTAGTAAGTCAAAACGATTATTAGGCAAGAAAGTAATTTATACTGCTAAAAACGTGGAAGATTTGATTAAGCATTTTCCTCCTGATTTATATGAGCAGACTATATATTTATCTTCAAATGAAATTACTAAAGATTTGCCTAATAAAATAGCTAGACATATCATTTATAATGTAGAATATTTGAATGAGCTGCCGTTATCTGTTGTAAAAGAATTTAAAAGTAATATTGACTTTGTACTTCTTTATTCTCAGAATAGTGCTAAAACTTTTTTAAGATTATTACTTCAAAATAATTTACTAGAATATTTACAAGATAGTTTAGTTGTAGCTATAAGTTTGAAAGTTGCAAATATAGTTAGACCTTTTATAAAAAATGTGGTTTATTGTGATGATCAAAATCCTAACGATATAATCAAGTTATTATCCGAAAATGCAAAAATTTGATAGTTTATTTAAAAGCAAAAATATCTTTTTTATAGCAATAGTAATATTTGTCTTATCTTCTTTTACTTTTTATCATAATAGAGCCGATATTTTAAAACTGTTTAAAAGTGAAAATAAAGATTTAAGTCAAATTCCTGATCAAGCAGTAGAAAATAAAGAAAATACCGCAGAAGAAAAGGAAGCAGCCCCTCTATTATCTACTAAATCGCTTTTAAATTACGTAAGTTCTTTAAAGTTCCCTGAAGCACCGGAACCGGATTCCTCGGTCAAGCTACGGGATAATAATGTAGAAGCTCCTATTAAACAATATTCAGTGGATTATATTAATTACTTATTAAATGTAAATCTATTAGTATATAATTTCATGCAGGATAAAGACTATAGTAAGGAGTTAAGAATAGTAAAATCCCGCCTGCTGCCTCAAGATATAAAGAATATTTTAACTAGCCTAGAAGCATATAATAATAATTATCTTTTCTCGAAATCAAGTAATACGGAAGTAATTTTTCCTACCAACCATAAATGGCTGGAGAAATTTATCAAAATTGAGAAAAAACCTTCTGCTATGATAATAAAAGAACAAGATAAAGCTCTAATTTTAGAGAAATTAAACTATCTAATCGATTTTCTTTATTCAGAAAAATTTATGCAGGAGTTTGTAAATAAAGATGTTTAGGTTATTATTAATATGTGCTACTTTTTTACTACTTTATTTTGGGTTCACTTTAATAGAGAGCTTTGATTCAAAAGTTTTTATTAGTTTATACGATTATAATATTGAGACTACTTTGTTCTTTAGTCTTATTTTAGGGTTATTATTACTAATTTCTTGTTTTATTGTCATTAGATTTCTAATATTAATTATCGATTTACCGTCTAAAATACATAATATTTTTAATAAACGAAAAGTTAATCATGATAGATATACTTTAATTTTAGCTTTTGCCGAATATATTATGAGTAATAAAGCTAAATCTGCTTCTATTGCCCGCAAAAATTTATCTTCTGAAGATCTAAAAGATTCACAAGAATTCCATAATTTAATCTTAGCCGTAACTGAAGAGGATGTAGATAGAAAAATTTCCTATTTTCAAAAACTTATTGCATCTAAAGAATTCGCTTTTTTCAGTAGCAAAAACCTAGCAAAACTTTATTATGATAAATCCTTGTATGAGAAAGCAGAAAATTACGCAACAAAGGCTTATAATTTCAATGAACTTGATAGTGACAATTTAATTACTTTAATGCGTTGTTATGCTAGACTTTCTCTATGGACGAAATTTATTTTTATAACAAATAAGCTCGCAAAATTTCATAAACATGAGTCTATGCCGGAAATTGCTGAGTATTATTTATTAGCAGCAAAGCAAGAAGTAGAAAGTAATAATACGGCTAATGCTATAGATTATTTGGAAACAGCTATAGATTTAAATTTTTATAACGATGAATTACTAGAATTTTACTTTAATTTAAATGATAAGCTTAATGTTAATAAAAAGACCAAAATATTAAAAGATGCTTTTCGTATTATCCCTTCTTTAAAATTAGTGCAGCTATTTAAAAAATTTACTTCTCTATCAGATAGGCAAATTTACGAAGAATTAACTCAACAATTAGATGCTAAAAAAGATGAAATATTAATTTTGGCAATAGAAGCTTATTTAGAATTATAGGTGTTGTTGTATCATGTCATTCTTAGCTAAAAGCAGGAATCCAGAAAAAATAGTCTTAATATTGGCAAAACAAACCTAAAAAAACAAGTTTTTTATAGGTTTTACTGGATTCCCGCTTTCGTAGGAATGACATAAAACAAGCCATGCAATAAAGCACTTCGCTACGGCATTGTTGCGTGGACCGTTTTCCGTCATTGCGAGAAGAATTACGTAGTAATTGACGAAGCAATCCAGTTAAAAATTCTGATTTACAGAATTTTTTTAATTATTTTCTAGATTGCCACGTCGCTTCGCTCCTCGCAATGACAGTTTTGGTATCTACGCAACAATGCCTACTCGCAATGACGGATAAGATAAAACCTAATATAAAAATAGTTTCTTTTGGCTCTTACTAATTTCTTCATTTACATTGTTATTATGGTGATGATAATTAGATTGGATCGTTATTAAATAATCACTTATTGCTTTAGAAAATTCTTCAGTTTTATAACGAAAGAAATGGTCAGCCCCATTGATAATTTTATAATCAACTTTAATATGGGATTGTTGCTTAGATAATCTATTTGCTAGGTCTTTTACATCATCCGCCGATACTATACTATCATTATCTCCCTGTAATATAAACCCTGGGATGGGACAAGGTGAAAGGAAAGAGAAGTCATATTTATGAATTGTATTAACCGGCGGCGAAATAGTAATAAAATGATTTATTTCCGGACGTCTCATTACGAGCTGCATAGCTATCCACGCTCCGAAAGAAAATCCTAATATCAGGTTGGACTGAGCATTTGGGTTATTCTGCTGTAACCAGTCGAGAGCTGCCCCAGCATCAACAACTTCACCGACTCCGTTATCAAATTTACCTTGCGATCCCCCTACTCCTCTAAAATTAATACGTAAGACGGTATAACCGTTATCTGCTAAAATTTTATAGGCATTATAAACTACTTTATTATTCATATTACCCTCATATAAAGGATGAGGATGAAGAACTAATGCAATAGGGGCATTAGGCGAGGTAGCTTTTGCATATCTTCCTTCAATTCGTCCTTCCGGACCGTTAAAATAAATTTGCGGCATAATTATTCATAATATTTAATTTGTTCGATATGATATTTTACCACTTTTTCTTATTAGTGCAACTATTCTTAATTAAAATATGATTGTATTGACGCATGCCGCCATATATACTAAAATAGCGGATGAGGCTTCTAATAAATGAAAAGTAAATATATTAAGATTCCTAATAAAGAAACATTAGAATCATTTAAGCAGGCAGAAAACGGTGAGTTTGAAAGCTATAACTTAAAACAATTTGAAAAATTTTTGGAAGATATAGCTAAGTAGTCGTCATTGCGAGCAGCCGTAGGTTGCGTGGCAATCTCGTCAAATATCCTGAGATTGCTTCGTCAAAATTTACAATTTTTCCTCGCAATGACGTTAATACTATTTGGTCTAAGAAAATACTGCTCGCTCGACTGCATCTGTACTATGTTGTACTAAATCCTTAGCGATTTCTTTAGTAACCATCTTTTTTAGACCATTTTTAAGTTCTTGTCTAACACATCCAAGCATCTGCGGTTCTGCTACAATAATCAATTCCTTATATTTAGCTTGATCAGCAGTAGTTACTTTCTCTAAATGTTTAATAACGCTCCTTGCTGCTTCTTTATGTTCTATGTCTTTTAGCGAAGTATGCGGCTCAAAAAGTGATCCTGGGGTAGATTTATTCTGGTAAAGGCTTTGTCTTTTTTCTCTATGGTGATGATGTTCCTCTAAATCTAAAGATAATTTTAAAGGTTTATTAGTAGTAATTTTAATCCCCAATGCGTCGTAAAGCATCATTTGCTTACTATCGATAACTGCAATTAATTTTAACGGTGCTGTACTTGCCATAAATACCTCCATAAGAACTAAGTTGTGATTTGATGATAATACTAATTATTTTTAAAACCTAATAATTTTTGCTTTTCACTATTAATTATTTCTTCAACCTTATCATTAAGAATACGTACGTCTGTTTGCTCCACTTCTTCTTTTTCTATTACTCCAATAATTTTTACCTTTATAGTCCCAGGTCGCTTGAACCAAAAACCTCTAGGCCAAAATAAACCGGCATTATGAGCCATCATTACAATTGGAACTTTAGTAATTGAAGCAAGCTTTACGGCACTTGGCTTAAATTTCACTGTTCTATCAGGTGGGACTTTGGTTGATTCCGGAAATATTATTAACCATAGCCCTTCTTTTATTTTTTCCTGACCTTCTCTTAAAATCTGAGCAACCGAGCTATTAGTACCACGGTCAACCGCAATAGGTTTAACCATCCGAAGCCCCCAACCAAGCAAGGGTATATTAAATAATTCACGCTTTAATACCCAAGAATGTTTAGGAATAATCAGTTGCATAAACATTTGATCCCAAAAGGATTGATGATTAGACACGACTATTGAGATTGTTTTCGGTAATTTCTCAAGCCCCTCTACTTCATATTTTAAACCGCAACAAATTTTTGCAAGCCACACAAAAGCATAAGAAAAAATAATGGCAATTCTGTATCTTATTTGATAGTTGACATTGAAAAATGTTACGGGTATGTAACATATAAGAAAAAAAATAAATGTAAATAACGATAATAATCCGTAAAATGATAAAATCCTTAAACGCCAAAGCATAATTTAACAAAAAATTAATATAATTTAGTATACGAAGATCAACTTGAAAAAGAGCAAGGCGTTTTGAGATTTTTAACCGCAGCGTAGTTAAATCTACGTGAGGATTAAAAATGAAAAACTTTGTTGCCAATTTTTCAAGTTCATCGAGTATATATAACATAATTTTACAACAAGTAAAATAAATAAGGTATTATAATGAAAAAAACTGTTCTTTCCGGTGTGCAAGCAACCGGTTCTTTACATCTCGGTAACTATTTAGGTTCAATTAGAAACTGGGTTAAAATGCAGGAAGAATATAATTGTTTTTTCTTCTTAGCGGATTTGCATGCTATCACGGTTGATATTAAGCCCTCAGAACTTAATAATTCAATTATGGGGGTTCTTGCCGTTTATTTAGCGGCAGGGCTTAACCCCGACAAAGTAACGATTTTTGCCCAGAGTATGGTAAAAGAGCATGCAGAACTTGCTTGGCTACTAAACTGTGTTACACCGCTTGGATGGTTAAAGCGAATGACCCAATTTAAAGATAAAGCCGGAAGCGATCAAGAGAAAGCTTGCCTTGGGTTATTTTCCTATCCGGTTCTTATGGCAGCGGATATATTGATATATAAAGCCGATATAGTACCTGTGGGTGAAGACCAAAAACAGCATCTAGAACTAACAAGAGATATTGCAGGGGTGATAAATAGGAGATTTGATAAAGAAATTCTAAAAGTTCCTGAGGTTTTAATTAGTGAAATAGGTATAAGAATCATGAGCTTACGGGATGGATTAAAGAAAATGAGTAAATCTGATATTTCGGATTTTTCCCGTATCAATTTAAAAGACGATAATGATCTTATTCATCAAAAAATAAAAAAAGCCAAAACTGATCATTTAAGCTTTGTTAGCTATGATAAAGAAACAAGGCCGGAAATTAGTAATTTATTAGATATTTATAGAAGTTTATCCGAAGAAAGTTTAGAAAAAATAATCAATAATTATCAGAACCAAGGTTTTTCAAAATTTAAAGAGGATTTAGCAGAAATTATTATTACAAATCTACAACCAATACGTGATAAATATTTAGAATTAATGAATGATAAAGAATATTTATTAAAAATACTACGCATTGGAGCAGAAAAAGCAAGAATTAGAGCCTCTGAAACGGTTAACGAAGTGAAAGAACAATTCGGATTTGTAATTTAAATTTAATCACTGTCATCCCGTGGAGGCATTGTTGTGTGGATCAATTCCACCGCTGTCCTCCCGTGATTTATTCACGGGATCCAGTTAAAAATACTAATATTATTAGTATTTTTAGTTGCTTTACTGGATACCGTGGACAAGCCACGGTATGACAACTAGAACATTTTTCAAGATTTCCCTTGAAATATATAAGATTATTTGGTATGAATCTTCTTGGATAGGTGGCCGAGCGGTTTAAGGCACTAGTCTTGAAAACTGGCGTACGGGCAACCGTACCGTGGGTTCGAATCCCACCCTATCCGCCAGCTCTATGCTCTTTTATTTTCTTTATAATGCTTAGTATATTTATCTAGTAACATTCTGATCATTTTTTGATAAGGAATATGTGCAGTTGCTGCTTCTGATTTAAAGAATTCTATGCTCTCTTTACTTAAAGAAATGGTTACTTTTACACAATCGTCTTTTAACAACAGTTCTCTAGGATGTGGTAAGAAATCTTTTACTATTTTTACTTCCCCTATTTCCCCATCAGTGTATTTTACTCTCTTGCTCATAAATTCTCTTACCTTTACGCCAGTATCCTGCTCCAAAAATTCTTATATGATTACCTCGAAACATAAAACGGACTGTTAAAATATTACCATCAACTTGACCTAAACAAAAATATCTTTTTTCTGTAATACTATGGTCTATATCTTCTAAAATTATCCTATTCATATCTAGAAAAGCTTCTTGGGCTTCATAAAAACTTACATTATGCTTCCTTATATTAATTTTATTTTTTTCTTCATCCCATTCAAAAGAGCAAGACATTTTTAACCTATAATCATTAATTTAATAATAGTTTGTTTTATAATAAATGTCCATATATTTATATGGGTAATAAACCATATTTTAGGCTAGCAGATTTTAACTAAGACATAACAAGGGGTTTAATGAAAGCCTGAATCAAGGCTAATCTAAACCGGTTAAAGGTTCGGCATAACGTACCACGCTCCCAGCCAGCATTAGATATTTTATATTAGTTATTTACCTAACTTTTTTAGTAAAGATTCTTTCATTTCTTGGTTTTTTAATATAGTTTGTTTGACGTCTTGGTTTATAGTGTCTTCAGGATTTAACTCTAGTGCCTTGTTTATTGTTTCAAGTGCTAAATCATACTTACCCATATGTGATAAAACTACTGCTTTATCTGCGTAAGCATTTGCCTCACTAGGTGCTAATTCTATAGCCTTATCAAAGCTTTCCACTGCTAAACTATATCTCTTTAGGTTATTTAAAATCATACCTTGAAAAACAAATAAATCAGCATTAGTATTATTTAATTTAATAGCATTATTGGCTGCTTGAAGTGCTAGTTCATATCTTTCAAGACTATGTAATGCCATACTTTGACTAAAATAAAACTCCCAATTACTAGGGTTTCTCTCTATAGCTTTGTTATAAGCTTCTAAAGCTAAATCAGTCTTTCTTAAATCATTGTAAATTGAACCTTTAATATAGTATGCATATGAATCATTAGAGTTCAATTCAATAGCTTGATCGCAAGCTTCAAGTGCTAAATCATATTTTTTTAATATACTTAAAGCTGTATATTTGCAGTTATATAAAGTGCTATCGTTAATTTTTATTTCTTTTGCTTTATTACAGGACTCAAGTGCTAAGTTTGGCTTATTTAATGCGAGCAAAGCTATGCCTCTATATTTATAAGCCTCAATTTCATTAGGGTTTAATTCTATCGCTTTATTTAATGCCTCAAGTGCTAACTCTGGCTTATTTAAATTTAATAAACCTAAACCTTTAAAGAGATATAAACCTGAATCTTTAGGTTTTAATTTTAAAGCTTTACTAAAGCATTCAGTAGCTAATTCAAATTGCTTTAAATTACTTAAAGTTAAACCCTTCTCTGCATATAATTCTGCAAAGTTAGGATTTAATTTTAGAGCTTTATTATATAGGTCGTGCAGTTTAGAGTAAATAGTCTATAATCCTCAAACAGTAATAAGAGAGAATTATAGTTAAGGAGTTATGGCAAAAATAGATGTTAAGTGTAGATATTGTAACAACACAGAAGAAGTAATAAAGTCAGGATATTCAATTTCAAAACAACAGAGATATCAATGCAAGCGGTGTAATCGATATTTTCAATTGGAGTATATTAATAATGCATCTAAGCCTGGAGTTAAGGAGCAAATAGTAGAAATGTCAATCAACGGCTCTGGAGTTAGAGATACAGTAAGAGTATTAAAAGTGGGTATCAATACAGTTATCCGTGTTTTAAAAAATCTAGTATTAAAAACAATAAATCATTCTATCAGTACAACAAAAGTAATTATTGCTCCTGAGATAGATGAACAATGGTCTTATGTACAGAATAAATCCAGACAACGATGGCTTTGGTATGCCTTGGATAAGATTTCGTTAAAAGTAGTTGCTTATACGTTTGGTACAAGATGTGATAAGTAAAAAATACACTCAACGGATAGAACGAAGTAACTTGAACCTTAGAACGAGATGCAAGAGGCTTGCACGTAAGACAATCTGCTTTTCCAAGTCATTGGATATTCATGATAAGGTTATTGGTATTTTATTGAACGTATAGCTTTTTAATAGGCGTAACTGCAATATGGAGGCATGACCTATTATATGATTTTAGTGCTAAATCATATTGCCCAGCATGATAGTACTTTGCACCCTGTTTATAATACTCTATAAAAGTATCACTTATATCATATGCTTTGGCTTTACTTATCAGCGGAAAAATCAATAATAAAGCAGAAAGTAAAAATTTAAGATACATAAGATTTACATACCAATTATCTTTTTTAATAATAAAATTATATATCACTAAATTCTACTTATTGCAATTATTAGTTTATTGAATAAAAAGGTATTGCTAACTAACAACAGATATCGTCATTGCGAAGCCACGAAGTGGCTGCGGCAATCCATAAAAATAATAAAACTAGATTGCTTCGTCAATTACTTTGTAATTTTCTCGCAATGACGTTAATTTATTAACCAATCAGTCGTTACTTAGCAATACCAATAAAAATACTAATCAATCCAATTCATCCAACATCATTTTAGCAACTTTTATGCCCACTTCTTTTGAGGTATTTATATCGGTGACTTCGGTGTGGAAGATTATTTTACTGCCGGCGAGATTACCGAGCATGAAATCGGTTTGTATATTATCCGCATCTAGATATTTTGAATAAGCAGCAATCGGTGTACGGCAATTAGCATCTAGATATTCTAAAAATGCTCTTTCGGGTTTTATTAGTTCAAAGGTAGGAAGATGATTAATGCGGCTACATATCTCAAGCATAGCATTATCATCCTGTCGTATCTCAATTGCAATGACTCCCTGCCCTACACACGGTAACATCTGCGAATATTCTATCAAATGGCAATATTCCGGATTAAACGCTCCAAGCCTTTTCAGACCCGCATATGCTAAAATTGTTGCATCAACTTCGCCGGTCATTAGCTTTTTTATTCTTGAATCAACATTCCCTCTAAAAATTGTTACCTTTAAATCCGGTCTTATTTTTTGGATAAATGCTTTTCTTCGCACTGCCGAGCTACCTATTACGGAATTTTGCGGCAGTTCTTCTATGGATTTATAATTTAAACAAACAAACACGTCTCTAGGGTCTTCACGCTCTAAAACAGCAGCTATTACTAGCTCTTCGGGTATTCTACCAGGTACGTCTTTTAAAGAATGAACCGCTAAGTCAATTTTTTTGTCAAGCAAGGCTTGTTCTATTTCCTTTAAAAATAAAGCTTTACCGCCTATATCGTATAATGGTTTATTTTGAATTAAATCACCGCTAGTAATAATGGGTACTATTTCGCAATTAATATCAGGAAAAAATTGTTTGATTTGCTGAATAACTAAATTAGTTTGTATTAAAGCAAGTGGACTTTTTCTTGTACCTATTCTGATAGAATTTATCATTTGTTTTCTGCTATTTCAAAAGGGCTAGTAAAACTTAAAATATTACTGTTTATAATTACTTCATGATTCATAATAACCGGATGATTTACCTCTCCATGCCCTATTCCGTCAGCTTTATAAGCTTCTATATGCGGAATATGATTTAAACAAAAACTTTTTATAGCTTGTTCTACAAACTCATCCCCTTCGGTAAAATCACCGAAAATTATTGCTTCTATACATTCAAATGTACCGGCATTTTTTAATTGAACTAGATTACGATGCACGGCATAGGCTTTTTCATTAATATCTTCAAGCAGTAATATATTACCCTTTTTTAAGTCAATAGAAGTTCCTATTAATTTGCTAAAAACTGTTAAATTGCCGCCTGTTATTTTACCGGTTATATTTTCCTCACTAATTTTATTTATAGGTATAAGTTGTATTGCACTCTTTTTCCCTTCAAGAACATCTATTATAGGAATAATAGCCTGATTAGTAGGCGGTAGTAATGAGGTTAATACTGAACCGTGAATAGTTGTGATATTGTAATGGTTATTTAGTAATAAATGCAAAACGGTAATATCGCTATAGCCTATCAGGATTTTATCCCCTTTTTGCTTTATATTAAAACAATCTTCTACAAATTCACTGCATCCATATCCACTGCGAAAAGCCCAAATTATTTTAACCTGCTCATTTTCCATAGCTTCTTTAAACATCCTCAGCCTTTCCTCTTTAGGAGCAGCAAAAAAAGGTAATTCATCACCTAAAAAAATCTTATCATCTATTAAAGTTTTAAAACCATGCAAAGCTAGTATTTTAATAGCTTCTTTTAATTTATCCCGAGCATCAAGACAGCCTGACGCCGGTGCTATAATTGATATCAAATCTCGTTGTTTGTTAAAAATAATCTTTTTCATAGATAAGGATTTTAATTTATGGCTTGATTTTGCGTCATTGCGAGGAAAAATTGAAAATTTTGACGAAGCAATCTCAGGAGTCTTACTTTATGAGATTGCCACGTCGCTTCGCTCCTCGCAATGACGAGTTGGTAAATCACAAAGGCATCGTAACAATAAACTGGGTCTTCCCCTGTTTATCGTTTTCTGCCCAAATTTTTCCGGCGTGTAGTTCTATTACTTTCTTACAGAGAGCAAGCCCTACTCCTCTACCTCCTGCCGGTGTACGTGTTTTAGAGCTTACGACAAATACGCCGAATATACTCTGCAATTCCTCTTTCAGCACTCCTACTCCATCGTCTTTTATACTGAATACAATACTGTCTTTCTGCTTTTGTAAATCAATTTTTATTATTCCCTCACTACAATAGCTAATAGCGTTAATTATTAGATTATCGAATGTGTGTTTAATATAATGAGGATCACAGTTAAATATTATATTCTCTTCAATATCAGATATAAAATTTAAGGTTTTGCCATTTAGATATAGTTTCTTACATATTTGAATTCTTTCGTGCAGCACTTCGCTTAAGTTTATATCTTTTTTATTTAATTCATAATTAAGACTGGATAATTTTGAGAAATCTAGAATATTATTTATCAAGCTATTTAATCTAATAGAGCTTTTAGCTATAATCTCTACAGCGCTACGACGCTGATCTTCATTAAATTTATCATAATTAGCCCATAAGGTTTCACCAAGGCTAATAATACCGGTTAGCGGTGTATTGATTTCATGGTTTATATTACGTAAGAACTCATGTTTCAAATCAAGTAACTTTTCTAATTCCTGCTCTCTATAATTAACTCTATTACCTAAATGAGTATTTTTTAGGTTAACTAATCTTTCTTGCTCCTGCCTTGGTTTTAAGAATACTATTAAAAGGCTACTAAATAAGGTTAGGAAATATATTACTTTGAATTGAAAACTATCTATGCTAATTAATAACTTCTCATCCATAAAATATTTATAAAACTCTATACTAGCAAACACGCCTGTAACGGTCATAAGTAAAGTAGCTTGCCACCTGAATATCGTTGCAATTATAAGTAAGTTAATTATCGAACACATTAATTGCAGCTGATCAAAACTATTTGATATAACAAGTAAACTACCGAAAAATATTAATATAACGAAAGTAGCAACAAACCAAGATAAAGATATAATATAATTCTTTTTAAATTTTAAAGACCATAAAGGATAAGTGATTAATATTGCAGCAGTGATAAGGGTGGTATGGTAAATAATATTATATATCTCCAAATGGTTCATTATTTTACTACCCGATGTGGTATATAAAGATGAGAACATCGATATTAAAATAAATATACCGACATAACTATAAGTAATTTCTTGATTTGGTAGGGTGCTTTCCCAATATTTAAAGATGTTAAAATTCTTAAGATCACGAAATAAAGTCAAAAATTTTCTTTTTCTCTCTTGCTTGATTATTTTAACGGCTAGCGGCTCTTTTAAAGAATTAAACCCTCCTGGTTGTTTTAAAATATAATGGCTTCCAAGGAAAAAGAGTAAATTTACTATAGTTGCGGGCAATATCGGATAAATACCTAAAACCGCTCTTAAAGAAAATACTTGCCACAATATAATAGTTAATATTGCAGCAATCATACCGATAAAAAAACTTTTGGCACTTGATTTAAAACCGTATATTAACAAAATTAACGGCAAAGTGATTAGCGGCAAATAGATACTAGTCAATAATAGAAATAGATTTATTAAATCTTTCGTATAGAGTGATATAATAAAACCTATTAATCCTATAGTGATTGCCGTTACATAATTACTATTTAGAGAAGCCTTTTTAATTATGTCATTAGTAAAAGTTACCGCTGCAACGTTAATATAAGAGTTGGTACTTGAGATTATCATTGCCATAATAACACCGACAATTAACCCCTTAAATCCTATATAACTTTTAATAATCCGTAAAAACAATTCATTAGTGTTAACACTTGGATCTTGAGATAGTAATAATATTACAATCCAAATAAATAAGGCGGATAAACAAAGACAAATAATTGCCGAAATAAAAAATGTTTTTGATATTTGCTTTGGGTCTTTTGCCATCAATATTCTTTGAAAAATTGAAGGACCAAGCGACGGAATCGCAAAATATATAAAAATATTTAAAGAAATCCAAAATTTAGGACTAGTATAGTGAAACAATCCTTGTAAATCAGTTAGACGGGTCTGTACGTTTGAGTCTATAACTATATGCGGATCGCTAAAAACATTCCATACGACAATTCCTATTACCGGAATAATTGCACTATAGGTAAAAAACTGTACGGCTTCGGTAAAAGTAACCGATTTTACACCGCCAAAAGCAGAATAGCTTATTATTACGGTGGCAATACATAAATCTATGTAAAAATTTGAAATATTAAAGAATAGCTGTAATATTAAACTTGCTGCGTGGAATTGCATGGCAATCCTACCTATAGACATTAATATACTAACTATCGACGTAAGAATACGAACTTTGTTACCGTAAGCCTCCCCTATTATTTCCGCTGCTGATAAGCTACCCAAAAAATTCTCAAAACGAGGAGCTATAAAGTAACTAATTAATAACCAACTAACGACGCTCCCGAATATACTAGGTAATAAGTAAAATAGCCCGTCCGTATATATTCTTGAATTATCGATTAAAAAAGTACTAGTACCGATCCAAGTAGCAATAAGAGTTGCGACTATCGTACCTGTAGAAAAATTCCTTTTTCCTATCGCATATTCACGAATATTTTTTATATTTTTGATATTTAGAAGTCCAACTAGCAAATTAATTGCTAAAAAGCTAGTAAAAATGAGGAGATCTATATTTGGCATAGAGTTAAGTTATAGGGATTTTCTATGCAAATAATAATAAAGATAAAAAAAGAAACAAACAATATTTTTGTGTAGTTAAAAAAGTATGTCATTCCTGAGAAGAAGTATTGTTGCATGGCTCGTTTTATGTCATTCCTGCGGAAGCAGGAATCCAAATAAAAGCTCGATCTATCTCGCTTTATGATGGATTCCTGCTTCCGCAGGAATGACATAAACAATGCAATAACAAGACGATAATACATTATCTCTTATTCATAAGGATTAAATTCTTCTATTGCTTGACCTAATGATGCTACAGTATAATCATTATTATACCAAGTTGTGTACTCATCAAGTGCATTGTGACAAGCATCATAATCAGCTATAGCTGTTTTTTTCGCTTCTAATATATCTGCAGCAGTTTTATTACCCACCATCTTGATACTTGGATCAAACGGCGGCTTGTTTTCTTTATTTAATAAAACTTTTAAAGTCAGAAGTTTTGGGGTGCTAGCATTAACTTTTGAATTATTTAAAAATAATCTATGGCTAGGCGTCGCTGCATCTTGAGTACATTGACTATTTACATTACCGCCGGTTTTTATTAAAGTTTCTACGATTTTAGTAGCGTTATAGTCACTATACCAATCAAGTGGTGTTCTACCACTCTTATCAGAGAAATTTACATCAGGTGTTGTATACATATTGTTTATACATTTTTCTAAGAATTCGGCTCCTAATTCACCGATCCATGCTATTGTATTAGAATTCAATTGATCCATAATGTTAGGATTAAATCCTTGTTGTTTTACTATTTTTTCTATTATAGGCTCCGCTAAAGATTTTAGCTCTTTAAAATTGTTGATTAACAATGTTTTTTCTTGACCGGATGCTTTTGAAATATCTTGTTTAATAGACCATATTATATTACCAAGCGTAGCAATCATATTATTACCGCCGGTAGAATTTTCAAGATTACAATTTTCTAATGTTTTTTCTGCTAATTCCTTTACATTTTTTATTAAAGTTTTAAAACCTGCTTGAGCTAAATATTTATGACCGTTATCGGGTATTTTAGATATTGTATTTTGTATTTGTAAAGTACCGTTAGCTAATAAATTTAATATATTATTTGCTTCAAGCGAAGGGTTAGTTCCAAATTTTAGCAAATTTTCAACTATTTTATAATATTTATCCATTTGAGTTTGAAATAAACTTATATTTTGATTACTCGGATTATTAGTAATAAGCTGATATTTATTTAAATATGTATTTACATAAATATTTATTGCAGAATATAAAGCGGTATGATTATCTTGACCAAGATCGTTAATATCTAAACCTAACGACTTTAATTTTTCGGTTTGGTCTTTACGGAAATCATCCGAAATATGCGGCTCCATAGCAACACGGAAAAAATTATGAATTTGTGCTTTTTCAGCTGCAACAAATTTATCCATTATTTGAGAATTATTATGAAATACATCCATTACCTTAGAGCTATTACTCAAAATTCCCCACACAAGTATAGTATTACCGGCTCCGTCTTTCTTACCCCAATTAGTTTCAGGGAGGGAGATCATTTTGCTTAATATCTGTACAGCAGTATTTTCTAAAGCATTTTTAACGTTCTGATCTTGTTTTTGAGGTATTAAATTACAAAGAGTTTCAAAAATATTAAGATTGTTGTTAACATTATTGACATTATCTTTATTTAAAGCCGTTGGTACAGACATTATATCTTGTATACGTCCGGTATTAAGTAATTCAAAAGGTGTACGTGTATCAGGAATATTAATATCAAGACCTATTTGTTTAAATTTTTCGATTTGCTCGTTTTGGAAGGTAGAGGCAAGATGGTTTGATTTTAAAACACGTGTAAAATTTTGCATTTGTGCTTTTTCAATTGCTATAAACTTCGTTGTTGTATATGGATTTTTATGAAATACATTCATAATTTCAGAAGAACCGCTCCAAATACCCCATTCAAGTATAGTATTATCGGCTCCATCTTTCTTACCCCAATTAGTTTCAGGGAGGGAGATCATTTTGCTTAATATCTGTACAGCAGTATTTTCTAAAGCATTTTTAACGTTCTGATCTTGTTGTTGAGGTATTAAATTACAAAGAGCTTCAAAAATATTAAGGCTGTTGTTAAGCTCATTAACATTAGTTCCATTTAAAAACTGCGGTATATATTGTATGTTTTGTATATTTCCTGAAGTTAACAATTGAAAAGGTGTAGTCATAAAAGTATCCAATTTATATTAATTTTTTATAAAAAATACCATGAAATATGGTTTACGTCTAGTTATAATACATATAATACGTGAAAACTTAATGAGCATCAAGTAATTATTAAAAAATTAACTATTGTTAATACCAAGGTGCGAGAGATAAGTTTATTTTAATTCCTTTAACTGTGATATCAGATTTTTTACAGGCAAGATATTTTTCTTCTCTAATTAAGGCGATTGCTTTATTACGGTAACTTGAACATATTACACCGATTTTATCGTTATCTGTGAGTATTTCTTCATCTTTAACTAATGAGGATAAATCTTCATTTGCTGTAATTTTATATATCTTTCTTCTTATAACCCCTTGATATTTAGCCCTTGAAATAACTTCCTGACCGACATAACAGCCTTTGTCAAAACTAATTGCCTTTAACTCCTCAGCACCGTACATATTTGGAATGGATTTATCTGTGATTAAATCTTCCACACCGTCTATTATTGCGAAATTATATTTATCTTCTAGATATAAGGACGCTGGATTCTCGCTTCCGCAGAGAGATGTTGTTGCGTAGTTCTCCAAACCGTCATTGCGAGTGACCATAGGGAGCGTGGCAATCTCAGGAATTTTGTCCGAGATTGCTTCGTCGACGCCCATGGCGTCTTCTCGCAATGACAAAAAAGATGACACGATTGAGCGAAAACCAAGCATAGAATATCTCGGATCACGAGACGTAACTAGCGTGTCTATATCTAATTTTTGATGTGAATAGACAATTTTATACTCTTCACTAAAATCTATTATTTGTATTTTTGAGCGAAATTTATAGAAGTTTAAATGCTCTATCAAAGCAGCTTTATTACTTTTATCAATATCAAGGTAAATTTCCTCAAGGTTATGAACATACACGAAAAAATCAAATAAATATCTTCCTTGATTATTAAGCAAATAGGTATAACAGTAGCTGCTCTTACAAATATCGTTAGTAATGAGATTTTGTAGGAACTTTACCGAATCTAAACCTATTATTTTGATAATCTCTCTATTACTTAATATTTCATACATAATTATAATATTATTGACTTTATAGGTGCCTAACTACTATACTCTAAATTTATATAAATTAAACTTAATAATCATGAGATGTTCATCTTACTGTACTTCTTCCGAATATAAGATGAGTGATCTAGTTACTAATTTAAAAAAGATTGGTCTTGAGCCTCAGCATTTTGACGATGTTTTATATATTCGGAAAGAGATAAATAAAGATTCTGATTTTATAGAGATATTTTTCTTTCCGTTTGGCTGTGTAACTATTTGGGGCGGCGATGAAATTCAAGAAAAAATAGTTTTAAGCGATACTGATTTAGTAACAGTAAATAAGCTCAAAGAGCCGGTATCTGATTATATTTATTTTGAATATAATACAGAAGCCCCGAAAACATTTATTGACGAAGAAAAAAATAAAATAATCTTAGCAGATAAATCAGTCTTTGTTAAACTTTCTATTTCCCATGCTCTTGCACAATCGGTTAAACTTAGCGTTCTTGAGCAATCCGTTAGTAACTTGATTGTTCAGACCACTCCTATTCAGCAGGAACTAGCTAGAACCGGCAGCGTATCGCTTTCAAAAAAGGAGATATTACAGCAAATAGGTATATTATTTAACGAGCGTTATTCAATCAGTTTGCATAGCGATATATTCGATACTCCGGAATTCTTTTGGCGTCGTCCGAGCTATGAGCCTCTATATCTGATGACGGCAGAGTTTCAAGACATAGAAATACGGCAAAATATAATGAATCATCGGCTTAATATGATTCACGAGCTTTTAGACATTCTTTCAAATGACCTTAATTATAAACATTCTACCAAACTTGAGTGGATTATTATTATTTTAATCGGTCTTGAAGTTGTCTTGTCGTTATCTCATACTAATCTTTTCTTAAAAATTATCGGAGCTTTATAAATAGCTTCTATGCAAATTATCGATAATCAAAAAACATTAGAAGAATTTTGTAACAGGTTAGCAAATAAGACATGCTTAAGCATAGATACGGAATTTGAGCGTCGCTATACCTATTATGCTCAGCTTAGTATAATTCAAGTTAAAGCAGAAGAATATTGCGGAATAATTGATGCGTTAAGCAATTTAGATCTGAATATTTTTAATAAGTTACTTGCAGATAATAATATTACTAAAATATTTCATGCTCCTCGGGAAGATTTAGAGATTTTCTATAATTTATTTAAAACCCTACCTTCTAATGTTTTTGATATACAAATTGCAGCAAATATTTGCGGATTCGGTAAACAGCTAAGCTATGATGACCTTTGTTATAAGTTAATTGGTATTACTATCGATAAAACCCACCAAAAATCTAACTGGCTAAAACGCCCTATCACTAGTGATATGTTAAATTATGCAATGTTAGATGTGGAGTATTTGTATAAGATATATAAAGAGCTAAATAATATAATTATTAGAAATAATTTAACTAATAAATACCAAACTACTCTTAGTTCTTTATTAGACGTTAGAAATTATAAGGTTGAGCCGAAAAATGCGTGGAAAAAAATAAAATATAGAAGTGATGATGAGAGTTTTAACCGTAAAATTCAAGCACTTGCAGCTTATCGTGAAGAGAATGCACAAACTATAAATATTCCTCGTAAGCATTTTATTTTAGATGAAGATTTAATAAAGCTTAGTAAATACCCGCCATTGAATCACAAGGATTTTAAAAATCTAAATTTAAAAAGTAAATATTTACACAAACAAAAATATAAAGATGAAATAATAAGTTTGTGTAATAACTTATAAGAAAAAAGCTACAAATCAAATAATTTGTAGCCTATATGTGAATAGAAAAAAATTAGCCAATTAATGTAACTTGTATCTCACTATCTTGTACTATTTTGACATATTCATTGTATACATCATCAGGCAAGTTACTAAATGCCTGATCGATGATAAGTGTCCCTACTCCTATCAATGCTAATTGAAAGCAAATATCTCCAGTCTGAGTATCGCCGGATACTTGTCCTGTTTCTAGCCAATCTCCAACTGCTTGTGCAAAAAAAGCAAAAGGTACACCGAGCAATACAACAATTTTTTTTATTATATCAACCATTTTATCCTATGTCATTCTCGCGTGGTATTTGTTGCGTGGCTCGTTGTATGTCATTCCCGCAGAGGCGGGAATCCAGTAATAAATATATAAAAACAAGTTTTTTATATATTTATTTTATCAAATTATGTAACCTCTGTATCAATATTGAAGTTATTTCCCTGGATTCCTGCTTTCGCAGGAATGACATATAATAAAATCAAGTTTACGATCATGAGATTCAACCGGAAAATTATCTATTAACTGCTCTTTTAAACAAACTCCGACAGCCAATATATTTCGGTTATTATTAAGATATCGGTCAAAATGTCCTTTGCCGTATCCAAGTCTATAACCGTCCTTACTAAACGCAAGTCCTGGGATAATAACTAATTCAGGAATAACGCAATCATTATTTATAGGTTCATAGGTTTTAAAAGCCCCTAAAGCCAACTGATCGTTATAATGATAAGGACAATATTTTATCTCATTTTTTATAACTTTCGGTAGGAAGAATCTTATTTCAGGAGGTAAGTTTGTTATTTCAAGTAAGTTAATCTCGTATTTTAGAGGATAGTAAAGTCCTACTGTCTTTACTTTTAACTCCTTTAATAACCGGCTAATTTTATTTATTAGAGAGTTTTTGACTAAGTCGGAATTAATCTTATCTTGGTTTTTTATTAAAAGATCTTTGAAATAAAGCCGCAATTCTTGTTTGTTCATTATTAAGTAGTTTTATAGTGATACGAAGGTCAATTTCAAAAAGAGCAAGGAGTCTGCAAGGCGAGGAGCGAAGCGTATACTTAATACGTGAGCACCACAGAACTTGCTAGACGACGACGCCAATTTTTGAAATTCACCGAGTATATTACATGTTTATCGTTCTCTTATCCACACTAAGAGCTGCTTCTTTTATAGCCTCGCTTAAAGTCGGGTGGGCGTGGCAGGTTCTTGCTATATCTTCCGAAGCTGCTCCGAATTCCATATAAGCGGTAAGCTCGGCAATAAGCGTACCTGCATCAACTCCTATAATATGAGCTCCTAAAACCCTATCGGTTTTACTATCGGCAAGAATTTTAACCATCCCTTCCGTACTACCGATTGCTCTTGCTCTACTATTTGCTAAAAACGGAAACTTACCTACTTTATAATTAATGCCTTTTCCTTTTAGCTGTTCTTCCGTTTCACCGACGCTTGCTACTTCGGGATAAGTATATATTACGCTTGGAATTAGATTATAGTTAACATGTCCTGCTTGCCCTGCCATAATTTCCACGGCAGCTACAGCCTCTTCTTCGGCTTTATGAGCAAGCATAGCTCCTTTTACCACATCACCGACTGCGTAAATATTTGAAACAGCTGTTTGGAAATGGTCATTAATCTCAATTCTACCTTGTTTATCTGTAATAATACCTACAGACTCAAGCCCTAGATTTTGGGTATAGGCTTTTCTACCTACTGCCATTAATACCACATCGCTAGTTACTACCGAACTCTTACCGCCCTCCTCTATTGTCAGATTTACTTTTCCTGACTTTACTTCAGCAGACAGCACTTTAGTATTTAGTTTAAACTCTATACCTTGTTTTTGCTGTAGCTTCATAAATTGCGTGGCAATTTCCTTATCAAGCATCGGCACAATGCTCGGTGCATACTCAATAACCGTTACTTTAGCACCTAAACGACGCCAAACTGAACCAAGTTCTAAGCCTATATACCCTCCCCCGACTACTATTAAGTTCTCAGGTACTTTAGAAAGCTTTAAAGCTCCGGTAGATGAAACAATAAACTCTTCATCTATTTTGATATTCGGTATTTCTATGACGCTGGAACCTGTAGTAATTAGGATATTTTTGGCCTTAATTTGCTCTTTATTTACCTCAATGATGTCTCTAGAGATAATTTTAGCTTCGCCCTTTATCCTAGTAATCTTATTCTTAGCAAATAAGCTTTCTATCCCTTTTGTAAGGTCAGAAACTACTTTATCTTTATTAGCTAGCATTTTTTGTAAGTCTAATTTTACATCTGCAGTAATACCTATACTCTCAAAATGCTTTAGAGCTTCTTCATATTTTTCGGAGGAATTAAGTAAAGCTTTCGACGGTATGCACCCTATATTTAAACAAGTGCCACCGAGAGTATCGTTTTTCTCAATGCACGCTACTTTCATACCAAGCTGAGCAGCTCTAATACTGCCTGTATAACCGGCCGGACCGCTACCTATTACCACTAAATCAAATTCTTGCATATTTGTTTGACCTTAATAAATTGTTGGATCGTCATTGCGAGGAAATTATGTAATAATTGACGAAGCAATCTCAGGTAAGATTCCTGAGATTGCCACGCTCCTTTCAGTCGCTCGCAATGACGTAATACTGCTAAAAATACACCACTATAACCTTTATAACAACTTTAATCTTATACTATTCTTATTTGGCGAAGCAATAAAACTAATTAAATTAATATTATCTTCAAAGCCGTTTGTATAATTTTGTAGTAAAGAGAACATCTTTTTAGAAATAGCGTAATTGTGACTAGCATTTAGTGAATTTGACTCACCGATATTTTTTATTTCTCTCATTAAAGCTAAAGGATTATCAAATTTTAGCTCTATATTTTCATAATCAACAATTACTTCGGCAAATCCTGCTTGTGATAATAGCATTGGGACATGGTCAAAATGAATAAAGGGAGAAATATGAGGAGAGTGTTTAAAACCACTTGCTGTTTCGGCATCTATTAAAGATTTACGTAAATTCTTTAAACTATTTCCGCCGACAAAATTACCGATAAAAATACCGTCAGGCTTTAAAAATGTTCTTATATTAGATAGAAAACTCTGCACATCATTTATCCAGTGTAACCCTAATGAATAAATAATTAAATCAAAGGAGTCGTTTGGAAATTCTAAATCTTCATCATCAATAGACATCTTTCCAAACTTCGCTTCTAGAGGTAATTTAGACGTCGATCCGGTACTCGCATCCTCACGTACTAGCGTGTACGCTGCGGTGCTGCGTTCCGTGTCTCCTTTAAATTCCTCTCTATAAGCTGGTTTGGAAAGATGTCTAATTAATAATTTACGATCATGCTTAAATGAATCAAGCAATAAAGGTGACATATCCGTTGCAGTAATGTTGGCATTTCGGTAAGTAGTTTTTAACAGCTTTGTAAGGTAACCGCATTTAGCCGATATTTCTAGAATATCCGAAAAATCCTTATCAATCATCCCTAATCGACTTATTATATCATTAGCTGCATGCTTGATAAATAAGCTGTTACTTATCCCCTTTACAGCATTATTTCGGTGATTTTTTAGCTTTAATCTGTTGAATATATAATCCCTTCCATTTATCTTCTATCTTTTGACCTAAAGTGTTAGTCGGGAATCGAGAAATAAGATCTCCTCTTAACCAACTATTTTGAACAAGTTCTCTCTGTCTTGCAGTGCGAATATCATCCCCTTTAACTCTATCTAGCCCTTCAAAATTCTCCTGAATACCTACAATTATAGGTTTCGTATTTTTATTATTAGGCGATAAAGGTTCTAAACTCAACAGGCTTTTTTCTGAAAGATTTAAATCCGAAGTTAGATCCAAATGCTCTAAGTAGACAGGTTTTAGTTGTTTATCATTACTAGAAACTTTTTTTCTTTCTATCCCTGAAATATTGTTCTCGGGCTTATTAGATTCTCCTAGAGATTTATAACTACTTATGCACAACAATACTAATATAAATTTCTTTAACATAAATAACCTTGTATATTATTATAGTTAATATAAATTAAATAATATATGAATCAAGTGCTGAAATAAATTAATTATTTCTAAAGATATTATCTTCGTATTTTTTTCTATAATATATTTTGTAATTCTCGTTTCTTATATCATTAAACCATTGATCTTGTTGTTTTTTAATGTAATAATTTAGGGAATTAGATTTACTTTTACTAGTTTGGAAATTATCTTCACAAAATTTTAAAAAACCTGATATTAAAGTTTCTACTCCATTAGTCTCAGATTTTTTCTCAAGAAATTGCATAGAAAAATTAGTAAGATTATTATGTTTTAAATAAAATTGCTTATATTTCTCATGAATTTTATTTTCTTTTTTTATTTGTTGTTCTGAAAAAGATAATTTTTCCTCTAATAATTTATGAATTTCGGTACAGTCGCTCCAAGGTAATTCTATTGTTAGCTGCTCTTCCTGATATTCAAAATTATCTTGAATATTGTTAAAATCGGCATTTACTTTTACCGCACTTACTAATATTAAAAAGTAAATGAAAAGCTGGTATACGAAGTTCAACTTGAAAAAGAGCAAGGAATCCACAAGACGAGGAATGCAGCGTATACTTAAACGTTCAGTACCGCAGTAATTGTAGGATGACGTAGCCAATTTTTTAAGTTCAACGAGTATACTCATAAAATTTAATTAATTTTAGCAGGAATCGGTACCATAATACTACTTCTGTATCTTTTATTGCTACTAAAAAGTGATTTTTTTTGAATTTTGTTATTATTTACTGGAATTGTATCTTCTAAAGCCCCTTCATTATTATTTAGATAACTATGTAAGGATGCTTTATAAAGAGCCATATTACTTGCTATTTTAATTACATCTTGCTTATATTTAAACCCTAAAGAATGAGTGGCTGAGTGGTAATGTGCTATAGCTTTGTGCCAACTCCCTAACTGGTCATATTTTGAGCGTAAAAACTCTGCCCCGTAACGAACGTTATTATTTGGATCGAATGCTTGGTCAAGGGAATTAAAAGCCCCTAAATGATGTCTTAAGTTAATCTGCATACATCCGACATCAATACTCTCTCGCCCTCTTATAAGCTCTATTCTAACAAAACTTACGGCTTCTCTTTTCGTGTTAAAATAATAGCCTTTTCCTTCAACATTTACCGTCCAAGGCCATACTACTCTAATTTTACGGATTGTATGTTTTTTTCCCGATTCTTTTAAAGCTATTGAATGTAATGTATTAGATGGGATGTTAAATTTTTTTTCAAAGTAAGGAAAAAGTTTTGAACATTTAAAGGATTCAGCGATTTCAGGATCAGCAATAGCCGGATTTGAAAAGAAGAAAAAGGAACATAGTAGGATTTTAACGTCATTGCGAGGAAAATTACGAAGTAATTGACGAAGCAATCTCAGGAGTATTATTTTATGAGATTGCCATGCTCCTTTTAGTCGCTCGCAATGACGACTTGGTATCCACGCAATAATATGCGGGAATGACATAATGTTCTTTCGAGCCATACCGGCAACGCTAAAATAAACTTGAGTTACTAATTAAGATAAACTAGCCTACCATAACTTATCTTATGAAGCAAGGGAAGTTATGAGATAAGAAACAAACAAGATTACTTATAAATCATTAGCGTCCAAATTATCTTTAGTAATACCTAATGTTTCTAATATTTGTTCAAGTTCTATTACTACAGGCTCTAACTCAGCTGACTTTTTATTAAGGTTAAAGTTTTCTGAGGTTAATGTTTCTTCGTTTAAACTTGCAGTTCTAACTACACTAAATCTTACGCCAACTTCTTTAAGCCATTGATATGTATTATTAACATCTTCATTATTTCTATAATAATCACTACAATCATTTAGTGGTCGTGCCTCCGTATTGCAGTTTAGGAGTAAATAGTCTATAATTCCCAAAACAGTAATAAGAGAATTATAGTTAAGGAGTTATGGTAAAATAGATGTTAAGTGTAGATATTGTAACAACACAGAAGAAGTAATAAAGTCAGGATATTCAATTTCAAAACAACAGAGATATCAATGCAAGCGGTGTAATCGATATTTAACGGAGTATATTAATGCATCTAAGCCTGGAGTTAAGGAGCAAATAGTAGAAATGTCAATCAACGGCTCTGGAGTTAGAGATACAGTAAGAGTATTAAAAGTGGGTATCAATACAGTTATCCGTGTTTTAAAAAAATCTAGTATTAAAAACAACAAATCATTCTATCAGTACAACAAAAAGTAATTATTGCTCCTGAGATAGATGAACAATGGTCTTATGTACAGAATAAATCCAGACAACGATGGCTTTGGTATGCCTTGGATAAGATTTCGTTAAAAGTAGCTGTTTTATACGTTTGGTACAAGATGTGATAGCACATTAGAATCATTACTGAAAAACTAGAGAATTTCAAGGTGACTTTTTACTATACAGATGGATGAGTTATGCTAGGTTATTAGACCTAAAAGCATATTATCAGTAAAAAAATACACTCCAACGGATAGAACGAAGTAACTTGAACTAGAACGAGATGCAAGAGGCTTGCACGTAAGACAATCTGCTTTTCCAAGTCATTGGATATTCATGATGTTATTGGTACTCTTATTGAACGTATAGCTTTTTAATAGGCGTAACCGTACATGGAGGCATGACCCATTTAGTATTATGTGAAATATTTTGCTTTTAATGGATCGCTTTTAGTTACCGGTAAATTTGAGCAAGTAACTCTAATATGTCTTACCTTTATAATAGCTTCATTATTATTTTTTGCTTTCTTTGAAACTCGTCGGTTAGACAAATAAGCCTTGCCTTTAACGCTATATTATCAATATTACTAGCTTCAATAAACTTTTTAATTTCGATAAGTATGCTCAAATAATCTGTCGTCTCTAGTGGTCTTACTGTATCTTTTTTTAATTTTTCAACTAATGACTCTTTCACAAAAATATATCCTTATTTAAATTAAATTCAAATCTTAAAAAACCATGGAATATGGATTCTGAATTTTTGAAAACGGGAATATATAGAATTTGTAAAATTTTGTCAATAAATATAAGGTTTATGTGTAGAAATTGTTAATTATTTTTAAGAAAAAGCGGCAAGTATCATAATCTCTTTGCGAAGTAAAAAAAGGTGATATTTTCAAGATTTGAGATTTTGATTTTAAATCAAGACTAGCCTGTAAAGTATCGCCTAAAGAATCGACTTCCATGGTTGTTTAAATTATTCGGTAGTTTCAAAATTTTCACTTCTAGAAAAATTTTCTTCATACCATTTTGGCATATATGTTTCTGCTGCTGTTTTTAATGGATTTAATGGTTCTCCACCAAACATAGAACCTAATACTTGTAAATGGATTACTTGTTCCTTCTGTTATTACTTTACAATATTCATTTTTTAGAGCTTTACTTTTATCTAATATAGGTAGTAAATCTTCTATAAATTCTGCTAAATTTTGAAACTCATCTGACTCTACAAATAAAGATTTACTTACAAAATTCAGAGAAGCGTAATGATTACCTAATGATTTCGTAAGATTTTCTACTATTATGAGAAGTTCTTGTTTAATAAAGTGAGGCTTATTTAAAGCTTGATCTATTATCTCTGCATCTTCGGTTTCTAAGACTCTATTTATATATTCTTCACTGATTACTATTTTGTAATTTTTTATTAACTTATTGATTTCATTAATACTTTCTTTAACATTAAACTCTACTCTATTAGAGCTAGCGGTATTTGAACTAGTAGAAGGTTGTTCACCTAATTCTGCATTATTTAATATTGAACCGGCATGATTTTGCCATGCTTGATAATTTCCAGGTGTTGAAGTTGCTTTATTAGCGAGAGCTGTTGCTTGACTAAATAATGCTGCAAGAAGGTCTATATATTGCGGCATTTCCGGCGGTGGAGTAAAATCGTTATGAGAAATATTTGATTCTTCTTCAAGAGATTCATCTTCAAATAACACTTCTGTAGGTTCTATAGTAGCCCAACATACTGCTAATGTTTCAAGCTCATCATTAACAAATTCTTGATGTTTTGCAGCTGCATGTTTTACATTTTCATTATTTTTATAATTACTAGGAATAGCGTATAAACCATATTCTCCTTTATTTGCTTCTTCTAATATAAGACTAAATATTTCTGATTTAATTTTATGGTTTTTGGTTTCTTGTAAATTGTTCTCTAGTAGTTTCAGTATCTGAACGCCTTGTGCTGCTCCTTTATTATTTTCCCAACCTCTTATTAAACTACAATAATCTATACCTGATGTTTTAGCATACTCTAACACTGCTTTTATAGCTTTCCATTGATTATTAGCTTTTTCATTTTCACCTTGCTGCTCATCTTTAATAGCATTCTCAGCCCATTTAGCAAGCTGAGCATAGGATGCTAGCTCCCCTACTGCATTAAATATGGATACATGTTTATCTGGATAATCTACTTTTGTAATTATTTCAGATAGATCAAATTTTTGAACTAATTTCGGTAATTCAACAAGAAATTCATCATAATATGGTTTGTCTAAACTCCATTTTCTTCCATTTTGTTTGATTTCATTTATAGTTGCTTGATTAAAATCATATGGCGAATATTTTTTCATAATTTGACCTTTTTATAAATACATAATACATTATTTTATTAATATATGTCAATAAAAAACCACGAAACATGGTATTTTGTTTAAAAATGCTTTAAATTGGTAATTGACTGATTAAATAAAAATGTTTATTATTAGTCCAAATTAAATGTAATTAAGTATATTTTATGAAAGTCGTTAGCTCATTAAAATCACTAAAAAAACGTGATAAAGATTGTCAAATCGTTAAAAGAAGAGGCAAAATTTTTGTGATAAATAAAAAGAACAAAAGATTTAAAGCAAAACAAGGTTAATATTATGTATATTTTAAGAATTATTGTTTCATTTTTTCAGGGATTCGTATACTCACGTACTAAAATGTACGCTCCGTGTACTCACCCATCAAAATAAAATCTAATTCCTAAAATATACATAATATAATTAATAGCAAAATGGCCGGTCACTCAAAGTTTAAGAATATTCAGCATCGTAAAGGGGCTCAAGATAAAAAAAGAGCAAAAGTTTTCACTAAATTAATTCGTGAAATAGTTACTGCAGTTAAAACTGGTTCTTCTAATATCCCTGAAAATAACCCGCGTCTTAGAAACGCTTTAACCGCCGCACGCAGTCAAAATCTCCCAAAAGAAAGAATAGACAAAGCTATTAATAGTGCTGACGATGCTAATACCGAAAATTATACGGAAATTAGATATGAAGGTTATGCACCGAATGGTATTGCTATAATAGTTGAAGCTTTAACCGATAATAAAAACCGTACTGCTGCTGAAGTGCGTTCCGGTTTTACCAAATACGGTGGCAGCTTAGGTGAAACAGGTAGCGTTAATTATTTATTCAAACATTGCGGAGTTATTCAGTATCCAACAAACATAGCATCGAATGAAGATATTTTCGAGGCAGCAATAGAAGCCGGAGGGGATGATATCGTATCTGATGAAATATTCCATACAATCTATACGGATATTGAAAATTTTTCTAAAGTTCTAGAATTTTTAACCGGCAAATACGGTATACCTGAAGACTCTTATATAGGCTGGATTCCATTAAATACAATAATTATAGATGATAAGGAAAAAGCTGAAAAGTTACTAAAGCTTGTGGAAATTTTAGAAGAAAGCGATGATGTGCAAAGAGTTTTCGGGAATTATGAATTATCTGATGATGTTTACGAAATAATACAAGAAGAAGAATGACTTATAACGATGCAAATTATCAAATAATTATTTTAGCAGCCGGTAAAGGTACTAGAATGGAGTCCGATTTACCGAAAGTAATGCATAAAGTCGGCGGAGTTCCAATGCTTGAAACGGTATTAAAGAATTCGCTTAACGTCACAAATGATGTAATTATAGTTTATTCAGAAGAACTTAAAAAACATTTAACGCCCTATGAAAATATGTGTCGCTTTGTACTGCAAGAAGAACCTAAAGGCACAGCTCATGCTACTCATGCAGCAATAGATTTAATTGATAAAAATAAAACAATATTAGTTTTATACGGTGATCATCCTCTTATTACTCCAAAACTTATACATGAATTAATAGATTATTTAAGCCTTACTAATTCTGCATTAGTGACTTTAAGCTTTGAGAGAGCAAATCCGGCTCAATATGGAAGAATAGCTACTGATAAAAATGGCGGATTTTTAGAGATAATCGAACATAAAAACGCAAGTGAAGAAGAGAAAAATATAAAACTTTGTAATTCAGGTATTATGGCTTTCAGTAGCGGAATTTTAAATAAATACTTACCTTTATTTGCTACTAATACTAACGGTAATAAGGAAGTTTATTTAACTGAAATAGTAAAAATATGTAAAAATCATGGTGAAAAAGTTTCATATTTATTATCTACTGATCATGATTTAATTGTTGGTGTTAATACTAAAAATGAGCTAGAAGAAGCTAATAATATTTTTTCTAAGAATAAGTCTTAGCATTACCTGCATGGATACCGAGTTGTCATTGCGAGTGGTATTGTTGCGTGGAACGAAAAACGCATTCGGTGTCATCACGTAGCTTGACCACGGGATCCAAAAAAACAATAAAAAATACTAATATTTTTAACTGGATCCCATGGTCAAGCCACGGGATGACGACATAGGTGAAATTGATCCACGCAAATACCTTGTGAGAATAACATAGAAAGCCATACAGGCAATGCTAAAAATTTTGGAGAGATGGCCGAGCGGTTTAAGGCGCACGCCTGGAAAGCGTGTTCACGGCAACGTGTCGGGGGTTCGAATCCCCCTCTCTCCGCCATAATGATATTTCTTTTGTTATTATATAGTAGCATCTTTTATAATTTTTATATTTATAAATCTATTTAATATATTATGGAAGAAAAACAAAAGTCTAAACCGACTCTTCGCACAAGAGCTAATAAAATTAAAGAGTTTAGGTGCAAGAACTTAATCGCCGTAATTGAGAACCCTGATAATATAAAAAATATTGGCACCATCATTCGAAATGTTAACGCACTTGGGTCTGATTTAAAAAATTCTATTAATAACAGCTCTCTAGGATGCGGTAAGAAATTTTTTACTATTTTTACTTCCCCTATTTCCCCATCAGTGTATTTTATTCTCTTGCTCATAAATTCTCTTACCTTTACGCCAGTATCCTGCTCCAACCAGTATCCTGCTCCAAAAATTCTTATATGATTATCTCAGAACGTAAAACGGGCGAACTGTTAATTTATAAAGTCTAAAAGCTTTTTAAAAAGCTTATCATCTACTAATTACCCCATATTTATAGTTTTTTAATTTCCATTTTTACTTTTATAATAAGGTCGTGCCTCCGTATTGCAGTTTAGAGTAAATAGTCTATAATCCTCAAACAGTAATAAGAGAGAATTATAGTTAAGGAGTTATGGCAAAAATAGATGTTAAGTGTAGATATTGTAACAACACAGAAGAAGTAATAAAGTCAGGATATTCAATTTCAAAACAACAGAGATATCAATGCAAGCGGTGTAATCGATATTTTCAATTGGAGTATATTAATAATGCATCTAAGCCTGGAGTTAAGGAGCAAATAGTAGAAATGTCAATCAACGGCTCTGGAGTTAGAGATACAGTAAGAGTATTAAAAGCGGGTATCAATACAGTTATCCGTGTTTTAAAAAAATCTAGTATTAAAAACAATAAATCATTCTATCAGTACAACAGAAGTAATTATTGCTCCTGAGATAGATGAACAATGGTCTTATGTACAGAATAAATCCAGACAACGATGGCTTTGGTATGCCTTGGATAAGATTTCGTTAAAAGTAGTTGCTTATACGTTTGGTACAAGATGTGATAGCACATTAGAATCATTACTGAAAAAACTAGAGAATTTCAAGGTGACTTTTTACTATACAGATGGATGGGGGAGTTATGCTAGGTTATTAGACCCTAAAAAGCATATTATCAGTAAAAAATACACTCAACGGATAGAACGAAGTAACTTGAACCTTAGAACGAGATGCAAGAGGCTTGCACGTAAGACAATCTGCTTTTCCAAGTCATTGGATATTCATGATAAGGTTATTGGTACTCTTATTGAACGTATAGCTTTTTAATAGGCGTAACTGCAATATGGAGGCATGACCAATTAATAATCCTATTTTTGCATTGCTTCAGTATGACGGCTTTAAGAAGATTCCAGAATTTGCTTGGGATACAATTGGGCGTATTAGAGATAATGTTTTTGAGTTTATAGTGCAAGAACCTTTTAATAATTATATATTAACCAATGTCTTAGAAGATAATCAAGGTGATCATAAGCTTTTTAAGCAAGTAGAAAATATGGCATTGCGGCGTGACTCTCTTTTTGTACCTGTAAAACTACTTATTTCAGAAGAGGAAAATAATAAACGAATACAAAACCCCGATAGAGCTTTGCGTTATAAATCTTTGAGTATTGAAGGAAACGCAAAGTTAATTAATATAACACATCCTCATTTGTTAGAAATAGATGTTAGTGATCTAACAGCAAATGCTGTAGCAGAGAAGATTTTAGAGCATATTAGTTTTTGTCAAGGTTTTTAAAGTTTTATCTCTGCTTTTGCTAAATCTTTTAAAGTGCGTGATCCGGTGCATAGCATGGTAATTTTAAGCTGCTCGATTATCAATTGTATCTCTTCGGAAACTAAGCTTTCTGATGTATCTGCCGCTTTTAAGAATTGACCGGCGAGTCCAAAAATATTAGCTCCCATCCGGATTGCTTTTGCCCCGTCAATGCCGGATTTTAACCCACCGCTAGCAATAATCGGAATGTCCCTAGACACTTCTCTCACCATTTTTAGAGAATCTAAAGTCGGGATTCCCCAGTTAATAAAGCTACTAGCTATACGGTTTTGCAGTGAATTTGTAGCACGATAAGCCTCTACTTGACTCCAAGACGCTCCACCGCTCCCTGCAATATCAAGAACCTTAACCCCTACCCTTATGAGGTTTTCAGCAACTTTTTTAGATAAACCATATCCTACTTCCTTAACGATTACAGGGACAGAGAGGTAATTAACCACCTCTTTTATCTTAGGCAAAAGATTTTCCCAGTTTCTATTACCTTCCGGCTGAGTCAGCTCCTGTAACACGTTTAGATGGAGGATTAAGGCATCAGCTTTAGTAGTATCAACTAAATACTGACATTCTTTAGGTGTTACCCCGTAATTAAGCTGCACTGCACCGATATTAGCAAGTAATGGGATATCAGGAGCAACATCCCTTACCGCAAATGTCGTAATCGTATCCGGCTTCGTTAACAAAACCCGCATAGAGCCAAGCCCCATAGCAATTCCGGCTTTTTGGGCGGCCTGTGCAAGTCGATAGTTAATATCTCCGGCTCTAGTCGTGCCTCCGGTCATACTAGAAATGAGAATAGGTGCTTGCAAAGATTTTCCAAGGAAAGTACTAGTAGTATCTATGCTATCGTAGTTAATTTCCGGTAATGCGTTGTGAATAAATTGCATAGATTCAAAACCGCTTTTAAGCGTAGATTCAACGTTTTTCGTAAGATTAATTTCAATATGATCTTGCTTTCTTTCTATATCTAGATTCTGATCTTTTGACATTTTGCTCACTAATTCCTTTTTGTACTTAATCTATATTAATATTTCTAGCTTTGCAAAATATATTTCTTTGACTATTTGCCAATTCTTATTATAACTTTTAGTATATAATTAATACAGTTAGATAAATTTATGAGTAATAATGCTGATTTAGTGGATTAAAGTTTAATAGGCACATTTAGATATTTTGGATTGCAAGAAATGCAAATAGATAAGGTAAATTATTATCTAATACATACAGGGTGCAATCATCCTTTATGGAATATGATTGTACTGCCTGATAAAGTGAATGTAGCTCAAATGGATAGAATGAAAGAAGGGTTTAAACTAAAAGGTTTGCCGTTTGCTTGGTGGGTCGATGAAAATAATCTATCTTCTGAAATGCTTGAGCGTTTCCAAAACGGTAAATATGCTGATTTTGGCGACGTACCGGGAATGGTTTACGAGCTTAAAGATTATCATGAGCAAATTATAGATAATAAAAATATTAAAATTATTACTGAAATAGAAGAATATACGAAATGGGTTCAGGTACTTGCTCAGGGCTTTGGATTTAGTGATGACGTTTGTAATATTTATATAGATAAGCTATCAAAATTTATTGGGGATAATAAAATTTTTAGGTCATGCCTCCATATTGCAGTTACGCCTATTAAAAAGCTATACGTTCAATAAGAGTACCAATAACCTTATCATGAATATCCAATGACTTGGAAAAGCAGATTGTCTTACGTGCAAGCCTCTTGCATCTCGTTCTAAGGTTCAAGTTACTTCGTTCTATCCGTTGAGTGTATTTTTTACTGATAATATGCTTTTAGGGTCTGAAATTCTCTAGTTTTTTCAGTAATGATTCTAATGTGCTATCACATCTTGTACCAAACGTATAAGCAACTACTTTTAACGAAATCTTATCCAAGGCATACCAAAGCCATCGTTGTCTGGATTTATTCTGTACATAAGACCATTGTTCATCTATCTCAGGAGCAATAATTACTTCTGTTGTACTGATAGAATGATTTATTGTTTTTAATACTAGATTTTTTTAAAACACGGATAACTGTATTGATACCCACTTTTAATACTCTTACTGTATCTCTAACTCCAGAGCCGTTGATTGACATTTCTACTATTTGCCCCTTAACTCCAGGCTTAGATGCATTATTAATATACTCCAATTGAAAATATCGATTACACCGCTTGCATTGATATCTCTGTTGTTTTGAAATTGAATATCCTGACTTTATTACTTCTTCTGTGTTGTTACAATATCTACACTTAACATCTATTTTTGCCATAACTCCTTAACTATAATTCTCTCTTATTAGGCACGACCGTTTGCATTGGAATAGTAAGAGTTGAAAATTCTTTATCTATATTCTCAAAAGAAGTAACTTCTTCTCCAAGAAAGTAAGTATATTCCCCGGTAGCGTCACTCTCATAATTTGTATAAACTGCAAAAACTTTTTTCGGAGTTTTTCTATTTAGAATTTTATCTTGTAATTTGCCTGCAAAAAATTGCTGCATTGTTGTCCCTATTTTTGCAGTATCAGCGTTCGTTTCTGCGGCGTTTGAGGTGCGGGCTGTAATACCGACTAATTTAATTTCTGATAATTGTGTAATTACTTTATTCATTTTATAGTCTCTTAATTAATTCACTAAGTAAGTTAAAACTAATCTAAAAAGGAATAAAGTCCTTAGTGTATAATATGTTTACTGTTTGAAGTATTTATAAATTGAAATAAGACATGGTGGAGCCAGAGGGAATCGAACCCTCGACCTCTTGAATGCCATTCAAGCACTCTACCAACTGAGCTATGACCCCAATAACAAATTAATTCTCTTATACTATAATAATAAAACTAAATCTATAAGATTTTTTTATAAAATTCTTTAAGCATTGCTAACTAAGTATAGATTAATTAGAAATTAACGTCTGAGCTACGAAAAAATTAAAAATTTTGACTAAGCAATCCAGTAAGAAAATATTAGAATTAGCACTTTTTATTATTTTTCTGGATTAACCCAGCCACTTCACGGCTGGCTTTGTTGCATGGCTTAAAAACCCGCTCGGTGTCATACCGTGGCTTGTCCACGGTATCCAGTAAAACAACTAAAAATACTAAAATTATTAGTATTTTTAACTAGATCCCGTGAATAAATCACGGGATGACAAAGGAGAGGCCGAGCCATGCAACAACGCTTTCATGGCTTCGCAATGACGAATCTATATTTAGTTAGCAATACCAATTCTTTATTTTGCTGACATTGTCATAGCATCTCTAGAAGAAATTATATTATCGATTATTCCAAATTTCTTTGCTTCTTCCGGTGACATGAAATTATCACGTTCCATACTTTTTTCGATATGTTTTAACTCTTGCCCAGTGTGTTTACTATACAATTCGTTAAGTAACCTTTTGATTTTTAGGGTTTCTTGAGCGTGAATTTCTATATCGGTAGCTTGTCCTCTATAACCTCCTGACGGTTGATGGATCATAATACGGCTATGAGGTAAACTATAACGCATTCCTTTCTCGCCTCCGCAAAGTAAAAGTGAACCCATAGAACAAGCTTGACCTATACATAATGTAGCTACTTTAGGCTTTATATATTGCATTGTATCATAAATAGCAAGCCCTGCGGTTACAACTCCTCCGGGGGAATTGATATACATATATATATCTTTTTTAGGATTTTCTGCTTCAAGAAACAATAATTGTGCAACGACTAAGTTTGCCATATGATCTTCAACAGTACTACATACAAAGATTATACGTTCTTTTAACAATCTTGAATATATATCATAAGCACGCTCCCCACGTGAGGTTTGTTCAATTACTATCGGTACATACGACATTAATATTTTCTCCTGAAATTATATTAAAATGTTTATGTCATTCCTGCGAAAGCAGGAATGACATAAATAAGCCATGCAACGCCTTTCGCTCCTCGCAGTGACGATTGCTTACTTCTTATCTTCTAAAGCATTAGCAAGTATATCTCCCATATTGGTGGTATTATCACTAGAACCATATTCTTTGAGAGCTTTTTGACGTTCTGCTATTTTATGAGCTTTTACCGATAATAAAATTCTACCGGTTGATTTCTCGATAGAAACAACTTTTGCTTCTATTTCTTCGTCTATTTTAAACATTTCAGGTTTCTGCTCGTCTTTTTCATCCGATAGTTCAGTTCTTTTAATAAAACCTGCTACTTTATTGTTTAATAGTACTTCGAGTCCATCATCTTTAACTTCTGTTATAAGGGCTTTAACTATTGTGCCTTTTTTATATTCGTCACTGATTTCTTGATATGGATTAGGTGACAATTGTTTTATACCTAAGCTAACTTGTTCTTTTTCAATATTAATGGCTAGAACTTTGCATTCTATTTCGTCACCTTTCTTGTATGATTTTAATAGATCTGTTCCCTTATCTTCCCAGCTAATATCACCTTCATGAATCATGCCGTCCATATTATTACCTAGTGCAACAAAAATACCGAAATCCGTAATATTTCTAATCGGTGCTTTAATTATAGTACCGACAGGATTATTTTCAGCAAACTTTATTAAAGGATTTTCTTGGCATTGTTTAATACTTAAAGAAACACGATGCTTTTCAGTATCGACCTCTAAAACTACGAATTCTACTTCTTGTCCTATAGTTAATGTTTTTCTAGGGTTTTGATTAGATTTTAACCAACTAATTTCGCTTGAATGAACAAGTCCCTCAAGTCCGTCTCTTAATTCTATAAATACGCCGTAATCAGCAAAATTTGTAACTTTACCGGTCATTTTTTTACCGACGGGGAATTCTTCTTTAATTGCTTCCCATGGGTTAGAATCAAGTTGTTTTATGCCAAGTGATATTCTTTTGGTTTTTTCATCAAACTTAATAACCATTACTTTAACCTTTTGGTTAAATTCTAATACTTCTGAAGGATGGTTAACTCTTCCCCAAGAAATATCGGTTAAATGTAATAAACCGTCAACACTTCCAAGATCGATAAACGCACCGTAATCAGTAATGTTTTTTACGGTTCCTTCTAACACCATGCCCTCTTTAATTTTAGATAGCATCTCATCTCTAGCTTCGGAACGTGATTCTTCTAAAATAGCTCTTCTTGAAACTACTATATTACCAAGCTTTTTATCCATGCTTAAAATTTTAAACGGTTGCTTAATATTCATTATAGAAGTAGGATCTTTAATAGGTCTAACGTCAACTTGGCTTCCTGGCAGGAATGCTACTACACCAGATAAATCCACGGTAAAGCCTCCTTTTACACGACCAAAAATTGTACCGTCGACAAATTCACCCTTGGAACACATGATTTCTAGTTGTCCCCATAATTCTTCTTTGACTGCTTTTTCACGACTCAATATCGTTCTGCCGTTACGTCCCTCAATTTTCTCGATGAAAACTTCAACTACGTCCCCAACTTCAGGTAAAGCTAAAAATTCAGATTTAGGTATTCTACCTTCATTTTTTAATCCAACATCAACAATAACCATATCGTTTTTTATTTCGATTACTTGACCTTTAACTACCGTTTTTTCTTTTATATGACTTGTATCAACGGTTTCAAGCATTTTAGAAAAATCTTCTTCAAATTCGTGATTAATTGCTGCAAGTTGTGGAACAAATCGTTGTTTTAGTTTTATTGACATATTTTTCTCGTAATATTAGCTAAAGTGCTTAGGCTAATAAGATTTTTTAAAGGGTTAATAAAATGATATTGTAAAATAAATTACGTCTGAGCTACGGAAAAATTGAAAATTTTGACGAAGCAATCTCATGCCAAAATCCTGAGATTGCCACGCAGCCTATGGCTGCGTAGCTCATGACGATATCTATAATCAAATAAAATAACTTAGCACTTTTTTAAGTTAGTTTATTCTTTATGTAATTCGTTATTTCTTCTACGACTTCTATAGCTGAAAGCTCTGAAGTATCGATAATTAAAGCATCTGAAGCCGGTAATAACGGTGCGGCTTTTCGCTCCTTATCTCTTTTATCTCGCAAAATTATTTGCTGTAAAATCTCATCGAGTATACATGTTTTTCCTTTTGCTTGCAACTGCTTATATCGTCTTTCAGCCCTAATTTGAGGATTTGCAGTGATAAAAACCTTTAAATCGGCGTCAGGTGCAATAACGGTACCTATATCCCTACCCTCCATAATGATTCTTGGCGTTGTTTTTACTAGATTAATCAGATATTTATTTTGATTATTTCTAACTTCGCTTATTACGGCAATTTGCGAGGCTATATTCCCTATATCCTCATTTTCTAAGTCAAAATTATTATCGAGATTTAATTCTTTAGATAAAGCAATTACTGCATCTATATCAGTGACATCTATTTTTTGATTAATACAGTCAAAAGCAAGCTGCCTATAAACAATACTTGACTGAAAATATTTAAGAGAAAATTTTTTTGCCAATATTAAACCGATAGTCCCTTTACCTGAAGCAGCAGGGCCGTCAAGGGAAATAGTAAAATTTTGAGAAAAATCGAAGGCTTTAGTTTTTAAATCCACCATAAAATTATAGACTAAGTAATAAAATATTATAAATAATAGAAATAAAGCTTGAAATCTAGTACATTATGCAATAAATATAGAATTTAAAATTATAAGCTAACTATGTATAAGGCTTTGCTTGCAAAAGCTTATACATATAATTGGCGTTATAAGGGTGATTAGCTCAGTTGGTTAGAGCATTACGTTGACATCGTAAAGGTCGGTGGTTCGAGTCCACTATCACCCACCATTCTCCATTTTTCGGTATTTCAACAAAGGTATCAAACGGCAAACGCAGCATAAAGTCAAGCTTTTCGGCGTTCAAAGAAAGGTTAGAGAATGTTAAATTTACTAAATTGCGTTTTTCTGCAATTGTCGAACCGGTAAACGCTTGGTGGGCGTTGGAAGCCAGTTCCACTAAGGAAATTAGCATATTTGCGAAACTATCGTCAGCTTTATGCAGGATATCGATATTGCCATCAGACACCTCAAATCTTTTGCCATTGCTAAGAAATAACTAACTTGCTATTTTCGCTACTTCCATCGTACGAATACGATTTTTAATATGAGGCCATTGGTTACGCTGGGCTAATTTTAAATCATATCTTGCTTGTAAATTGATCCATAACTGAGCTGAAGTTTGAAAATATTTGCCGAGTCTCAGTGCCATATCAGCCGTAAGGGTTCGTTTGCCATGCACTATAGCGTGAATACGGCTAGGCGGTACATCAATATCACGAGCTAGCCGGTTTTGACTTATATTCAAAGGCTTCATAAATTCTTCATATAAGACATCACCAGGGGTTATAAGGTCAAGTAATTGGGTCATAAATATTCTCCTAATGATAATCAACAATTTCAACATCGTGAGCATTGCCGTCATGCCAAGTAAAACATATACGCCATTGATCGTTAATACGAATACTATGCTGATTTTTACGATCGCCTGTAAGTAACTCTAACCTATTACCGGGGGGCGTTCTTAATTCGTTAATATTACCGGCAGCATCTAAAAATGCTAACTTTATTTGTGCTTGTCTAGATATAGAATGAAAACGTTTAACTAACTTATCTTCAAATAGTTTCTCTGTATCACGACATGCAAACGATATAATCATACTATAACATTTTTAAAGTATTACATCAAATAGAATAATAACATATATAAAATTTAAAAGCTTAACTCTTAATAAAAACCAATTCGCTATCAGATGAGTGTTTGGGACTAAATTCATAACCTAAATATGAGAAATTCTTAAGTAGTTCAGGTGAATCAATTAGGTTATTAGCGATAACGTTAACCATGTTTCCACGAGCTTTTTTAGCATTTATCCCGATTGTTGATAATTTTTTGTTCCTATTTTCTTTAAAATGAACATTAACTAATTGATATTTAAGCTTATTTGGATTTATTACAGACGAATATTCTTGCGATGCTAGATTAAGTAAATATTTATTTTTATGCTCAGCAAGGATTTTATTAATATAATTAGTGATTTCATCTTGCCAAAAGCTCGTTAAATTTATTTCATTTAGTTTTGTTGTCATTTCTAATCTATACGGCTTAATAGCATCTAGCGGTTTTAAGGCTCCGTAAAGACCTGATATAATAAGCAAATGTGATTGCAGGAAATTTAGTTCATGATTAGTTAGTTTTTCTACATCTATATTATTAAAAGCATCTCCTGCATAAGCAAAAATAGCTGCTTTACTCTTTTGATTATCAAAATCCTTAAATCTTTCTTTATTTATAAGCACAAGCTTTGCACTTATATTCATTATTTCCGATAATTGATTCTCAGAATAGCTTTGGAGTGTAGAAAGTAACTGATTAGTTAAATTAGGGAATATAGGAGTCGTTAGCTCTGTCTTAAGAGCTAACTTCTCAAAATTAAGAGTTTTAGCGGAAGAAATAATAACAAGCATTCCTATCTAACCGGAGTACTCGGAAGAGATGAGGTAGTATTAGCGATATTTCTGTTAGTATTATCAATTGTTTTCATAATTGCATAACTTGGATCACCGTCAAGTTCTACTACTTCTTTTGATTTCGTAGTTTTTTGACCCGTACAACCGATTAAAGCTATAGAAGCAAATAAAATTATTAAATATCTTATCATAAATACCCTGTTTTAATTTTACACTTAAGATAGTTGCCTATTATTATAATGTCAAGTGAGAGGAAAATTTTATTACCCTACCCTATAACATTTAAGTAATAATCTAAAGATTCTGCATAATTTAAATTAGGTTCCTCTTCGCTTTTTTCTATTTCAGGTTCAGGTTTAGGCTTATTATAATTTTTTCTAGTTTCTAAATAATAATCTAAAGATTCTTCATATTCCCATCTAGGGTGATCATCAGATTCTTTTTCTAAATATGTCATTATTAATGATATTTTTTCCTTTAAAGATTCATTACATACTTCTTCAAAAACAGGATAATATTCTTTCTTATTAGATACTAAAGGCATGAGTGCTGCTTTACTATCATTTAAGTAATTATATAATGCTTCAAAAAAAGAATCATATTTCCCATTACCTATAATATCGTGATACATGAGAGAGTCTATATTAAGTGGGTCGTGCCTTGGAGTATATTAATAATGCATCTAAGCCTGGAGTTAAGGAGCAAATAGTAGAAATGTCAATCAACGGCTCTGGAGTTAGAGATACAGTAAGAGTATTAAAAGTGGGTATCAATACAGTTATCCGTGTTTTAAAAAATCTAGTATTAAAAACAATAAATCATTCTATCAGTACAACAAAAGTAATTATTGCTCCTGAGATAGATGAACAATGGTCTTATGTACAGAATAAATCCAGACAACGATGGCTTTGGTATGCCTTGGATAAGATTTCGTTAAAAGTAGTTGCTTATACGTTTGGTACAAGATGTGATAGCACATTAGAATCATTACTGAAAAAACTAGAGAATTTCAAGGTGACTTTTTACTATACAGATGGATGGAGGAGTTATGCTAGGTTATTAGACCCTAAAAAGCATATTATCAGTAAAAAATACACTCAACGGATAGAACGAAGTAACTTGAACCTTAGAACGAGATGCAAGAGGCTTGCACGTAAGACAATCTGCATGACCAATAATTTTAATTAGAGGTAGTATTAAAGTTCAATATTATATATAAGTTTGTTGATAAAAAATGATTTATTTACTAATATCTATATTTCCATAAATAATATTAGTTTTATATGCTACTGCTACTTCCTGAAATAACTTTGACTTTAATAGCACTTTTAGGGCAGTTTTTTGCCGTAATTATACCAAATAAAAATAGAATTATTTCTAATATCGTTATTTTATTATGTATATTATCAATTTTTCTTACCTTTAAGTACTCAAGCTATGAAGGAGTATGGTACTCATTTGCTACCGGAATAAATATCGGTATTAGTAAAAGCATAGTACTGCTATTCACTATTATATCCATGATTATATACCGTGATTACTCTATTCTTGTTGCTGAGGAATTAAAGTTTGAATTTATCACTTTAATATTATTATCGGTCGTAGGTATTTTTGTTGCAATTTCGTCACGGAATTTTCTATTATTATTCTGCGGTATGGAGCTTACTGCTTTAACTTCATATGCACTTGCAGGATTCAAATTAAATGATATTAAATCATCGGAGGGTGCTTTAAAATATTTTATCTTAGGTAGTTTAGTTAGTTGTTTATCATTATTCGGGATTTCTTTTATATATGGATTCGGTGGAAGCCTACAATTTGAGGATATCTTATATAAGCTAAATGATAATTCCGGGATGAATCTTGGTTTAATAATCGGTATTGTATTATTTTTAAGTAGTATTTTCTTCAAACTTTCAAGCGTTCCTCTTCATTTTTGGGCTCCTGACGTATATGAAGGATCACCGATTAGTTCGGTTACTTATTTCACCGCTGCCTCAAAAATAGGTATGGTTATTGTTTTATTAAATATTAGCAAATTAATTATAGGTAATTACTATCCTATTAATTATAATTTAATAAAGATAATTGCTATATTATCTATGCTGTTTGGAGCTTTTGGAGCCATTCGTCAAACTTCTCTAAAAAGATTAATGGCTTATAGTACTATTTTAAATATCGGTTATGTATTAATCGGCGTTCTTCTGCATAATCAAGAAGGGTATAAAGCAGCTTTACTATATATTCTAATATATGCGGTAGGGAGTATAGGATTTTTTACTTGCTTAATTATGCTACTCGGTAAAGACGCCGATAAAGCTAGTTTTAAAACTATACAAGGAATTGCAGAGAACCATAAAACTATAGCTGCCGTAATTAGCATAGTTATGTTCTCGATGATCGGAATTCCTCCTCTCACAGGATTTTTCGGTAAATATTACCTTTTTTACCAAGCAATTAATCAAGAAGAATTCGTATTAGCTTATTGTGGTATTTTTACCAGCATAGTTGCTGCTTTTTATTATCTTAAAGTAGTAAAAGCCATGTATTTTTCTAAAAAGATTGAGATAATTAAGCTTCCTATGCAATATGGGCTCTTACTGATTAATTGCTTAGTTGTAGGCTTCTTGTTGCTCGGTTCATTTATTATCTCGTTTTAGCCGGTGTAGACTTTTTATTAACAACATTAGCCGAAGTAATTTTTGTAGGCTTCATAACCTTTTCTTTTAGATTCTTTATATGTTTTAGATCTTCTTCATCTAATTTTAATAAATCTTGGTCTTCCTGTTTAGCTTTTCTACCTAAACCTAATTGACTTGGAGTAACACTAACAATATCATCCGTTCCGACTTCTTTCTTGAATTTTTCTAGAGCGTCTACATATTCTCTATTTGTGTCTATATTTGTCTTTACAGATTTTTGTTTTGGTTCTTTCTTTATTTTATCAGAAGAATCAGCTAAATTTCTTTCATCTTTAATATCTTCATCTAACTTTCTAGCTTTTTTAGCTAAACCTAATTGACTTGGAGTAACACTAACAATATCATCCGTTCCGACTTCTTTCTTAAATTTTTCTAGAGCGTCTACATATTCTCTATTTGCATCTATATTTGTCTTTGCTGATTTTTGTTTTGGTTCTTTCTTTATTTTATCAGAAGAATCAGCTAAATTTCTTGCATCTTTAATATCTTCATTTAAACTTTTTATTGTCTTTATTAAATGTTTTTTCGCACTATCCCTGATACCGAGTATTTCTAAAATTCTTGCAAAACTAGTAGTAACTTTATTTCTTAATTTAAGTTTTTGTCCTCCTTTTTTTCTTTCTTCATAATTAAGAATTTTCTCAAAATAATCAGGATATTCTTTCATTAATGTTTTTAATCCTTGCTCTTTCACTTCGTAATAAGGAAAACTATATTTTTTAGAAATTAAGCTATTTACTTTAATTTCTAAGCCGTATTCCTTTAAGGATTCTTGTCTTTTTTTCATTGTATCTATTAAACTAGCCTTAATTTCTTCAGGCGTTATTTCTTTAGATTTTTTATTATTAAATTTCTTTGGCATTGCTTGTTTTGCAAATTCTGCAATTGCTTCATTACTATAATATTTAGTTAATTCATCAAAACTTTTATCAATAGTTTTGCTTAAATCAATTTTAGAAACTGCAAGTAAGCTATCGGCAAAATTAGGATTTTTTGTTCTTAAATTAGAAGGAAATTCTCTAAAATGGTTAGTAGGACCGAATCCCGGCAAATGTTTGGCTCTTGAATGCGGATATATATTATTTGTTAAATTATCAAAACTACCGGCAAAATCAATTCTTACTAATTTAGGTAAAGTTTTTGGATTTTTTTGTTCTCTGATAACTCCTATATTTCCAACATGTATATCAAAATCGCCGATCAATAAACTTGCCGGCATAATGTTTTCAAAGTTCTGATACTTAATTTCCTTAAAAGCATTTTCTAAGGTTCTAAATAATTTATTTCTAGCCCCCATAAAAAGCGGTCTACCGCCGTCCTTTCTAAACCAGGAACTCGGTTTAGTTTTAGCAGACATATGTTTATCCATGTCCACATACATATCACTACTATAATTCTCAAAAAATTCAGATTTGACATATATTTGTGAATCAACGGCCTTAGATTTATTAAAATCATCAGGAGCAATTAAATTAACCTTTGCTCCATTTCCGGGACTTATAGCTTCAAAAATTTGGGATCCTAAAAACTCGGCTATATTTTTTGAGCTTGAAGCCTCTTTTTTTATCATCGCCGTAATTTTACCGTCTGAGCTTTGATATACTCCGCCATGCTCTCCTGCTTCATTAGCTCCGCCTCCTTTAGGCTTTAAAAAATTCCAACCTTTAAATACTGATTTCTTATTTTGAGTCATCCTCGCCTCTTTATAATGATTTATATAAAATTGATAATTTTGATATAATTATAAAACATATTATTTATATTATATCAAGGATTGAAGCCGTTTTCTACTTAATTTTATTGTTCCCTAACATTTCAGCTACTTCAAGAGCAGCATAGGTAAATATACCGGTTGCACCGGCACGTTTAAAACTAATTAATGACTCCATCAAAGCTTTCTCCCAATCAATTGCCCCTGCTTCTGCTGCAAATTTTAACATTGCATATTCTCCGCTAACCTGATATGCAAAAATTTTAGCATTAAAATTATTCGCCGCTTCACGAATAACATCCAAAAACATCATACCGGGCTTCACCATAACCATATCGGCTCCCTCTGCTATATCATGCTCAATCTCAAGCATTGCTTCCTTAATATTACGTACATCCATTTGATAGCTTGATTTATCTAAATAATTCTTTTTATTACTCTTAACAGCATCACGAAACGGACCGTAAAAGCTTGAAGCATATTTAGCGGCATAAGCAAGAATTCCAACATTTATAAATCCCTCTTTGTCAAGATATTCCCTTATAGCCCCGATTCTTCCATCCATCATATCGGAAGGTGCAACAATATCTACTCCGGCTTTTGCTAGCACTAATGCTTGATTACATAAAGCTCTTACTGATCTATCATTATCAACTTCCCCATGATGTACAATACCGTCATGACCGCTTGTAGTGTAAGGATCAAGTGCTACATCGCATATTATACCAATATCGATATTAGCGTTTTTGATGCTTCTAATAGTTCTACATATTAAATTATCTAAATTATAAGCCTCATCGGCATTTTCACTTTTTAGACTTTGATCAATACTAGGAAATAATGCAATAGCATTAATACCTAGCTCTGCTGCTTTTTTTGCCGTCTCTACTATTTGATCTATAGAGTAGCGATATATACCGGACATAGTTTTAATTTCTTGTCTTTCATTATGTCCTTCAACAACAAATAAAGGCAACACTAAATCATTAACCGATAAGCTACTTTCGGCTATTAATTCTCTAAGCCAAAAAGCTTTTCTATTTCTTCTAAGTCTAATAAGGGGGTACATAAAATTCACATCTCATTTTAGTTAATAACTTGGATTCTACATATATAAAATATATAACCTAATTATCTTATAGTAAAAATATTGCATTACAAAAAGAAATTTTACTTGCAATTTATAAAAAATTTAAGCAAACTAACGAAAATAAAAATATGGTTTAATTATGTAAATAAATATAGGAGCTTAATATGGCACAAGATAATATTCCAAAATCAGTAAAAGATAGAATAAAAGAGTGGGAAAACAAAACAAATATGTCAGATACCCCACCAAAAAATACAAAACCGGCTGTTCCTCCAAAACCTACTCCTGAGAAAATAAAGGCACGGAACGAGGAACATAAAAAACAGACTGACTTAACTACACATTCTCAAGCACTTGATATATTTGTCGATACCACATCTCCACAAGTAGAAACCCAAAAGCCTATTATTTTTTCAAAACCCGCTCCGGAACAAACAAAAGTACCGGAAGAAACACCTAAAAAACAATCTAATTTAACCGTACAAGAAAAAATAGAGAAATTTTTTAAAAATCATAATATTGATACCAAAGATGCTTTTATTCCAGAATTTAGCCGCTATATAGAATTAAGCAATTCTATGGCAGGAAAGCGTCTTGATGTTACTGTTAAAGCTTATGAACAATCATTAGGACGACTAATAAATCAAGTAGGAGTACCTCAAAAAGAGTTTGTTTCTTTTATAGAAGATGAGCTAATAAAGAATCATCCACATAAAGATAAATTTGAGAAAATCAATCAACATTATAAATTACCTGAGCCACCTAAATTACCTGATATAATTGATAATCTTAGAGAATTAGTAAACAATGATGATATAATAGGTCATTTAAAACAAAGTAGAAAACACATTGAATTTAAAGAAAAAGTAAATAACCTTATTCAAATTTATGATGATAATAAACATAATCCAGCTGCTATAACTAAAGTTGAAGCAAAACTGAAAGAGGTAGGTAAATGGTGTGAAGAAACTACAAAAATGGATAATAATCCTATTTGGAAAAATATTGGTAATTTTATAAAATATTCATTTACCGGAGATAAAGCTAAAGCTGCTTTTTATAAAGACGCTATAAAAAATTCTACTCAAAATACTAAAAAAGCTATAGCAGAAATACAAAAATCTCTTACTAATCCTTTTCCTCATTCATCTAATGTTCCACCGTCGAAGAATAAAGGAGAAAGATATAGAAGCTAATAAAAACTTTTAGGATCGATATCTATTTTTAGATGGCAAAAAGAAGGAATTTTTATAAGGCTTAGCCAAAATTTTAAATATTTCTGCAAATTAAATTTCTTATCGGCTATAATAAGTATCCGGTAACGATATTTACCGGCGAGCTTTGACATTAATGAGCTTGCCGGTCCTAAAATTTTCACGTTTGCTTTTGGTGCAATTCGGACCATAGCTCTAGCAATCTCTAAAATTTTAGACTCATTGGAACCTGATAAAATTACCGATGCCGTTTTGGAAAATGGCGGCATATCTGCTGATTTTCTTATTTCAAGTTCATTTGCAAAAAAACTATCTTCATCGCCGGCTTTAACATAACTAAAAATTATATTATCAGGATAATAGCTTTGTAAATATACTACACCTTTACCATCTCCCCTACCCGCTCTACCGCCTACTTGATGTAGTAGCTGAAAAGTTCGCTCAGATGCTCTAAGATCGGCGTTATTACTCCCAAGATCGGCATCTATTACTCCAACTAAAGTAAGATTTGGAAAATGATAGCCTTTTGTTATTATTTGTGTGCCTATTAAAATATCAATTTCTAGATTTTCCATTTGATGTAGAAGTTGTGCTATTTTTTCCGGACTTTTAGCATGATCTTTACTTATCACCGCAATTTTACTCTCAGGAAAAAGTGCCTTTGCTTCTTCCTCTATTCTTTCTATTCCTGGACCACAGATAGTTAATGTTTCATCCTCTAGACATTCAGGACAAGAACTAAAAATTTTACTTTGATAACCGCAATGGTGACATTCAAGTTTTTTAGTTGCTTTATGTACTACCATCCAAGAAGAGCAGAATTTACAGGTAAATCTGTGACCGCAAGCTTTACATAGCATGAGCGGAGCATAACCACGCCTATTAAGAAATAATAATACTTGCTTTTTATTATCTAAATTATCTTTGATAGCTTCTATAAGAAGCTTGGATAAATAGGAATTCTTAGATAGCTTTTCTTTAGTCATATCGATTATTTCTATATTCGGCAAATCGACATTTTTGTATCTATTAACCAATGTAACCAATTGATATTTACCTATTTCTATATTATACATCGTTTCAATAGACGGTGTTGCCGAACACAAAACAATTTGTGCTTTATCAAATGTACCTCTTACGATAGCCGTATCCCGAGCATTATATAATATACCGTCATCTTGTTTATAGGAATCGTCATGCTCTTCATCTATAACCACCAAACCGAGATTTTTAAAAGGTAAAAATAAACTACTTCTAGCCCCAATTACTACTTTAACTTTATCGCTTAATATACCTCTTAAAATCATTTTCTTTTGAGCTTTGGTAACGCTTGAGTTCCATATGATAGGCTCAAAACCGAATCGCTCTATAAAACGACTAATAATTTGTGTACTTAAAGCAATTTCAGGCAACATAACAAGCACTTGTTTGCCTTTTGCTAAGTAGTCTGCTATTAAATGAAAATATATTTCCGTTTTACCTGACCCCGTAACACCTTTAATAATCACAGGCTTACGGCTTTCATTTAAGACTGTTACTGCCCTATTCTGCTCTTCTGACAAATCAGGTAGCACAAAGTTATTATTTACTTTCTGCTCTTTAACTTTAATCGGTTTTTCAGCAATATCTATAGGTAATACTAACTTGGCTATGCTCCCAAGTTCTGACATATAGTAACCGCTCATCCATTTAATCAGCTCTAAAACTTCTGAAGTAATATTTAAATTTAATGGTACTTTTTCTTTTACGGTTTTTAGCTTTTTTGCTTCAGGAGTGGTAGCAAATTCCCATACTGTACCGGTTAATTCCTTATTTCTAAAAGGCACTACAACAAGATCACCGATATTTAGCTCCAAATCTTCTGGTATTAAATAGTCTAAAGGGAATAATTTTGCTGCCGGTAATAATATTTTTGCTATTCGCATATATAATGTATTTTATAATTTTTTTTTTATTATATACTAAACTGATAAATTATAGAAACCTAGATGAATAAAGATAAAAAAATTATTATAGCAATTTCCGGAGCATCAGGTGCTATATACGGTATTCGTTTGCTTGAAGTACTAAAAGAACAAAATATCGAAACTCATTTAGTTATTTCAGAGGGAGCAGCTCTTACTATAAAGCTTGAAACTAAATATTCTATAGATGAAGTTAAGTTTCTAGCTGATTATTGCTATGACGATAAAGATTTAGGTGCTAGCATTTCAAGCGGTTCTTTTAAAACTTTGGGAATGATAATAGCTCCTTGTAGTATGAAGACCTTAGCAAGTATTGCTCACTCAATGGAAGATAGTTTAATTAGTAGAGCAGCAGGTGTTGTACTTAAAGATAGACGAAAACTTATTTTAATGACCCGTGAGACTCCGCTACATATCGGACATTTAGAAAATATGTTAAAAGTAGCGAATTACGGCGGTATCATAGCACCGCCCATACCAGCTTTTTATAATAATCCTAAAGCAATAGATGATATAGTGAATCATTCTATTACTAGAGTTTTAGATTTTTTTGATATTGAAACTAATTTAATTAAACGTTGGGGGAGTGTTTAATTAAAAATTAGTTCTAAATATAATAATAGTACTACAATCATTTTTAATATAGAATATAATTGTAGGTTAATCTTAATGATTGCGGTATCCATATGGTAAATAGTGCTAAAATAGCTAAAGACGGTAGAGTCTCTATACCGGCTGCTTATAGGAAACAATTACATTTAAAAGAAGGGGATAAAGTAGTATTTACTCTTAAAGAAAATGAGGTGGTAATTTCTCCATTAAGTTTTGTATTAAAAAAAGTCCATACTAATATCAATAAATACTACTCTTCGGAAGAAAGTTTAGTAGATAAATTGATCGCTGAACGTAGAAATGAAGCAAAAAATGAATAATGTAATATTTGATGCGTCAACCTTATTGGCTCTAATAAAGAATGAAAGCGTTAATATAGAATTAAAAAAATTATTAGGAAATGTATCCATGTCTTCCGTTAATGTTTCTGAAGTAGCCGGAATTTTATTAGAATCTGGAATATCATATCAAGAATGTAAGGATTATATAGAGCCATTTGTAAATTCTATTGTACCTTTTGATGAGAAACAATCTTTTCTTGCTGCAACTATAAAAAAACAAACTAGACATTTAGGCTTATCGCTTGGAGATCGTGCTTGTATTACACTAGGGTTAATTACCGGCTATCCTACATACACGGCAGATAAAGCATGGGCTAATGTGCAATTAAATTGTAAAATTATACTTATTCGTTAAGTAATAAATAAAATGACAAATATACTAACTGATGATGAAGATAATTTACCTACAAGGGTTTTACCTTCAAATGTTCAAGCAGAACAAATGCTACTTGGAGCGATTTTAACTAATAATGAATTACTTAGTTATGTATCGGAATTTTTGCGCGAGGGACATTTTTTCGAACCTATTCATCAAAAAATCTATAACGCAATTGAAAAAATTACCGAAAAAGGTTTGATAGCTACACCTATTACTTTACGTAGTATGTTAACTCAAGATGAACTATTTCAAGAAATAGAAGGAGCGGAATATTTAGCAAAATTGATAACTATGTCAATGATGGTAATAAATCCGGTTGATTACGGTAAAATAATATATGATTTAGCAATAAAGCGTAATTTAATCAATATCGGTGAAGAAGTAGTAAACGACGCTTATAACTCCTCATTAGAGATTGAAGCAAGAGAACAGATTGAACATGCCGAGGCTAAACTTTACGATTTAGCTAGCGAAGGCCTAAATGAAAAGAGTTTTACCAGAATCGGTATTCCTATTTCGGAATCCCTTGCTAGCATCAATAGAGCTATGAAAAATAACGATCACGTAATCGGTATATCTACAGGTTTACTTGATCTAGATAATAAATTATTCGGCTTTCATAATTCCGATCTTTTAATTCTCGCAGGACGTCCATCGATGGGTAAAACAGCATTTGCTATAAATCTTGCACTTAACGCCTGTAATAATATGCGTCTTAAAAATATTAGAGATAATCAGGAAATTCAGTCGGTAGGTTTTTTCTCTTTAGAAATGTCCTCAGAACAGCTAACCACACGTCTACTTTCAATGTGTGCAGAAATTGATTCTACTTCTCTTCGTACGGGGATTCTAGGTGAAGAAAAATATAACCGTCTTCGCAAAGAAGCAAATACTTTATCGGAATTACAATTTTTTATCGATGATACCCCTGCTCTATCTATTTCCGCTATAAGAACAAGAGCTAGAAGAATGAAACGCAAGCATAACCTCGGTATATTATTTATCGATTATTTACAATTAATTAGAGGAGTAAGTAAATCTGAAAATAGAGTTAGCGAGATTTCAGAAATAACCCAAGGTTTAAAGGCAATAGCAAAAGAGTTAAATATTCCGGTTATTGCGTTATCTCAGCTTTCAAGAGCGGTAGAACTACGTGAGGATAAAAAACCTATGCTATCCGACCTTAGAGAATCAGGAACTATAGAACAGGATGCTGATATAGTAATGTTTATTTACCGTGAAGAATATTATTTAACAAGAAAAGAACCGGCAGCAGGCGATGCTAAACATGCCGAATGGTTAGATAAGCTCAATAAAGTATATAATATTGCCGATATAATTGTTGCAAAACATCGTAACGGACCGGTTGGAAATGTTCCGCTTTATTATGATAGTCAATTTTCTAAATTTGGTAATTTGGAGAAAAGAAGTTTTAGTTCTAATTAAATCAGAATTACTTTAACGTCATTATTGCGTGGACACCAAGCCGTCATTGCGAGCGAACGTTAGTGAGCGTGGCAATCTCAGGAATGTTTCCCGAGATTGCTTCGTCAGTTACTTCGTAACTTCCTCGCAATGACGACGTTTGTCGTTTATTTTTTTCTACCCATTTTATTGCTTTATCAAGCACCTCATTATTATTGTCCCTATAAAGCCACATCTCATTATCAGGAATGAACTTACCGGCATATTTCTTTCCTAAGGATATTTGCCCGTTATTCCCTGCTTGCTTGATTGTCTTTGTATTATTTTCTATTATCATAATTCCTATTTTTCAATATTACTATATATTATTGGTCATGCCTCCATATTGCAGTTACGCCTATTAAAAAGCTATACGTTCAATAAGAGTACCAATAACCTTATCATGAATATCCAATGACTTGGAAAAGCAGATTGTCTTACGTGCAAGCCTCTTGCATCTCGTTCTAAGGTTCAAGTTACTTCGTTCTATCCGTTGAGTGTATTTTTTACTGATAATATGCTTTTTAGGGTCTAATAACCTAGCATAACTCCCCCATCCATCTGTATAGTAAAAAGTCACCTTGAAATTCTCTAGTTTTTTCAGTAATGATTCTAATGTGCTATCACATCTTGTACCAAACGTATAAGCAACTACTTTTAACGAAATCTTATCCAAGGCATACCAAAGCCATCGTTGTCTGGATTTATTCTGTACATAAGACCATTGTTCATCTATCTCAGGAGCAATAATTACTTCTGTTGTACTGATAGAATGATTTATTGTTTTTAATACTAGATTTTTTTAAAACACGGGTCATGCCTCCATATTGCAGTTACGCCTATTAAAAAGCTATACGTTCAATAAGAGTACCAATAACCTTATCATGAATATCCAATGACTTGGAAAAGCAGATTGTCTTACGTGCAAGCCTCTTGCATCTCGTTCTAAGGTTCAAGTTACTTCGTTCTATCCGTTGAGTGTATTTTTTACTGATAATATGCTTTTTAGGGTCTAATAACCTAGCATAACTCCTCCATCCATCTGTATAGTAAAAAGTCACCTTGAAATTCTCTAGTTTTTTCAGTAATGATTCTAATGTGCTATCACATCTTGTACCAAACGTATAAGCAACTACTTTTAACGAAATCTTATCCAAGGCATACCAAAGCCATCGTTGTCTGGATTTATTCTGTACATAAGACCATTGTTCATCTATCTCAGGAGCAATAATTACTTTTGTTGTACTGATAGAATGATTTATTGTTTTTAATACTAGATTTTTTAAAACACGGATAACTGTATTGATACCCGCTTTTAATACTCTTACTGTATCTCTAACTCCAGAGCCGTTGATTGACATTTCTACTATTTGCTCCTTAACTCCAGGCTTAGATGCATTATTAATATACTCCAATTGAAAATATCGATTACACCGCTTGCATTGATATCTCTGTTGTTTTGAAATTGAATATCCTGACTTTATTACTTCTTCTGTGTTGTTACAATATCTACACTTAACATCTATTTTTGCCATAACTCCTTAACTATAATTCTCTCTTATTACTGTTTGAGGATTATAGACTATTTACTCTAAACTGCAATACGGAGGCACGACCAAAACACGGATAACTGTATTGATACCCACTTTTAATACTCTTACTGTATCTCTAACTCCAGAGCCGTTGATTGACATTTCTACTATTTGCTCCTTAACTCCAGGCTTAGATGCATTATTAATATACTCCAATTGAAAATATCGATTACACCGCTTGCATTGATATCTCTGTTGTTTTGAAATTGAATATCCTGACTTTATTACTTCTTCTGTGTTGTTACAATATCTACACTTAACATCTATTTTTGCCATAACTCCTTAACTATAATTCTCTCTTATTACTGTTTGAGGATTATAGACTATTTACTCTAAACTGCAATACGGAGGCACGACCCAAGAATCATACCGGCAAACCCTAAAATTGTAATAAAAGCATTAGGTACTACTACTGCTACAATATAAGCCGGTAATATAGTAACAATAGCGGCAGTCATATTACGAATTACTACATTCGGTATCGAATTCATAAACATAGTTTTAAGAGAATCACATAGCCCTACTCCTACTCCGAGTATTGATGTAGCGATAGCAAGAGTTGAAATTATCCAAACTAATAATTGTACGGACTGCCATTTTGCTATATTACTTAATTCCTTAATTAAATCTCCGACTTCTACATTACTTGTAATCATTTGTTGATAAAATGTTGGATTATTATGATGTACTACAATAAGAATACTACAAGTCCAAATTATATATACTATTGCAGGAATTAAGCTTCCAAATAAAAACGCCGTCTTTAGCATTTTAGCATCTTTGTTACAATAATGAGTTAAGGTATGGAAGATTACTTGGAAACCAAATGAAGTAAAAACTACCGGAGTTACTACGCCCCATATAGATATTTCTTTATAATTTGGTGAGAATAAAGGTAAATTGTCCCACTGAATCATGGAAACAAGTCCAATAACTAAAATTGCAATTATTATAAGCAACCCGATAAATAGCACTCGATTTATATAATCTACTAACTTTAGAGGTAATAATAATATTAGAATGCTAATAATAACATACCATGCTCCTATATAAGTTATACTTGTATCTAAAGCTAATAACTTCTGTAATATTGAAGAACCCCCATATATAAATACTGCAAGTAAAGCATATGAAAGGAGCTTAAGGCTTACCGTACCGATGATTTGAGCAGTATGTCCTGAAAAATATTTTCCCAATGCTCCAAGTGTTAAACCTTTACCCGCTTGAAGATTAAGCTCCAGGTTAATTAAAGAAGTATAATACATTATAAACCAAATTATAAACATCAATATTATACTAGGTATTATACCTAATTTTGCTAATACCATAGGCAGTGCTATCATACCGCTACCTATACAAGTACCTGAAATTAACAGGATTGAACCAATAAGTTTTTGCATAATTTAATGAAGTTTAGATTGAAGAAAAAAGTATGTAATTTTTGCTAAAAAGAAAATCAGCTAAAAAAAGAAGATAAGATTTTAAAGGAAAAAGTTTTGATAAGTAAAATTAACATTCGTATAATTTTGTTAAAGCACATATAACGATATAGTATAATTATATTAATTATTTATGTCAAATTATTAATATTGCTTTTTAAGGGTATTTTTGTATGTTTTTATTAGACAGCTTTCTAAATAACCTCTAGAAGCTGGTTTAGAAAGATGTCTATGAAATTTACTATATTTAAAAATGCCGAGATTAGCCAAAATAATTAGTAATGCAGGAATATGTTCTAGGCGTGATGCTGAAAAGCTGATAGCTGAAGGACAGGTAAAAGTAGACGGCATTACAATTTTATCACCGGCTACAAATGTTGATATTAGTAATCAAATTGAAGTATCAGGCATATTAATCAATCAATCGCAAAAACCAAGGCTTTGGATTTATTACAAGCCTGTCGGTTTAATTACCACTCATAAAGACCCTTTATCTCGTAAAACGGTGTTTGAACAACTAACCGGTTTACCTCGTGTAATTTCAATAGGTAGGCTGGATTTAAATAGCGAAGGTTTGTTATTACTAACTAATAGCGGTGACTTAGCTCGTCAGTTTGAGCTACCCTCAAATAGGTTAAAGCGAGTATATCATGTTAGGGCATATGGGAAGTCTGATATTCTACTAAAAAGCGATTATAAAAATTTAGAAATTGACGGGATATTTTATAATCCTCATTCGATAAAGTTACTTAAGCAAAATAAGAGTAATTCTTGGTTTGAAGTAGTTTTATTTGAAGGAAAAAATCGGGAAATTAGAAGAATATTCGAGTATTTTGGACTAAAAGTTAACAAATTAATTAGGATTCAATATGGTAGTTTTACAATAGATAATCTAAAACCCGGAGCTTATAAAGAAATAAATAATAAAATACTGGGAAAATAATTAGTAATGTGTTATTATTAACGCATTTTAACTAATCATATAGAAAACATATGACAAATCTTAATATATATAAATGTGAAGAAAAAGACTTAAACGATTATCTTGGTTATATAAAAGATAACCCTAGTGTCTCATTAAATGATTTTATCAAAAATAAATATTTCGCTGAAGATAATGATAAAATTATTATCACTAGTTTAGAAAATATGGAAATTAACGCAGATTTAACCAATGCTAATTTCCAAGGTACAATACTAACAGATGCTATATTTAATAATTGTGACTTAACAAATACCATATTATGTGATTCAGATTTAACAAATGTAAAATTTAATGATTGTACATTTATCGGTACCGACTTTAGAGGAGCAAATCTTCATTACACAGACTTTAATTATAAAGATTATGATTATGATAACTATAAAATCCCCAATCTAAAAGATAAAATACGAGATATAAAACTATCTTTTTCAGATCTTGAAAGATTAAATAAATATATAGATAAGGATTTAGAAAAAGAGCGTATAAAAGAAATAGTTATAGATGAAGTTACAAACAAAAAGAAATATATTCTAGCTACTGAAGACGAAAAAACTTTATGGGAAGTTAAATCCAAAGAACTAAAAACTAAGCAAGAAGAGTTAGAAACTCTAAAGCAAAACCTAGATAATCCTGGGATTGCTACCAATTTTTTAAATGCTTTTTGGAATAGTGCCGAAACTATTGCTCAAAATCGACACAATGAACTAGTAAAAATCAATAACTTACAGTATGAAGTAAATAAACTAGAAACTGAAGTATATGCTTTAGCTAATCTTAGAATGTTCTGCGGTAACGGTCTTGCAGATATTTTTGAGCAGCTAAAAAATGAAGAAATACAAATAAAACTAGACCCATCATATATTATAGGTTCGACTGCCAAAGAGCGTGATATACCGAAAGAATATATAAAATTAACTTCTGCTGAATTTGATCTATATTTAGCTGAAGCAGCAAAACACTCTGATACAAAATTATCTCTTACCAAATTTGTTAGAAAGCAAAAAAATCTTTCAGAAGATTTAAATATAGTTCCTGATCTTTCAGAAATTAATTTATCGGGTAGAACTCTTACTAATCTTAACCTGAAGAATACATTATTTGTTGCAGCTAATTTAGAAAATGTTAATATCTCAAATTGTAATTTAGATTTTGCTAATTTTGAAGGAGCTAATTTACAAAATGCCGTTTTTCAAAATGTTAATGCTCGTAACGCAGGATTTCTTTTTGCTGATCTTAAAAAGAGTAAAATTGAAAATAGTGATATGTCGAGAGCTTACATGCCTAAAGTAGATTTATCTGAAGTAGAAGTAACAAATAGCAAATTTAATGCTGTTATGATGGTTAATGCCGATGCTGAAAAGTTAATTATTAAAGATTCAGAATGGAAAAACTCGAATCTTACCGGTATATCACTTGCTTATGCAGATATGCAAAGAGTTCAAATGCAGGGGGTAGTTTTAAATAATGCACTTCTAGATCAAGCAAATATCGTTTCTACTGATCTTGAAAATGCTTTTATGAATAATGCACATGCGTTAGAAGCAAAATTCAAAGAGCAATGTAACATGCAAGGCATAACTGCAAGGAATGCCTATTTTAGCGATGCTGAATTTGAAAATATACTATCTTTAAAAGAAGCTGACTTAAGAGAAGCTATAATGCAGCGTGTTAAACTTAGGAACGCTGATTTAACAAAAGCAAAGCTTGATAAAGCAAATCTTGAATATGCCGATCTTACAAACGCTACGCTTACTAATGCAACTGCACAATTTGCTAAGTTAAGTAATGCTACTTTAGAAAAAGCAGAAGCTGAAGGATTAAATATTTCTGATGCTATTGCTAAAAATATTAATGCTAAGGAAGCTAACTTTAAAAATGCAATTATGCAGCGTGCCGATCTTACTAAAGCTGATTTCACTAAAGCGGTGCTTGAAAATGCCGATATGCAAGCAGTAGAAGCAGCCGAGGCTATATTTAAAGAAGCAAATCTAAAACAAGCAAATCTAAAAGCAGCAAATCTAGCTGGAATTAATAAAGAAAGAGCAGATTTTGATAAAGCAAAAATCGATGATGCTACAAAGATGAATGATACTAAAGGTGAGGCTAAAGGGAATTTAGATCATCAAGATAAAGACGGTAAAAAAACATCTGTCAATGTTAACGAACATGCTAAATTACAAGATAAAATTCATGCAAGAGAAAAAAGCGGTTGGTTTCTGAAAACCGGAGTAGGACAGTTTTGTACAAAAATTGCTAAAACTACTACATCAGGAATTAGCAGCGTAACAAATTTTTTAGCAAGTAAGAAATTTTTAGTAGGACTTGCCGTAGTAGCGGGTCTTGCAGTAGCAGCTGCACCTTTCGTAGCGATGCCTGTATTATTGGTCACCGGCACGGCCCTTGCTACTAAAGCTGTTATTCTAGGAGCAGGTATTTTAGCCGGAGGTCTAGTCGCTACCGGAACTTATAAACTTACTCAAAAACCTTTACGCAATCTTCAGAAATCATTTGAAAATTTGACTAGCAGTATAGATAAATATATCTCACCACCTCCTGAAAATATTGATGAATTAGTAACAGAAAAACAACAAGCAAGACAAAAAGCTGAGACAGAAAAATCTAAGGAAAGAGAAGAAAATTTAAATAATGTAAATAATAATATTGATAAAGCTAAAGAACAAGATATTTTAAAACAAGCACAAAATAATTTAAACCAGGAAACGCCAAAAGTAGAAATAAAAGAAAAGAAAGATAAAACTGTAGAAAAACAACAAACAGAGCCTGGTAAATTTGCAGCAAAATTTAAGCCTAACACTAAAGGCAAAGGATTTGTCGAAAAAATAAAAGACGAAAAAAAAACCAAATTCAACAAAAGAAGCATATAACTAAATAAGTGTTAAAAATAATATCCGGTAAATATAGAAACCAAATTATACCTACCGCTAAAAATATCAAATATCGCCCTTCTACAGGCAAGCTCAAAGAGGCGATATTTAGTATATTAACCTCCGGCGAGTTTACCGGTAATAAATTATTTAACGAAAATACTCATATACTCGATTTATTCGCTGGTAGCGGAAGTCTTGCTTTTGAAAGCTTATCAAGAGGAGCAGGTTTTGCTACCTTAATTGATATTGATACATCCTCATTAAAAATAGCAGAAGGATTTGCTAAATCTCTAAACATTGAAAATAATGTTAATTTGGTTAATATTAATGCTTTAAATCTACCGAAAGCAAATGAATCATTTGATCTTGTATTTATAGACCCCCCTTATCATAAAGATATAGTAACCAAAGTAATGAAATTGCTGATAAAAAATAACTGGCTTAGAGACGGTACTATCATAGTTATTGAGATGGCTAAACTAGATGATTATGCTTTAGATGAAAATATTGAAATTTTACGTGAAAAACTATATGGTAAGAGTAAGCTGTTAGTTTTAAAGAAACGTCATTGCGAGGAGAAACTGTAAGTTTCGACGAAGCAATCTCGTGCCAAAATCCTGAGATTGCCACGCTCCTTTTAGGCGCTCGCAATGACGCTGCCATATTACTCATCATCACTAGAAAGTAAAACATGACCAAAGACAAGAAGCATTATATCTGTTCTAACTGTGGAAATACTAGTCCTAAATGGTCGGGGCAGTGCTTTGACTGCGGTGTATGGGGTAGTATTGTCGAAGAGATAGTAAGCACAAATAAAGCAATTGTTAAAACAGGTAGCAAACAAGCTTTCGATAAGCTTTCAGGTCACGTAGCCGAACAGTTACGCATCCCTACCCCTATAGGCGAATTAAATAGAGTACTAGGTGGCGGTTTGGTGCTTGGTTCTGCTATATTAATAGGAGGAGACCCTGGCATAGGCAAATCTACTTTGTTACTACAACTAGCAGCAAGTAACTTTGCATCAAAGATGAATTGCTTATATATAACGGGCGAAGAATCATTAGACCAAATAAAATTAAGGGCCATAAGGTTAAATCTAACTAACTATAATACCGATATTTTAGCAGCCACTAATTTGGAAGATATTATTGCGAGTATAGAAGCTAATAAAAATAATATTGATTTAGTAGTGATTGATTCTATTCAAACAATTACCACAAAAGAATTATCCTCGCCTCCAGGCACTGTTTCACAAATTCGTACATGTGCAAATGAGCTTGTTAATTATGCTAAGCAAAACAATATAATTATTTTACTAAGCTGTCACGTAACTAAAGACGGTCAGCTAGCAGGTCCTAAGATACTTGAGCATTTAGTTGATACCGTGCTATATTTCGAGGGAGATCATAATAATCATTTCCGTATTTTACGTTCATATAAAAATCGTTTTGGCGGTGTGGGTGAAATAGGAGTATTTGAGATGAGCGGTAGCGGGCTTATTGAAGTAACAAATCCGTCTGAACTATTTTTGATGAAGCGAGAACAGAACGTTATAGGTACGTCTATTTTTGCAGGAATTGAAGGCTCAAGACCGTTACTTATGGAAGTACAAGCCCTCATAGTACCTTCAAATATGGTAACTCCTAGACGCTCTGCGGTAGGCTGGGATGCTAATAGATTATCAATGATACTTGCCGTGCTTAGTAGTAGGATAGGACTTAATCTTGCTAATTATGAAGTATATTTAAGCATCGCTGGAGGGCTTAAAATTGCCGATCCTGCTTCGGACCTCGCAGTAGCAGCGAGCTTAATATCTGCCACAACAGGAAAACCGGTTCCTGAACAAAGCGTTTTTTTCGGCGAAATAAGCTTATCGGGTGAGATAAGAAAAACTGCAAAAGCAGAAACAAGAATAAAAGAAGCCGTAAAGCTTGGATTTAGTAGAATTATTTGTTCTAAGCTTGAGAATTTAACGTATGACTTTATATCTTCCGTCTCTCATTTGAAAGACCTAAAAGAGCTAATTAAATGAAAAAAAAATATAAAAATACTCTAGTTTATGAGGTAAGAAATTTGGAAGAAGCACGAAATTTTTTATCTTCTGAAAAAGGAAAATTTGTGTTAACTACTCCAAGTGGAAGCGTGAAATATTATGGTATGTTAGTAATTGATCAAATGCTTAAAACTTTAAGCATAGAATTTCCGGAAAAAGCTATAGATCTTATTGCAGATGTAGGTGATGACCATCCTGCTTTATTTACTGCAATCAAACTAGGGTATAAAAATATAGTCTATACAGGTTATTCTAAGGAAGCTAAGAGAGTGTTGGGGGGATATCAAGCCGTCATAAGCTGAGTGGCTAGAGGTGTTGCCTGCGTGGACCAGCTCCACTTCTGTCATTCCGTGATTTATTCACGGAATCCAGTTAAAAATACTAATAATATTAGTATTTTTAGTTGTTGTGCTGAATACCGTGGACAAGCCACGGTATGACACCGAATGCGTTTTTTGATCCGCACAAGCAAACTTTCTTCGCAATGACAAAAATTTAATAAAAAACTATGAATATCAAAGATGTAGGAGTAATAATTGCTAAAAAACCTTTGAAAGAAAATACATTTATTATTACGGTTTTTACTAAAAATCATGGTTTATATTCGGGAGTTGTAAAAGAATCTTCTAAAAAAAGCAAATTTATATATCAAGAAGGAAATATTGTAGATTTTCTTTGGCAGGCAAGACTACACGAACATATCGGCATGGCTAAATGCGAACTCATCAAATCTTACACCGGTTATTTTATCATAAATAAAGCTAAATTATATGCCTTTAATTCCGTTATATCTTTAATCAAAGAGTTATTTCATGAAAGAGAAGAACATTCTAATTTTTTTTCATTTCTAATTAACTATTTAGATAATTTATCAAAGAATTTTTGTTTTCGTGATTATATTAATTTTGAGCTAGCTTTACTTGCCGAGACGGGTTATAAGCTTGATCTTACCAAGTGCGGCGTGACTCATGTTACAACTGATTTAACCTATGTATCACCTAAATCAGCTAGAGCATTATCATATGAAGTAGGGAAGCCTTACAAAGATAAATTGTTGATTTTACCAAAATTTTTACTTTCAGATGATAGTAAGATTACATTAGAAGAAAAAAGACAAGCTTTAACCTTAACAAACTATTTTTTTAATAGGTATTTGTTTCATAATAATAGACAGGCTGAAGCACGCCAAATTTTTATGGAGTATATTTTAAATAATTTTTAGAGGCTATATTTTTACTTTTATTTTTCTTTTTTAATGATATACTTATTTAAGTAATTACTTAAATAAGTACGTAATATGACTAGACTAAGCATAGATATACCAAACGAATTACATCATTTTCTTAAAGTTCATACTGCACATAAAAATGATACTATTATGAATTTTGTAAGAGAAGCGATATATCATAAAATAGAACAGGAAAAAGAATTAAATGCAGAATCAATTAAAATATTAGAAGAATCAGCAAAAGGTTTAAATATTAATAAATATTCTTCATATAAAGAAATGTATAAAAAACTTAATTTAATATGATTTTGCAAACTTCTAGTATTTTATTCTATGTCATTCCTAGCTAAAAGCGGGAATCCAGTTGAGTAAAGCTTCTTAAAAGCTTTACTCAAAAAGAAAACAACATAATAAAAAGACTTTTTTAGCCTAGATTCCTGCTTTCGCAGGAATGACATAAGAGATTTTTTAAAAATTTTCCGGTACACTCGGCACCCATAGTGACTTATTCAAATAATAACCTATGAAAATACTAGCATTTGACACAGCCAATAATACTGCATCGGTAGCAATATCCGAAAATGAGAATATTCTGGCATATATAGAAGAATTACGCCCTTCCATGCAAGCAGAGAATCTCATGCCGATGATAGAAGACGTGATGAAATCGGCTAAATGTTCATATGATGATCTAGATTATTTAGCGGTAACTCTAGGTCCTGGTAGCTTTACAGGTATTAGGATAGGACTTGCTAGTGCTAAAGGTATATTGTTTGCCAAGGAAAATATTAAAGCAGTAGCGGTTAGCAATTTTGAATATGCCTACTTTAGAGCCATAACTCAAGTTAAAGATTATGATAAAATATATGTCTTTTTAAACGCTTATCGCTCACAGCTTTATATGCAAGTTTTTCATAAATCAGAAAAAATAGAAGAGCCGTTATTGATAGATTTCGAGTACGCTATAAAACTGCTTGCAAATGAGAAAGGGAATATAGTTTGCTGCGGTAGTGGGCTTGAATTTATATATCCTCAAATTATACATTTACCGAATATAATAACCTTGCCACGTTTTGCACGAGTTAAAGCATGGGTTATTTGTAGATATATTGCTAGTAGATTATCGAGCGGTATGAAGTTAAATAGCTCTATCGAACCGCTTTATATACGCCCGCCTGATGCTAAAAATAGCAATAAATTATGTCGCTCCTACTCCTAGTTAAAAGCAACCTTGTTGCATGGCTCAGTTTTTTTGTCATCCCGTGATTTATTCACGGGATCCAGTTAAAAATACTAATATTATTAGTATTTTTAGTTATTTTACTGGATACCGTGGACAAGCCACGGTATGACACCCAGTAGGTTTTTTGATCCATGCAACAAAGCTGCTAAAAACAGTAATCCATTTTTTGTCTACCATAAGATAGGTTGACATAAGAGCTTTATTATAAATATACTACATCATCACTTTCATAATCAAAGAATCCAAAATCATTACCTGATAACTTCGTAGTAAAATCACTATTAGAAAATCCTACTTGATTGCCTGATACTTCTATTTCATCTTTATAATCAGAGAACCCGGAATCACTATCAGATACTTCATCTGATTCTTGCTTTGCACACTTCTTGTTATATATAAGGGTTATTATTTGTTGAACTAACGATCCTGATAAACTATGACTATCAACAATTCTTTCTAAATCCTCATCCGAAGTATTATTAATTAATTTTGCCAATTTTTCATATGTAATCTTAATTTTATCTAATTCACTATCAGGCGTATTTATAATTTCTTCTAATAATTGTTGATTTTCAAGCTGCTCTACAACCTCTGCACCATGAATTAAGATCATTATTTGTTTAAATTTTTCTTCAGGTAATAAAGATGATATCTCTGACAATGTCTTTGATAAGTTTTGATCTGATATACTATCGACGATTCTTTCTAAATCTTCATCTAAGGCGGTATTAATTATCATTGCTAATTTATCATTTGGAATAATATCAAGCTTTTCTGCAAATTTTTCTTCTCCTGCTAAAATAATTATATTTTCAAGCCATTCATCAGAAATACCCTCATTTGATAATTTTTTTAGTTCCTGCTCGGTAAGTTCTTCTAAAGAAAGATTATTAGGGTTTTCATTAAATAATTTATCCAACTTATCTTGTGTAATTAAATCTATTACTTTTTCAAGATGCCAAGGCAAAATATAATTAACTAATTTTTGTGCTTGCTCATCGGAAATATTATTAATTAATTCTGCCAATTTTTCATATGTCATCTTTTCAAACACTTCATCTAATTCATTTTCAGGCGTGTTTAAAATTTCTTCTACTAACTCATTATCAGAAAGAGTTTCAAGTTGATCTAAGAGATTAAATGTTTCTTCAGCTTCATTATTTAAATAAGAAAAAACTTTATTACTCACAAGATTAAAAGTTTCAGCAACTTTAGAAGAAAGAATACTAGATGTATTTTTTATAATATTAAAACTCTTTACTCCAAAATCATAAACTGTTTTTAATGATGAACTAAATGTACTGAAAAAGCCTTTACTTTCAGCTGTGTTAGTTACTTTTTCGCTACCATCAAGCTCATTCATAATATCAGTATATTTGATTTGAGAGATGCCTAGAGTATCTTTATACCCCCAAATTTTTAATTCTTCATTTGAACGATAATTAAATTCATCGTTGGCAAGATAAGAGGCTGGCTTTGGATAAGTATTATGTGGGATTAAATTTTGTAACTTATTAAAAATTGATGTTATTGCCATAATTCTTCCTCATTTCTTATTATAATAATCAGCGTTGCATTATAATAGAAATTATGAGGAAGTCAAGATAAAGACTAATAATTATTAACTTTTTTATTATATTTTGCTTAAAATTGATTAATTTATCAAAGAGAGATATTCTACTAAATGTTATTCCTGCGTAGGCGGACAGATCTTATTGCGTGGACTAGTAAAACCCACTGTGGCACCTAGTTCGCTTGCTAACTAGGTCCATAAAAACAATAAAAAATACTAATAATTTTAGTACTTTTAACTGGATCCTGTGGTCAAGCCACGGGATGACAGAGCTAAAACTGATCCACGCAACAATGCCACGTGAGTACCGCAGTACTTGTAGGATGACATAGCCAATTTTTGAAGTTGATTTTCGTATATACTCTGCTGCTTTCAATAATTGAATTTTATTTTGAAAGGTGAGCACCCGCAGCCTATACTTAATAGGTGAGGATGCGAATCCTTGATAAAATGAAATTCAATTATTGAAAGCAGCAGAGTATATTATAATTGTCTCTGTTCTTGAACTAGCTCAAAAACTTCAACTGTGTCTCCTTCTCTAATATCTTCGTAATTTTCAAATGCTATACCACACTCATATCCTTCTCTAACTTCTTTAACTTCATCTTTAAAGCGTTTTAAAGTTTTGAGTTTTCCTTCATGAATGACTACATTATCACGTAATAAGCGTACGCCCGCTCCTTTCTTAATAATCCCTTTAGTTACATAGCTACCGGCTATTTTACCGACTTTGGTAATATTGAATATTTGTCTGATTTCTACGCTTCCGATATATTGCTCTCTAACGATCGGATCAAGCATACCGCTCATAATGGCTTTTACGTCATCAATTAAATTATATATTATACTATAATATCTAATATCGACTTTTTCTTTTTCTGCTGCAGTTAAAGCATTTGTCCCTGCTCTAACGTTAAAGCCGACAATAATAGCTGAAGAAGCATGTGCAAGAGATACATCGGATTCCGTTATCGGACCTACGCCGCTATGAAGTATACGAAGCTTTATTTCATCACTTGGTAATTTTAATAAGCTACCTGAAATAGCTTCAACCGACCCTTGGACATCACCTTTAATAATTAAAGGTAATTCCTTAATTTTACTATTACCGGAAGCCTTTAAAAACAAATCCTCTAAACTTGAACGCGGTGCAATAGATATTTTCTTTTCTTTAGCAAGACGCATTCTATATTCGGCTATATCTTTTGCTTGTTTCTCGTTTTGTACTACGTTAAATTTATCGCCAGCAAAAGGTACTTCATTTAAACCTTGAATTTCTACAGGAATAGACGGTGTTGCTTCCACTATTTCTAATCCCTTATCATTAGTCATCTTTTTAACTTTACCGTAAGAGCTACCTGCTATTATAATATCACCGTTTCTTAAAGTACCTCGTTGAACTAATATAGTGGTTAGCGTTCCTCTTCCTTTTTCGATTTTTGACTCGATTACGCTACCTGCAGCCGAACCAAAAGGACTCGCTTTTAAATCCTGCATTTCTGCAATTAATAAAATTGCTTCTTCAAGTTTATCTAAGTTAATTTTCTTTAGTGCCGAGATAGGAATAACCATAACGTCACCCCCTGCCTCTTCGCCTATAATTTCGTGGACATATAATTCGTTCTTTACACGCTCAATATCAATATCAGGCTTATCAATCTTATTAATAGCTACAATTATAGGAACGCCCGCTGCTTTCGCATGATTAATTGCCTCAACCGTTTGCGTTTTGATTCCATCATCTGCTGCGACTACTATAATAACTATATCCGTTACTTTAGCACCTCTTGACCGCATTTCCGAGAAAGCCTCGTGACCCGGAGTATCAATAAAAGTAATCGCTCTACCGTCTGCAAGAGTTACTCTATAAGCCCCGATATGCTGGGTAATTCCTCCAGTTTCACTTGCAGCAATATCCGTAGATTTAAGCGCGTCAAGTAATGATGTTTTACCATGATCGACATGCCCCATTACTGTAACAACCGGAGCACGCGTTCTCAAATCTTCAACCTTATCATCACTAATTAAAACATTTTCAACATCCGATTCTTGAACTCTTTTTACCGTATGCCCTAAATTTGTTGCAACTAGTTCCGCCGTATCGGCATCTATTGTTTGGCTGGCATTTGCAAGAATACCGAGCTTCATTAATTCTTTAATTACATCTGCTACTCTTTCAGACATAGCATTTGCAAGATCGCCGACTCCGATAACTTCCGGTATCGTCACTTCTCTATATACTTTCTCAGGTGTTTGTGATACTAATTTACGCTTTTCTTTTTCTCTAGCTCTTTTTATAGAAGCAAGACTTCTAGTTCTACCGCTACCGCTTTCGTCGTCGCCAAGCATATTGAAAAGATCGGCTTTTTTGAATTTTTTCGGTTCTTCTAGCTTAATTTTTGGTGCGACTACTTTATTATCTACTGTTTTATCTAATTCTTTCTCTGATTCTATCCCGTAACGTGTTCGCATTCCTACTAAAGGAGACTTTACAAAAGATTCTTCTTTCTTTTTAGATATTTGTGACGTTATATCTTCATTATCTTGAACGATTTTAGCACTAACTTCTACTTTATTTTCTTCGGTATTTTGCTGTTTTTGTTCAATTTCAGTTTCTAGCGTTTCTATTTTTGAGTTAGCAGACTGGTTAATACTTGCAAGTTTACTTAAAGTGCTTATTTGTGAAGGGTCATTTAATTTAGATTGCTCAGCAGCTTTTTTAAGAATAGATAAACGTCTGTTAAATTCTTCCTTATTAGCATCAATAGCAGTTTGATCTAGGCTATTTCTTTCTTTATTTAATGAAAGGGTAGTAGTACTACCGGTAGAGCTTTTTCTAACTTCTACTAGCGTTTTAGATTTAGCATTAACAAAGCTTTGAGCTCCTGTAAGAGAGTCAAAAGACTTATTAAGCAATAATTTTGAATTGCCAAGTGTCAACTTTTTGGGTTTGATTTCCTGGTTATCCGTCATATTTAAAACCTTTGTGTTTCTATTTTTCGTCTATTACGAAGAAAAACTAATTGTATAATCCCGTATACCAACGTAATTCCCGTAGGACCTTGCCTGCGTGGATCAATTTTCCGTCATTGCGAGGAGGCATTGTTGCGTAGACCAGTAAATGCTCTTTATGTCATTCCTAGCTAAAAGCAGGAATCCAGAAAAAATAGTCTTAATATTGACAAAATAAACCTAAAAAAACAAGTTTTTTGTCGGTTTTACTGGATTCCTGCTTTCGCAGGAATGACATATACACCCTTTACTAACTATCTTTCAACTCACCGTGCTGTCTAGCAGTTTTAATCAGTAATTTAATATTTTCGTCCGTTATATTAGAATTTGGAGCTAAATTTTTAAATTCATTTACGCTCATCTCTCCTAAATCTTCTATGGTCTTTATACCATATTCGGCAAATTTTAATATTAATTCAAGCGGTAATTCTAATATATCTATTAATTCTTGCTCAACTCCCAGATCCTCTAGCTTTTTGATAATCTTTTCATTTTTAAGGTCGACGTAATTAATAGCTCGATTTTTGATCTCTACGGCAAGTTCTTCCTCAAAGCCTTCGATTCTTGTTAAAGCACTAACTTCACTAGTTGCGATTTGTTCTACCGAATTAAATCCCGTTACCGATAAAAGCTGACCTATAACTTCTTCAACATCTAAAGCTTCCATAAATAATTCCGTAGAGGTTAAGAACTCTTCGTTTCTTCTTTTTGATTCTTGCTCTTCAGTCATTATATCGATATTCCAACCTGTAAGCTTAGAAGCTAAACGAACATTCTGCCCTCTTCTACCTATTGCAATACTTTGATTTTCTTGTGAAACTACTACTTCTACCTTATGTCTATCCTCATCAATCAAAATTTTTGTAATTTCCCCGGGTGCAAGCGGTGCAAGAGCATTAACTATAAACTGTGCAAGATCATTACTCCATAATACTATATCAATTTTCTCTCCGTTTAACTCATTTGTTATGGCTTTTACTCTATTACCTCTAATACCTACGCATGAGCCTACGGGATCTATACTACTATCCGAAGCAAATACCGCTATTTTTGCTTTTGAACCGGGTTCACGTGCTACTGATTTTATTTGAATAATATCTTCAAGAATTTCAGGTACTTCTAGCTTAAATAGCTTAACCAACATTTGGTTATCTACTCTAGACAAGAAAATCTGTGGTCCTTTTGTTTCTTGCCTTACATCCTGTACATATACTTTTATACGATCATTAGGTTTAAAATTCTCACCCTTAATTAATTGATCTTTTTTTATTATTGCTTCAGCACGACTCAAGTCAACTATTATATCACCGTATTCTATTCTCTTAACTATCCCGTTTATAATTTCGCCTTTTCTATCTTTAAAGTCATGATATTGCTTTTCACGTTCAGCTTCTATAACACGTTGAGTTATAACTTGTTTTGCAGCTTGAGCCGATACTCTAGCATGATCAATCGGTGGTAAATATTCATATATCTCATCACCGATTTTAGCTTCCGGATTCTTTATTAAAGCTTCTTCAAGTGAGATTTGCGTTAAGTAATCTTCTACATCTTCTACTATTTTTAAGATTCTTAAAAGATTTATCTCACCGGTTTTCCTATTTATCTGAGCTTTAATATTATATTCATTACCGTATTTTTTTCGTCCTGCTACTTGTACCGCTTGTTCAACCGTTGAAATCAAAATTTCTTTTGATATTCCTTTCTCACGGGCTACAGAATCTATAATTTGTAAAATTTCTACATTACCTATATTAGACATACATTATCTCTTATTGCTTTAGCAATTTTTTAAATACTTCTTCAGTTAAAACTAGATTGGCATTTTTAATTAAATCATAATCAATTAGTACTTCTTGTTCTTCACATTTTAAATATATTTTATTATTTTCGGCTTTAATTATTTTACCCTGATAACGAGTTTTGCCGTTCAATAATTCTTTAAGTTTGATTTTAACTTCTCTTCCTAAAAATCTATTATAATTTTCAAACTTTACTAACGGACGTTCAAGACCGCTTGATGCTACTTCTAAAGAATATGCGTCTTCTATTAAATCTTCAACATCCAAAATAGCGGAGATAGTTCTGCTTGCTTTAGTACAATCTTCCACAGATATTTTTTCACCGTTTAAGCTATCAATTAATATCTCGACTACTTTAGGGTTAACACCTTTAAACTTAACAAGAACTAACTCAAACCCCATATCCGTCAAGGATTCTTCTATTACGTTTGTTATTTGTTGTTCAATAGTTTGCATATTTAATATTTATAACAAAAAAGGTGGGATAAACCCACCTTTTTATAACTTTTATAACGCTTATCCGTAATGAAAATACACTAATTAGAATATATAAGCAATATTTAACTTTATATTTTTAAATATATACTAATCTCAAAAATTTTAAGGAAACGTACTTCTATCTTTACAGTTTAAAAAAAATTACTTATAGTGAACTCCTTATAACTATAACAAGATATATGTTTTTAAAATTTAAGGAAGCTTTTTCTTATTGTAATATAATTTTATTTATCATAGGAATTTTTTGCCTCGTATTATTATCATTAGGGTTATATGATAAGTATATTTTGTGGCGAGATCAAAAAACTTTCTTGTTTGACCGAGCGGCTATTAATTTAGGTATCTTGCTTTTATTTCTAGTAGCCCCTACTTAATTTTGTAATAAAAGATAAACTTTTTAAGAAAGCACTTTTTATGGCATTTTATCTTATTTGTTATTTTAGTCTCTTTTTAATGCTGCATAATTTTTGTTGGATTTATTTTCTAGACAAACAGTGATTAGTTATCTAATTATCAAGGCCTAAAATGTCCCGCTATTAAAAACTCCTTATTTCCCTTAGCTCCTAGTATTGGACTTTCTATAATACCAAATATTTTAAAATTATGCTCTTTCTCAAGCCAATCTTTGATTTTATCGCATACTTTTTGATGTAAGAGAGGATTTTTAATAATTCCTCCCTGCTCTACTTCATGCTTTTCGACCTCAAACTGCGGTTTTATTAAAGCAATAAGCATGCAATCTTCTTTAGCTAAATTTAGTGGAGTCGGTAATATAGTAGTTAAACTAATAAAGCTGGCATCACAAACAATTAAATCAGGCTTCGTTGGTATTTGCTTATCGGTTAAATATCGTGCATTAGTCTTCTCAAGCACTTTAATTTGTGGATTGTCACGTAATTTAGGATGAAGTTCGCCATAACCGACATCTACGGCAAAAATTAATTTTGCTTTACGCTCAAGTAATACTTCGGTAAAACCGCCGGTGCTACTACCGATATCAATACAAACTAAATTTTCGGGATCAATTTTAAAATAATCCAAAGCAGCAATTAACTTTAATGCACCTCTTGAAACATAATTATGCTGCGGTAGCTTTACCTTAATGTCGGTGTCATTTATATTAACCTGTATCCCAGGCTTAATTAACTGCTCATGCTTATTATGTACTTTACCTTGGATAATCAAGCTTCGTGCTATTGTAATATCCGTTACAAGACCTTTGTGCAGCAAATATTCATCAAGCCTTATTTTAGTCATTTTAATATCTGAGCGATTTGTCCTAACGGGGTTAAATTAGTATTTAAAAAACTACCATCTTGCTTTCCATTATAAACTAAATAATTTTCAATATTAGGATCAAATTTAGAAAAATAAGTTAGATTCTTAATAAAATCTTTCTGCAAAGTGGAGTTAAATTTAATCTCTATCGCTTTTATCTTACCGCCCCACTCACCGACACAATCTATTTCATGACCTGTTTTATCGCGCCAAAAATAAAAATTCGCCGGTAACCCTAAATTTAATCTACCTTTTAAAAGCTCTAAAATTACTAAATTTTCATATAATGCCCCTTTAAGGTAATGAGTTTCTAATTGTTTATCTTGTTCAAGTCCTAACAAATTACAAGCAAGACCAGTATCATAAAAATATAATTTTGGCATCTTTATAAGTCGCTTGTTAAAATTTTTATAAAACGGATGGAGAAAGAAAATAATATAGCTTGCTTCTAATATGTTAAGCCACTGCCTAGCCGTAGTATGTGAAATACCGCAATCTTGTGCCAAAGAAGAAAAATTCACAATCTGCCCTATTCTACCCGCACATAACCCCAAAAAACTACGAAACTGATTTAGGTCACCGATATTTTGTAATTGCCGTACATCTCGTTCAATATAAGTTTGAGTATAGTACGGATAAAAATCAAGCGAGGATATATTTAAATTATGCAAAGAAGGGTATCCCCCTTTAAATATAGAAGTTAAAGGGTTTTCCGTTTTTTGAATTTCAGATAAACTCAAAGGTAATAAAGTAACCATACCAACACGCCCTGCAAGCGATTGGGTTATATTATGATTAAGAGCAAAATTTTGAGAACCGGTAATTACATATCTTCCCTTTTGAGGCGAGGCATCTACTACACCTTGTAAATAAGATAATAGCTCCGGTACATGCTGCACTTCATCAAAAATAGCCCCATTATGATATTTAGATAAAAAGGTACGCGTGTCTTCTTTTGCTTGCAATCGAATGTCTAAATCTTCTAACGATACATAAGGTAAATGAGGAAATAGCATTTTAGCTAAAGTAGTTTTTCCTGATTGCCTAGGACCGGTAATACCAATTACAGGAAAAAACTGAGAAAGCCGCTCTATAACTTCTTTAATACTACGCTGAAACATAGTCAGGTCTATCCACTTGAATTTTATAGTTTCAATTTAGCACGATTTAATTTTATATTCAAGAATTACCGCTTAAATCCTCACTAATATATGTCTTTTTTTACCGGCAGAGAGCTTTATAACATTTTTATCAAGTAGGAAAGTAGTATTAATTATCATATTCTCATCTGCAACCACCTCATCATTTATTTTAGCACCTTTCCCTCTTATAAGTTTGCGTGCTTCTGACTTAGAGCTAGCAAGACCTGCTTCATGAAATAACTCATACGCACTAATACCTGCTTGTAATACTTCTTGCTCTAAAACAACGGTAGGTAAATTCTCATCGATTTGCCCTTCTTCAAATATCTTTACCGCAGTTTCTAAAGCTGATTTTGCTGCCTGCTCCGAATGACAAAGCTTAGTTAGCTCATAAGCAAGCTGTTTTTTAGCAGAGTTAATATCTTCAGCCGCTAAACTTTCAAACTTATTAAGCTCTTCTTGCGTTAATTCGCTATATAATTTGGCAAATCTAACTATGTCGGCATCCTCGCAGTTACGCCAATATTGATAATAATCATACGGGCTTAACAAATCTTCATTAAGCCATACTGCTCCCGCAGCAGTCTTGCCCATCTTAGCGCCCGAGCTAGTCGTAAGTAGCGGCGTCGTCATACCGAACACATCTTTGCCGCTTATTTTACGGATTAAATCCGCTCCCATTACTATATTGCCCCACTGATCGCTACCGCCAAGCTGCAGGCTGCAATTATAATGCTTGCTTAAATAGTAAAAATCATATGCTTGCAACAACATATAATTAAACTCTAAAAAGCTTAAATGCTGCTCACGCTCAAGCCTTAGCCTTACTGAATCCATAGTTAGCATGCGGTTTACCGAGAAATAACTACCAAAATCCCGTAGGAAGTCTAAATAATTAAGAGAATCTAGCCACTCTGCGTTATCCAGCATTATAGCATCACTTTCACCTTCGCCGAACTTGATAAATTTCGATAAAGATTTTTTAATCCCCTCAGCATTTTTAGCTATATCTTCTTTCGTTAAAGCTTTACGTGCTTCGTCTTTACCCGAAGGGTCACCGATTTTACTCGTACCGCCGCCGATAATCACAATAGGCTTATGCCCATGCTGCTGAAGCAACCGTAATATCATTATCTGCATTAAACTACCTATATGTAGCGATGTAGCAGTACAGTCAAAGCCTATATAAGCCGCTATTTTTGTTTCTTTCGTTATAGCAGTTAACCGATCCAAATCGGTACATTGATGGAAATATCCTTTATTTATAAATTCTTCTATAAAACTCATATATTATTTCTTATTATTGTTTGCTGCTTTTCAAAATTATCTTTAGTATCTTGTTCATAAGGATCTAACTTATCACTCATATGCATCTTCTATTTCTACATTTGGTTTATTATAAAGTATGTAAAGACTTTGTCTACAATATAGAGTATCTCTAAAGTAACAGTTTAATATTTCTAACTAATATTTTAACTTAACTTAATTTTAATTAACTTATTTGACTTGATGAATAATGGTTTAATAAAATAACAACTATTAAATATAGGGGATTTATGGCAATAGAAGATAAGACAAAATTTAATAAAGTTGGTAAGCAACTAAGCGAAAGCGAACATCAGGCAACACACAATGGGTCATGCCTCCATATTGCAGTTACGCCTATTAAAAAGCTATACGTTCAATAAGAGTACCAATAACCTTATCATGAATATCCAATGACTTGGAAAAGCAGATTGTCTTACGTGCAAGCCTCTTGCATCTCGTTCTAAGGTTCAAGTTACTTCGTTCTATCCGTTGAGTGTATTTTTTACTGATAATATGCTTTTTAGGGTCTAATAACCTAGCATAACTCCCCCATCCATCTGTATAGTAAAAAGTCACCTTGAAATTCTCTAGTTTTTTCAGTAATGATTCTAATGTGCTATCACATCTTGTACCAAACGTATAAGCAACTACTTTTAACGAAATCTTATCCAAGGCATACCAAAGCCATCGTTGTCTGGATTTATTCTGTACATAAGACCATTGTTCATCTATCTCAGGAGCAATAATTACTTCTGTTGTACTGATAGAATGATTTATTGTTTTTAATACTAGATTTTTTAAAACACGGATAACTGTATTGATACCCGCTTTTAATACTCTTACTGTATCTCTAACTCCAGAGCCGTTGATTGACATTTCTACTATTTGCTCCTTAACTCCAGGCTTAGATGCATTATTAATATACTCCAATTGAAAATATCGATTACACCGCTTGCATTGATATCTCTGTTGTTTTGAAATTGAATATCCTGACTTTATTACTTCTTCTGTGTTGTTACAATATCTACACTTAACATCTATTTTTGCCATAACTCCTTAACTATAATTCTCTCTTATTACTGTTTGAGGATTATAGACTATTTACTCTAAACTGCAATACGGAGGCACGACCACCTCTATATACAATATCTAATATTATAATTCAACTACTAATTGTAATTTTTTATATTTTATTTATTCAGAGAAACATAAAAACGCTCTATGTTTCTTGACAAATGCTATGCTTTTATATATGCTTCTTCGTATGTTAGCAAACAAGAAATAAGGCTTAGGAATAAGTACTTCAAGCTCAGCACCCGTACTCAATTGGATAGAGTATATGACTACGGATCATAAGGTTAGGGGTTCGGCTCCTCTCGGGTGTAGCCATTCTTCATTTTCCAGTATTTCTACAAAAATATCAAACGGCGGACACAGGACAAAGTCAAGCTTTTTGCCGTTTAATGAAAGGTTCGATAAAACTAATTTTTATTAATTGTCTTTCACCAAATCTCTAAACTAAGCAACTTTTCTCTTTCTTCTAAATAGTAAATTAAAAAGAAATATTAATAATTTAATTAAGAAACAAGCCGCCTTAATTTCATTCATTTTTAACTGCGGAGCTGCGGCGTTCCAAGATCAACCTTGCGGCAAAAACTGAACCGAGGCGAATATTCAAACGCCGCCAGGTCGTGCCTCCGTATTGCAGTTTAGAGTAAATAGTCTATAATCCTCAAACAGTAATAAGAGAGAATTATAGTTATGTTATGGCAAAAATAGATGTTAAGTGTAGATATTGTAACAACACAGAAGAAGTAATAAAGTCAGGATATTCAATTTCAAAACAACAGAGATATCAATGCAAGCGGTGTAATCGATATTTTCAATTGAGTATATTAATAATGCATCTAAGCCTGGAGTTAAGGGGCAAATAGTAGAAATGTCAATCAACAGCTCTGGAGTTAGAGATACAGTAAGAGTATTAAAAGTGGGTATCAATACAGTTATCCGTGTTTAAAAAATCTAGTATTAAAAACAATAAATCATTCTATCAGTACAACAGAAGTAGTTAGTCCTGAGATAGATGAACAATGGTCTTATGTACAGAATAAATCCAGACAACGATGGCTTTGGTATGCCTTGGATAAGATTTCGTTAAAAGTAGTTGCTTATACGTTTGGTACAAGATGTGATAGCACATTAGAATCATTACTGAAAAAACTAGAGAATTTCAAGGTGACTTTTTACTATACAGATGGATGGGGGATTATGCTAGGTTATTAGACCCTAAAAAGCATATTATCAGTAAAAAATACACTCAACGGATAGAACGAAGTATGTGAACCTTAGAACGAGATGCAAGAGGCTTGCGTAAGACAATCTGCTTTTCCAAGTCATTGGATATTCATGATAAGGTTATTGGTACTCTTATTGAACGTATAGCTTTTTAATAGGCGTAACTGCAATATGGAGGCATGACCCTGTATTGATACCCACTTTTAATACTCTTACTGTATCTCTAACTCCAGAGCCGTTGATTGACATTTCTACTATTTGCTCCTTAACTCCAGGCTTAGATGCATTATTAATATACTCCAATTGAAAATATCGATTACACCGCTTGCATTGATATCTCTGTTGTTTTGAAATTGAATATCCTGACTTTATTACTTCTTCTGTGTTGTTACAATATCTACACTTAACATCTATTTTTGCCATAACTCCTTAACTATAATTCTCTCTTATTACTGTTTGAGGATTATAGACTATTTACTCTAAACTGCAATACGGAGGCACGACCATCTTAATAATCTTTCACTTCACAATCACTTTTAACTTTTCTATAGTCTTAGGATCTTTTGCAAGTTCTAAAAATATTTCCCGCTCATAGCCAAGCAACTCTTCCTCATTTGTGTCAGGATGCTTATCAATAATATTTTGGAATTTGCTAATTACCTTATTTTGTAGATCGTTATATTTTAATGTATCTATTTCTGTTGCTAAATTTATTTTAGGCAAAGTAATTTTATGCGGAATCGGTACTATCTTTTTAGATAGGTTTAATTTTAAAGCTTCATCTAAAATATAATGCTTATTCATATTTACGTGCATATTCTCTACATCATAATCTGATTTAAAGTAATCGGCTGAACTTGTTTTCTTCTGCTCTATAATATTTCTGATATTTCTAATTAATTTAGTTTTATCTCCCTTGCTTCGTACAAACATTTCAGTAACACCGCCCCATCCCGGTATTAAACCGACTCCAAGTTCTACAAGTCCAGCGTTAATTTCCTGATTTGTCACAATATAGCTTGAGTGCAATAGCAGCTCACATCCTCCGCCAAGTGCTACTCCTTTAGCACAACTAATAATATGAACCCCAGAATATTTTAAGTGCAGCATAGTTTGCTGTCCCAGCTTTAGTAAATTCTCTAGATCATGAAAATTGCCGTCTTCAATATAGGAAAGAAGCAGCTTTAAATCCGCACCGGCAGAAAAATTATTTCCTTGCGGATAAATATAAAGATTTTTGCCGTCATTTTCGGCTTTACTTGCTGCTTCTTGCAGTAAATAAAACACATTATGGTTTAAACAATTCATTTTTGTAGTAATAACAAAAATGAAATTCTCACGATAATTTATTAGCTTTGCAGAATCGTTTTCTAATACTATCTGACTTTCTTGTAAAAGATCTTTGTGAGAATTAAATTTTTGTTTATCGATTTTTTGATATTCTTTATTGGCTAAATATTGCGGAAGTAAGATATGCCTTAAACCAGCATTTTTAATTACCGAATTCCAGCCGTCTTTAGCTGCTATGGTCAATAATTCAAATGGACCATATTTCCAGCTGTAACCAAGCTTCATAGCAGCATCGATATCATAGATATTATCGGTTACAGATGGTACTAAGCTTGCTAAATAAACATAAAATTCCGTGATAATTTCAGTAAAAAATTTACCGTAAACCGAATCGCTAACTAGTAACTCGTCAAGATTATTAAATGAAATATCTACTTTTTGAACAGGGCTATATGATAAATCGTTTATATTGATAACTTCTTTAATCTTTTTACCGTTTGATACCGATAGGCGATAAAATCCCCCGTCACCTTTACGTCCAATTAACTTCTTCTCTATCATCTTATCGAGAACGGGAGTATTTACATATATTTTATGATAAGCATCATTTGCAGGAAGGACAGCAAGTAATGAGCTTGATATTAACTTCATTACGTCATGCCCGATTAGATCATATAAACCAAAAATTCCGGTACTCGGCAACCCTAAACATGTAGTAAATATTTTATCTAAAGCTACAAAATCAAGCTTTTGACTTATCGCTTTGCGAGCTACTAATTCAAGTAAAAAACACCCTACTCTATTAGCAATAAAGCCAGGCGTATCATTACATTTTACTATAGTCTTACCAAGAGTTTTCGTTAAGAATCCTGATACTCTTTCTATTACTTCAAACTTTACCGTCGAGTCTATAATTAATTCAAGCAGTTCCATATATCTTGGCGGATTGAAGAAATGCGTAATAACGAATCTAGATTTAATATTATCCGGTAAATTCTCTTTGAGTCTTTTAAGAGGTAATGTAGAGGTATTAGAAGCAATAATTGCATCTTCTTTAAGATAAGGAATAATTTTATTATATAATTGGTGTTTGATTTCTAACTTCTCAACAATAACTTCAATTACTAAATCACAATCCCTAATTAAATCTAAATCCTGCTCTAAATTACCGATGGTAATGAAATTTGCTTTATCCGGAAAAGACAAAGGTGGAGGTTTTTGTTTATGCAAATTCTCTACGGCATTTTTTACTATTTTATTTGGATCATCGGAATCTTTAGCGATAATATCAAGCAGCACTACTTTATGAGAGGAATTAGCAATTAATGCTGCAATCCCTGAACCCATTACCCCCGAACCGATAACACAAACTTTTTTCATTTCATTTTGCATAAGTTACCTATCTAGTGTCACCCCGTGGCTTGACCACGGGGTCCATAAAACAATTAAAAAAGACTGGATACCGTGGTCAAGCCACGGTATGACAAATCTCTACTATGTCATCGCAACACTCATCACATATACCGACCCTGCCCCCGCTTGTCGTAAAATTTTAGCACATTCATTTATAGTAACACCGGTGGTAACGACATCATCGACTAATAAGATTTTTTTACTTACAATATTATATTTTGTGTTAAATTTGATACTACCCTTTATATTATTTTTGCGTTGTTTTCGTGAAAGAAAAGTCTGAGACTTGGTCCATTTTGATTTAGTTAAAATATCGGCTTTTAACATTTTATCGGTAACTTTTGCAATTTCCATAGCTAAAATATGAGCAGGATTATACATTCGTAGTAACCTCTTAAATCTATTCATAGGTACAGGTATGATTAAATCAATATCTTTTATATCCTCGCTATATCTATTATATAAAAGCTTAGCAAATATCGTCTTATCCTGATATTTAAACTGATGAACTATTTTTTTGCTATGCTCATTGAACTTAAATAGGCTGCGAGGGTCGTGCCTCCGTATTGCAGTTTAGAGTAAATAGTCTATAATCCTCAAACAGTAATAAGAGAGAATTATAGTTAAGGAGTTATGGCAAAAATAGATGTTAAGTGTAGATATTGTAACAACACAGAAGAAGTAATAAAGTCAGGATATTCAATTTCAAAACAACAGAGATATCAATGCAAGCGGTGTAATCGATATTTTCAATTGGAGTATATTAATAATGCATCTAAGCCTGGAGTTAAGGAGCAAATAGTAGAAATGTCAATCAACGGCTCTGGAGTTAGAGATACAGTAAGAGTATTAAAAGCGGGTATCAATACAGTTATCCGTGTTTTAAAAAAATCTAGTATTAAAAACAATAAATCATTCTATCAGTACAACAGAAGTAATTATTGCTCCTGAGATAGATGAACAATGGTCTTATGTACAGAATAAATCCAGACAACGATGGCTTTGGTATGCCTTGGATAAGATTTCGTTAAAAGTAGTTGCTTATACGTTTGGTACAAGATGTGATAGCACATTAGAATCATTACTGAAAAAACTAGAGAATTTCAAGGTGACTTTTTACTATACAGATGGATGGGGGAGTTATGCTAGGTTATTAGACCCTAAAAAGCATATTATCAGTAAAAAATACACTCAACGGATAGAACGAAGTAACTTGAACCTTAGAACGAGATGCAAGAGGCTTGCACGTAAGACAATCTGCTTTTCCAAGTCATTGGATATTCATGATAAGGTTATTGGTACTCTTATTGAACGTATAGCTTTTTAATAGGCGTAACTGCAATATGGAGGCATGACCTACTTTTGTTGTACTGATAGAATGATTTATTGTTTTTAATACTAGATTTTTTTAAAACACGGATAACTGTATTGATACCCGCTTTTAATACTCTTACTGTATCTCTAACTCCAGAGCCGTTGATTGACATTTCTACTATTTGCTCCTTAACTCCAGGCTTAGATGCATTATTAATATACTCCAATTGAAAATATCGATTACACCGCTTGCATTGATATCTCTGTTGTTTTGAAATTGAATATCCTGACTTTATTACTTCTTCTGTGTTGTTACAATATCTACACTTAACATCTATTTTTGCCATAACTCCTTAACTATAATTCTCTCTTATTACTGTTTGAGGATTATAGACTATTTACTCTAAACTGCAATACGGAGGCACGACCCTTTACTCATACATATCTCATAAAATTATGTTCTATGTTATTTCACATTCTATGTCATTCTCGCTCTTTTATGTCATTCCCGCGTAGGCATTGTTGCGTGGATACCTATGTCATTCCTGCGAAAGCAGGAATCCAGCATAAAGCGAGACACATCGAGCTTTTAAAAAGTTTTAAAGTAATGGATTCCCGCCTCCGCGGGAATGACATCGGAATATACTTCGAAGTAAAATGAAGAATCGGTAGACGAAGGTCAATTTCAAAAAGAGCAAGGAGTTCATAAGGCGAGGAGCGGAGCGTATACTTAATACGTGAGTACCGTAGATCTTGTAGAACGACGTAGCCAATTTTTGAAATTCACCGAGTACACTCACCTCTTCCCCATCGCATAGCTAGTAATCAAGTTTTTAATAGGCTTAAAATTATTTATCGCCTTAAACCCTATTTGTCTTAAACATCTTAAATTTTTGGAATAATTTGAAAAAATATTATTTAACTCATCAGTCAGCTTATACATAATAAAATTATCCTCTTGCCTTAGCTTTTGATATTCTTGTAATGTACCGTTATTACTAACAATCATACTCAAAGTCTCTATATCCTTTATGCCCTGATTAAGCCCCTGTCCTGCTAAAGGATGTACTGTGTGAGCAGTGTCGGCAATAAGCACTATTCTTTTATGAAAATATCTATTTGCCATCCGGGCTTTTAACGGGAAGCTACTGATCTCACTATCAATAGTAATTTTACCTAATGAATTACCGGCATTTCTTTGAGTTAAAAACCTTACTTCTTCTATAGGCAAATTCATGATTAGCGAAGCTTGGCTAGCGGAAGTTGACCATATTACGGAAGAGCTATATTGATCTTTCAAAGGCAGCAAAGCAAAAGGACCAAGCGGCAGAAAATGCTCCATAGCACAATTTTCATGCGGTTTTTCATGCTTAATATTAAAAGTCAGAGCAGTTTGATAAGGTTTTTCTATTTCATTAGCAAAGTAATGAGACCTCACTTTTGAATTTGCTCCATCACATATAATTAATAAATTACACTTAATTTGCTTATCATCATCAAATTTTATAACAGAATAGTCATTATGGCTTATAACCTCTTGATATTGCTTATTATCAATTAATGTTATCAACGGATTATTAGTTATTTTTGACAATAGTATTTTTTTAAAATCACTATTCTTAACCACATATCCAAGTACAGTGTCATCGTCATTTCGTAAATCTAATATCTCTGACGCCTTATCATCTACCACATATACATCTTGCATTTTTGCCACAAACTTCTCAAGCTCTTCCCATATATCAATAGAGGATAAGAAATTTTTAGAATACGGCGTTAAAGCAGTCGTCCTTATATCTTTAAAGAATTCCTGGCTTTTTACTGATTTACTCTCGAATATAGTAGTTTTTATACCCTTCTGTGCGAAAGAAAGTGCAGTTAGCATGCCGCTCAAGCCACATCCTAAAATGATAATATCAATCTGTTTTGTTTCTATTTGATTCATGTATAAAATATTTTAAATAACCGTTTGTTGCTATAAAGCTTAGAAGAAAATAAATAATTGCTATATCCAAATATGAACTATTGCCTGAGTATAAGCCTAAACAGCAAATAAATAAACTTACAATAGTCGTAAAACTGTTTAGAATTAATAGATTCGTAAAAATATCTGTTTTTTTGATAAATAGGTAGGTTATTAAGCAAATAAATAATGAAATAATAATTAAAAAGATGTTAAGCATAATTTTTAAAATTTGGTTTAAAATCGTCATTGCGAGCGAACTTTAGTTCGCGTGGCAATCTCAGGATTTTTGCCTGAGATTGCTTCGTCAAATTACTTATGTAATTTTCCACGCAATGACAATTCAGTATTAACACACCCTCATTATATATAATCATTTATAACACTACAAACTGCAAATAAAATTAATTAAAATTCCTTAAATAATTTTAATATTATGTAATCTTAGCCAACCTTTACATTATAAATAGCTATTGTGACAAAAATGTTATAAAAAAATGTTGCTTTCTTTTACATTCAGCATTAACGTATATATTTAGGCTTTGATTAATATTTTTAAGGTAAATTGTAATGTCACAACTCGAAGTTTTAATAGTAGAAGATGAAGAGAGTATACGAAATCTCATTGCTGCAAATTTGAAAGATGAAGGTTTTAATCCTAAGGTTGCCGCTAATAGTACTCAAGCTCTTAAAATACTTTCCGAAAAACCGGTCTCTGCAGTTATACTTGATATTTGGCTTCAAGGAAGTGAAATTGACGGGCTTGGGATTTTAGAGATAATTAAAAAACGCTATCCTTTAATGCCGGTAATAATTATTAGCGGTCACGGTACTATAGAAACAGCAGTAAATGCTATAAAAATGGGGGCTTACGATTATATAGAAAAACCTTTTAATAATGATAAATTAGTTATTTTACTTAAAAGAGCTTGCGAAGTAACAAAGTTAAAACGTGAAAATATAGATTTAAAATCAAAAGTTATAGATAAAACTGAATTAGTAGGTGGATGTTCGGTAACTTTAAAATATAAAATGGAAATAGAAAAGGCAGCTAGCTCTAGCAGTCGTATAATGATTCATGGTAAAGTCGGTAGCGGTAAAGAACTTGCAGCAAGGTTAATTCATAAACAATCTAAAAGGGTTAATAATCCGTTCATTATTTTCAGCCCTACCTGTATGACTACAGAAAAAATTAATCAAGAATTATTCGGCGAATCAGAAAAGCAGGAAAATAATACCAAACGCCCTACTATCTTAGAATTTGCCAATAACGGTACTTTATATATAGATGAGGTCAGTAATATTCCTATTCCTATCCAGGTAAAATTATTAAAATTCCTTAAAGATCAAACTATTACAAAGCCTTGTGGAAAAAATATTAAAGTTGATATAAAAATTATCACCGGTACTTCTAAAAATATTCAAGATGAGGTTAATAACGGCAAATTCCTAGAAGATCTATATTACCGCCTTAATGTATCTTCTCTAAAAGTACCTTCATTATATGAGAGAAAAGAAGATATACCACTACTCGTTAAATATTTTGTTAAGCAGCTTTCAAAATTTTCAGGTTTAAAAGAACGTAACTTTGCCGATGAAACTATCGCTGCTCTTCAATCCTATGAATGGCCGGGCAATATTAGACAATTACGTAATGTAGTTGAATGGACTTTAATTATGAATCCGCTAACTACAGGTAATAATGAAATTATCAAACCTTATATGATACCTTCCGAAATATTAGCAAATAGTGCTAATCTCACAAAACTTGAAGATAGTTTTGATATGTTATCTATGCCGCTTAGAGAAGCCAGAGAAGTTTTCGAGCGTCAATATCTATCGGCACAAATGAGTCGTTTTAATAATAATATTTCAAAAACATCCTCATTTGTCGGTATGGAAAGATCGGCTTTGCATCGTAAATTAAAATTATTAAGCTTACATATACCTCCTACAAATAGAATAAATGAAGAAGAATATGAGGAAGCAAATGCTTAAAGTCATATCAATAATTACTATTTATTTGTTATTAAGCAGCTGCTCCGAATCTACTCGTGATGCGAATGGATTACTTACGGATAGCCAAAGCACGGTAATTCGGAATTATATAATATCGCAAAATTCTAAAAACCTTAAAGTGAACCTTAAAGAGAAGTTCGGTTCAAATTTAAAAGGAGTCAAATTAATAGGAGTAAAGCTAATAAATGAAGATTTATCAGGAATAGATTTAACTTCCTGCGAAATATTACGTGCTGATTTTGCAGGTAGTAATTTAGAAAAAGCTATACTTACAAATGCTATAATTCAAGAAAGTAATTTTGCAGATTCAGTAATAAAAAATATTTCTGGGTATAATTCTGACTTTCAAGGTTCAATTTTTAACAATATAACATTACAAAATACAAATTTTGTTCAATCAAATTTTAGCGATACTGCTTTTAATAAAACTACTATAATAAATGTCAACTTTGAAAATTCTAAATTTAGTCATGTATTATGGAGTGATAATACTATTGACGGTGTTAATTTTCAAAAAACTAACCTAAAGAATAATAGCTTTAAAAATACTAATATAACAAATTCAATATTTTACGGTACGGATTTAGAAAAAAGTGTAATAAATAACACCAATTTTACTAATAATTATTTTGAATCTAGCGACCTAAGTCAAACTAAATTAACAGCAGTAATAATTAAGGATTCTAACTTCACACAAAGTATTTTTAATGAAGTAAACTTTAATAACGTACAAAGTAATAACTCTTTCTTTTCATACGCTTCCTTTCAAGATTCAACATTACAGAATATTAGCCTTACTAAATGTGATTTACAAAATAGTACAATTAGTAGTTCAGTTTTAAATCATTTTAAAATCGATAATGCTATATTAAATAATATGAGTCTAAACGATAACAAATTTAATAATTTATCAATAAAAAATAGTAATGCTAATTTTGTAAGGATTAATAAAACTAAAGGCTCAAATATTACTTTAGATAATATAAGCTATACTAATAATATTTTTAGCAATAATGATTTTAAACAATTTATAGTGATTAATACTGACTTAAACAGTAGTGAAATAATAAACTCAAATATAACTAACGGACAATTTAATAATGTAAATTTTTCTAAATCTTTAATACAAAACGTAAATTTTTCAGATGTTAAAATTACTTTAGGTAATTTAAACCAAGTAGCTCTAATAAATTCTAATCTAACAAATACTACGGTTATTAACTCCGTCCTTTCTAATTCACAAATAAATAATATTAACTACCAAGCATATTCCGGTTTTATTAATACTAATGTTTCTAATAATATTATTTTAAATAACGATAATTCGAGCAAAATTCCACCAAATAATATAGTAATAAATTCGGTAAAAGATTTGCAAAAAATAACTAACTTAACAAATATAAATTTAACAAATCTTGACTTAAGTAGTTTAGTATTTAATGGAGTAGATTTTTCAAATAGTATCTTTAAAAATGCTAATTTAACAAATACGGTAATAAAAAATTCTATTTTAAAAGAGGCTAATTTTTCTGCAGCAATACTTACTAAAACAGATTTTTCAAACTCAATATTAACAGATAGCATATTTAAATCAGCTAAAATTGATCAGGCGGGCTTTAGTAACTCTGACCTAACAAATGCCGATTTTACCGAAGCAACAATTAAAGATACTTCATTTGATAAGGCTAAGACAAACGGAATGAAAGGGGTGGAGTAGTTTTTGTTCTATGTCATTCCTGCGAAAGCAGGAATCCAGAAAAAAAGTATAAATACAGCAAATTTTTGAAATTAAAAGCTCGATTTATCTCGCTTTATGCTGGATTCCCGCATCCGCGGGAATGACATAAATCGATCCACGCAACAAGACTGCTAAAAGCAGAAATGACATAGAAATTACCGTTGGTTTCCCTTTAAAGGCTTTCCTTTATTAACCTTAGGAGTATTGGAAGGTACCAATGGACTATTACCTCTTCTAGCAGGACTTTGCTTCTTCATTCTATTAATAATTCGTTGTTGTTTAAGATTATTTATCTTTTGTTTTCCGGCTATCCTTATAGATTTAGTAATTTTGGCAGTTTCTACAAATATTTCCTGAGGAGTTTGTAGCTGATCAATTTGCTCATAATGTTTTTTAAGAAACTCTTCTTTTATTTTTGGTTTTACTCCTTTCAAATCAATATATGTTTTATATAACTTCTTTAATTTTATTTTAGATTCTTTTATTTGTTGTTTGGAAGATTTTTGAGGAAGTGATTTAATCGAATTAACAAGACTACTGCCTATTTCTTTTATAATATTAACTGCAGGCGAAGCTATTTTCTTTATTCCTTCATAAATTTTACCGAGTCCTCTAGCAATAACATCTAATATTTTAGGCTCATATTCTTTAGATATAGGAGGGGTATCCCTAATAATATCTCTAGCTTCAGTTAGATTGTTAGCTAAATTAAATAATGCTTTTTTCTCCTCTAAATCAGTAGATCGATTAGCATATGAACTAGCTATATCTGCCTGAGCATCTATAGTATCGGTAATTATTGATTTAGTATCATTAAAAGAAAGATCTATATGTGTCTTTTTTTGCGTTATAGGGCTATCTTCTCTTAATTTATCTAGCCTATCACGTATTTCTTGGTCTTTTTGAGCATTGAGAGCTTTACTTTTTTGTTCTAATTTAACCTCGGATTGTATCTTCTCAACTAGCTTATCTACCTCATCATCGGATTCATAACCAGAGTCATAACCGGATTTTTTTGTGGGGGTATAAGGTCTATCTTGGAGCTTTGCAAATCTTTCTTCTAATTCTTCAAGTGTTGGTGGAGTACCTTTAAGTTTTGCTAGTCTTTCTTCTAGTTCTTCAAGGGTTGGAGGAGTGCCCTTAAGTTTTGCTAGTCTTTCTTCTAATTCTTTTATTATTTGGTCGTCTTGCTTTTTCTTAGACATATATACCTCTGTAATAATTCTCAATTATTAATAACATAAATTACTAACTAAAATAAAGTATTTTTTGACATGAGCTAAGATATTACTTACATAAAACCAAGTTATGTAAGTAATATAAATATTAAGAATAATCGCCGGCAGTATTATTGTCTAGACTCATGCCTGCTATTTTAATGCTGCTATCTTCAAAATGTAGATATTGAGTGACCTCACTTATTATTCCTGCTTTAGCTATTGCTGCAAAAACAGTACCGGTAAGGTCTTTAACTGTACAAGCTATTTCAAAAAAATGATCTTTTATGTGATTATCTACTTTTACAAAATCATCAGAATTAAAATTCTTTCGTGCTAATAGTATTTCTAATACTTCCTGTTTATGTTTCGATAAACTGCTATATTCTCTAAGAGCGGCATATTCTGTATTCTCTATAGTACTCTCTTTGCTAAACTTCTTTTCAATAAATTCAGCAAGTTTATTTAAATGATATCTCGATACTCTAGCATCCCAAATTTCTTGAACTTCAGGAGTTGAAGTTTTATAAGCATTAATAAAATCGTCACCTTGTAAATTCTCAAGTTCTTTTATAGACAACAGCAAATTTTTAATAGGCCCTTTAGTAGGATGGTGTTGTATTAACGAATCATCACATAATATATCTATATTATCAGGTATTTGCACGCCAAACCTAACAAGCAACTTAGCCATTTCCAAGTGATCAAATTCTACACCATTTTCATCTTTATAAATTACAAAAAGTTTTTTCACAGTAGAATAGCTTATATTATGCCTCAAATATTCAGCATTAATATTTGCACCTTTTTTCAGTAAAAGCTTAGCAGCTTCAATATTATTACCTTCAACTGCCGAATGAAAAGCCGTATGAGTTCCTTCAGAAGCTTCTGTATTTACGGTAAAAATATTATTATCAAGTAAATAATTTATAATATTTAAAGAATCTTCTTCTGCAGCAATATTAAGTAAATTTGCTTTTTCGCCACCTTCGTCTATTATAAAATGTAAATCCCCTCCATTTTTAACAAATTCTTCTAATATAGGGACTAGATCATTTCTAGCAGCTAAACTTACTATTTCTTCTGCTGTACAATTTCCCCATTCTTCTTGAGCTGTTAATATTTCTTTTTCTGACCAACTATTTATTTTTTTACCTAATTCAAAAAATAGTGCTTTTAATTCTTCTAACATATTTTAACCTAATTTAATTTTAACCATGTTATATGGTAAATTATAGTAAAAAATAACTTAAATTTTTAATGAGTTATAAATACTTTTTTAAAAAGCTCTCAAGGTCATCCCAGCAAAAGCACACAACTGTCCGAAGTTGAAAAATAAGTAGAGTAGTGATAAAATAATTTCTATTTTTAGTAGGAGTTATATATGGTAGTAAGATATTCAGAATTGTTATCAAAAATACCGGACAGTTTATTTGAGTCAGTTGGAGCAGAATATAAGATAGATAAGGTAAACCATAAGCTTACAGGGAAGTCATTGTTTCAGATATTACTATATAATATATGCGAAGAAGATAAGATAAGTTTAAGAGTGATAGAAGAGAGTTTTGAAGAACATCAATTTACAGTATACCATAGAGGGAACATAGTACGAGCAAGCAAGAGCGGAATATCAGATAGACTTAAAGCGATTGATTATAGGTATTATGAAAGTATATTTAGTAGTTTAAGAAAGAGTATAGGGAAAGATATAGTATCAAATGAGGGAAAGAATATAGAATTATTTGATTCTACTTTGGTAACGCTGTCGAGTAAATTGTTAAAATGCGGTTTTAAGACCTCAACAGGAAGTAAGCATCAGATAAAATTTAGTGTAGGATTTGACTCTCTACCGTCTAGCGTACGTTTTGGTGATAAAGCTAGTGATAATAGTGAGGATGTAGCCCTTAAAGCCGCTATAGAAGAGGCAAGTTTATCAAAGGAAGATATAGTTGTATTTGATAGAGGGATAAGCGCACGTAAAACATTTCAAGAGTTTAAGCAAGCAGGGATAAAGTTTGTTACCCGTTTAAATGATAAGGTTAATTACAAGATAATAAAGTCTAATGAGCAAGAGGCGGAAGCAGGTTTAGAAGCAGATAGAGATTTGGATATATTAGGAGATTATATAGTAAATCTACGAAGCAGAGATATACATTGGATTAAAGAAGAATTTCGATTAATTAAAACAAAACACCGGATTAATGGGAAAGAGTTTGTATTTTTAACGAATCTAACAGAACTAAGTGCTGTTGAGATAACAGATATTTATAAGATGAGATGGGATATAGAAGTATTTTTTAAGTTTATCAAACAACACCTAAATGCTAAGCATTTTCTTTCTAGAGATATAAATGGTATTAAGGTAGTGTTTTATATAATATTAATAGCGGCTTTACTTATTCTAACTTTTAAAAAGCTAAATAATATTGATAGTTTCAAGTTAGCTAGAAAAAGATTTGTTGAACAACTACGAAGAGCTATTACTTATGATATTATACTTTTATACCAGCACGACCCATCCAAGTTCAAGAATTCCTTTGTTTTCTAGGCTTCCTCGAACTTCGGACAGTTGTGCGACTTGATCGCGGTATCCAGTCTTTGTTAGTTTTTTTCTGGACCCCGTGGTCAAGCCACGAGGTGACACCTAACGTGCTTTACCCTGGATTCTTGCTTTCGCAGGAATGACATATCAAACAGCTTAGAATCTAGAAAAACATAACATTTTCAAAATATAACTTTAAACATTTTTCTTTTTTAACCACACCCTAACTTCATCGGTAGTATAAGTTTTAAAATCAGGAGCGTTAATTCTTTGTAAGGCAATTTTAGTGTCTTCCATATCTTCTTGCATTTCCTGTAGATAATACTCAATTGCTTTACGTACTATATATCCTTTTGATCTGTCTAAGTTTTTTGCTGACCATGCTAAACTATTATTTAGTTCATCAGGAATACTTAAATTAAGTCTTGCCATCTTTTTGACCTATATTTAAAAATTAATAACACATCAAGATACATAGTAAGTATACGAAGCTCAATTTGAAAAAGAGGAATCGGTTTTGAAGCTTTTAACCGCAACGTACATACAATTTTTAAATTCAGTGAGTATACTTATCCAGCACATCCGACATGATTTTGCGAGCTATTGGGGCGGCGGCTTTACTACCGCCTCCTCCATGGTCAACAAAAACAGTAACGGAATAACGAGGATCGTGATAAGGAGCAAATCCTAAGAATAAAGCATGATTACGTCTCTCCCAGGCAATAGAGTCACGGCTTAAATCGTCTTTAGCATTTAATTTACCTTGCACCTGCGAAGTACCTGTTTTACCGGCAAGTTGCCTATTTTCGCCTAGAATCCTATTATAATACGCCGTACCTCCCGCAACATTCACGGTATTATACAAGCTTTCTTGTATTATTTTGATATTTTTAGGCTTAATATTAACATTATAAAATTCCGGATCATTTTTTAATATTCTAGGCGTATATAGTTTACCGTTACTTGCAATAGCCGTAATAAATCTTGCAAGCTGCATAGGCGTTACTCCTAAAAATCCTTGCCCGATTGCTAAATTAAAACTATCCCCTATTGACCAAGGAAGCTTTAATTTTTTCTTTTTCCACTCTTTTGACGGTACAAACCCGCTACTTTCAGGAGCTAAATCAATACCGGTCTTTGAACCAAGGCCAAATTCTCTTGCAACTTCAAGAATTTTATCCGGACCTACTATTCTGGCTAACTCATACATATAAATATTGCAGGAATGCTTTAAAGCAGACATCATATCTACCGTCCCATGTCCGCTATGATTCCAACATCTAAAGCTATTAGTACCAAGAGCAGAACTACCGTCACAAAAAACGGTTTTATTAGGATTAATACCTACTTCAAGGGCTGCAAGTACGGTAATTATTTTAAAAACCGAACCTGGGGGATACGAGCTTTGTATTACCTTATTAATTAAAGGCTTATAGGGATCGCTCATTAAACTTTGCCAATAATTTTCCGATAATTTACTGAAATTATTTGATTCAAAACCCGGTGTGGAAGCACAAATTAGTATGTTTCCGGTTCTAGTATCCATAACTATTGCCGAAGAACCTTTAGGATTTAAATATTGCTGGATATTTTGCTGAAGAGAAGCATCGATATTTAAATACATATCTTCACCCGACTTAGTAGGGGTTCCTGCTATTTCTCTTACCTGCTTACCGTAAGCGTTTACTTCAACTTTTTTATAACCGAATTCTCCTCGTAATTTATTATCGTAATATTTTTCGATACCGGATTTACCGATATTAAAATCGCTTAAGCTATGTATATTTAGCTCTTGCTTCTCTTGTTCATTTATTTGACCTAGATAACCTATTAAGTGAGAAGTAACACTTGAAAAAGGATAAAACCTTAAATATCCTATATCGATAAATATTGAAGCCAGTTTATGCTTTTGTTCTTCAATCATTGATACTTGCTGCCAATCAAGCTGATCAAGTATTATTAAAGGAGTGTAGCGACTAGATTTTTTAATTTTTTGCTTAATATAATTATATTTTTCCGGAGATAAATTTAAAATATTACTAATTATTTCTAATTCATCCCGATAATTATTATTAATGCTCCTATCTATTACTAGCTGATAACATGGTTTATTAGTAGCTAAAATATTGCCGTCTAAATCGTAAATTCTTCCTCTAGTCGGCGAAAGTACAACGAAATTAATACGATTCTTATCCGATAAAGTCTTATATTCTTCACTTTTAATAAGCTGTAAATAAAACATTCTTATTCCAAGCAGTGATAAAAATCCGAGTTTACCGAGTCCAATTATAAAGGCCCTTCGTGAAATTAACTCACCATGTAGTATTTTTTTATTTAGCATACTTTTTAAAGTAATTCATAGGAGAGTCAATTATAAGACGAACTATATTATAAGAAAATATAGTTGTTAAAAATTGAAAGAAAATTATTAAATATCCGTCTACTTCTAGCTTCTTGATTGTTATTAGTAAATATTTAAAATTCAATATAAATAAGCAATAAACACAAAAAACAACAAAATTTATCAAATAGTTTTTAGCTATAAAAAATTTTGAAGAGAGTTTATATATTATATATGCCGACAAAAAAACTAACGAATTTGTACCGATAGGCATACCGCTTACTTGATCTATAAATAAACCGAGAAAAAATATGCTAAAAATATTTAAGGAATATAAAGACATAAAATAATAAATAAATATAATTTCCATTGCCGGAAAAATTCTGCTTTGAATATTTATTTTATAACTCACTAACGGAAATAATATTATAAAAAAACATAGCAAAGCAAACAGCAATTTTAATATTATTTGTAAGCTATTTTTATATATTTCGTGTTTTATCTTCAACATGAATTATCTTATTTTCTGTCATTGCCTGCGTGTATTGTTGCGTGGACCGGTTTTTCCGTCATTGCGAGAAGAATTACGAAGTAATTCGACGAAGCAATCTCAGGATATTTGACGAGATTGCCACGTCGCTTCGCTCCTCGCAATGACGGCTCAGTTATCCACTACAAAATATAAATTAATTTTCTATTTTGTACAGTTTTAAAAAATGAATATGGAGTCTACAATAACTCACTATAATTAGGGTTAGGTCTTTTATCATCGCCGCTAAGCTCTAATTCTCCTTGTTCATTGAAATTTAAGGAGAAAAACGGTTGTTTTGTTATAATATTATTTCTTAGTGCTAGGTGATCAAAAGACTTAAGACGTCTGATAGATCTAGTGCTATTAGGTTTATTTGTTTTTTTATTTTTTGACATAAAAACCTCCTTACTAAATGTCATTCCTGCGAAAGCAGGAATCCAGCGTAAAGCGAGATAACCTCAGCTTTTAATTTCAAAAATTTGCTTTATTTATACTTTTTCCCTATAGATTCCTGCTTTCGCAGGAATGACATAAGTGATCTATGCGGGTAACGCCAATTTTTGAAGTTCTATCTTAGTATATCTCAACTATCCTCTTCACTTTGTTCTATCGGCTCTAAACCATATAAAGATATCATACGCTCAAAAACTCTACCGGCAGTAGGGGCAGCCGTCCAGCTTGCCGTTGCAAAGCCAAAGCTTTCTTTAGTCGGTTTCGGCTCATCAAATCTAATAAAAATAACATATTGCGGGTTAGATGCAGGTAGCACTCCTAAAAACGATGAAGCTCTACTATTTTTTAGATATTTCTTTTTCCCCCCTGCACCTTGGGAAAGCTTTTCTGCCGTACCGGTCTTACCGCCGATAAGATAGCCTTTGACCTCTGCTCTTTTACCGTTACCTTCTTTTACTACCGATCTAAATAATTTCTTCATTTGGATAGAGGTATTTTCACTAAAAACTTTTGTACCTATTACTTTTTCATCCTTTCTTTTTAATAAAGTAAGGTCATATAAAGTACCGCCGTTAACGACCGGTAACATTGCTCTAACAAAATGCAAAGGGCTAATCGAAATGCCGTAGCCGTACGACATAGTAACACTAGTTAACTCATTCCATCTTTTCTCGGAAGGAAATAACGGAGTACCTCGTTCAGGTAATTCTATTTGTAACTGATCTAATAGACCTAATTTCTTTAAGTATTTTTTAAAATTGCTTTTACCGATTTCAAGCATAATTTGACTTGTGCCAATATTTGAAGAATATAGAAAAATCTCAGGTACACTATGCCACCCTTGCCTTGGTGTATAATCCTTAAGCTGGAATCCTCCTACTTTCATATAGCTTATATCATAAGCATCATTCATATTTATTGCACCGGTATCAAAACCGACTGCCATAGTTAATGCCTTAAACACCGAACCCATTTCATAAATGCCGAGGCTTGCTATATTAAACAGCTCTTCCGGTTTGGCTAAACTCGGATGATGAGGATCGAAATCAGGCTTATTTACTAATGCTAAAATCTCACCATTATTTGGATCGGCAATAATGCCTACTGCTCCTATGGCCTTAAATTGCTTTAAAGTTTTATCAATCTCTTCACTTAAAATACTTTGTAATCTGATATCAATAGATAATTGAAGTGGTTCTTTCCGATTCTTTGGTTCATTTAATTCATAATCGGAATTAGTTAAATATTTATCGTAAGCGAGTTCTAAACCACTAAGCCCTACCGAATCTCTACCTACATAACCGACAACATGCGACAATAAATTAGAAAAGGTATAAATTCGTTTCTGCTCGTCTTCAAATTCAAAACCAAGTAACCCAAGGCTAGTTATTTTTTCCTGCTGACTAGGTAATAAATCCCTTTTTACCCATATGAAGCTTTTATTTGACTTAAGTTCCGCAAGTAATTTAGCTTTATTAATATCAGGTAGAATTTCTGCTAGTTTTTTTACGGAAGTTTCAGGATCGAGAACTATTTGTGGATTAGCGAATAATGACGCAGAAGGTAGGTTAACTGCTAATAAATTACCGTTTCGGTCAACTATTTCTTTTCTAAATTGATGATTTTTTTTAAAGGAATTAATATTTTTATCGTAAACATTCGTAGCAACGATTATCAATCTGTAAGATAAAGTACAAAAAAGAAAAGAAAAGCCACAAATAACCATTAATAATCGGATTTTTGTATTTTTACTACAAACATTCCAAATTATCAAACTTTTAATTGCAGGTTTCCATTTTTCTAAAATTTGTTTCATATATTATTTATGGTGTTTTAAGTAGGTAGTAGTCTCGTCATTGCGAGGAGAAACTATAAGTTTCGACGAAGCAATCTCATGCCAAAATCCTGAGATTGCCACGCTCCTTTCAGTCGCTCGCAATGACGTCTAAGGCTTAGTCCTACTCGAAACAGTTTGTATATACTTATTATTCGTAATTCTTTTGTAACGCCATTTACTACTCTTTGAAATACTAATATTATGATTAAATTTAATATTTTGATCGATATTTGGTCCTAACGGATCTTTTATCATTTGATAAGATTTAACTGTTTCTAATTTTAAATAAGCTGCCGCAAGTTTTTCCAATCTAGCCGGCAAAAGTAGATAAGCTTGCTCTGCTTTTAAAATATGAATATTATTATTCTCACTATTTATCTGTTTTACAACGCTACTTAATTGATAATCAAGAGTTGAGACTCGCTCTTTTATACTAAACAAACTACATATTGCTATAATTGTTATCAATAATATTAAATAGTGAAACTTTCTTATAGTCATAACTAAATTACTCTTGTATTTCCTATAATACTTAGACAATTTTTTAAAAGCATTCGATATCATTCCCGCGTAGGCGTTACCTGCGTGGATACCCGGTCCGTCATTGCGAGGAGCGAAGCGACGTGGCAATCTCATGAAGTAATAACAAACTCCTGAGATTGCTTCGTCAATTACTTCGTAATTTCCTCGCAATGACGGAAAAATCGGTCCATGCAAGAATAACACCGACTATAGTATCTTTTTTGCCGCTCTTAGCTTTGCCGACCTTGCTCTAATATTTAGCCCTACTTCCTTATCTGACGGTGCTAGAGCTTTATTAGTAATAATCTTAAGCCATTTATTTGGATCAATTACCATATCGTCTTTAGCATATTTCGACCTTGCTACCGGCTTTTCCGAATTTTCTTTAAAGAAATTCTTAACTATCCTGTCTTCTAAAGAGTGAAAAGACACCACAACTAAACGTCCGTCTTTCTTTAATATATTTTTTACATTCGCTAAAAATCTCTCAAGCTCGCCAAGCTCATTATTGATATAAATCCTAATAGCTTGAAAGGTTTTAGTAGCAGGATCGATTTTGCCTTTTCTAAATCCTATACTGCTCCTTACAATCTGAGCTAGTTTACCTGTGCTATCGATTCTCACCGTTTTTCTATATTCCACAATTCTCTTAGCAATTCTTCGTGAAAAGCTCTCATCACCGTATTTATAAATTACATCGGCAAGCTCTTTTTCCTCTGCAATATTTACAAACTCCTCGGCACTAAGCCCCTGCCCGCTCATACGCATATCAAGTGGTCCATCATGTAAAAACGAAAATCCTCTATCTGCTATATCTAACTGCATTGATGAAACGCCTAAATCCAGCACTACCCCATCAAATTTTTTTTCCTTAAGCTTTGCAAAACTATCCGCAAAATTCGTTTCTATAAAATCAAATCTCTCACCGTAATTTTGCTTAATTTCTTCAGCTCTTTTAATCACATTCGGATCACGATCCAAAGCTGTGACATAACAGTTACAGCTTTCCAATATTGCTTTGCTATATCCTCCTGCTCCAAACGTACAATCTAGATAAGACTCACCGTCTTTTGGAGCTAAATTTGCTAGCATTTCATTTAGCATTACCGGTATATGAGATTGCGGCATCAATTCGCATTCCTTAGAGTTAAACGCTTTTCATGAGCAATTTTTTGAGCGGAATTTAAATATTCTTTAAAATTCTGCGGCTGCCAAATTTCAAAAATCACTCCCTTACCTACAAAACATGCTTGCTCTTCTACCCCTGCATGCTGCATTAAAGATTGCGGCAATATAATTCTTCCCTCCCCGTCAAACGGAAGCTGCACGGCTTCCCCGAATATCATAGTCTCAAAGGCATCACGCTCTTCGGAATATGGATCAAGACTCTCAATCATCTGCCTTAATTTCTCGATATGCGAAATACCGCATGCTTCTATACAATTATTCCTAATAGACGGATAAGCAATCACACCGTTAAATAGTTCTTTCCCTAATACCGCACGGTAATTCGCCGGCACTGACACCCTACTCTTTTTATCCACACCATTTACATACTTAGATAAAAATACATTCATTGGTATAATTTGGGTTAATTTGGGATTTTATGGTAATTTATAGGATATTATAGGAATATAACGTAGTCAAGCGTTTTTAACAGATAGGAGTTAAATTATTAATAATCGATGTCATTCTCAGCTAAAAGCAGGAATCCAAAAAAAATTATAAATACAGCAAGTTTTTAAAATTAAAAGCGGAGGTTATCTCGCTTTATGATGGACTCCTGCTTTTAGCTGAGAATGACATAGAGCAAGCTTCTCGAGCCATACACCAAAAGCAAAGGTCACTCGCAATGACGTAAAATCTTGACATATGCTTTAAACTGAACTAAACTAAGCTAGTTTAAATTGGTTTAAAATTTGAAGGCTTAAAATGCAAATAGTTAACATTCATAATGCAAAAACTCACTTATCCGAATTAATAAAATTAGCTGCAAACGGTGAAGAAGTCATTATATGCAAATCAGGCAAGCCTACTGTTAAGCTTGTGCAATATAATCCTAAGAAGCAAATGCGTAAACCTGGCTATTGGAAAGGTAAAGTTGTTATAAAAGAGGATTTTGATGATTTGCCTGATGATTTTATGGAGTTTTTTAAGTAATTGGCTCAGATGAAATATTTATTAGATACACATATTTTATTGCAGTGGTTAAATAATGATAGAACTCTGTCGCATAAAATATCAGAAATTATAGCTAATCCTGATAATATAATTTTCGTAAGCAGTGTAAACACATGGGAGATTACCATTAAAAAATCTTTAGGAAAGCTAGAAGCTCCAAATGACATAGAAAAAGCCATTGAAGCTAATGATTTTCAAAAATTACCGATTACAATAGAACATAGCATCTATATTGCAAATTTGCCTCTATACCATAAAGACCCCTTTGATAGACTATTGATAGCCCAAGCAATAGTAGAAGGTTTAACCCTATTAACTTGCGATACTTACATATCTAAATATTTCGTACATACAATTAAAGCTTAATATATAAAAAATATTGATTTATTAATTTTTGTTAAAATTATCTTAGATTAAACATAAATAAAAGTTAATTATGCCACAATTTAAAATAGGCTTTTTTAAAACACATAAAGATTGTAAAAATATAAAAACTACAACTCAATCAAACTCTAACTATCCACCAAAGAAAAAAAACTACTGAAACAGAAATTAAGCCTCAAGGTAAAATATATAAATATGATCCCAACCAAGATATTTGGACACCGGATACTGAACTTCTTGGAACAGATTATGATACATAATTATAAATCTAGTATTCTTAACCAGATATATATATTATTGTGGACTAACACTAAATTTTGAATTTCAAAAACCTAATTTATGCTTAAAATACCTATAGATAATGTTATTGTATTCATATATCTAATATCTATTCTACTCATTGGTATATATTACCGAGCTAAACATAGTAGTTTTAAGAACTATGCAAATGTCGAAAGTAAAGCGAAAAATAGTAAACTGTTATTAATAGCTACAATATTTGCAAGCTCTGTCGGAGGTGCTACCACTTTCGGTATTATGGAAAAGGTTTTTTTAGGACATGAATATTATGCCTATGCTTTGATGCTTACAATACCTATAGATATATTAATTGCGATCTATATAGTGCCTTTAATTGCCAAATATTACGGAGCTGAAAGCATCGGCGATATCCTGAGTACATATTACGGTAACATCGGTCGTTTTACCGGCGGTGTTAGCTCAGTCATTGTTTCAGTAGGGTTTTTGGCTGCTCAAATAAGCGTAAGCGGCTATATTTTTCAATATATCTTAGAAATAAATTATGTAAATGGGGTAATTTTAAGTTATAGTATAGTACTTATATATACTACAATCGGCGGCTTACAATCTATTGTTTTTACTAATTTACTACAATTTTTGGCAATGATAATCGCTATACCGACCATAACTTTTATCAGTTTAAATAAAATCGGTTTTGTAGATTTTATTAATAACCTACCTACGGAAAATGCAAATTTTGATCAGAGCAACCTACTTTCTTATACGATTGCAGCAGCTTTAAGCTTTAGTGTCATGAATCTATATCCTACATTTATTCAAAGAGCTTTAATTAATAAAAATCCTACGCAAACAACTAAAGCAATATATGCAAAATCCGCTATATATTTTTTCTTCTTGATTTGCATTACTTTAAACGGTTTAATTGCTTATAAGCTTTATCCAAACCAACCGTCAAATTTAGTATTACCTTATTTAATCAACCAAATTATTCCGCCTTTAATTCAAGGGGTAGTAATGAGCGGACTCTTAGCTGCCGTTATGTCTACTGCCGATTCTGATTTAAACGTTACTTCTATAGCTATTGTTAAAGATATAATCAATCCTATTTTTAAGGTTAAAAATCAGCAAAAATTATTATTAATTGCCCGAATTATTAACATTATAATAGGGAGTTTTGCGATAATTGTAGCCTTAAAATTTAGTAATGTAATTGATTTAGTAGTGTTCTTTACCGGTTTCTGGGGACCAGTAATATTAGTACCGTTAATAACAACGCTTTTCGGTATCAGAACATCTAAAACCGTAATGGTCTTATCATCACTCGGCGGAGCAGCTACTTTTTTAACGTGGGAATATTATTCTTTATCGTTACAATATTTCAACCTTAGAGGGGTGTTTATAGGAACGATGATGAGTCTTATGATATTTATTTTTGGACGAATCGTCATTGCGAGCAGCCATATGCCCGAACCGTCATTGCGAGGAGCGAAGCGACGCGGCAATCTCAATCTCATGAAATAATACTCCTGAGATTGCTTCGTCGAATTACGTTGTAATTCTTCTCGCAATGACGAAAAAATCGTTCCATGCACCAATACCTATCATTGTGAGAAATTTTCTAAATTAATACTATACCTCGTTCCTTTGAGTTCTCCGGTTTTAATAAATGGCTGCATTTCTACTAATTCTTGGAGATCTCTTGTAGCGGTAGCTTTAGAAGTTTTAGTAATAGTTATGTAGTTTTTAGCACTTAAACCGCCTTTAAAACCGTCAACTCCTTCCTCAAAAATTCTTGTAACTACTTTTTCTTGCCGTGCATTCAATATATTTTTGAATTTATCGTAAAACTTTGTTTTGTTTATTAAAAACTCTATATTACGCAAAGTATAATCTTGAGCTTTAATTATCGTTTCAACAAAATATAATATCCAGTCCGTAATTTCTAAACTTTTATTATTATTTTCTAAAACATTATAATATAATTTCTTTTCTTCATTTATTACGTGCGATAAAGCAATCAATATCGGCTGCCCTATATTTTGACATAACATTTTTATAGTAATAATTCTGCCTATTCTTCCGTTACCGTCTTCAAACGGATGTATAGACTCAAAATAAAGATGGGCTATAGCAGCTTTAGTAAGTGGAGGAATATCTTTAGTATCATTATACCATTTTATGAACTTATCCATTTCTTGCCGTACAATATTAGACGGAGGAGCTTCAAAATGAATTGTAGGTTCATGATATTTACCTGAAACCACTTGCATAGGCTCTAAGTGAGTACGATATTTTCCTATAGCACCTAAATCTCTTCTACCGTTAGTTAGCATTTTATGCCAACAAAATAAGCAATCATGACTTAAAGGTTGCTCATACGAATAATACATACCGGCTAACAATTCAGAGATTCCGGTTTCTGCAGGAGAAGCTTTCCTATTATCCGTTGCTATATTAAAATAACGCTTTATAGAAGATTGTACACTAGCTCTGTTTAAATATTCGCCCTCAATTTCAGAAGTATTTAATGCTTCATCACTTGCAAGCATAACAATTAAGTTATTTTGATCTGCTTCTGAAAGATATTTAGCTGCCCCTAAAAGAATACCACTATTTTTAACAAAATTTTTCTCTAAATCTAATATATGTTTCTGATTATATTTAAAGTTAGGCCAATCTTTATGCTGCCAATTCCATATCATGAGCTATAAATATTTATTTTATAACTCATACTACCATATAATTATGAGTTATAAAATTAGTTTTTTCTATATGAAACTGATATTTAAAACAAATGGTCATGCCTCCATATTGCAGTTACGCCTATTAAAAAGCTATACGTTCAATAAGAGTACCAATAACCTTATCATGAATATCCAATGACTTGGAAAAGCAGATTGTCTTACGTGCAAGCCTCTTGCATCTCGTTCTAAGGTTCAAGTTACTTCGTTCTATCCGTTGAGTGTATTTTTTACTGATAATATGCTTTTTAGGGTCTAATAACCTAGCATAACTCCCCCATCCATCTGTATAGTAAAAAGTCACCTTGAAATTCTCTAGTTTTTTCAGTAATGATTCTAATGTGCTATCACATCTTGTACCAAACGTATAAGCAACTACTTTTAACGAAATCTTATCCAAGGCATACCAAAGCCATCGTTGTCTGGATTTATTCTGTACATAAGACCATTGTTCATCTATCTCAGGAGCAATAATTACTTCTGTTGTACTGATAGAATGATTTATTGTTTTTAATACTAGATTTTTTTAAAACACGGATAACTGTATTGATACCCACTTTTAATACTCTTACTGTATCTCTAACTCCAGAGCCGTTGATTGACATTTCTACTATTTGCTCCTTAACTCCAGGCTTAGATGCATTATTAATATACTCCAATTGAAAATATCGATTACACCGCTTGCATTGATATCTCTGTTGTTTTGAAATTGAATATCCTGACTTTATTACTTCTTCTGTGTTGTTACAATATCTACACTTAACATCTATTTTTGCCATAACTCCTTAACTATAATTCTCTCTTATTACTGTTTGAGGATTATAGACTATTTACTCTAAACTGCAATACGGAGGCACGACCAAACAAATTATTGCTATTACGTACATAATGTGGTACACTTGATTATAAAACTTATTTTAGAGATAATATTGTGGCTATTTACACAAGCTCGCAAGCACGTGCTAAATTGTTTACTCTTATTGACGAGACAAATAAAACTCATGAGCCTATTTATATAAAGGGAAAACGTAATAATGCGGTAATCATATCAGAACAAGATTACGAAGGATTACAAGAAACTTTATATTTGTACTCTAAACCAGGCTTAGTAAAAAGAATCATTGAAGCTAGTAAAGAACCGTTAGAAGAATATATTAGCCATGAAGAAGCATGGAAATGATATATACTATACTGTACACAAAAAAAGCAATTGAAGATATACAAAATTTAAAAGCAGCTAAATTAGCCGATAAAGCAGAAAATTTATGTAAATCCTTAACAATAAATTCAATGCCATTAAATAGTAAAAAACTTTATCGCGATTTAGTTGGTAAACGTTCTATAAGAATTAATTTACAACAGAGATTGGTTTATGAAATATTAGAGGATAAAAAAATTATAAAAATACTTAGCATGTGGGGACATTATGAGTAATTATTCATAAGCTCTTATGCAACGTTCTAAAAATCATCTCGGCAAGTGACTTGTTAATACCGTTTACTTTAGTAAGCTCATCTATTGTTGAATCACATACTGCTTTATAAGAACCAAAATAGTGCAGCAATGCTTTTTTACGAGTTTCACCTATACCCTCTATATCATCAAGGCTTGATAATTTTATGGCACGCGATCTACCGAGTCTATGATTCTTTATGGCGAAATTATGAGCTTCATCTCGCAAAATTTGTAAATATTTCATAACCGGCAAATTTTTATCTAGAGTAAATACTTCTTTACCTGTCATATGGAACTGCTCAAGACCGGCATTTCTATCTACTCCTTTTGACATACAAACAAAAGGAATATTCATTTCAAATTTATCCATTACCTCTTTAACTACGCCTAAATGCCCCCTGCCGCCATCTATAATCATCAAGCTTGGCAATTTATGCGGCTCATTCTTAAGTCTAGTTAATCTTCGTGTTAAAACTTGCCTGAGCATTTCATAATCGTCACCTACAATGTCATCGCATGGCTTGACCATGGGATCCAAAAAATAACTACTGGATCCCGCGATCAAGTCGCGGGATGATAATGGGGAGGCGTGAGATGACAATGAAGAGTTGCGGGACGACAATGAGAAAACCCGATATTCCTTTTTATCAAAACCGGCTTTACCGGCAACTACCATAACACCGACTGCAAACTTACCTTGAATATGACTATTATCATAAATCTCAATTCTTTCAGGAATTTCAGAAAGACCAAATAGCTCTTTGATTTCAAGCATAATCTCTTGATTTTTTGCAAATTTCTTCAAATATTGCTCTAGAGAGAATAAAGCATTTATTGCGGCATTCTGAACTAGCTTGGCTTTACCTCCACTAATAGGTATTATAATATTGAGTTTAGTAATATTATTGATTTTTTTAATCGCCTCTATCACATTCTCTTTATCATTAATTTCATGATTAATTATAATTTCCGCAGGAACTTGTTGTTTTTGATAAAATTGTAATAAAAAATATTCTAATACTTCTTCTTTGGTACTATTTTCAGTAGAAGTAGGAAAATAAGGAATATTACCGCATGCTTGCCCTGCCCTATATAAAAACACTTCCACACAATAATGTCCGTTCTTTTCTACAATAGCGATTATATCTGCGTCTTTAACAATATCTGAAACACCTGCCTTAAGCTGCACATAACTAAGTGCCTTAATACGGTCTCTAATTTCTGCCGCCTCTTCAAAACGCATCTGACTACTTAGCTCTTCCATCTTTTTAGATAAGTTCTCTTGGAGTTCTTTAGTACGACCTTGTAAAAAATCTTTAACCTGAGCTACTAAGTCCCTATAATCCTCCTTATTTATTTTACCGACGCAAGGAGCATAACAACGTTTTATTTCATATTGCAGACAAGGACGAGTACGTGAATTAAAGTAATTATCCGTGCAGGAACGTAATTTAAAGATTTTTTGCAATTCCGTTAAAGTAGTATTAACTTCCGCACTCGAAGCAAAAGGACCAAAAAACTTCCCGTCACTTAGAGTTTTACCTCGATATTTTAGCAATTGCGGGAAATCATGATCTAAACGTAACTTGATGAAAGGAAAAGACTTATCATCCTTAAGAAGAATATTAAATTTCGGCTGAAATTTTTTGATTAGCTGGGCTTCTAAAAGTAGTGCCTCAACTTCGGAATTAGTGATGCTATACTCTAAAAAACAAGTATTTGCAATCATCCGAAGTGTCTTATTGTCTAAATCGCTTTTAATGTAATTAGTAAGGCGTTTCTTTAAATTTTTAGCTTTACCGACATAGATCACCTGCTTGTTAACGTCAAACATCCGATAAACCCCGCAGCGTTCGGGAGCATCTATAAGTTTAGATTTAATTAACTCACTTCCGGTAATTTCTAGGGTCATATTGTTTAGCCTATCGTCATTGCGAGGAAAATTACGAAGTAATTGACGAAGCAATCTCAGGAGTCAGGAGTTTGTTATTATTTCATGAGATTGCCACGCAGCTTATAGCTGCTCGCAATGACGTTTTTCTTAATTCCCTGTTTTATTATACGGATTATCATTTGCTACTTTAACATTAACCGTTTTTGTCGTGTTATCATCGAAGAAAAAGGTTATTTTAAACTCATCTCCTGCGTTTAAATCTACTTTCGGGTCATAAAGCATAACATGCATGCCACCGGGCTTAAAATCAACGTTAATATTACCGGCAATTGAAAATGGATAATCGACTTTTACCATTTTACTAACTCCTTGATCATTAATTGTTTGATGAATTTCTATTCCGCTTATCTTATCTGAAGATATATTCACTAAATTATAACTCTTACTTCTAGTATTTATTAATGTAAAATACATAGCAGAATTGCTAACTTTACCTTGCACATTTGTTGTAGGTCTTGCCCAAGGCTGGGCAAAGTTAACGGCTGCCTCTGCAGGTAATATATCATTGGGCTGATCAGAAGAAGAATTTGTAGAATTAGGATTTTGAGCTGTTTGGTCATCAGCATAGCTTACTGCACAAATTAAAGTTATAAAACCGACTAATAAAGTTTTTAACATAATAATACCTTTGCTAAATTAAAATTGAATATACATCTAATAAATGAAGAGTTGGTTAGACGAAGTTTAATTTGGAAAAGAGCAAGGCATCTTGAAGCTGATAAACGCAGCGTACATACTAGTATGTGAGGATTATCAGCAAAAGATAACGTAGCCAATTTTTCAAATTAAACGAGTATACTAGCATAAGTTATTTTTTTTGCAAAATATTCTTACGTACCTCTTCAGGAAATTTCTCTATTGCATAACGAACTGCGGTTCTTGGCATTTGTGATATATAACGATCCAAAAAATCTATTAACTGTTTTTCATCTTTTTTTCCTGCTTCACGTAGCATCCAACCTATTGCTTTATGCATTAAATCATGTTTATCGTTTAAGAGTAATTTTGCTATTTCAAAAGTTGTATCTAATTGATTATTTTTGATAAAATACCAAGTAGCAACCATAGCTGTTCGTCTCTCCCAAAGAATTTCCGATTTTGTTAATGTAAAAAGATAATCCTTTTCTTTATCCCATAAATAAGCTCCTACAACGTGATGAGCTGATGCGTCCACTAAATTCCAATTATTTACGTATTTTATATTGTTTAAATAAAAATTATAAAAAAACTCTTTATCTTGTGCTTTCTGATATTGCATAATCAAAATAGCTAACGCTAAAAATCTTTCTTCATTAAATTCTGAAGCAATAAGCTGACTTAAATCCTCTGCATCTAAATTATAATAACTTTTAGCAAGCTTATGCAGTATTGGAACTTTAACTCCAATAAACCTATCATGCTCTCCATACTCCCCTTCCTTAGTTTTAAAAAACAGCGTTCTACGTTCCACAGGAATAGTAGCATTCTCAAGTAAAATATTTCTAATTTGTTGTAAATTTTCTTTCATGTTCAATAAGCCATTTTTTACGATGTAATCCTCCGCCATATCCTCCAAGTTCGCCATTGCTATTAATAATACGATGGCAAGGAACAATTATTGCTAACTGATTCATGCCGTTAGCATTTGCAACAGCTCTATAAGAAGTAGGTTTGCCCAAAACTTTAGCCTGATTTAAATAACTTCGTGTTTTGCCGTAAGGTATATTAATTAATTCTTGCCAAACCATTTTTTGAAATGGGCTTCCTAAAAGATATATAGGTGTATTAAATTTTTGTAAAGTACCGTTAAAGTACAATTTAAGCTCCTCTTCAATCATTAAAATCGGTTTAGTACTTCCAGGAATAATAGCAGATTTCGTCTTAATTCTTAGCCTTTCAATTTCCAGCTCTAAACCTCTTCTATCAACAAACTCTAATAAGTAAAGTAGCTTTTCATCACTAATTGCAATCATAGCCGCAAGTGTAGTATCTAACCAAGCAGCTTTTAAAATATTTAAATGCTTATTAAGTTTTGTCGGCGGTCCGCCCATTATTTTAGAGAAAGCATCTCGAAAACCGCTACTTGACTCATAACCCATATCAATTTGTGTATTAATTACTGATTCACCCATGCGAATTTGCTTCATCGCAATACCCATACGCCTTGCTCTTGCATATTCTACAAACGTCATACCAAAACGTTTTTTAAATTGGCGACGTGCTGTAGAAGCATCTACTGATAGCTTATCAAAATCACTATCTTTCCACTTCTTAGCAGGCTCAAGCTCAACAGCGTCAACAAGAGTGCGAACTAAATCTGAAGCTTCGTAAGGATGAGAAAGAGGCTTACAACGCTGACAAGGTCTATATGAAGCATGCAAAGCTTCCTTAGCAGTTTTATAAAATTCACAATTTTCAAATTTAGGCTTTCGTGCAGGGCAAGTCGATCTACAAAATACTCCTGTGGTTTTAACCGCTACAAAAAAGATATTTTCATATCTGTCATCTTTATTAATTAATGCCTGATAATATTCTTGCCTTTGAATCTCATTAATTTGAAGCTCATTAAACATATTAATTTATCCTATAATATAAATTTATAATTATATTATACGAACTTCTTAAAACCACTATAACCGAAATTCAGGCATTGATTTTTTATTTAATAATTCTGTCTCTCATGTTCAATAAGCCATTTTGGTCATGCCTCCATATTGCAGTTACGCCTATTAAAAAGCTATACGTTCAATAAGAGTACCAATAACCTTATCATGAATATCCAATGACTTGGAAAAGCAGATTGTCTTACGTGCAAGCCTCTTGCATCTCGTTCTAAGGTTCAAGTTACTTCGTTCTATCCGTTGAGTGTATTTTTTACTGATAATATGCTTTTTAGGGTCTAATAACCTAGCATAACTCCCCCATCCATCTGTATAGTAAAAAGTCACCTTGAAATTCTCTAGTTTTTTCAGTAATGATTCTAATGTGCTATCACATCTTGTACCAAACGTATAAGCAACTACTTTTAACGAAATCTTATCCAAGGCATACCAAAGCCATCGTTGTCTGGATTTATTCTGTACATAAGACCATTGTTCATCTATCTCAGGAGCAATAATTACTTCTGTTGTACTGATAGAATGATTTATTGTTTTTAATACTAGATTTTTTTAAAACACGGATAACTGTATTGATACCCACTTTTAATACTCTTACTGTATCTCTAACTCCAGAGCCGTTGATTGACATTTCTACTATTTGCTCCTTAACTCCAGGCTTAGATGCATTATTAATATACTCCAATTGAAAATATCGATTACACCGCTTGCATTGATATCTCTGTTGTTTTGAAATTGAATATCCTGACTTTATTACTTCTTCTGTGTTGTTACAATATCTACACTTAACATCTATTTTTGCCATAACTCCTTAACTATAATTCTCTCTTATTACTGTTTGAGGATTATAGACTATTTACTCTAAACTGCAATACGGAGGCACGGCCCTTTTTCTATTATTGCTTCTATTAATTCTTTATACATAACTTATACCCTTGATTAACTTAAACTATGAATTAGTTCTTATTCATAACTCTATTTTACAATAATTATTTGTTAAACTAACAAAAAAATATGAATATATCATAATAAGGAGTTTTAAGAATGCAATAGAAATTTAACTAAAAGTATGAATAAATAAGCTGAGGTTGATTTAAGAAATATATAAAGTTAGTTTTTTTGATGATATTTAAAATTCGGAATTTAAAAGAGATTTAATACAAAAATTAGACATTTTGGAACATAAAAGGAACATTCAAAGTTTTTGCTAAATTTCAAAAAGCTCTGAAACCCTTGTAGGAACTGGTGGAGATGAAGGGAATCGAACCCTTGACCCTCTGCGTGCAAAGCAGATGCTCTACCCCTGAGCTACATCCCCTATTATTTATTGGTGAGGTCTTTGGAAGTAAAAATTATTAAGATAAGCTTTTAACTAATCCCCAAGGCAATGGCTGACCGTTACTTCCTACGACTAAATCCCCGGAAGATTCATATTCAGCAGCTAGAAAGGAATTTTGAGCAGCAATAAGCTTTACCGGTTTGATTTTCTGACCGTTATGAAAATATTCTTTAGCCTGTTCCCTAGAAGTCGGGTTATTTTTGGAAGCTGTTTTTGCTTTAGCTTTAGACATACACTATTAACTTTTTCTTAAACTTGTGAAGAATATAAAACTTTTTCCTAAACTTGTCAATAACTACCGTCTAGTAATATCTCAGAAAATGATTATTCTTCCGTTATTATTCACTTTCACCAACTAACTCTATTTTAAAATTTACTATTTCTGATACCGTTTTTCCATCATATATACTAAACCCTACTCCTCTAAATTCTACTTTTGCGTTGGTATCAGCACCATATGATACTAACAGTTTATATATTTCATCATCCTTAATATCTTTAGAAGTATATCGAACGTTTTTAGCAACCGCATGTAAAGGCGTTTCTCCGGATTTTCTTTGATCAACCGCAGCTCCTTTCTCAAGTAATAGTTTTGCTACATTAAAGTGCTTACCGTTTGCAGCTTCATATAAAGGTGACCCTAGCCAAGCTCTATCGTTACCATTTACTGCAGCTCCTTTTGCTATTAGATATTCTGCCACTTTATAACTTCCGTGACGTGCAGCTGAATTTAAAGGAGTATCCTTAAAAATCTCACTACACATATTAACATTTGCTTTTTTTGTTTCAACTAGCCACTCAGCAACTTTTAGTGCATTATTTGAAGATGCTGAAAATAATTCAGTAGTAGATACTGCACGTAATTTATTTAAACTCTTTACTACATCCACTTTATCAAAAGATATAGCTTCTTTTAAAATAGCTTCAAAACCAAATTGAACTACATAAGACTGTACATCTTGCACTATTATATTTGACTTTAGCAGCATAATTAAACTGCGATTTAATAGTTGTGTCATATTCTATTTATTTATAATTTTGTGGGTCGTGCCTCCGTATTGCAGTTTAGAGTAAATAGTCTATAATCCTCAAACAGTAATAAGAGAGAATTATAGATGTTAAGTGTAGATATTGTAACAACACAGAAGAAGTAATAAAGTCAGGATATTCAATTTCAAAACAACAGAGATATCAATGCAAGCGGTGTAATCGATATTTTCAATTGGAGTATATTAATAATGCATCTAAGCCTGGAGTTAAGGAGCAAATAGTAGAAATGTCAATCAACGGCTCTGGAGTTAGAGATACAGTAAGAGTATTAAAAGCGGGTATCAATACAGTTATCCGTGTTTTAAAAAATCTAGTATTAAAAACAATAAATCATTCTATCAGTACAACAAAAGTAATTATTGCTCCTGAGATAGATGAACAATGGTCTTATGTACAGAATAAATCCAGACAACGATGGCTTTGGTATGCCTTGGATAAGATTTCGTTAAAAGTAGTTGCTTATACGTTTGGTACAAGATGTGATAGCACATTAGAATCATTACTGAAAAAACTAGAGAATTTCAAGGTGACTTTTTACTATACAGATGGATGGGGGAGTTATGCTAGGTTATTAGGCATGACCTATATCCTTTATATTTACCTTTCTTCAGAATTATCAAAATATCGGTATCGCTATGGTAACCGTTAGGTAAATCACGCACCCAATCACCTCGAGCAAACGAACCGTACAAGATAATCATAGCGATTTTATCTTGGGCAATATCTAGAATTTGCTGCACTATAAAATTAAGCCTAGCTTGGATTTTTAGAGAACGTTCAGGTAAAGTGGTTTTCATCTACTCATTTGCACCATGACAATATTTATATTTCTTACCTGAACCGCACGGGCATAGCTCATTACGAGATACCCTCCCCCAGCTAGTAGGATCATCAGGGTTTCTATCTTTTGGGTCAATACGTGATACGACTGGTTTAAGGTCAGTCTCAAGGCTACTTCCTGCATTATATTTACTAAATGCCGGATCCTCCCGACTTTCTCGCATATTTTTCTGAAGTTTTTTATGCTCAAGCGAAACATCTTCTTTTTGAATATGTTTTAAGTCGATATGGAAGTGATATACTGTTTGAATAAATAATTCTTTTAAATTATTGAGCATCTGCTCGAATAAATTAAATGCTTCTCTTTTATACTCGCTAAGAGGGTCTTTTTGAGCATAAGCTCTAAGCGATATGCCTTGTCTTAAATGATCTAAGCTATATAAATGATCTTTCCAAACTTGATCGAGAGTAGTTAGTAAAATATACTTCACGGCATTATGCATTAACTCACTACTATAAGCTTCTTCTTTTGACTTGTATATATCATGAGCCATTTGTATAACGATTTTCGTGATTTCTTCTTCCGTTACGTCATTTTTACTGACTAAATTATGATCAAATTTCATAGAAAAGACACGATGTAATTCTACGCTTAAATTTTCTATATCCCAATCTTCTCTATAAGAGCCTACCGGCATAAAAGTTAATACTATCTTTTTAGCGAGTTCCTCAGTAGTACTATTTAAGAAACCGTGACTATCTTTAGATTTAATAATTTCAGTACGTTGCTCGTATATTATCTTACGTTGGTCATTCATTACATCATCAAAACGTAATAAATTTTTACGCATCTCGTAGTTATGGCCTTCAACTTTTTGCTGAGCTTTCTCAAGTGAACGACTAATCATCGGATGGTGGATAGCCTCTCCATCTTTCAATCCAAGTGTTCTAAGAACTCCTGATATACGATCTGATGCAAAAATACGCATCAAATCATCATCAAGAGATAGGAAAAACTTAGTCTTACCGGGATCACCTTGTCTACCCGATCTTCCTCTTAGCTGATTATCTATCCTACGGCTTTCATGCCTTTCCGTACCTATCACAAATAAACCGCCTGCATCAATAACTTGCTTCTTTTCTTCAGCAATTTGAGCTTTTATTTCAGCTGTTTTAGCTTCGTAATTATGATCATTATCCAGCTGCTCTATTAGCATTTCAGGGTTACCGCCAAGCATAATATCAGTACCTCGCCCTGCCATATTGGTTGCAATCGTTACTGCCTTAAACCTACCTGCTTGAGCAATAATAAAAGCTTCCTGCTCATGGAACTTAGCATTTAAAACTTTATGAGGGATTTTTTCTTTATTTAAAACGCTTGAAAGCTCTTCTGACTTTTCTATGCTTATCGTACCGACAAGTATAGGCTGACCACGATCGTAACAATCCTTAATTAGCTTTAAGATAGCATCATATTTTTCTTTTTTACTACCGTAAATTTCGTCATCAAGGTCAAGCCTTGTGACTTTATTATGGGTTGGAACTGCAACCACATCGAGATTATATATGTCTTTTAATTCAGGTACTTCGGTCATGGCCGTACCGGTCATACCCGATAATTTAGGATAATTACGGAAATAATTTTGGAAAGTAATAGATGCAAGAGTTTGGTTTTCATTTTGAATTTTCACATTTTCTTTTGCTTCTAATGCTTGATGTAACCCTTCCGAATATCTACGCCCCTCCATTACACGACCGGTAAATTCATCGATAATCATTACTTTACCTTCACGCACCAAATAATCTACATCAATAGTAAACATATTATGAGCTCTTAAGGCTTGATTAACATAATGTACTAAAGTTAGATTCTCAAAATCATATAAACCAGAATCAGGCTTTATAAGATGTTCTTTACTTAAAAGTGATTCTATATGTGTAATACCGGTTTCCGTTAAATTGATAGTTTTTAATTTTTCGTCTTTTTCAAAATCACTTGTATTAAGCAGGCGTACAATTTTATCAATTTTACCGTATAATTCCGAATTATCATTAACCGGACCTGAGATAACTAGCGGAGTTCTTGCTTCATCTATCAAAATCGAATCAACCTCATCGATAATAGCAAAATTAAAAGGACGAAGTACTCGCTCCTGCAAGCTATACTTCATATTATCCCTTAAATAGTCGAAACCGAGTTCATTATTTGTTGCATGAGTAATATCGGCATTATAGGCAGCTCGTTTTGCTTCATCAGGCATACCGGCAACAATACATCCAACCGATAAACCTAAAAAATTGTAAATTTTACCCATGGAAGCAGAATCACGGCTTGCCAAATAATCATTGACGGTTACAACATGTACACCTTTTCCGGTTAAAGCATTTAAATAAGCAGGAAGCGTTGCAACTAAGGTCTTACCCTCACCGGTACGCATTTCAGTAATCATGCCTCGGTGTAATATAAGACCGCCTATAAGCTGAACGTCAAAATGACGCATACCGCAAACTCTTCTAGCCGCTTCCCTAACTACCGCAAACGCCTCATATACTATATCGTCTAAAGTAGCTCCGTTTTTAAGCTTTTCTTTAAACTCTATAGTTTTATTCTTTAACTCCTCATCTGATAATTTTTGTATAGCAGGCTCAAGCGAGTTAATTTTTGTAATTTCAGAATATAGTTTTTTTACAGTACGATCATTTGCAGTACCGAAAAGTTTTTTTAAAATAGAAAGCATTAAAGTCCTTATGATATTTTTAGTATTTTAGTACTTAAATATAGGTATATTTTATAAAATTATCAAATGTTATAATTTTATTTAAATGAATAATTTTTTATTGAAAGGCATTTTTTTACTACAAATATTTGTAAATTATTATTAATAAATAAAATATTCTCAAATAGCTGTTGACGGTTATATATTATTTTTATAAAATTTAAGCTTATGTTTAACACAATTATGAGTCATAAATGAAAAAATTATCTGTTATATTTTTATCAGTTAGCATGCTTTCCGGTATTGCTTTTGCCGATAAAGACAAAGTAGTTGCTACCTATAAAGGCGGTGCAGTAAAAGAATCGCAAATTATGAAAGAATTTAAGCCTCAGCTTAATCTTCAATCAGGTGAAACAATCAAAAATTTTGATGATTTTCCACCGCAAGATCAGGAAAAATTAATAAAAATTTATGTTAATAATCTTTTGTTAAAAGAAGAAGTTGCTAAGTCAAATATTACTTCTTCTAAAGAATTCCAAGAAAAACTTGAAAATGCAAAAAATCAATTAGCTCAACAAGAATTATTGGCAAATTATATAAAATCTAATATTACAGATAAGATGTTTGATGACGAATATAATAAATATGTCGGTAATCTTAAAGGTAAAGAGCAAATAAAAGTTGCTCATATTTTAGTTAAATCCCAAAAAGAAGCTAACGATATAAAGACCAAATTAAGCAAAGGCGGAAATTTCACTAAGCTTGCAGAAGCATCATCTCTTGATAAAGCTTCAGCTTCAAACGGCGGAGTTATAGGTTACATTCTATTAAATCAACCTGGACAGTTAGTACCGGAATTTGAGAAGAAAGCTTTTGCTTTAAAAGTAAATGAAGTTTCAACTCCTGTAAAAACCGATTTCGGTTGGCATATTATCAAAGTGCTTGAGAAAAAACCTGTGCCTATTCCAACAAAAGAAGAAGCAAAAGTAACTATTGATAATATATTAGCTGCAGAAGTACTAAAGAAATATATTTCTGATTTAGAAGCTAAAGCCAATTTAAAAATTATGTTACCTAAAGCAGACAGCAAAGCCGGAGCGTAATTTATATTTCGCTAGAGCGGACATTCCCCGCATACCAAGTCGTCATTGCGAGGAAAAACTGTAAGTTTTGACGAAGCAATCTCAGGAGTTTGTGTTATTACTTCATGAGATTGCCACGTCGCTTCGCTCCTCGCAATGACGGTTTGGGTATCCACGCAACAATACCGCAGGAATGACACTATAACTTCCCCTCGACTACAGCAAACGCCACACATATAGGGTAATCATCAGAAAGAGAAAGGTGAATATTAAAAGGTGGGAGTTTTTTTGTATAGTTTGAACTAACTTCTACTATAGGCTTGCCCAAATTATCATTTAGTATAGTAATATCTTTTAAATTTATACCTTGACCTATACCGACTCCAAAGGCTTTACTCACAGCTTCTTTAGCAGCAAAACGCTTTGCTAAAAATACAGCATGACCTGTTTTGTCCAATAAACTAAACTGTGCTAACTCCTTTGAAGTTAGAATTTTTTTAGCAAAAAGTTCTGGATATAAATGTAATATTTTTTCGATTCTAGGAATTTGTACTATATCAGTACCGACACCGATAAACATTTACTTATCTTCAAAATCATCACCGGTCTCATCAATAAAAATTTGATCATCTAAATCAGAGTAATCTTCCGTTATACAAACCTCAGGTAAATACTCAAATTTTTCTTCTATATCTTCTGATTCATCCTGATTAACAATTGGCTCTATCATAGTTTTTGTACGCAGACTGTTTATTAGGTCTTGTTCTAACTGTTCTACCGATACTTTTCCGGCAGCAATTCTACGTAATGAGATAACAGGAGGTTTATCACGCTTTTCTTTTTTGATTTGATTAGTTTCTACTTTATAATTTAATAATTTAGCATATCTTGTTGCTAGTACAACAAGCCGAAACCTATCCGGTATAATTTTATTACAATCTTCTGCTGTAATTCTTGCCATAATTTTCTCCGTTAAAAATAGTATACTACAAATAAATAGGAACTGAGTATACGAAGATCAACTTCAAAAAGAGCAAGGAGTTCACAAGGCGAGGAACGGCAGCAGTTACTTAATACGTGAGTACCGAAGCTCTTGTAGAACGACGTAGCCAATTTTTGAAGTTCATCGAGTATATTATACTCTTTTTATATCCGCACCGCAATTACTTAATTTTTTTTCTAAATCTTGAAAGCCACGATCCAAGTGATATATTCGGTGTAATACGGTTTTGCTATTAGTACTGAGTCCTGCGAGTATTAGCGATACCGAAGCTCTAAGGTCGCTTGCCATAACTTCTGCTCCTTTTAACATTTCTACACCTCGAACGACCGCCTTATTACCTCGTACTACTATATCTGCTCCCATTCTACATAATTCAGGAACATGCATGAAGCGATTTTCAAAAATATTCTCGGTGATCATTGAAACACCGCTACTAAGCGTCATAAGGCTCATAAATTGTGCTTGTAAATCAGTAGCAAAACCAGGATAGGGATTAGTTTCTAAATCAACTGAATTTAACTTCCCTTCATAAGTTACTTGGACTCCGTTATTGATCGGCACAACTTTTATACCCGTTTCAATAAGTTTTAAAGCTATATTTTCTATAATATGGTAATCAATCCCACAAATTTTTATATCACCTTTAGTAATAGCTGCCGCAAACATATAAGTACCGGCTTCAATACGATCAGAAAGTACTTTATAGCTCGCTTTATTTAAAGAATCCTTACCTTTAATTGTTATTTCGCTAGTGCCAACACCTGCAATATCGGCTCCCATTTTGATAAGGCAATTACATAAATCAACTATCTCCGGTTCTCGACCACAATTAAAAAGTACAGTTTCCCCCTCTGCTAAAACAGCTGCAAGTATTGCATTAATTGTAGCACCTACAGAAACTTTATCAAAAGCAAAATGAGTACCTTTTAAACGTCCTTTACTTGAAGCGTTAATATAACCGTCTTCTATTTCAATCGTAGCTCCCATAGCTTTTAATACGGCAATATGCAAATCTACTTGCCTTGCTCCAATAGCACAACCACCCGGAAGCGATACTTTTGCTTTACCGTATTTGGTAAGCAAAGGACCAAGCACCCAAATCGATGCTCTCATTTTACGGACTATTTCATAATCTGCAGTAAAGTTATTTATATTTCCGGTATTAATTATAGGTTCAAATTCATCCGGGTGTTCTAATATTTCAATATCTGCCCCATGACTTCTTAGCAAATCTTTCATAGTACTAACATCCGTTAATTTGGGGACATTAGTAATATGCAGTTTATCGGTAAGAATAGACGCTGCCATAATAGGTAGCACGGCATTTTTAGCACCACTAATATTAATACTACCTTTAAGAGGTTTACCGCCGTGAATAATTAATTTTTGCATAAGTTATTTTGATAAAATTGCAACGTCATTGCGAGAAGAATTACAACGTAATTCGACGAAGCAATCTCAGGAGTATTATTTCATGAGATTGCCGCGTCGCTTCGCTCCTCGCAATGACGGTTCGGGCATATGGCTGCTCGCAATGACGAATAATGACACTGTACTACACATCCAAATTCACAACATTTAACGCATTAGCTTGGATAAATAATCTACGAGGTTCAACAACGTCACCCATTAAAGTAGAGAAAATGCCCTCCGCTTCATCGACTTCCGCAACTCTTACCTGAAGTAAAGTTCTTTTTGCAGGGTCAAGAGTAGTTTCCCATAATTGGTCGGAATTCATCTCACCAAGACCTTTAAAACGCTGAATACTTATACCTCTTTTTCCGCATTCTATAATAGCGTTTAGCAACTGACTCGGTGTTAAAATATTGAATTCCTGATTTTTTACTATAAGCTTTAATTGCTTACTAAATATATCAAAAATTGCTAAAGCAAGCTTTGATATTTGTATAAACTCAAATGATTCCAACTGCTCTTTCAACAATATTTTACTTTCTTTTAAGCCCCTACTAAAACGGAAAAATTCTATTTTATTTTCATGTTTTAAAACTTCCCAATTAGTTTTATCAGGCGACTCTTCTAAGCTATTTAAAACATCTAAAGCTTTTTGAAGCCTTGAATCACTCTCTAGCTCAAATATTTTGTTATTAAGTAAGTCATTAATCGCAAGAATTTCAGTAATTGAGCGATTAAATTTTTTGCTAGCATGATCAAGCAAGCCATTAAACTTAACTACTTTATTAATTAGCTCTTCTAAATCACCGCCTACTAACTGCTCTTTACCGTCTAGAGTTAGAGTTGCATCATTGATAGTTGATTTTATCAAATAATCTTGTAAAGCTTGCTCATTCTTTAAATAAAGCTCAGCTGCTCCTTTCTTTACCTTATAAAGTGGTGGCTGGGCTATATATAGATAACCTTTATTTATTAGCTCAGGCATATGACGATAGAAAAACGTGAGCAATAAAGTTCTAATATGCGAGCCGTCAACATCAGCATCAGTCATAATAATAACTTTATGGTATCTAAGCTTTTCTAAGGAAAATTCTCGTTCAACACTAATCCCAAGAGCTGTAATTAACGTACCGATTTGATCCGAACCGAGCATTTTGTCAAATCTTGCACGTTCAACGTTCAAAATTTTACCACGCAGAGGCAATATAGCCTGAATTTTACTATCCCTACCCTGCTTTGCAGTACCGCCCGCAGAGTCTCCCTCAACAATAAACAATTCTGAAATTGCCGGATCTTTTGCATGGCAATCAGCAAGCTTACCGGGTAAGTTCGAGACTTCTAAGGCTGATTTTCTTCGAGTTAGCTCCCTCGCTTTTCTAGCAGCTTCACGAGCATTAGCTGCTTCCATAATCTTAGCTATAATTGCCTTTGATTCCGCCGGATGCTCTTCAAACCACTCAAGAACCTTTGTATAAACGGCATTTTCAACAACCGGCCGTACTTCGGAGCTTACTAATTTATCTTTTGTTTGAGAGGAAAATTTAGGATCAGGAACTTTAACGGAAAGTACGCAACATAAGCCTTCTCTAGTATCCTCACCGCTAAAGTCATTTTTAGATTTTTTATTAAGACCCGTAGTATCAAGGTAAGAGGTAATAACACGTGTTATTGCCAACTTAAAAGCACTAAGGTGAGTTCCGCCGTCACGCTGCCTAATATTATTAGTAAAGCATAAAATATTTTCATGATAAGAATCGTTCCAGTGCATAGCAAGCTCAAGACTTATACCGGACTCAGCATTCTCCGTATTAACTACTATACATGGATGGATAGCATGCTTCGCTCTGTCTATATATTTTACATAAGCTTCTATACCGCCCGTATAATAAAACTCTACTTCTTTAACTTCTTCAAAGCGATTATCGACGAGTAAAATCTTTACACCTGAATTTAAAAAAGCAAGCTCACGAAGACGATGTTCTATAGTGCCGAAATCAAATTCTATATTAGTAAATGTTTCTACAGACGGAAAAAAAGTAACTTCCGTACCTTTTTTATCAATATTTTCTTTGACAACCGCAAGCGGAGCTTCTGTTATACCATTATTAAATCTAATCAAATATTCCTTATTATTACGCCAAATACGTAATTCAAGCCACTCTGAAAGAGCATTTACCACCGATACGCCTACACCGTGCAGACCGCCTGAAACCTTGTAAGAGTTCTGATCAAACTTACCGCCGGCGTGAAGTTGCGTCATAATAACTTCAGCTGCTGATATCCCTTCCTCTTCATGAATTTCGACAGGTATACCTCGCCCGTTATCGGACACGGTTACCGAACCGTTTTTATTTAACGTTACTCGGACTAAATCACAATAACCGGCGAGCGATTCATCGATAGCATTGTCGACTACCTCATAAATCATATGATGTAGACCCGATCCGTCTCCAACATCCCCGATATACATTCCTGGTCTTTTCCTTACGGCTTCAAGACCTTTTAAAACCTTTATAGAATCAGCACCATATGATGATTCATTAAATTTTTCTTCAATTTCCGACATAATCCGACACAATATTTATTTGTTGCTAGAAACAATAAAAATAACTATAACGTAACTTATTAGAATAGTAAAGTTTCTTGATTTAAAATTAGCGAGATAGCAAAATAACAGTTTGATATCGTCATTGCGAGGAAAAATTGAAAATTTTGACGAAGCAATCTCAGGATATTCGACGAGATTGCCGCGCTCCCTATGGTCGCTCGCAATGACGATATGACAATACCGAATTAATGAGATAACAAATGAATACATTAAAGTTAAAAAATATTTTCGACGTAATTGATGATTATGACGTGTTTTTATTTGATCTTTGGGGTGTAATAATCGAAGGAGGACATACTTATCCGGGCGTCGTAGAAAATATTAATAAAATTATTAAACGGAAAAAAGTATATTTTGTTACTAATGCTCCACGAAATATTTTTTCGCTGCATCAAACAATTAAATCTTGGGGAGTAAACGTGCTACCTGAAATGATTATTAGCTCAGGTGAAATAGCAGTGCAAATGATCCTAGAAAGCAAAGAACGATTCGGTATTGAAAAACCGGTAATATATCACCTAGGACATTTAGAAAATGATATAATAAACGGAATTCAATGTCCTATCACCGATGATATTAACAAAGCTAATATTTTCTTAATGACTATTTACAGAGACGAAAACGAAAATTTAGATTTAAACGAATTCGATGAGTTATTTAAAATTGTTGTACAACGTAAAATGGTCAATATTTGTGCTAATCCTGACCTTGGAATAAATCAACACGGTATTTATAGATATTGTAGCGGTTATTATGCCGAAAAAATAAAGCAGTTTGGCGGAAAAGTAATTTATAGCGGTAAGCCATATGAAGATATATATAGCAAGATTTTAAAAGAATGTCATAATACCCCTAAAGAACGTATGTTAATGATAGGCGATACTTTCTATACCGATATACTTGCAGCAAATCGCCTTGGTATAGATTCTGGTCTAGTGTTAACCGGAAATTCTAGAGAATATCATAGTAATTTTGATAGTAGTGATGAAAAACTGGATAATTTAACAAAAGCTGCTATTAAACAATCGATTATACCTAGTTTTGTAGTGAGTTTGTCTTAAATAGCTTTATCGTCATTGCGAGGAAAAACTGTAAGTTTTGTACGTACGCAATCTCGTGCTAAAGTCCTGAGATTGCCACGCTCCTTTTAGTCGCTCGCAATGACAGCTAAACAACAACTCTATTGATATTTTACTCATAATCTGCTATAGAGTAAAACTAAGAGGCTATCCGCAAATAAATTTTAACCGATAATTTAGTTCTTTTTTGCTGCAAATTATAAGATTTTTTTGAAATATGAATAATATTCCTGTAAAAATTTTATCAATTTTCGCTAAAAAAGCCCTTTAATTATTAATTAAAATTTATTTACAGATAGCCTCTAAAGCGGTCGTGGCGAAATTGGTAGACGCGCAGCATTGAGGGTGCTGTTCTGTAAAAAGATTGGAAGTTCAAGTCTTCTCGACCGCACCACTCGCCAGTTTTTCACAAAGTCAAATTTTTTCTATTTTAATACTTCAGATTTTATATTTACTCCTAAGTTCTTCTTGTTAGCAAATGTTTGTGCTAATTGCATACTCCTGATAAATGAAAAGGAGTTGAAATAAAAACTATTGCTTATTTGTACTCTGTGATTTATATTGATTAGCAAATTGTATACAATTCTGTGCCAAGCCTAGCTAACCAGCTTTAACTAATTATAATAAGTCTATAATAAACTATTAGGTAAATAGGTCATGCCTAATTTCAACATATTTAAAAGCATCTTACCGGATCATCATGATCAATTTGCCGAGATTTTTGATCAAATTAATGATCTGATTGAAGATCACAATTATGATGCTGCTGCAAGCAGGCTGGCCAAACTTCATTATGCCGATTTAGCTGATTTCTTAGATAATCTTAACAATAAAACATATAAAATAATTATTCCTTTATTACAGGATGAAATTAAGCCTGAAACGTTAGTATCGTTAAATGCTTATAGTAAGCCTTTAATAATAGAAACTTTAGGCATAAAAAAATCTGCAGAATTAATCAATAAGCTAGTTATAGAAGATGCTATTGAAGTAGTAATCGATCTAGACGATGATATAAAAGATCTTATTCTAAGTAATCTTACTAAAGAAAAAAAACACCAAATTACTGTAGGTTGTACATATCCCGAAAATACGGTAGGTAGAGTAATTGAGCGAGATTTTATTAATCTTCAAGAAGGATGGACGGTCGAGGAATCATTAAATTTTATCAAAAACGTAAAGAATGACTTTTATGCGGCAATCGTTACAGATAATAAATTACGCCCTATCGGTATTATTTCTCTTAGCACGCTAATTAAACATAAAAAAAATGAATTAATAAAAGATTTGATGAGCAAAGATTTTAAGCTCGCAGATGCTTTTACCGACTTAAATGAACTCAGCTTCATTTTTAGACAATACGCCTTAACTATCGTACCGGTAGTAAATAAAAGCGGTAAGTTAGTAGGTAGCGTATCAATCGATAATATAATTTATATTATCGAAGAACAAGCCGAAAAAGATATATTATCATTAAGCGGGGTACATACTCAAGATACTTTCTTCAATGTATTTTATACCGTTAAACATCGTTTTCCTTGGCTCTTTGTTAATCTAATCACTGCCTGCATGACCTCACTTATCATTAACCATTTTAACGACACTATTGCAAAACTTGTAACGCTTGCAGCCACTATGCCTATTGTAGCTTCAATGGGCGGAAATGCCGGAACACAAGCCATGACCGTTACGGTTAGAGCCCTTGCTAATAAAGATATTCATTATAATAATGTCAATAAAGTTATATTAAAAGAAATAGCCGTATCGGCTTTTAACGGTTTTGTACTTGCAATTATCGGAGCAGGACTTAGCTTTGTGATGTTGCTTGACTTAAATCTTAGCGTTATTTTTGCTATTGCAGTTATTTTAAATTTTTTAGTAGCCGGATTATTCGGCTCTGCTATTCCTATAATACTGCATTATTTTGATATAGACCCCGCTGCAGGCTCCGGCGTATTTCTAACAACCATAACCGATGCTCTAGGTTTCTTAACTTTCTTAAGCCTTGCTCATATTTTTTTAGTGTAATATCTATTCAAATAAAAATACATACACATTACAGCAAACAGTAGCTATAGCTCCAAGACATTTACATATACCGCAACTTGTATCCTGATTTTCAGACTCGGTAATATTATTAATATTATTCTCATAAGATATATTATTATCTCTTGGTATATTCTGATTATTATTATTTATATTCGAGTCTTTGAATAATAAATTTGCAACAGTTAGTATTAACTCACCCTGTAATGCAGTTAGATTAGTATTATTTAAGGAGCTAGATTGTGCATACTCTTGTACTTCTAAACTATTACGGTTTGACATAGTTACATTTTGACTTTAGGATTAATATTTAAAATTATATAACAATAATTTTTAATCTGCAGCTATTTATTATTAAAATTTTTTAATTAATAGCCCACAAATTATAATGAAATAAGAAATAACTTTTATGGAAGATATAAGCTCTTGGAAAGAAAAGTTTAAAATTTGTGTTTATAGTAAAAAACTACTTGATAAACTCGAATATTTAAATACTAAAGTAGAAAATCCTATAGATATCCTTGAAATCAAAAAAGGTATCTACTATACACGTAAATATCACGGTTCTCAAATGCGTCAATCAGACGATCCTTATTATTCGCACCCAATTGAGGTAGCAATTATGCTTGCTGAATTTGTAGCTGAAGAAACACCTAAGCTTTATAACGTTATTATGCTGCAAGCTGCTTTACTTCATGATACTATTGAAGACACCGAATTAACTGAAGAAGCAATTACCGAAATTTTTGGATCGGAAGTAGCAAAACACGTAGAAGGTCTAACTAGAATTAAATCTTACGGGAAGATAAGTAGCGGAGAAAGCCTAAACTTACTAATTAAAGAGAAAAGATACAATACGGCATTAATAAAATTATTTGATCGAATTCATAATGTGCAAACTTTGGGAGTTAAATCATCTGAGAAAGCTAGAAAAATTATTGAAGAGACTTTAATAAATTTTCTTTTGGTCGCTGCTAATATAAATTATAAACTAGAGCAAGAGTTTGCTGAGTTATGCCTAAAAGTTTTTAATATTGAGCTTGAAAGACAAAAAACTTTTTCTAATGATAACTTTCTGCTTCCTTCTCTAACTTTATAAAATGATTTACTCCAAATGTATAACCGATTAGAATTGGAATAATAAAGAATAACAATCCCCAGTGATTAAAATAATCTATCAAGTAAACTGTTCCAAAAGAAGAAACTGCAAACATTAAAGCTCTTGATAAAGCAAATATAAAACTACCACATGTAAAACGTTTTAATACCGGAAATCTTGCATAAAACACTGCCCCTGCCGGAAAAGTAGTAGGTGCAAATAATGCAATAAATAATTGGAATAAAAATAATTCAGTAGCAACTGAGATATTATTTAGTAAGATAGGAGACATAATAGCTACAATAGAAAATATTATTAATCTTACTTTAAGGATTTTTAGAGGATGTATTTTACAAACTAAATAAGTAAGAATTATTGTATTTATTAATTCTACAATGGAAACAATAAAATTTTGATGAATTACTTGAGCAGCACTGTAATTAAATGAGTTTTTTAGTATATTACCGCAATAAATATACAAAATATAAAACCATAATGGTGCTCCACAATGTATAAAAAAGAAAGCTATTGCTGTTGTTTTATTAATTTTTTCACTCCAAATAGGACTTGATTTTAGCCTATTACTATCTATCCCCGCTTGTGCTACAGTTTTCTTTATTCGTCTTTTTGCATCAATGAAATCCGGAGTTTCCCTAAGATTTGTCCTTGCAACAGCACCAACTATAGCAATAACTGCTCCAAACCAAAATGCCATACGCCAATCAGACCCAAAAGAAGTAACAAGCGTTCCTACTGCCAATGCCATGGTTATACCTAAATCTACAGAAATAACAAGCGAAGCCACCACCCAATAACGTTGAGGAATTTTGGTCATTTCGGTTAGATAAAGCTCAGCACCTACTACCTCCCCCATAGAAGACATCCCCTGAACAATCCGACACGCAGTTACTACAAAAGTTGCCGTAATACCAATTTCGGCATAAGTTTTTAAATTAGCCATTATAAGACAACAAAGCGACATTAAAAAAGTTGTAATAATAACAGTTGATTTACGACCTATAGTATCTCCTATCCAACCGAATATTAAAGCTCCGATAGGTCTAAACACATAAGTTGAACAAAATGCGATGGCAGAATATAGAGAAGCAGCTCGTGCATCAGCTTCAGGAAAAAATAGCTCGTTAAGTAGTACCGCCATGTGTACATAAAGCATGAGATCAAAATATTCAAGAAACGTACCTATCGATAATAGCCCTATTGCTTCTTTTTGATTACGGGCTAAACTCTTTTGCTCTTTTGGGTAACTTAACATGCTTTTTTACAGATTAGTTAAAATTAATAAAGAACTATCTTGTTTTATATAAAAATAAAAGTCAATTTAAAAAAATTAGATTTTATAGCATTACTAACTAAAGATAAATGTCGTAATGAGCTGAGCGACTGAAAGTAGCGTATCAATCTAAGAAAATAATAAAAAAATACTAGTTTACAGAGTTTTTAACTAGATTACTTAGTCAATTACTTTGTAATTTCCTTGCAATGGTATTGATTTATTAAATAATCTATCTTTATTTAGCAATGCCAATAAATTTCTAATTTAATACTTGCAATTTATCTTATAATTACTTATATTCAGATTCGCTTAGATTAAAAAGCACTAAGGCGTTTTATATGTAATTAATTTTGATCCCCTTAAACTTTTTACATTAAAACGCCGTTGTTAGAGGATATCGGTAAATAAATTTTAATTAGTAATTAAAGAGCTTTTTTAGCGAAAATTCATAAGATTTTTGAAGGAATATTATCAATATTTCAAAAAAATCTTATAATTTGCAGCAAAAAAGAATTAAATTATCGGTTAAAATTTATTTACTGATGCCCTCATATTTAAGCGGGTGTAGCTCAGGGGTAGAGCGCTACCTTGCCAAGGTCGAAGTCGAGGGTTCGAATCCCTTCACCCGCTCCAGTGATTTTTCAATATTATTCGTTTTTGTCATTGCGAGAAGACGTCATAGGCGTCGACGAAGCAATCTCAGGCAAAATTCCTGAGATTGCCATGCTCACTAACGTTCGCTCGCAATGACGGAAAATCAGTCCAGGAAACAACGCTCTTTCACACATGACATCAGTAAGTTGGTCATGCCTCCATATTGCAGTTACGCCTATTAAAAAGCTATACGTTCAATAAGAGTACCAATAACCTTATCATGAATATCCAATGACTTGGAAAAGCAGATTGTCTTACGTGCAAGCCTCTTGCATCTCGTTCTAAGGTTCAAGTTACTTCGTTCTATCCGTTGAGTGTATTTTTTACTGATAATATGCTTTTTAGGGTCTAATAACCTAGCATAACTCCCCCATCCATCTGTATAGTAAAAAGTCACCTTGAAATTCTCTAGTTTTTTCAGTAATGATTCTAATGTGCTATCACATCTTGTACCAAACGTATAAGCAACTACTTTTAACGAAATCTTATCCAAGGCATACCAAAGCCATCGTTGTCTGGATTTATTCTGTACATAAGACCATTGTTCATCTATCTCAGGAGCAATAATTACTTCTGTTGTACTGATAGAATGATTTATTGTTTTTAATACTAGATTTTTTTAAAACACGGATAACTGTATTGATACCCGCTTTTAATACTCTTACTGTATCTCTAACTCCAGAGCCGTTGATTGACATTTCTACTATTTGCTCCTTAACTCCAGGCTTAGATGCATTATTAATATACTCCAATTGAAAATATCGATTACACCGCTTGCATTGATATCTCTGTTGTTTTGAAATTGAATATCCTGACTTTATTACTTCTTCTGTGTTGTTACAATATCTACACTTAACATCTATTTTTGCCATAACTCCTTAACTATAATTCTCTCTTATTACTGTTTGAGGATTATAGACTATTTACTCTAAACTGCAATACGGAGGCACGACCAGTAAGTTTATCATAAATTCAATCTTCCAAACCATATTTTTTCTTAATATCTTCTAACGAAATTACTTCTTCCCCTTTTTCTATACGAGACAAAGCAATTAACAAATCTGCTTTTTCTTCTATATAACTTTCTATTGCTTTACGTATAATATATCCTTTTGGTCTATCGATTTCCTTAGCAACATTAGAAAGTATAATATCTAGTTCATTAGAAATTCTAGTAGTTATAACTGTCATAAAAATAGCCATTTATCGGTTTTGTGATAACTTATAATAATATAAAATACATTTAAATATAATGCATTACCTTTGATTAACTTTATATTTTTATTTTACCCTTGCATAAAAGCGTTTAGCTAGCTATTTTTATTTTATTAGACTTCTTGCATAATGTAGCTAATAAGGATAAATTTGTAGGAAACACGGCACGCAGCACCACAACGTACAAAAAAGTACGTGAGGACACGAGTACCGGATTGACTTATACCTTTAGAAAGAGGTTATACAGGAAGACTATTGCAACAATTAGGAAATTACATATGTCAGCAAATACGCAAGATAATCAGGCAAATAATAACGACACTATAGAGATACAGGAAACTGAGGTAGTGCCTGTAGAAACAAATTCTTTACAATCGGGGTTAACAAGCTTAATACCGATGGTTTTAATTTTTGCCGTATTTTACTTCTTATTATTACGTCCGCAAGAAAAACGACGCAAAGAAAGAGAGAAATTAGTAAGTGAAGTTAAAAAAGGTGAAGAAGTTCTAACAAATAGCGGCATTTACGGTATTGTGACTAAAGTAAGTGAAAATGACAATAATATTGAAATCGAAATAGCTAAAGACGTACGTATTAAAGCTTTAAAAAGTGCTATTGTTGATATAACAAGTCGTACAAAAGAAGTAGCAGTAAAAAAAGAAAATAACAAAAAAGATAAGAAGGTAAGCGGTGCAAAATCTTCCTAAATGGAAAATTTTTCTTTCAATTATATGTACGGTTTTTGCGGTTATTTGTGCCTTACCTAATTTCATGCAGGTAAATTCTAAGTTTCTGCCTCATGATTCAGTAAATCTAGGGCTTGACCTTAGAGGAGGAGCCCATTTATTACTCGATGTTGATTTTGACACCTACTTAAATGATTCAATGGAAAATCTTGCTGACACTTTACGCAAAAATTTTCGTGAGGATAAAATCGGCTATAAAAATCTGTTAGTTAGACAAAATAGCATTCAATTAGAAATAAGATCGCCTGAGGAATTAAAGCCGTTAAAGAAAATAATTAATAAAATCGATCCGGAAATTATCGCTGAAGTAAATGAAAATAAAATAAAGCTTAGCTACAGCGAATCTAGATTAAATGACTTACTTAATAAGGTAGTAGACCAATCTATTGAGATCGTTCGCATGAGAGTTGATAGTACCGGCACTAAAGAGCCAACACTACAGAAGCAAGGCGATAAGCATATATTACTGCAAGTTCCAGGCGAAGAAAATCCCTCTTACCTGAAGAATATATTAGGGAAAACTGCAAAGCTAACTTTTCATTTAGTTGATGAAAATGCCAATATCGAAGAAGCGGTAAAAGGACATGTTCCGGTAGGTTCAATGCTTGTTAAAGGTGATAACGAAAATCACGGTGAGTATTATGTAGTTATAAAGAAAAAAGTCGTTTTAGGTGGAGATCAGCTTACAACCGCTTCAGCTTCTTTTGATCAAAATTCGCAGGCGGTAGTTGCTTTTTCTTTCAATAATTTAGGTAGTAAAATATTCGGTGAAATAACCAAAAATAATACTGGTAAACGCCTTGCTATAGTTTTAGATAATAAATTACTAAGTGCTCCAACGATAAATGGAGCAATTATGGGCGGAAGCGGTATAATAACAGGAAATTTTACCGTTGAGTCGGCAAATGAGCTTGCACTATTATTGCGAGCCGGTTCGCTCCCTGCCCCACTTAAAATTATTGAAGAGAGAAGTATAGGTCCAAATTTAGGTGCTGATTCTATAGAGTCGGGCAAAAAAGCAGGACTTATAGGGTTTATAGCAGTTTGTATATTTATGGTTTGGTCTTACGATGTACTTGGTTTATTTGCCAATATAGCTCTAAGCCTTGCATTGTTATATATTCTAGCTTTACTTTCACTTTTCCAAGCTACTTTAACTCTCCCGGGAATTGCAGGAATAATACTAACTATGGGTATGGCTGTTGATGCTAATGTATTGATTTACGAAAGAATTAAAGAGGAGCTGCATAAAGGAGTTTCTAATCTTTATGCTATTAGAACCGGTTTTGAATCTGCGTTTGCTACTATCCTTGATTCTAACCTAACTACTTTAATCGTTGCTTTTTTACTTTATATATTCGGAGTCGGGGCAATAAAAGGTTTTGCCGTTGCATTAACAATCGGGATTATATCTTCAATGTTTTCGGCGATTATCATTACTAAATTGTTAATAGATATTTGGGTGAAATATTTTAAACCTAAAAAATTAGGGCTTGTGTAAAAACAACCAAAATGTCGTAATTTTAAACTTCTTGAAAGAAAAGAATTATACTCCTGCGAAATAAAGAGTTGATATACGAAGTTCAACTTGGAAAAGAGCAAGGAGTCTGTAAGCCGAGGAGCGGAGCGTATATTTAATACGTGAGCATCCGAGGACTTACAAAGACGACGTAGCCAATTTTTCAAGTTCAACGAGTATATATTATGAAAATGCAATCAAATGTTATAAAAATAATTATCGTAATTAGCTTATTAATAGGAGTAGGAGCATTATATTTGTTGTTATCTTTAAGAACGCCTGAAAAACCGCTTGCCGGTCAAGTTAATATCTATGAGGATAACGTAAAAATCGGCGGTGATTTTGAACTAATAGACCAAAATGGAGAGATATTTAATAGTGATAAGTTGAAAGACAATTTAAGCCTCATTTATTTTGGATTTACTAGTTGTCCTGATATATGCCCAACCTCTCTAAATAAAATGACGGAGATTGTAGAAATTTTAAATAAACATAAAATAGATATTCTACCTGTTTTTATCACTATTGACCCAAAACGTGATACTCCTATAGTACTTAAAGAATATCTAAAACATTTTCATCCGAAATTTATAGGTCTTACCGGTAACGAGCAGCAAATAAAAGATGTAACCGATAAATTTAAAGTTTTCTATGCTCGTGTAAATGGTGATGATGACGACCCGAACTATATGCTCGATCATTCATCTTTTACCTATTTAATCGATGCAAACGGAAAATATCTGAAACATTTCTATTTAGATTCTTCACCTAAGGAAATTATGGAGTTTTTGAAAGGCAATTAATGAGTAACTATATATTAACTGCATATTTATTTACTTTTTTAGTTTTAGCAATATTACTAGGCTTAAGCTTCTTAAATTACAAATTATTGAAAAATGCAAAAGAGAGTAAGAAATAGATTAATAACAATAATTATTTGTTTCTGCTCTGCAGCTCTTGGAATTAGTATAATACTTTACAATTTAGAGAAAAATATAGTATTTTTTTTGCCACCATCAAAAATTAATGAAATAGAACAAGGAAAAGAGTTAAGAGTCGGCGGTCTTGTTAAAATAGACTCAATAAATAAAATTGCTGCTGATAAGATAAGTTTTGTTATTACCGATAATATTAAGGATTTCGAAATATTATATCAAGGTGTACTCCCTGCTCTATTTCGTGAAGGACAAGGAATTATTGCCATAGGGCAATTATCGGACGGAAAATTTATAGCAAGACAATTACTTGCAAAGCATGATGAGAATTATAGACCTCCGAGTTAAAGCACTCGGTGTCATACCGTGGCTTGACCACGGTATCCATAAAAACAACTTAAATTACAGGTTGTTTAAATATTTTTAACTGGATGCCGTGGTCAAGCCACGGCATGACAAAAACAAAATAAAAAACATGTTTATAGATAAAATCAAAGCAAAAGCAAATAATGACGAAATAAACGTAATTATCGAAATTCCGATGAATAGCGGTCCAATCAAATACGAATTTGACAAAGAATCAGGAGCGGTTTTTGTTGATCGCTTTATGCAAACTACCATGAGCTATCCGTGTAATTACGGCTTTATTCCTCATACTCTTTCAAATGACGGTGATCCTGTAGACGTACTTGTCGTAGCTCATCATCCGGTAGTGCCTGGGTCGGTTATAAAATGCCGAGCAGTCGGCGTATTAATGATGGAAGACGAATCGGGGCTTGATGAAAAAATAATCGCAGTACCGACTTCTAAACTCGATATTACTTTCGATCATATTAAAGAATTAGATGATTTATGTGAAATGCTAAAGAAACGTATCGTGCATTTCTTTGAGCATTATAAAGATTTAGAAAAAGGTAAATGGGTTAAAGTTACCGGATGGGAAAATAAAGCAAAAGCGGATAGTTTGATTAATGAAGGAATAGATAGGGCTAATAGCCAGTTGTAACAGGATTTAGAGGCATTGCTGCATGGCTCTTCCGATTATGTCATTCTTAGCAACGGCGGGAATCCATTAAAGTAAAGCTTTTTAAAAGCTTTACTTTAAAAAAACTATATAATAAAAAATTTTTAAAATTAAAGATTTTTTAGCATGGATCCCTGCTTTCGCAGGGATGACATCCAGTGAGACTCGCCTTAAGTTGACACCCATGAGCACAGGCAGGAATGACATCAGGAAAATTTAAGATAAAAAATAAACAGTGACCGACTTCTTACATAACGTAGCTAATAAAGAGGAATTTGAAGGAAACACGGAAGCGCATGCCACCGCAGCGTACACTTTAGTACGTGAGGATGCGAGTACCGGATTGACGCACAAATTACCTTTAGAAGCAAGTTATGCAGGAAGTCGATTATTTCGTTCAGGGGTCGTAGTAGCTTTTTTCACATTAATTTCTCGCATATTCGGGCTTGTGCGTGAACAATTTATCGCATCATTATTTGGCTCTACCCCTATGGGTGATAGCATTAATGTTGCTTTTAAACTACCGAATCTATTTAGAAGAATTTTTGCAGAAGGAGCATTATCAAGCGTATTCATTCCTATTTATAATGAAAAAATGCTTATTTCTAAGAAAGCCGCTAATAATTTTTCAGGCGAGGTATTTACCCTTCTACTTCTGACATTAATAGTAATAATAGCATTAATGCAAATCTTCATGCCACAATTAATGCTGTTTATTGCTCCTGGATTTCACGGTAAAAAAGAAAAATTTGAGCTTACGGTATTTTTATGCCGAATTACAATACCTTATTTAATATTTGTTTCATTAACGGCTCTACTTGGCGGAATATTAAACTCTGTAAAAAAATTCGCTGCATTTGCTTTTTCACCGGTTATTTTAAGTGTATGCGTAATAATTTTTACTTTAACATTTGATAATTATATAGAGTCTACTATCTCGATTAGCTTATCTTTAATAATTGCCGGAATATTACAAGTTTCTTTTATGTTTGTCTGTGTGAAAAGAGCGGATTTAAACTTTCCGATAATTTTTAACCCAAGCGATCCCGATGTAAAAAAGCTTTTGATTAATATGGGACCGGCAACCATTAGCTCCGGCGTACAGCAATTAAATCTTTTCATATCCCAATCTATTGCTAGCTTTATTGAAGGTGCTATTTCTATATTATCTTATGCCGACCGGATATATCAATTTCCTTTATCGATAATAGGTACTAGCTTCTCTACTATATTGCTACCTGAACTGTCAAAAATCTATAAATCAAATGATATAGTAGCTGCAAAAAAAATACAGAATAACGCTATTAGAATGGGGCTATTGTTATCATTGCCTGCAACATTTGGTATTATAATTCTATCTCATCCGATTATTAATATAATTTATGAAAGGGGAGTATTCACGAGCCAAGATACTACAAATACAGCCGAGACTATTTCTGCATTTGCACTCGGACTTCCTGCTTTTATTTTGGCAAAAATTTTAACTCCTATTTTTTACGCTAACGGAGATACTAAAACACCGCTCAAAATAACCTTATTTTCAATAATAATTAATACCGGTATGAATCTATTATTAATGGATTCGTTGAAACATATTGGTATTGCAGTTGGTACATCTATTGCAGCTTGGTATAATCTAGGTTTATTATATAGCTATACTACAAAACAAAATAAGCTACATATAGAAGCAGGTATAAAGCTTTTCTGTGGTAAAATTTTGTTATGCTGCATAACAATGTCTATCATCATTGCTTTAATAAAATATTATTATTTAGAATATTTTTATTCGGAATATTTATTGATTAAAGTTTGCATGCTAGGGGGTACAATTGCAGTTGGAATGGGAGCATTTTTCGGCACGGCATATTTATTAAAAGTGGTCAATTATGATAATAACAAGAAATAAGCACCAATCAAATTATCAGGATTTGCTAAAAACCTTAGCTATTATAGCCATGATTATTGATCATGTTGGTTTATATCTATATCCTGAATTAACTATTATGCGAATTATAGGTCGCACGGCTATGCCGATATTTTGCTTTTTTGCCGGTTATAATTTTCATGATAAGCCAAAAACCCATATAATAATATTCGGTGTTTTATTACAAATATATACTACTGTACTATTTAAACAGTTTCTTACTACAAATATTCTAATCTCTATATATTTAGGGCAATGGTATATTTATTATTTTCGTAATTCTTTAACTCACTTTCTCTATAGCGGTTATTGTCATGTAATTATAATGGTAATATTATGGTATATTAGCTGGGCTTTGATTGATTACGGGACTCTTGTAATTGCTATAATGATACTTGGATTTATTTCAAAACATGAGCAGACAAATCTAAAACTTTGCTGCTTTATAGCAATTTTTGCTTCTTTCGTGCATTCAACTCTTTTTACTCTTGCAATTTCCTTTAATGAGTTTAATTTTTCAAATACTGAATTAATTTTAGATCTCATCTTCTTAATGATTACCTATACATTAATGATACTAAAAGATTACTCACAAAAAATACCGATAAATTTAAAATGGATAAGCCGAAATGCTTTATATATTTACTGCATACAAATTATAATCTTACAATTTATATTTATCTATAAATACACATATGGTTTTAAAAATTGGTAAGTAAATACTAATAATTAGTGACAGTGCTCCTAGATTAATATTAATATGATTTAGATAATATTAATATTACTTATATGGATTTAATAGATCATCTAATTTCGGATAATGAACAATATAAAGAGCAATTCAGAAAAAACAAACTATTTGAAATTAAGTTAGATAGTACCCTACAAAAAAATAAATTTCTTAAACATTTTAGGATTTGGTCAGACGAATTTCAAAAAATGGTATTAGCAAGAGTAGTATTTTCTGAAACAAAAGAATTTAAACAACTTTCATGGGAGCATCTTACCGATGAATTTGGACATAATATAGAATTATCCCAAAATCCAGAAAATAATGAAGGAACTACAGATTCTATTTTTGAGGCCTTAGGTTCTTGGTTTACACTAAAAATGATGACTCTTGGAGATAGTGAAAGAGCCGTCCTTGTCCATTTAGTAATAGAGTCTTGTGCTACTATATTCTATGAAAAACTAGGATCAATATTTTTAAATCATAAGTCAGCAAAACATTTCAAAACACATATGCATCTTGATCCCAAACATGAACAAATGGGAATAGATTTATTAAAACAAATAAATATTAATGATTCTTCTCTACTCACTATCCAAAAAAAAGGCTGGGATATGATTGATACTCTATTTACTAGACTTGCTGAAATTACACAGGACTAATTGGATAATAGGGTATCAGTAAATAAATTTTCACCGAATATTATAAATAGCAAAGATAAAAACTAATTAATTGACATTTAAATCCATTATATGTATATCACTAAGGCTTATTTACATATTAAAAATTTTTAATATGTAAGCTATATGAATATTAAACAATATTAATGGATTAAGTTATGCCAATACTCCGCGTACTAACAGCAACACCAAAAAGCATTTTTAGTAAACTTAATACGATTTAGCTACTACTATACGTGCTTATAATGCTGTAAATATACCCCCTAGATGAAGCTTTCAAAACTTCATTACAAAATAATTCTTACAAAACTGCAAAACTACTACTTTCATCAGGTCAACTTAATCTTAATTATAAGGACGCCGAAGGAAATTCAGTTTTAATGAATATACTTCAATCACAAAATACTCCTCTACTAAAAAATTATTTTAGCAAGGCAAAAGTAGAGACTGATTTTAAATTATTTCCTTTAATACCTAATAATAGCGGTCATACAATTTATGAGATTGCTGCTGCAACAAAGGATCAAAAAGTTTCAAAAATTCTTCATAATAAAATAGCAGAGCTTTATGATCTTAATAAAATAGAAACCCAATCTTTAGTAAATTTAGATTCACCACCCGATTACAATTCGGTTTACTATAATTCTAACACGGGATATCCTACACAAGAGCTAGAAGCAATTGGAGAAATGCTATCAGCCCCATCAGATCAAGAATAGGAAATAATACTAATAGTAGTTTTTTTAGATATCGTGGTCAAGCCAGCCTTGTTGCATGGCTAGGTTTTTCTGTCATTGCGAGAAGAATTACATAGTAATTTGACGAAGCAATCCAGTAAAAAATTCTGTAAATCAGAATTTTTTTATTATTTTAGCTGGATTGCCGTGCTCCCTACGGTCGCTCGCAATGACGATTAGGAAGCCATACCACAATGCCAAACAGTGACATATTTAAATTAAACCAGCTCACTTAGTTGCGTTTTGGCGAAGAGCTTTATCTGAAAGTTAACAAAATTTAAATTACCTTTTGAACCTATTTCTGCAAATTTATGAGCTTTAAGTAATAGATCATAATCTTTCGCCAAATCAGCAAAGAAAAACTCCATTTCACCACTTTGTTTTACTCCTAAAATCTCACCGCTACCTCGAAGTTTTAAATCCTGCTCAGCGATATAAAACCCATCATTAGTTTGTTTCATTATCTCAAACCTACCTCGTGCAACTTTTCCAAGCCTTTTAGGATTATAGAGCAATATGCAATATGACTGCAAAGAGCCTCGCCCTACTCTACCTCTAAGCTGATGAAGCTGAGCGAGACCAAACTGCTCAGCGTTTTCGATAACAATTAAAGTTGCTTCAGGTACGTCTATTCCGACTTCAATAACAGTTGTTGCAACTAATATCTTAATTTCACCTTCCTTAAACTGCCTCATTATTTGGTCTTTCTGCTCGTTCTTCATCTTACCATGAATAATACCGGTATAACCTTGGTATATATTCTCAATCGAATTAAAACGACTACCCACATCCATCAATAAACTATCCTCTTGCTCCTCCCGTGTCATAACAGAGTTCTCTCCCTGCTCTATCAACGGGCATATCCAATATACCCGCTCACCTGCTACAAGCTTCTTATTTATCGCTTCGATAATATGTTCTATCTTATTAACTGACATGGTGTTCGTAGCGATAGGCAAACGATTTTTCGGCTTACCCATTAGCTTTGAGATAGTCATATCACCAAACATAGTAAGTGCAAGACTCCGAGGAATCGGTGTTGCAGTCATAACTAAAACATCGGGATTTACTCCTTTATTTATTAGATTCAAACGCTGCTGCACTCCAAATCTATGCTGCTCATCAATCACTATATAACCTAGCTTCTTAAAACTTACTTTCTCTTGAAATAACGCATGAGTACCAACTAATATATCAATCTCACCGTTTTCAAGTTGTATCATAATATTTTTACGAGCTGCCCCGAGTATCTTACCTGTAAGTAATGAGACTCTTATATTAGTATTTTTTAAGGCTTTAACAAAAAACTCGTAATGCTGATTGGCAAGTAAATCGGTTGGAGCCATAAGCGTTGCTTGAAACCCTGCCTCCACCGTGTTTACCATCGTCAGCAGAGCTACCAAAGTTTTACCGCTGCCAACGTCACCTTGCAATAACCTCATCATTTCTACTTTATCGCTTTGCTCAAGCTCTATTTCTTCTATGACTTGCTTTTGATAGGAAGTTAGCTCAAACCCCAGCTCATTTAATATATTTGCTTGTATAGCTACAGCTTTAGGATAAATATTACCTTGTTTTCCGGCAATTTGCATACGTACATTAAAAAGAGATATTTGATTAGCGATAAGTTCTTTGGCGGCTAGTTGTTTTTTGGCGTTAGCATATAAATCGTCATTGCGAAGCCCCATCATGTCATTCCCGCGAAAGCGGGAATCTATTACTTTTTTTTCTGGATTCCCGCTTTCGCGGGAATGACATAAGGGGCGGGAATGACATAAAGAGTGCAACATTTTCAAATTCTGCAATATAACATCTAAGTAATCCCTTACCTCTTTATCTTCCACCGCTTTACACTTATCTTCAAATATCTCTATTGCTTTTATGATATATGAATATAGCTGCTTGTTACTCAGTAAATATGTCAGGGAATAAATCGGCTCTATTTCCTTTGCAAGCTTAGGATTAGTAATAAATTCAGGATGTGAAATCTGCAAATAATGATCAAAAAATTGTACTTTCCCGCTAACAATATGAGAAGTACCTACTTTTAATTTGTTGAAGATGAACGGAGGGGGCTTATGAAAAAACACTAATAACAACGAACCGGTATCATTGCTAGCCGTAATCTTTAACGGCTGATTGCTTTTTTTCGGTAAATTAATGCTCTCAATTATAATTTCCGTTTGGATTATTTCGCCGTCTCTAACTTCGGTTAAATTAGGCGATAATATTTTATTTTGATATGAAACGGGTAAATAAAATAATAAATCCCGAATATTGTTAATACCGAGCCTCTTAAGAGCTGAGACGGTATCTTCACGAATACTAATGAACGTTTTTACAGGAGCAAATAAAAATTTTTCTAGAATAGTTAGCATATATTTTAAAGAATCTAAGAGTCTGTCGGTAAATAAATATTAATTAGTAATTAAAGAGCTTTTTTAGCGAAAATTAATGAGATTTTTGCAGGAATAGTTATTCATATTTCAAAAAAATCTTATAATTTGCAGCAAAAAAGAACTTAATTACCGGTTAATATTTATTTACCGACAGACTCTAATATATTCTAAATTATTTTGCTAAGAAAATTAATAAGAATTTTTAGTTTACATGATTATATTTGTTTGCTATTTTACAAAAAAATTAAATGGAGATTAATATGTTAACTAATCAACAAGAAAATTTAGATCTTGTATTATTACAGAATACAGCTAAAAAATTAGGAAGTAATTTCCAAAAAGCAATGGATGAAGATAATGTAGAAGATTTAAAAAAATTAATGTTTGAAATGATTGATTTTATCAATATGTCAAGTATACAGCCTAACTTTAATATAATATTAGATGAAAAAAGCCTTATAAAAATCGCTAAACTTGCTCCTATCACCTCCCTAGCTTTTCTTACTAAGATATGTTTACCCTCAGAACAATCACACTCCTCTATTATATACAAAGCTTTAACAGATTGTATCCAATCTCAAGAAATAACAGGGACTCAAACTTTAGTATCATTATTATTCCGCTTAACAGGTAATGACATTAAAGATGATAATAAATACCTTTATGAAGGGATGAAAACAGGAAATATAGAAATAGTAAAGAATCTGTTAAGCTATATTAACTTAGATCAAGAGGCATTTAATATAGCTATGGAGAAAGGAGGAGCAATTAAAGATTTTATATGTCAAAGAGATGAAAAACTCTACCATGGTGGATTTTTTAAGCAATATCTCGCCAGCGAAACACAAGTAGATATTACAGGGAATTCAGAAAGTCATCCGGAATAAATATACTAAAGCCGTCATTGCGAGGAAATTACAAAGTAATTGACGAAGCAACCTCAGGCAAAACTCCTGAGATTGCCACGCTCCCTACGGTCGCTCGCAATGACGGAAAAACCAGTCCCACACAGGCAATGCCGCTTCACAATGACGTTTTTTGCAATGCTTATAAATCTAATTTTAACCCTGCTCTAAGAATAGCTGAGGATTTTAAAGGCATACCTTCGATAAATCCCGCTGTTTTGTAACCGCCTGAGCCTACTATCTTAAATGTTTCATTTAAGCTAAGCTCAAAATTAACTGCCCCAAGTCCGCCTTGTTTACAGCTCTCTTTTAAAGGAGTAGCGGTTAACATTTTAGGTTGATTCCAAAATGCTGCTTCTAAACCTAAACCGACAAAATCAAATGTGACTAAGTTATTAGCTTTAACTCCAACACCGTAAGACTTAAATTTCTGATTTTTGCCGTAATTAAGATTAAGCTGAATATATTTATTATCAACAACAAAATGGTTAACCAAACCACGCTCTAAACCATATGGAGCAAGTATTGCTCTAGTCGCAGGTAAATATTTAACCGGTCCTAATTCAATCATCGGAATATCATTTAAGTTAGTATTCATTACAAATGAATAACCTGAATAAACTAAAAACGGATCAAATAAATCTAAATAAGCATATGAACGAATTTTATTTTTAGTAATATAATTTTTACCATATATGGAGTTAATCGCTTTTACATATGCATTTATATCATTACCGTCTTTATCTTTACCGTCAAACTTAGTACTAAAAATATAACTTGCTTGATCTAGTCTTGTCCATAAATAACCTATACCGTAAGTAGGATTAATTTTGTTACTTGTCATATATCTATCTTTAATATTTTCAGATAACAAATAGCTTGCTTGAATCCCACCTGTATCTATAGCAATTTGCTTATGAACTTGCAAAGAATTAAAATCTTTAGTTTTAAAATATGTTGTACCCTCAAAAGGATCTACTTCATATTTTGTTACTTTTAAGTCAAACTCTCTTGCTCTTGCTCCATGACCGCCTATCTCATGATTACCTACCATAATCCAAGATGTAGCAGTAAATCTTGTAATATAACTTAAGATTTTCATAGCTATATTATCTGAATCGGCAAACATAGCATCATCTAATTGACGATAACCTTCAATCAATGACATAGCAGCATCACTACTTGCTCTTGAGGACATATCTTTATCATAAGTAATTACATAGCTATAATTTTTTTTAGAATTTTCTTGAATTGTCATATCGTCATCAATATTTGATGCAGTTGCTAATACTGATGATGAATATAAAAGACAAGCAGCAATAGTTAAATTTAGTTTATTTAATTTCATAGTATCGTTAATTTTTATTAATCATAAGTAGCTACAATATATACTATTTTAAATTTGTAAAGTATTTTTTTAATATACCAAACTTGTGTATGTCCTTGACTTCTTTTGAAAATCCTCCTAATTTCTTAAATAATAGATATTAAATAATTTTAAATTTATGAATAAAATCTATCTTTCGGCTGAAGCTGCTCTTGAAGGACTTCTTTATGACGGCATGACTATAATGTCGGGTGGATTCGGTCTATGCGGTATTCCTGAAAATTTAATAAATGCACTTCTTAAAAGCAATGTTCAAAATTTAACGATTATAAGCAATAATTGCGGTGTTGATAATTTCGGACTTGGGCTTCTTCTTCAAACTAAACAAATAAAAAAAATGATTTCTTCGTATGTCGGAGAAAATAAGATTTTTGAGCAACAATATCTTGATAAAGTACTTGAGCTTGAATTAAACCCCCAAGGAACTTTAGCCGAACGAATTAGAGCTGCATGTATGGGCATCCCTGCTTTTTATACTAAAACCGGTATAGGTACAATAGTCGAGGAAGGTAAAGAAACAAAGGAATTTAACGGCGAAAAATATATAATGGAAACAGCATTGCAAGCCGATCTTGCTATTATTAAAGGCTTTAAAGCTGATAAAAGCGGCAACGTGGTTTACAATAAAACTGCACGAAATTTTAATGCAGTCATGGCAGGTGCCGCTAAAGTTACAGTTTGTGAAGTAGAGGAAATAGTTGAGGTAGGAGAACTTGACCCTAACAATATTCACACACCTAATATTTTCATACAAAGATTAATAATAGGTGAAAAATATGAGAAACGTATTGAGCAATTAACCGTCAGGGAAAAATAAGATATGGCTTGGAGCCAAGAAGAAATTTATCAAATAGCCGCAGAGGAACTTAAAGACGGATTATATGTCAATCTTGGTATAGGTATGCCTACGCATGTAGCAAATTATATACCTAAAGGAGTGAATGTAATATTTCAAAGCGAGAACGGTATGCTTGGTATGGGACCTTTTCCGTATAAAGGTGAAGAAGACCCTGATTTAATTAATGCCGGTAAGCAAACTATTACTGCTATTCCTGAAAGCAGCTATTTCGATAGTAGCTTTTCATTTGGGATGATTAGAGGTTCGCATGTCGATTTAACTATTTTAGGTGCTATGCAAGTCTCACAAAAAGGCGATCTTGCCAACTGGACTATTCCAGGTAAAATGGTTAAAGGTATGGGAGGAGCTATGGATTTAGTCGCTAATACCAAAAGAGTAGTTATTATAATGGCACATAACGCAAAAGACGGCGGTGCTAAATTATTAAAAGAATGCAGCTTTCCGTTAACAGGTAAAAAAGTAGTTAACAGAATAATTACCGATCTTGGCATTTTTGATATTGATAAAGATGAAATGATATTAGTTAGAAAGGCTGACGATGTTACTATTGAGGAAATAAAGTCTAAAACTGAAGCCGAGTTTATTGTAGGCTTATAGGAGAGGTGTGGTTTCGTATATCAGTAGTTTAGACGTCATTGCGAGGAAATTTACAATAGTAAATTGACGAAGCAATCTCAGGAGTTTGTTATTATTTCATGAGATTGCCACGCAGCCTACGGCTGCTCGCAATGACGATTTAGTTGTAATATTTATATGGAGAATAAAATGGTTAAAGTAGCTATCGTATATTATAGCGGGTACGGTCATACTGCAAAAGTAGCTGAAGAACTACACAAGAGCGTAAAAGAAGCAGGAGCAAATGTTTCTATTATACAAATAAATAAAGACAAACCTGATAATATAGATTGGGATTTATTAGATAATGCGGATGCTATCGTTTTTGGAGTCCCAACGTATATGGGTAGTTTAGCCGGTCCGTTTAAAACATTTATGGATTCTACCTCAGCAAAATGGGCCGAGCAGAAATGGAAAGATAAAATAGCAGCAGCTTTTACTAATTCCGCTTCTTATTCAGGCGATAAGTTATGCAGTATTCAGCAGCTATTTCACTTTGCTATGCAGCATTGCATGATTTGGGTTGGGCAAGCGGAAAGCTCACCCAATTTTGCCGATCATGAGATGCCTGATCCAGATAAAATTAACCGCTTAGGTAGCTGGTCAGGACTTATGACGCAATCTAACCACAAATCCTCTCCTGATATTACTCCTACCGTGGGCGATTTAAAAACTGCTAATTTATTTGGTAAAAGAATAGTTGAAATAACTAAGAAGTTTAAAGGATAGATTTATATGGTGTTTTATGTCATTCCCGCAGAAGCGGGAATCCAAAAAATAACTTTAATACTGCTATAAAATTACTATTAATTGATAAAATAAACCTAAAAAAACAAGTTTTTTATAGGTTTTTACTTCCTTCCTGCTTTCGCAGAAATGACAAAAACCGAGCCATGCAACAAGGCCTACGGCTCCTCGCAATGACGGCCTCTAGTATCCACACAACAAAGCATACTTAAAGATCAACTTCTAACAAATGATGGTTTTTGTGAACTCCTATTACTTAGAATTTTTTGAGCATGCGTAGTCGTTTTAGCATCTCGTTCTCCTCTAGTTTTTAGAGCCTTTGGTTTATTGCTATTAACACTAGCATCACTCCAGTTACCACTATCGCTTTCACTGCCACTACTGCTACTACTATCACTCATCTCCATAGCAACTCTTCGTGCTAAAATTGATGCAACTCCATTAGGTTTGCTAACATTCTGAGCAGGCTTACTATGCGAATGTGCAACCGGTTTTCCTGTATTAGGATCAAACTCAACTTTTCTTAGTTTGTGTTCACCTCTTATAGACTGCAGCAATAAGTCTCTAGAATCTTGTGTCTTAACATCCGTTTTTTCAACTTTTCTTAGATTTTTTGGTCCTGCTATTTCTCTCATTAAATCAGAAGTATCTATAGAAGGACGTGGTTGATTTTCCGGTTTTTTAACCGTAGTAGTAATTCCTACAGGTTTAGATAATGTCTCAGTCTGAGCCGGAGCCATAGTAGGCATAGGCGGTGGTGGCGGCGGAATGTTATTTTTCGATAAAGGAGGTGGCGGCGGTGGTGGTGGAATGTTATTTTCCGGCAAAGGGGGTGGTGGTGGAGGTGGTGATGGAATATTATTTTGTGATAAAGGAGGCGGCGATGTTACACTATTTTCCAAAGGTTTAGCTAGGGACGAATTTGCTAATATTGGCTCCTTTTTTGAAGTCATATGATTTGCAAGATTACTTACTATCTTTTGTAACTCCTCATTGTCAGGCAACTTTGCAATTATATCATTAATATTTCTTTCCTTATTTTCAATTAATTCCTCAAATTTATGCTTCGTTTTATATAATTGTTCATCAATCTTTCTAATTGTTCTAGTATTACTTTCTTTGTTTTTTGCTAAAACCTGCTCACTATTATTTATAAAAACATTTTTAACATTTTGCCAAATATTATTTAATTTTTCAAAAAATGTATAAGGTATTTCTTCCCTAATTTCAGCAACCTGTTTTTGTATTTCCTTAAGTTCTTTGATATTAGAATTCTCAGATATTAAATTTTGGATGTTTTGTTTTGTAGCATTTAAAGAATTATATTGTTTCTCTAGTTCTTCAGCCTTAATGAATTGTAAAGGATTTGTCATATTTAGAGTTGAAAATCTTTCAGGTTTACTCTTATAACTAAAATATACTTCCGATAGTCTTTCTCTTTGTTCTTTAGATAAATCTTTCTTTGTTAAATCCTTAAAATTTTTTTCGATTTCTTCTTGTAATTCTTGCTTTAAAGGTGCAGATTTTTCCGCTATATTATATATCTTATTATCAATATCTTTTAATATTTTGTTATTATACTTTATTGCTTCATTTGTTAACTGTTCTTCACTTTTTACAAAAATATACTTTACATTAGAAACTGTTTTTACAAGTCTTTTAAACCAAGGCAACGATCTATTATGTTCTTTTTCTAGTTCTTTAGTTTCATTTTGTATTTCAATTAAACCTTGCAACTTCTTATTTTGTTCGCATAATTCATTTACTTGGCTTAATATAGTATTTAAAGCATTATTTTCTTGTGCTAATAATTTATTTATATCTATTTCTCTAGCCACGCCATACACCTACTATAAATTAATGTTGGCATTATAGTAAATTTCTTGTACAAAAGCAAAGGGAAAGTTAATTTATGTTAATATATTCTCAATAAATGAGAAGTAGATAGACGAAGTTCAACTTGGAAAAGAGCAAGAAGTTTGTAAGCCGAGGAGCGGAGCGTATAATAAACGTTCAGCATCCGAGGACTTACAAAGACGACGCAGCCAATTTTTCAAGTGGGACGAGTATATCATTAACGTAATTTTAAGGATGATAAGCCTATAAGAGCAAATATAACTGAAATAATCCAAAATCTTATTACGACTTTTGATTCTGCCCAACCGTGTTTTTCAAAATGATGATGGAGCGGTGCCATTTTAAATATTCTTTTTCCTTTAGTAGCTTTGAAATAATATACCTGTAAAATTACGGATGCAGTTTCAATAACAAACAAGCCGCCGACAATAGCTAAAACTATTTCATGCTTAGTAATGATACTAATAATGCCAAGTACACCACCAAGACTTAGACTACCGGTATCGCCCATAAAAACTTCTGCCGGTTGTGCATTAAACCACAAGAATCCAAGACAGCTACCGACTAACCCCGCACATAACACCGTTAACTCTCCGGTATTCGGTATATAAGTTAGCTGTAAGTAGTTCGAGTAAATTAGATTCCCTACTAAATAACTTATTAAAGCAAAAGAACCGGCAGTAAAAGCAATAGGAACGGTAGCAAGACCATCAAGCCCATCCGTTAGATTCACGGCATTAGAAGAGCCGACTATAACAAATATAGCAAAAACTATATAAAAATAACCAAGATCCAAACTTAAATTTTTAAAAAACGGTACGTTAAGTAAATGACTTGGATTTTTATCTAGATATTCTAGTAAAACACATATAATTAAGCTAATAATTCCTTGCAGTAAAAGCTTACTTTTTCCCCTTACCCCGTAATGGTTATTTTTAGTTACCTTAGCATAATCATCCATAAATCCTATAATACCGAAGCTAATAAAACCAAATAACGTAATCCAAATATATTTATTAGTTAAATCAGCAAGTAATAAAGTAGAAAGACAACTAGACAAAATAATCATAATGCCTCCCATTGTCGGAGTACCTGCTTTTGTTTGATGCGATTCAGGTCCGTCTGAGCGTATAGGCTGACCGTTTTTTTGAAGAGATCGCAGAAATTTTATTAATATCGGACCCGTGATAAAGCTAAGGCTTAGAGTTATAATAATAGCAAGACCGCTACGAAAAGTAATATAGTGAAATAAATTAGCTATATGTGAATTATGAATGTGAGGAAGTAAAAGATTATATAACATTTGTAGATTTAAATTAAAAAGTATATTTTGATGTTGTTCTTATTGCATAAAATCGTCATGAGCTACGCAGCCATAGGCTGCGTGGCAATCCCATGAAGTAATAACAAACTCCTGAGATTGCCGCGTCGAAACTATGTTTCTCCTCGCAATGACGTTAAAACTAAACCACACAACATTAAAAATATCCTAGTGTATTTATTTATAATAATCAACAATCTTATCAAGTTTTACACCTCTTGACCCTTTTATTAGGATAAGCTCATTACTTTCAAATAAATCCGTGATATGCGTAATTAATTCATCAACATTTTCAAAGTATTTTTTAGCTATTTTGGGAGGTAGTAAATCATAAATATATTTAGTATTTACTCCTACTAAATAAACTTTAGAACAACCGGCATCTAATATATAAGGTACTAGCTCCTCATGTAACCGTTTAGAATTTTCCCCAAGCTCCAGCATATCGCCTATTATAGCAGTTTTATTTTCAGCAGGTACTTGTTTTAAATATTCTAATGCAGCTTTCATTGAAGCAGGGCTTGCATTATAGTAATCACAAATTATACGAGAGTTTTGTATATTGATAATTTCCCCTCTTCCCTTGTTAGGAGGAATATTTGCCAAGTGATTTGCAGCTATCTCTATATCTTTACCTAATATATCGATAATTAAAAGTATAGCTGTATAATTTTCGGCAAAATGCCTAGGAATGAACGGTATAGTTACACTTAAGGACTTATTATTTATCTTATACTTTAAATAAACTTGCTCTCCTAGGTTCTCATATAAAACTAATTGTGCAGGTGTATTATGCGATATGCCGAAGTTATATACTCTATTAATAGAGAGATTTTTTAATATCGATAATATTTTGTTATAGCAATTAGTATCAGCATTAATAACAGCAATATCATTCTTGCTAAAATTTTCAAAAATCTCACATTTAGCTTCAGCTATCTCTTCAAGCGAGTTAAAAAATTCTAAATGAGCCTCCGAAATATTGGTAATCATAGCAATATTCGGCTTTAATATTTGAACTAGCTCCCTTATTTCGCCTTTATGATTCATGCCAAGCTCAAAAATGGCATATTCCGTATCATCAGCCATTGATGCAAGATTAATTAGTAACCCCAAATGGTTATTAAAGTTACCTCGACTCGCAAAAACTAGAGAATCATGTTGCAATAATATTTTCAGTGCTTCTTTAGTGGAGGTTTTACCGACACTACCGGTTATAACTATAAATTTAGCCTTTGAATTCTCTCGTTTATACAAAGCCATTTTTTGTAGAGTCTCAAAACAATCATCAACTAGGATAATTTTATCTTTATCATTTATCTCTACTTGCTTACTAACAATTACGGCTGCCGCTCCTTGATCTATTGCATCTAGAACATAATCGTGACCGTCTCTATTACCTTGAAGTGCTATAAATAAATCACCTTTTTTAACGTCTTTGGAGTTAAATTGCACTTCATTACAATTGATAGAATTAGAGATTGTTATAGCTAGTGCTTTACTTAGCGTTTCAGAGTTCCAAATCATATGTTTTTGTTGTGTATTTTTATTGTCATTGCAAGAAGGTCTTGTTGCGTGGATGCTCAACCCGTCATTGCGAGCAGCCATAGGCTGCGTGGCAATCTCAGGATTTTGGCATGAGATTGCCGCGTTAAGGCTTCGCCTTTCCTCGCAATGACGTTAGTTTCCTCACAATTTCAGCATCATCAAAAGGTAATTTCTTATCGCCTATAATTTGGTAATTTTCATGACCTTTGCCGGCAATTAATAAGATATCATCTTGCTTTAAATTATTTATAGCATATTTAATAGCTTCTTCTCTATTTGCTATTTCCGTATAATCCGCTTTCTCTATACCGCTTATGATTTCGGCTCTGATCAGTTTTGGATCTTCATGACGTGGGTTATCATCGGTAATTATGACGTTATCAGCGAGTCTTGCGGCTATCTGCCCCATAAGACTTCTTTTTGTCTTATCACGATTACCGCCACAACCAAAAACTACGTTTAGCCTACTATCACGTAATTTAACATTTTTCAGTTCCGTTAAAGCTTTTTCAAGAGCATCCGGAGTATGGGAATAATCAACAAAAATATTAGTGCCGTCTATTCGCTCCATTCTACCTTTTACCGGTTTAACTTTTGCTAAAGCGTCTATTATCTCATCAAAAGCAAATCCGGTGTAATGTACAGTAAGGGCAGCAATTAATAAATTGCTAGCCTGAAAACTACCAATTATAGAGGTATTAAAACTACATTCTCTATTATTGAATATAAAATTAATATTTTGTCCTTTTAAAGAACCATTGATTTTAGTTATTTGTACATCACCTTTTTTTCCAACAGTGATAAATTTAATATTATGATTATGTAAATAATCTTTAACGAACTCTATTTCTTCTATATCGGAATTTAATATTGCAATGCCGCTTGGTAATAAATGCTCGGTAGACATCTTCCCAAACTTCGCTTCTAGAAGTAATTTAGACGTCGTTCCGGTACTCGCATCCTCACGTACTAGTGTGTACGCTGTGGTGCTGTGTTCCGTGTCTCCTTTAAATTCCTCTCTATAAGCTGGTTTAAAAAGATGTCTAGTAAATAATTTCAGTTTGGCTAATAAATAATTTTCTTTTGTATGGTGATAATCTAGATGATCCTGACTAAAGCTAGTAAAACATGCGATATTTACTTTTGTTTCACCAAGTCTTGCTTGTTCAAGACCATGGCTAGAAGCTTCAAAAGCTAAATATTCTATATTGTTTTCAGCTAAATTATGAGCAATTTTTCTAAAGCTTAAATAATCCAAAGTTGTTAATTCAGGTACATCATTTATAAGATTATCACAGCCGAATATCTCTACCCCTATTGTACCTATAGATGCAGCTTTCTTCCCAAGCAGTGAGTATGTTTGAGCTATATAGGATACTACCGAGCTTTTACCGTTAGTACCGGTTACGGCTATTAGATTCTTTGGTTTTTTAGGATAGAATATTTCTATGGCTTCATATAAAGCTGCCTGTACATCTTCTACGTAAATTACTTTATCATCTATAATAGTATTTTTCTTATTGTCTGTAATTACTAATGCTACCGCCTGATTTAAAACCTCATTTATAAAATCATTTCCATCAACATTTTGTCCTTTAATCGCAAAAAAGACGTCTTTATCCTTAACGGTTTTAGAATTAATCGACAAACCTTTTACTTTATGTTGTTGAAATAATTGTTTTAGGTTATAGGGCATGTTTATTACGTTAAAAAAGTGTTATCGTCATTGCGAGAATCGGTTTTTCCGTCATTGCGAGGAAAAATTGAAAATTTTGACGAAGTAATCTCAGGAGTCCTACTTTATGAGATTGCAACAATGCTTCGCTCCTCGCAATGACAGTTCTAGTATCCACGCAGGCAATGACGTATTAGGAATGACATCGAGTCTACACCTCCTCTAAACTCCAGAGTAACTGATTCGCCTCAACAATTATATTTTTATCTACTAATTTCTTGATATATACTAATTTATTATCCGGTTTGATTTTTGCCTGATTAGAGTAAGTACTAACGAACTTCAAAATTTTATCGGTCATATCGGCATTTTTATAAAATTTAATCACAAATCCGTTATCTCCTGAATCCAAATTCTCAATATTTAACTTAAAGCATAATAGTTTTATTTTTACAATATCAAGTAAATTATTAAATTCAATCGGTAGTGAGCCGAATCTATCAATCATCTCGTCTTTAAATTTCTCTACTTCTATCTCATTGCTTAAATTACCTATTCTTCTATATAGCCCAAGTTTAAGGGCTGAATCGGATATATAATTATCAGGAATAAAGACGGATAATCCTAAATTAATAGTCGGAATAAAGAGCTGCTCCGAGACAATCGGTTCATCTTTAAAAATAGCTATTTGTTCTTCCAGCATTTCTTGATAAAGCTCCGTACCTACTTCTTTAATTTGTCCTGATTGTTCTTCACCTATCAAATTACCGAAGCCCCGTAAATCCATATCATGACTTGCAATAGTAAAACCTGAGCCTAAAGCACAACTATTTTGTATTATCTCTAAACGTCTTAAGGAGTGCGATGTCATCTTTTTATGACTTGCTACTGTTAGATAGGCATAGCCCCGCACTTTACCTCGACCTATCCGACCACGCAATTGATATAGCTGGCTAAGCCCCAGCATATCGGCCTTATGTATGATCATGGTATTTGCTTCGGCTATATCAATTCCTGATTCTATAATAGTAGTTGAGACTAGTATATCGAATTTACCGGCATAAAACTCGCTCATAACCTCATCAATTTTACTCGGGGTCATTTTTCCGTGAGCTATTTTATAACTTAATTCCGGCACGATTTGTTTTAATTGTTTTTCGATATCCTCTATATCTTTAATTCTTGGAACCACATAAAAGCTTCTTCCACCTCTAAAATGTTCGCGTAATAATGCATCTCTGATAATAACGGGATCAAACGGCATAACCATCGTCCGAACTTCCAACCTGTTTAGAGGCGGCGTTGCAATAATACTAAGTTCTTTTAAACCGGTCATTGACATTTGCAGGGTTCTAGGAATCGGTGTTGCCGACATTGCAAGTACATGGGAAGAGGATTTTAGCGATTTAAGAAATTCTTTTTGACCGACACCGAAATGTTGTTCTTCATCGATTACTAACAATTTCAAATTAAAGAATTTTGTATTTTTGTGTAATAAAGAATGAGTGCCTATTATTATATTTATTTTACCGCTTTCAAGCTCCGATCTTATAATTTTTGCTTCTTTAGCACTAATAACGCTAGATAATTGCTTAATATTTAAACCAAATCCCTTAAACCTTTCTATGAACCTTGAAAAATGTTGACTACATAAAATAGTTGTCGGTACAACTACAGCTACTTGAGGTAAATGTTCATTTAGAAATTTTGCTACCATAAAGACGGCACGCATTGCTACCTCTGTTTTACCAAACCCGACATCACCGCATATTAACCTATCCATTAACATACCGTTTCTCAAGTCTTCTTTAATATCGTTTATAGCGGTTAACTGGTCTTCTGTTTCACTGAAAGGGAAATTAGCACAAAATTTATCATATTCTTCAAGGTCAAATTCAACGGAAGCACTGCTATTAAGTTTCCTTTTAGCTGCTATTTGTATTAAATGCAGTGCTATCTCTTTTATACGGTTTTTAAGTTTCGCCTTACTTCTTTGCCATGAGACGCTGCCAAGCTTATCAAGCTCTGCATTATCATTACCGTATTTTTTTATTACCTCTATATTTTCAACCGGTATATATAATTTATCATTACCGGCATATAAAATCTTTAAAAAATCATGTAGTTTGCCTTTGATTTCTAAAGCTTCTAGCTTTAAAAACTGCCCTATTCCATGATCTTTGTGTACTACAAACTCACCTTCAGCTAAATTATCAAGCTCCAGCAAGATATTTTTAAGCTTTTTGTTAGTGTTTGTAGAGCTAGATTTTTCTTCTAATAATTCGCTAGCGGTAATAAATAAATATTCTTTAGTATAAAAGCTTTGATTTAAAGGAATTATCCCGACATTTATTACTGAATCCTTAGCCTCATCTAATTTATTTATCTCATTATATTTATATTCATAATTTTGGGTGATGCTTTTAATTCTCTCAAGACCGCTTAAAGAAGCTGCACCTATTACGATTTTTTTAGAAGAATGAGCTTTAATAATCTCAAATAATTTATCAAAAACCGTTTTCTTTTCTATAAAGCTTGTAGCAGCTATATTTTCAATTAGAGTTGCTTGCTCAGAATTTTCATAACTAATCAATATATTATTTTTTTGTTCTAGTAATTCCGTTATTTCAGAAGCGGTAAAATATAAGTCAGTCGGTGAAAGGGTGGGATAGAAACTATTAAATTTAAGTTTATTTACCTCTGACCTTGCTGAATAAAAATCGTTATAACTATGCTCAAACTCTAAAATGGCTTGTTTTGATAAATTATCGAATATGAAAATAGGATCGTTTAGGTAATCTACTAAGTTAGAGCAGGAATTATAAAATAATGGAAGTAATTGTTCATATCCTGCGAATTTTCTTCCTGATATCACTGCCTCATATAAAGGATTATCGGTATGATTAACTCCAAAATTTCGTAAGTAATTATTCTTAAAATTACCGATTGTTTCAGAGTTTAAAACTATCTCATTTGCAGGACTAATAACGAGTTCGCTGCAAGATTTAGTTGAAATTTGTGTATCAATATCAAATTCTTTTATTGATTCAATATAATCCCAGCTAAAATTAATTCTATAAGCTTTAGGACCAGGCAATATTATATCAATGATTTCGCCTCTAACCGCAAATTCCCCGACATCAATGCTACTCGCATTTCTTGTAAAACTATTTTCTACTAGAAACATAGCAAGCTCATCCGTAGTAAATTTCATTTTAGGAGATAATTTTAAAAAATATTTAGAAAAAAAATCTTTCGGCGGTAATTTGTTTAATAAGTTCGCTACATGAGTGATGAGTAATTTGCCGTTACTATTATTTGTTGTTAGCTTGGTTAATATTTCTGCACGTCTAGATAAGATATTTGCATTTGGTGACGTATGGTCGTAAGGGATAGTATCATAGCTTGGAAAGTAATAAATATTTTCATTAGAAGAAAAAAATAAAGCTTGCTTGTATAATTGCAACGCTTCATCTTCATTACTGCTACTCAAGATAAAATCTTGCTTGAGATTCTTAGTAAAATTATGGGTTGCAAAGAAAGATTTGGCAGTAGCCGGAAATTTTTGTTGTAACATTCTACAGGAATTTATATTTTTGCTATTTTGCGTAATTTATCAATTATTTCGGCATCTAGATAAGAAGGAGCAGAAGATTTATTATTAATCCAATTATAAAGATCATTATCATTTTGATCAAGTATTAAAGAATAGCCTTCAAGTTTTTTTTCATCCATTAAGGATAGGTACTTTTCGGCAAAGCTGCCGAGTATATAATCCATTTCTTTGCAGCCGCGGTTTTTACTACGGTAAAAAAGTTTCTTTTGTAAAGAGTTTTTATTTAATTTATTCATCTATAACATCTTGCAAAATTTTTTTATAATAATATTATTAAATTTATCAGATACCAAGATCATTTTAAAATGCTTTAGGCATTGCCTCGAAGCAGTTAATGCCGTCATTGCGAGCGACTAAAAGGAGCGTGGCAATCTCATAAAGCAGGACTCCTGAGATTGCGGACGTACAAATTACTACGTAATTTTCCTCGCAATGACGTAAACTTTTCAAATTATCAATAACAGCAAAAAAGCGTAAATATGTCGGTTCAAAATATCTGTTCTACAAAAGCTTATGATATATTAATTTCAAATGATAATGCTTTTCTTGTGGATGTTAGAACTAAAGAAGAGTGGCAACAAGTTGGGATACCTCATTTAGATAATAAAAATAAGTTGGTCTTTCTAAATTGGCAATTGAATAAAGATTTTGAAGATAATTTTTTATCTATAATTAAAGATAAAATAGATGCAGCAATATTTTTTCTGTGTCGTTCAGGATATAGGTCATTTATCGCAGCAAATTTTATAGCTAATATGGGTTATAAAAATTGTTATAATATTAGTGACGGCTTTGAAGGAAATAATCAAGACAAAGGCTGGAAACAAAATAACTTACCGTGGCAGTTTTAAGTGAGTACTAATCAAATAATTTTAACGGATCAAGGTGATAATTATGTAAATGTCTGGAGTCACGTGGCTCAAGATCTTTACAATCATTACGGTGAAACTCTATATAATAGCTGGTTTAGTAAAGTCAATTTTATAGAGTCTTCATTAAATACCGTTATTCTTTGTGCCCCTACTAACTTTGTTAGAGATTGGATAAAATCCAAATACTCTATGGTCATATTGCAACTATTTCAACATTATAATAATACCATTAAGTCGATTGAAATAATTACTAAAGAGTTACCTGGAACAACCCAAACAGTTATAGAATTACCTACTAAGACTTTTGCCGATATCGGCAGCAGTGAGCTTAATTCGGAAAATATCTTTTCAACTCTTGACGTACGTTTTACTTTCGATAATTTTGTGGTTGGAGCCCCAAATGAACTAGCTTATGCAGCAGCAAGAGCTGTTGCGGAATCATCAGGTGCGGTTTCTGAGTCTAATCCGCTTTTTCTATATGGTGGGGTTGGGCTCGGTAAGACGCATTTAATGCATGCAATCGGTTGGTACATCAAGCAGAATAACCCAAGCCGCAAAGTGATATATATGTCTGCAGAGAAGTTTATGTATCAGTTTGTTAAAGCTCTGCGTAATAAAGAAGTAATCTCGTTTAAAGAGAAATTCCGCTCGGTTGACGTGTTGATGATTGATGATATTCAATTTATTTGCGGTAAAGATAGTACGCAGGAAGAATTTTTCCATACTTTTAATACATTGATTGATAATAACCGTCAAATGGTTATTTCTTGTGATAGGTCACCTTCAGATTTAGATAATATTGAAGATCGGATAAAATCTCGTCTTGGATGGGGCTTAGTTGCTGACGTTCATAGTACTACTTATGAGCTACGACTCGGTATTCTAGAATCTAAGATTGAACAGATGAACGTTAAAATACCGAAAGACGTAATTGATTTTTTAGCATCTAAAATCGTTTCAAACGTTAGAGAACTTGAAGGAGCTTTAAATAAAGTCATAGCTCATTCTAATTTTACTTTAAAAGAAATTACACTCGAAAATACACAAAATATTTTAAGAGATTTATTACGTTCTAATGAAAGAATAATTACCGTTGAAGATATTCAGAAAAAGGTAGCTAGTCGTTATAATATTAAATTATCCGATATGTCTTCGTCACGGAGATTACGAGAAGTTGCAAGACCACGTCAAATAGCTATGTATCTTAGTAAAGCATTAACACCGAAAAGCCTTGCAGATATCGGTAAAAAATTCGGTAAAAAAGACCACACGACGGTTATGCATGCTATTAAGAAAGTAGAAGAATTACTGGAAAACGATATAGAATTACGCGAAGAGATTAATTTGCTGATGAAAATATTGCAGAATTAGTAAAGTACTATGTCATTCCCGCGAAAGCGGGAACCTAGAAAAAAATGAAACTATTTAAATCTTTTATATTTATACTTATTGACTAATGGATTTCTGCTTTCGCAGGAATGACATAAACAGCAATGTAACAAAGCCAAAATGTTACAAAAATGACATAGATATATACCAAATGCCCTCAAAAAATGATTCAGTAAAAGAAATTTGGTAGAGAGAATTATAGTTAAGGAGTTATGGCAAAAATAGATGTTAAGTGTAGATATTGTAACAACACAGAAGAAGTAATAAAGTCAGGATATTCAATTTCAAAACAACAGAGATATCAATGCAAGCGGTGTAATCGATATTTTCAATTGGAGTATATTAATAATGCATCTAAGCCTGGAGTTAAGGAGCAAATAGTAGAAATGTCAATCAACGGCTCTGGAGTTAGAGATACAGTAAGAGTATTAAAAGTGGGTATCAATACAGTTATCCGTGTTTTAAAAAAATCTAGTATTAAAAACAATAAATCATTCTATCAGTACAACAAAAGTAATTATTGCTCCTGAGATAGATGAACAATGGTCTTATGTACAGAATAAATCCAGACAACGATGGCTTTGGTATGCCTTGGATAAGATTTCGTTAAAAGTAGTTGCTTATACGTTTGGTACAAGATGTGATAGCACATTAGAATCATTACTGAAAAAACTAGAGAATTTCAAGGTGACTTTTACTATACAGATGGATGGGGGAGTTATGCTAGGTTATTAGACCCTAAAAAGCATATTATCAGTAAAAAATACACTCAACGGATAGAACGAAGTAACTTGAACCTTAGAACGAGATGCAAGAGGCTTGCACGTAAGACAATCTGCTTTTCCAAGTCATTGGATATTCATGATAAGGTTATTGGTACTCTTATTGAACGTATAGCTTTTTAATAGGCGTAACTGCAATATGGAGGCATGACCACATATTGCAAGTAAAATAAGACAAAAATAGAGATAAATAGTTTTGTCATTGTTCCTCCATAAGATTTAGTTAAAATAGACCTCTTTATAAGATAGGTTACGCAGAGGTCTGCTATTAATTTTATAGAGGTGTTAAAACTCTTTGATTTATCCATGAGAACCAAGGATAAAAGATTTTAGTATATTGTTTCAGCGTTTTTTTGAATTCTCGCTTTCGAGTGTTGTTGCATGAATTGTTTTATGTCATTCCTGCGTGTGCCGGTTTTCCCGTCATTGCGAGGAAATTACAAAGTAATTGACGAAGCAAAAGAATATTACGCTAAAATCTCATGGTTTGAGACTTCATCGTCTATCCCTTCAAGGTCCATCTCTTCCTTTAAGGCTTCCATACTACAGCTACTAAATACATCAAGGCTATTTTGCTCGGCTTGCCATTTTAAGCTAGCTTCTTTAAAACTAACAATACCATTTTCAATTTCTTCTAATGTCCAATTTTTTATTTCGTGTAAAAAATTCTCTATATCTGCTTTTGCTTCTGGATTTTTTTCGATGAATGGATTAAAAAATTCCTTGATACCTGCTAATAATTTTTCTTTTCCAGGTTCTATGTCTTTTATATCTTTAGAATCTAGAGCTTGAGCTATCGGTGTATTAACTGCATCCTCGTTGTTTGCTATATCCTCTTCTTCTTCAAAGCCTTCATCTATTAAATCTACAGGTTGATTAGCTGCTTGTTCTTTATTTAAATTATCTATTAAAGTATCACATAATCTTTGTATTTGTTCGCTATTCTCTGCTACATATTTACGTCCTATTTCTTCTAATTTTTCGATATTTTTAGGACTTGCATCATCTAAACTTTCAGTCTCTTTAGTAATAGGTAATCCTATTTCAAAAAATTCATCTTCTCCGGATAAATCATTTTTAACCTCGATAGTGGAAGAATTTTCCATATTGTTCATAAGCCTGCTTACTAATTTTCCTTTTACAAGCCAACCTATTACCCCGTCAAAGCCGATTTTAGGTATGGAACTCGTAGGTTCGATGTCATTACTGAAATTGAATGCACAAACCATAGTATTGTCTAATATCTCTTTCTGTTCTGTGCGACTGAGAGTTTTCTCTTCGCGTATATGACTTTGTTCTTTATGTATATAGCCTTTTTTAAGCAACTTTAAAACCTCGTTTGCCGGTCTGTTTGCGTCTAACCCTCCATCTGCATATGCGTAAGGAGTGCCGGAAGCATATTCATGTCCTTGTACGGCTGCTTTATCCATAATAGGTTTAAAATATGTAGGTGCAGCTGTTGTTGCAAGTAATACGTCTTTTACCCTAACATGAGGGCTATAACCGTGAAAGCTGTCAAAAATTTCCAATTCTCCATCGTTAGTAGTCAAATCATTTACTGGAATAACAAGGCGGGAAGTAGTATTATCCATTCTATTATCGCCTAAATATTTTTCTAATAATTCTTTTAAAGGTTTCTGACTATATTTATGAGTAAATAACTGCTTAACCGAACCTAAGAAAGTATCAGGAAATATATCATTTGCACTCGACTTAAATATCTCAAGGGCTTCTCTAGCACTATATTTTGGTTCGTTTGAACCTGGTTCTTTCGGAATTGTTAATAATGCAGCAATAAGACCACCGACACTAGTACCGGAAATAATAGGAAATAGTTCAGAAATAGATTTTCCTGTTCTCTCTTCGATTTCTATAAGTACCATTAATTCGGATATACCTTTAATTCCACCACCGGAAAGTGCAAGTACTCTATTAGTTTTTGCATTATCAATTTTTTCTGCCATAACAATACCGTAAAGATTTACATTGTGCGGCAATATATAACAAAAGTTAATAATTGTCAATAAATTTATCTGTATAAACTTAACAAAATTTAACTTACAAAATAAAATTGTAACTATTAGTAAAGAAGACTTAATTAATGATTAATATTTTAGTATATAGCTAATATTATAACTATAATGGGTCATGCCTCCATATTGCAGTTACGCCTATTAAAAAGCTATACGTTCAATAAGAGTACCAATAACCTTATCATGAATATCCAATGACTTGGAAAAGCAGATTGTCTTACGTGCAAGCCTCTTGCATCTCGTTCTAAGGTTCAAGTTACTTCGTTCTATCCGTTGAGTGTATTTTTTACTGATAATATGCTTTTTAGGGTCTAATAACCTAGCATAACTCCCCCATCCATCTGTATAGTAAAAAGTCACCTTGAAATTCTCTAGTTTTTTCAGTAATGATTCTAATGTGCTATCACATCTTGTACCAAACGTATAAGCAACTACTTTTAACGAAATCTTATCCAAGGCATACCAAAGCCATCGTTGTCTGGATTTATTCTGTACATAAGACCATTGTTCATCTATCTCAGGAGCAATAATTACTTCTGTTGTACTGATAGAATGATTTATTGTTTTTAATACTAGATTTTTTTAAAACACGGATAACTGTATTGATACCCACTTTTAATACTCTTACTGTATCTCTAACTCCAGAGCCGTTGATTGACATTTCTACTATTTGCTCCTTAACTCCAGGCTTAGATGCATTATTAATATACTCCAATTGAAAATATCGATTACACCGCTTGCATTGATATCTCTGTTGTTTTGAAATTGAATATCCTGACTTTATTACTTCTTCTGTGTTGTTACAATATCTACACTTAACATCTATTTTTGCCATAACTCCTTAACTATAATTCTCTCTTATTACTGTTTGAGGATTATAGACTATTTACTCTAAACTGCAATACGGAGGCACGACCCAATATGCCTTTGGCTCTAAGCCTTCTGAGGAATATTTTTCTTATGTCAAACAACTTTCTAAATCTAATGGAAATTACCAAGATGGAGAAATTGAAATTATTCTTGACCCTAGTAAAATTCAGCAGATCGCAGAAAAGCAAAAAGGACGCTTACTGAAGAAAGGATTTTCAGAAGAAGATGTAACAAAATTTAGCCGTATAGGTATTATTGCTGAGGATCATTATTGGATTTGGATACGGGACGCAGTATTATTTCCAAAAGGAGTTTCTGGAACATATAATAGAGTTATATGGAAAAATACTTTAAGTAGCTCTCCGCATGGGGTAGCTATTTTACCAATTTTACCTTCCGGTAAAATTAGTTTAATTCTCACTTACCGGCATGCAACTCGCTCTTGGGAATTTGAATTACCACGAGGAGGGATAAATTTGCATGAGCCAATTACAAAAGCTGCAATGCGTGAATTAAAAGAAGAATCAGGTCTAGTTGCAAAATCCTTAGAATCTCTAGGAGAGATAGCGTTAGATACAGGCATGGCAAGCACTGTGAATCCTATATTTATAGCAAAAGTTTCTTCTAAAGAAGACTCAGCAATAGAAGAAACTGAAGCAATCGCAGGCGTATATAGTTTTACAAAAGATGAGATAAAAAAAGGCTTATCTCAAGGTTTTTTGGAAGTCTCAGTATCGGGTGAAAAAAAGCGTATTCCGCTTCGTGATGCATTCTTGGCATTCGCCTTGATTCAGGCAGAATATCGTAAATTACTATAAATACCACCGCCTCTACTCGTCAGGTGTTCCCTGCGTGGATAATAAAGGTCGTCATTGCGAAGAAAAACTGTAAGTTTTGACGAAGCAAGGAAGAAAAAAAGTTCTGATTTACAGAATTTTTTTATTATCTTTCTGGATTGCCGTGCAGTCTACGACTGCTCGCAATGACGATGCTTATCTTTAGTTAGGAATACTTGACTTTTTCTTATATAAAACCCAAATGCAATAAAACGAAATAGCAGAGCTAATACTTAAAACGAAGCATAATAAAGCAAAATTGCTTATCGTTTCGCTGTGTATTTTAGAAACCAAATAAGTTACGGCAGCGATAACTACATAGTATATTGCACCAAATATAGACCCGGCCGTACCTGTTACTTTAGCATAATCCTCCAGTGCATAACGAAGCATCATAGGGATAAGTAGATTATGCCCAACCATATGAATCATCATAGGTACAAATATCATAGCGATTGCAAGACTATGACTTGCTGAAACCACTTCTAATATAAAAGCATTTACCGCAAATAATATACAACCGCACAAACTAAAAATAAATCCTAAACCCATAACTTTTTTATCGTGTACATGGCGTTTTTTTATTAAATACCCTCCTAAAAATCCTCCAAAGATAGCGGCAAAAGATAACAAAAACGCTAATTTACCGTAAAAAGATGGCGAAACTTTCATTTTATCAATAAAAATAAAAGGAGCTTCTAGGAAAAAACCATAATATATGCCGTTAAATGCACCGATGATAAAAGCATATAACCAAAGAATTTTATCTTTAATAATTACCTGCAAAACCTCGAAATATTTACTGCTTTGTGAAAAATCTATATAAGAATTTGTTTCAGGTAAAACTTTATAATATAAAGCTAGTAATATAGTACCGGTAAGACTAAAAAATACAAAAACATAATGCCAGCTTGAATATTCTATAATATAACCACCTATCGATGAACCGAGTGAAGGGATAAATAACAGCCACGGAGATAAGCTAGCGTAGACATATGATAACTCTGAGCCTTGATAGGAATCTCTAGCCATAGCCTGCCCAATAACAGAACCCACGCTTACACCGAAAGCTTGTACAAAACGAGCTATCATCAGCATTTCTATATTAACTGCAAAAATGCTGATAATTGAAGATATAACATAAATAAAAAGCCCGAGTAAAGCTATAGGTCTTCTACCGTAAATATCCGATAATCTGCCAAGCGTTAATATACCGAGAGCAAATCCTAAAAAATATAATGTAGACGTAATTTGAGTGATACCGCCGTCAATGTCGAAATATTTAGTTAAACTCGGTAATCCTGAAGTATAAATCGTTTCCGTAGTCGGTGATAAAATAAATAAGCACAGAAGCATCCATGCCGGGATTTTAGCGCTTATTTTCATAAGTGTTGTAAACTACATTTTTATGTCATTCTGTTAATTGCAGAAATCGGCTTTGTTGCATGGCTCGTTTATGTCATTCCCGCGTGGCATTGTTACGAGGATACCAACTCGTCATTGCGAGGAGCGAAGCGACGTGGCAATCCAGAAAAAATAATAAAAAAATTCTGTAAATCAGAATTTTTACTGGATTGCTTCGTCGAATTACTACGTAATTCTTCTCGCAATGACGAAAAACCAAGCCATGCAACAAGACCCCGACTCCGCAGGAATGACATAAATAAATACCGCCGCTTTTACTGATTAATTCGCTCCAAACAAATTCGTTCCATAATGTTTTTTAATTTTTCTACTCTCTCAATCAAGTAAAGTAACTGCTCTTTGCTAATTTTATAATTTTTATCATATCTTGCATCAACGTAAGCTTTTTTTAGTAATTCAAAACATTCTTTTTGTTCTTCATTTGCTTGCGGAAATACTTCCCATAATTCGCTATTATAATTTGCTGCTCTGCCGCCTAATTCCTCTATATCATGTAGCTTTGGTTTATAATTAGAAAAAACTAATAAAATGCTACTGTAAAAACTTTCCGTAGCTTGGTGTAACAAGAAAGCTGCTATGGAATTTTGATTTCTTTGTAGAAAATCATTTGCTCCTAATAAAAAACCTTTTCCTTTATCAAACCAATATTCATAATAATCTTTAGCAATTTCTTTCATCTCACTCCAAGGTAAATCTTTAGCTTCGCTTAAGGTAAATTCCTTGCTATCATATAAAAGAATACCTTCTTTTTTAATATCTGTGAAAAATAACGCCCTATTTCTAATTGCCTGTTTACTTCATCTATTGACTCTAGAATTATTGATATTCGTGAATCATATGGGATAATTTGATCTTTTATTACTCCGGTTTTTTTAATCGTTTATATATATTATCTTTTAATCTTAAAGTAGCATGCCCTTTATATTTACTTTTCTTAAGGATTATCAAAATATCAGTATCGCTATGATAGCCGTTAGGTAGATCACGTACCCAATCACCTCTTGCAAAAGAGCCATATAAGATAATCATAGCAATTTTATCTTGTGCAATATCTAAAATTTGCTGCACTATAAAATTAAGCCTTGCTTGGATTTTTAGGGAACGATCGGGCAAAATTGTTTTCATAATATTACTTTTTTCGGTATTTTAAGTATTTTTCCGTCATTGCGAGCGACCGTAGGGAGCGCGGCAATCCAGTAAAAAATTCTGATGTATAGAATTTTTTTATTATTTTTTCTAGATTGCCACGTCGCTTCGCTCCTCGCAATGACGATATCCGCTTTTAGTTAGCAATGCCCATAGTAGCTATACGTTAAATCTAAAATGTACTATATCCCCATCTTGCATTTTATATTCTTTACCCTCTAAACGCATTTTGCCTACCTCTTTGGCTTTTGCTTCACTACCGAGATTTATGTAATCTTCATAGCCGATAACTTCCGCTCTGATAAAACCTTTTTCAAAATCGGTATGAATAATGCCGGCAGCAGCCGGTGCAAGCGTGCCGTCTTTAAAAGTCCAACTATGGGCTTCTTTAGGACCTATGGTAAAAAAGCTTTTAAGGTTTAAGAGATTATACCCCTCTTTAATCACTTTACTAAGCCCCGTTCCCTCTAAACCTATAAATTTTAAAAACTCTTCTTTTTCTTCCATGCTTTCAAGTAAAGCAATCTCAGCTTCTATTTTTGAAGAAATTACGACACTTTTAGCGTTTTCTTTCTTTGCTCTTTCTGCTACTAATTTCGTAAATTCATTACCCATAGCAGCATCTTTTTCAAGTACGTTACATATATATAAAACGGGCTTAGAAGTAATTAACTGCAATTGTTTTAAATTATCAGCTCCTAAAATTTCATTTAATACTCTTGCAGGTTTACCGTCTGCCAACACTTTATAAACCTCTTTTAACAATTCTATCTGCTCTGCCATTGTTTTATCACCTGACTTCAAGCGTTTTTCGCTTGTTGCTAAACGCTTTTCAACCGATTCTATATCGGCAAGTATTAACTCTGTTTCAATAACCTCAAGGTCGTGAATTGGGTCGACTTTATTATGTACGTGCGTTATATCCTCATCCTCAAAACAACGCAGTACGTGCAGTATTGCATCAACTTCCCTGATATGAGATAAGAACTTATTACCAAGCCCCTCCCCTTTACTTGCACCTTTAACAAGCCCTGCAATATCGACAAACTCAATATAAGACGGAATGATTTTTCCGCTTCCTGTTAAATTTGCGAGTCGTTGCAAACGCTCATCCGGTACTAAAACTTTACTGCTATTAGGCTCAATAGTACAAAACGGATAATTAGCAGCATCCGCAGCCTGACTTGCCGTTAAGGCATTAAATAACGTTGACTTACCGACATTCGGTAACCCAACAATTCCGAGTTTTAGTGTCATAAATTTTTCCGTAAATAATACATTATAGAGTCTTTTTCGTAACCGTGCATAGCAAATTCAATTTTATACCCAAGTTTCTCATAAAATGGTTTTGCTTGGAAGTCCATAGTAACAAGATGAATAAAATTACAGTCTCGTTCACGTGCTAAATCCTCAGCTTTTTGCATTAGTAAAGTACCGTAATTTTGGTTTCTTATATTTTCATTAACAAAAAGTGAATCAATATAAAACCCTCCCCAAGAACTCATACCGCTAATTCCTGCAACAAAATTTTTATCCTGATCTAAACAAGACAATGAAAAAGATTCAATATCTCCTACTAACCCCTTTTTTTCTCTAGCATCTTTGTTCAAAGCCTCAATAATTATAGTTCTATGAGTTTTATCCATTTCATCGGCATAAACAATTTCAAAATCTTGTGTCATAAATTTTTTCTGTTTAGTTTTAATATCGTTTTCCCGTCATTGCGAGGAGCAAAGCGACGTGGCAATCTCGTCAAATATCCTGAGATTGCCGCGTCGAGGCTTCGCCTCTCCTCGCAATGACGATTTTTATACTATCTTATTCTTAAATTCTTCTAACTTATTATCTAATATTAAACCAAAATTATTAGCGATTTTATCTATAGCTTGCATTGCTGTTTCATATTCGGATTTCAGGAAATTATTAAGTACGTAATCTGCTACATCCTGATTATTTTGCGGTCTACCGACTCCAATCCTAATTCTGTTATAATTATTACCTATAACTCCGTCAATCGATTTTAAACCGTTATGCCCGCCGTTACCGCCGCCAAGCTTAAACTTTATTCTACCTGTTTCTAAATCAATATCATCATGAATAACAAAGATTTTTGCGGAGTGGATATTATAATATGTTTTCACCGATATCACTGACTTACCGGACAAGTTCATATAGGTAGTGGGCTTTATAAAAACTATCTTTTGTCCATCACTAATAGTTTCAGCAATCTCACAATTGAATTTTTTCTTTATACTAAATGATGAATTATATTGGTTTGCTATTTTCTCTATAGCAATAAAGCCGATATTATGCCTCGTATATTGATACTCTTTTCCTGGATTACCAAGACCAATAACAAGAATCATAATAATTTACCTAATAAATAGTAATGGAAAATTTTTGAAGAAATATTAATTTGGAAGAAGTATAGAATAATGTCATCCTTAGCTCAGTATTACCTGCATGGATTGGTTTTTCGTCATTGCGAGGAGAATTATGTAGTAATTTGTACGTCCGCAATCTCAGGAGTTTGTTATTATTTCATGAGATTGCAACAATGTTCCGCTCCTCGCAATGACGGTTTTGGTATCTTGCCCGCTCACAATGACGATTTAAGTATCTAAGCAAGTCCTTATCGTGAGAAGTATCTTACTTCCCTGCTTCAGCGGCTTGTTGTTCACCTTCAGCTTCAGTTTTTGCTCCTCTACGTCCTATAATAGTTGCAAGAACAAATTCTTTTTTAGTAGTAAAACTGCATCCTTTCGGTAATTCTATTTTTGAAGATTTTAGCGAAGTAGCAATAGGCATATTAGTAACGTCGATAGTTACGTTTCTTGGGATGTTATTAACATCACATAATAAAGTAACTCTTCTTTTTACTATATTAAAATATCCGCCTCTTTTAACGCCTAAAGCTCTTTCTTTCCCTTCATATACTACAGGTACTTCCATTTTTTGAGTTTTCTCTTCTAAAAAGACAAAATCAACATGGCGTACTATATCCGTAACGGGATGTAATTCCACCGCTTTCGGTAATACTTTATATTTTTTCTTATCGATCGTTAAATTAATTAACTGAGAGATAAACGCCGGCTTTCTATAATATTTAGTTATTTCCTTTTCTTCCAAAGAAATACTAACAGGGGTTTTACCCGCTCCGTAAATAATAGCCGGAACACGTCCTTCTCTTCTTAATGCTCTTGCCGCTCCCGTACCGAATTCCGTGCGGGATTTCGCTTCAAGTTCTAATATTTCACTCATTATTTCAACACTTTAAACTTAAAAAAGATTATAATAGCTTCAATTAATATAAAATTCAAGTATTTTTAGGATACTATATAACTTAACTAATAATTTTCAGAGAGACGAGGTTTAATTTGGAAAAGAGCAAGGCGTTTTATATTTTTTGACCGCAGCGTAGATAAGCTACGTGAGGAACAAAAAATATAAAACAACGACGCCAATTTTTCAAATTAAACGAGTATCTCACTCAATACCTAAAAATTTATGAGTCTGCAACGATAACCTAGCACCGCTTTCTAGGGCTAATTTTACTGCTAACTCATTATTTTCGGCATTAAGTCTTTGGTCGTTTTGATCCATAGGCTGAATAAAAACCGGTATATTATAAGAGGTTTGCCCTATTTCCGGTATGATGCTATATTCTAAAATATTTTTAGCAACAATAAATTTCACTGCACTAATTTTATGCAATAAATCTTCCCTTATTTTACTATAACCGTTTTTACCGGCTTTCGGCGAACAAATTATAGACACTTCATTCGGCAAAGAGCGATATAACGTACCGTTAGTCTCTATTTGGATCTTAAAATCTCGGTCTAATAACTTCTGACATAATAATTCTATCGGTTGACGCATCGGCTCGCCACCGGTTATTACTACTAAACTGATTGATTTTTCATTTTTAGAATTTAATGCCAAGCCTTCTACTTTATTTAAAATCTCAGCTATATCTACTAACTTAAAATCTTCAAACTCAGTATCGCAAAAATTACAAGCAAGATTACACCCTCCAAGCCTAATAAAAATCGCAGGGCAACCTACAAAAATACCCTCACCTTGTATAGTCTTAAAAATAGAGTGCACCTCTAACTTAGTACCGTCACCGTTTAATATGCTTCTTTTAGGATTTTGTCCGAACATTTTTTAATAATTTATCTATTGGTTAAGCACATTATAATACATTTATATAAAAAAATCTTGCAATAACTAATAAAAAAAACTATTATCTAGTTTTCTATCTGTACGTGGCTTTGGTATGCCTAATTACAGTTTAAATCTTAGTAAATACCAATTTAAAGGAATAATCATGCCTAAATTAAAAACAAAATCTGCTGTAAAAAAGCGTTTTAAACTTACTGCTACCGGCAAGGTTATCGCCTCTCAAGCAGGTAAAAAACATTTTATGCGTCGTCGCACTAAAGCTCAAATTCGTAACCTTAGAGGAACTACAATACTTTGTCCTCAAGACGGATATAATATTAAAAAATATTTTTTACCGTACGGTATAAATTAATTTAATTAGGAGCTAAAGCAATGACACGTGCAAAATCAGGAAAAATTTCCAAAAATCGACATAAAAAAATCCTCAAATTAGCCAAAGGCTATAGAGGTAGAGCTAATAGCTGTTTTAGAGTAGCTATTGAAAAAGTAGAAAAAGCCTTACAATATGCTTATAGAGACCGTAGAAATCGTAAGCGTGATTTTAGAGGGTTATGGATTCAAAGAATAAATGCGGCAGTAAGAGAGCATGGGCTTGTTTACTCTCAATTTATGGGAGCTCTTAAAAAAGCAGAAATCGATATAGATCGTAAAGTACTTGCAGAACTTGCCGTCAATAACAGTGATGGATTCGCAAGTATCGTAGAGCAAGCAAAAGCACATATTTAAGTATAAATAGTAAACGTCATTGCGAGCGACTGAAAGAAGCGTAGCAATCTCATGAAATAGTATAAAACCCTGAGATTGCTTCGTCAAAACTTACAGTTTTTCCTCGCAATGGCATTTATTTCATTATAAGTAATTAATTTTCGTTCGGTATAAATATTATGAAACGTACATTTCAACCTAGCAATTTAGTTAGAAAAAGAAGACACGGCTTTAGAGCTAGAATGGCTACTCCGACCGGAAGAGCCATCTTAAGAAAACGTCGTGCTAAAGGTAGACATAAATTATCTGCTTAAAATAATCTGACTTACCAAATTGGCTATTACCTCTTTAAAAAATCAAAAAGAATTTGAGCTTATAAATAAGCTTGGAAAGAAGTTCCATGAGAGATATTTTATTTTGGTAATAGCCAAAAAACTTCCAAAAATCTTCCTTGAATCAAAATACAACACCTTTTTAGGAATCAAAGTTAGCAGAAAGCTAAATAAAAAAGCCGTGGTTCGCAACAAAATTAAAAGGCGTATAAGACATCTGATTAGAATTATTGTTAGCGATTCTAAGCTTAATGCTATAAAATTCGCAATGATTATTATTCCAAGAAAAGGGTTTGAAGAGATAAACTTCTCACACTTGAATTGTGAATTAAGTAAAATAATTCTAAGAAATATTTAGATTTTATTGAATGGCTTAACATCGCCCGACATGGAGCGGTTTTTCCGTCATTGCGAGGAGGCTTTACCCGTGTGAACCGAAAAATCCGTTCGGTGTCATACCGTGACTTGACCATGGTATCCAAAAAACAATAAAAATACTAATAATTTTAGTATTTTGGTCGTGTGGATAAGATTTCGTTAAAAGTAGTTGCTTATACGTTTGGTACAAGATGTGATAGCACATTAGAATCATTACTGAAAAAACTAGAGAATTTCAAGGTGACTTTTTACTATACAGATGGATGGGGGAGTTATGCTAGGTTATTAGATCCTAAAAAGCATATTATCAGTAAAAAATACACTCAACGGATAGAACGAAGTAACTTGAACCTTAGAACGAGATGCAAGAGGCTTGCACGTAAGACAATCTGCTTTTCCAAGTCATTGGATATTCATGATAAGGTTATTGGTACTCTTATTGAACGTATAGCTTTTTAATAGGCGTAACTGCAATATGGAGGCATGACCCACAGAAGTTGTATCTTCATCAGAAAATATACTCATTGATAAGTAAGAAGGCTCCGGCATAAAATATGATTTAATTTTCTCCCATAAACCTAAATTAGTAGGTTTATAGAAAAACTCTGATCCATGTGCATTTATAAAATATTCACCCGGCCCTGAAATTAATTCATCTAAGGTTTTTATTTCCTTGATATCAGGATTTTCGTTTTTCATATTTACATCCGGACCTTTAAGCAATATTTTTTGCATATTTACATCCTTATTCAATTAATTTAGTTATCATATTATGCGGTAATTTCCATAGAATATGGTAATTCTTAAAGAAGTCAAGAGAAAATTTAGAGTTGATAATTATAGATAATAGCATTACAAATAAAGCGAGAAAGGATAAGATTTAAAAAATCTTATCCTAGTTGAGTATAAAAATAGAGTTTATTAAATCTCCGAATCAATATCTCCCAATATTATTGTATCTGAATTATTATATATATTTTCTTCCGTAAAATTTAAATTGAGTGCAATAGTATTATTTAAAAGAATTTCAGGAGTTATTCCTTTATAATTTATATTTTCTATTATATTTTTTGAAACAATATTTGATCCTAGAGTTAGTGTACCCTCACCGGATATATTTAAAGTGCTTCCTGATCCTATAGTTAGTAGCGGCAATATTCAAAGATTTTCCTGTTTCTATAATTACGTTAGTATCAGAATTGAATGAGATATTAGTAAGAGTCGTATTTGATTCTAGAACAAGTCTAAGAGTATTTATATTCATAAAGTCTACATGAATATCTAAACAATCTTCAATTTTTATTTCTTTTAAATAATTTTCTTGTGCCTCTTGTGACATTTCAAGTAACTCATTTTTAGCAATAGTCATTTTTTCTGCTAGTTTATATAGATTTTTATCTTTTAAGAGATCTAATAAAAATTTTTTACTAGGTAACAACTGCAATAGTTCCTCATAAGTTATGGTATCGGAAAACCATTTTATTAACTTCCAATTTTCAAAAAAGAATTTTTTATCATTTTCCTCTGTTAGTGTTCTATAGAATTTTATCCGCTCATCATTTACCGTAAAATCCTCGGATAATTTTTTGAGAGTTTCTTCTAATCTACCTAATATTGCTAAATCAAAAAAATCATTACTGCTATGTATTTGCTCATTATTAAGAGTAAGAATTGCACTATTTCCTGCTATTAACTCACATAACTTCTCTAACTCATTACCAACTACGTAATCAATATCTTTAAAACTAAGTTGCTTTTGTTTAAGTAATTTTTGAATATTTTCATTAAGAAGATAAGTTGCTTTTGTATAGTTTATTGCTCCAAGTTCATTTATGCCTTTTTGCTTATCATCTTCATAATAATTACGAGCAATTTCAAACAATCTTCTTACTATAATTCTAGCTTCAATAATTCTATCTTCATTTATGTTATTTTCCCTGGAATAACTACTAGCTAATATCTCTAACAATGGATAATTTGAAATAATAGACTCTATTTCTTCTGCACTTAACATTCCATCTTTAACTAACAAATGCTTTTCTGTTGATGCTTTAGGCCTTGACGCTTGCACCTCTACACTTAATTGTTTATAATTGTCTATACTTTCCTCGTCTTGTTTTTTCTTATACGCATCTTCTATTTCTTTTTGCTTTAATTCATTACTCTTACTCCAGTTATAAGCCTCTTTTTCTTCTTCATTTTCAGCTTGACCGTTTTTAATACGCTCTATTTTGTTCTCTATTTCTACAATTTTTTCTTTTATAAATTTAGAAGACTCTATATATATTAACTTCAAAAACTCCTTATCTACATTCTTATCTTTATCTTTAATATATTTTCTAAATTCTGATTTTAATCTGAAAAACTCTTTCATAACCTTAGCATTCTCAATAGGCATTGATTGGTTAAGGTACTTTAAATTATTGTAAATATACTGAAAATTTTCTTTTTGCTTTTCATAGTCAAATAAAAATTCTGCTTTTATATACTCTTCAATAGCATCAATAACACTTACTACAAAACTTGTCTTTTCTACTTCAAAATCTAATTCGCTCATATTCAAATCCTAATTATTATTAAATTAAAATTTAAGAAATTTTAACTTTTGGTAATATAATAATTAATTAAGATAGTGTCAATGTCATATAGTCAATTCAATTGGATTTTCATACAAGAAGCAAGGAGCGAAACCTATAGACTAGTAGGCGAATCCAAATCAATTGACTATAAAATACGGTCATTGATTTTTATGTAAAATTCTATCAAACTATTATCAATAAAAACTTATAACCACTTCCGTTTCTTAAAATATTTATAGGTAATAATTGTAGATAATAGCATTAAAGATAAAGCTATAGGATAACCATACGGTGATTTAAGCTCAGGCATTACGGTAAAATTCATGCCGTAAATACTGGCTATTAAAGTAGGTGGGAGAAAAAATATAGTAACCAACGAGAAAATTTTAATAATATTATTTTGTTCAATAGCAATCATACCTAGTGCTGCGTCTAGAGTTCTTGCAATCTCACTAGATATAAATTGTGAAAAATTAATTATTGAGTCTACGTCTCGAAGCAATGTATCTAATAGATCCTTAGATGCTTTATTTTGAGTTATTTGTGGAGATTTTAAAATATATTGAATAGCCATAGTTAAAGAAAATAAACATTCACGACTTTTAGAAAGTAAATCACCTTTTCGACCTATTTTCTTTAATACATTGGTATGATCTATACGCAAATCATTAATGTTATTATCAAGTATTAAACGTCCATAATCATCAATATCCATACTAATCGACTGTACAATATTCGATAATCTTGTTACCATATTACGAAGTAACATAAATAAAATATTTTCTGCATTATATTTGTTATTAAGCTGCTTAGCAAATTTATTTATACAGTCATTAAAGGGTATTAATTCTACGTAACGAACTGTTATAAGACAACCTTTATGCAAAATAAATACTATAGAATGTGTTTCGGGAAATTCTTGCTCTTTATTAATAAGTTCTGTAATAGTTAGATATAACGCCTCATTTTCAACATATAACCTCTCGGAAATCTCAATTTGTGATATATCCTTTAAAGTTGGTATTTCTATATTTAATGTATTTTTTACTATTACTTTTTCTTCATCGGTTATATTGAATAAATCAATCCATAATGTAGATTCATTAATAATATATTCTTCATTTTTTACTATAGAATTATTTTCCTTTAAATATGTAGTTATCATATAATCTCAAATATGTTTTTGTAGAGATTAACAAACTTCACTCTTTAAAGCAACTTAAAGCTTTTATTCTTGCAGATGATTCCTATTATTAGACTTCTTACATAACCTATCTTAGAAAGAAAGTTTGAAAGAAACACGAAAGCACTTGCCACCACAGCGTATATAAATATATGAGGATGCGAGTAGATATGTTGCATGGATATCTAATCGTCATTGCGAGGAGGCGTTGTTGCGTGGATCGATTTAGCCTGTGTCATCCCGTGGCTTGACCACGGGATCCAGCTAAAAATACTAAAATTATTAGTATTTTTTATTGTTTTTATGTACCTAGTTAGCAAGCCACGGGGTGACACAGTGGGTTTTACCGGTCCACGCGGCAATACCGGATTAACGTACAAATCATCTTTAAAAGGAGGTTATGCAAGAAGTCTATTTTCTAAATAACAAATAATATACTATATAAAACCATCCAAAAAATCCATGAATGATAGCCCATAATATTGATTTATTCACATTAAACGATATTACTATTGCAAGTATTGTTCCAAGAGAAATACCACCATATCCTAAATAATTCATATATTTTGCCCTTAATGTTTTTTAATATTATTGTAGGATATTTATTATGTTTTATTAAGACATTTTGTGAATTAAAAATAATTAATTTATATATTATTGCTTAAAAACTACACAACAGCAGAACTTGTATATATTAATTATTTTTTTGCAGTAAGAGTATATTAATAATGCATCTAAGCCTGGAGTTAAGGAGCAAATAGTAGAAATGTCAATCAACGGCTCTGGAGTTAGAGATACAGTAAGAGTATTAAAAGTGGGTATCAATACAGTTATCCGTGTTTTAAAAAAATCTAGTATTAAAAACAATAAATCATTCTATCAGTACAACAGAAGTAATTATTGCTCCTGAGATAGATGAACAATGGTCTTATGTACAGAATAAATCCAGACAACGATGGCTTTGGTATGCCTTGGATAAGATTTCGTTAAAAGTAGTTGCTTATACGTTTGGTACAAGATGTGATAGCACATTAGAATCATTACTGAAAAAACTAGAGAATTTCAAGGTGACTTTTTACTATACAGATGGATGGGGGAGTTATGCTAGGTTATTAGACCCTAAAAAGCATATTATCAGTAAAAAATACACTCAACGGATAGAACGAAGTAACTTGAACCTTAGAACGAGATGCAAGAGGCTTGCACGTAAGACGGCATGACCGCAGTAAGATTCCAAATTTTCTCTGCTTTGCTTCCAAGCCACCAAAAGCTTATTCCTAGAATTGTAAAAAATACTGCTTTATGAGTTGTATTCCAAAAATATTCAAAAAATCTTGTATATAAATTAATAAATAAAAAAGCAACTCCAAATCCTTTAGTTATCGAATTATCTTGTTTTAAACCGTGATAAATAGCTGCTCCGGACATTAAGGCAAATAATAAAGACCAATGAAATAATTCTATCGGCTTTACCAACCGCCAGGTGCTATAATCTTCAGGGTCATAATTTCCAAATATTGATAATAACCACATTGCAATAAATGAATATAATAAACCAATTACAAGAGTTACTTGAGTAAAATGATTGAATTTTTTATTTTCCTCTAGTGCAAGAGCAGAAAATGTTAAGATTCCTCCAAATAATATAAAACGTAATGGATAATTCATACCTAAGTAATATGCTCCCCATCCTGACATATACCCGGTTTCTGCTCCCATCCAACTACCTAGTGAAATTAAAGCAAAGCACCAAATTAAATTTGATTTAGAGAAATATCCTAATATGGCATAAACAATAAAAGATAAAAGCAATAAAATGGAAAAATGTCCACTCCCTGAATCAAATGCTTTTCCTAGTTGATAAATAGCACAAGCAGTGGTTAAGACCCCTAAAAATAATATTGCCCCATTGCTAAAAATTTTCTCTGGTTTTTGTTGCTGTCTTTTAAAACCAACAAAATAAATTATTCCCGATAAAGTTGATAAGGTAATAAATTTCAGCAGATACGGGGCATTAAAAATATATTCTAATAATTCTCGTAGATAACGATCAGACAAAATAGCATTAATAGCAATAACTATACATATTAAAGAAATCCAAAAAGAATATCTAGCTAATTTCTTCCAATCAAAATTTAATATTTCTATATCGTTTTTAAGTAATATAGTCGTATTATCATCAAGTAAACCGGTATTATTCCATTCATCTAATGCTGAAAAAAGTATCTTTGCTTGTGATTTGGCAACTTTCATAAATTAACCTAGATATCTCTCAAATTTTAATAGGAAGATATTATTAATATAAAAATATGTCAAGAATTACTAGATTCTGTTGACAGGTATTGCTAACTATCAACAGATATCGCTATTAGCGAATGAACGTAAGCATTGTTGCATGATTTATTTATATCATTTCCGCTTTCGCAGGAATGACATAAAACGCATTTTTTGAGCCATGCAACAACACCGCGAACGTAGAGAGCATGGTAATTCAGAATTTAATTAGATTGCTTCATCAAAATTTTCAATTTTTCCTCGCAATTATTTAAAATATAAATAATTTCTTATTTCGCACAAGGAGCAATATTCTCCATTGCTACTAAATAATGAGAAGGATATTTTGGTCATGCCTCCGTATTGCAGTTTAGAGTAAATAGTCTATAATCCTCAAACAGTAATAAGAGAGAATTATAGTTAAGGAGTTATGGCAAAAATAGATGTTAAGTGTAGATATTGTAACAACACAGAAGAAGTAATAAAGTCAGGATATTCAATTTCAAAACAACAGAGATATCAATGCAAGCGGTGTAATCGATATTTTCAATTGGAGTATATTAATAATGCATCTAAGCCTGGAGTTAAGGAGCAAATAGTAGAAATGTCAATCAACGGCTCTGGAGTTAGAGATACAGTAAGAGTATTAAAAGCGGGTATCAATACAGTTATCCGTGTTTTAAAAAAATCTAGTATTAAAAACAATAAATCATTCTATCAGTACAACAGAAGTAATTATTGCTCCTGAGATAGATGAACAATGGTCTTATGTACAGAATAAATCCAGACAACGATGGCTTTGGTATGCCTTGGATAAGATTTCGTTAAAAGTAGTTGCTTATACGTTTGGTACAAGATGTGATAGCACATTAGAATCATTACTGAAAAAACTAGAGAATTTCAAGGTGACTTTTTACTATACAGATGGATGGGGGAGTTATGCTAGGTTATTAGACCCTAAAAAGCATATTATCAGTAAAAAATACACTCAACGGATAGAACGAAGTAACTTGAACCTTAGAACGAGATGCAAGAGGCTTGCACGTAAGACAATCTGCTTTTCCAAGTCATTGGATATTCATGATAAGGTTATTGGTACTCTTATTGAACGTATAGCTTTTTAATAGGCGTAACTGCAATATGGAGGCATGACCAAGATTTTTAAGACCTGTAGAAGAAACTGCTTAGTAGTTAAAAGCAAACAATTAGTTAAAGATAGTGACAGTAAATATTTGGACTGAGTAATTACTTATATAAATATAAGCAATATACTAATTTAGTCTTTAAGGAGGTAATCCAGCCGCAGGTTCCCCTACGGCTACCTTGTTACGACTTCACCCCAGTCGCTAATTTTACCGTGGTTGGCTGCCTCTTGCGTTAGCTCACCACCTTCAGGTAAAACCAACTCCCATGGCGTGACGGGCAGTGTGTACAAGGCCCGAGAACGTATTCACCGCGGCATGCTGATCCGCGATTACTAGCGATTCCAACTTCATGCTCTCGAGTTGCAGAGAACAATCCGAACTGAGATGTCTTTTAGGGATTTGCTCCACGTCGCCGTCTTGCTTCCCTCTGTAAACACCATTGTAGCACGCGTGTAGCCCAACCCGTAAGGGCCATGATGACTTGACGTCGTCCCCACCTTCCTCCGGCTTATCACCGGCAGTTTTCTTATAGTTCCCGGCATTACCCGCTGGCAAATAAGAATGAGGGTTGCGCTCGTTGCGGGACTTAACCCAACATCTCACGACACGAGCTGACGACAGCCATGCAACACCTGTGTGTGGTCCAGCCGAGCTGAAGGAAAGCATCTCTGCGATCCGCGACCACCATGTCAAGGGTTGGTAAGGTTTTTCGTGTAACATCGAATTAAACCGCATGCTCCACCGCTTGTGCGAGCCCCCGTCAATTCCTTTGAGTTTTAATCTTGCGACCGTACTCCCCAGGCGGAGTGCTTAATGCGTTAGCTGCGAAACCGAAAGAGAATCTTCCGATATCTAGCACTCATCGTTTACGGCGTGGACTACCAGGGTATCTAATCCTGTTTGCTCCCCACGCTTTCGTGCATCAGCGTCAGTTGTAGCCCAGATGACCGCCTTCGCCACCGGTGTTCCTCCTAATATCTAAGAATTTCACCTCTACACTAGGAATTCCATCATCCCCTACTACACTCTAGATTAGTAGTTTTGAAAGCAATTCCGAGGTTAAGCCCCGGGCTTTCACTTCCAACTTACTAAACCGCCTACGCACTCTTTACGCCCAGTAATTCCGAACAACGCTAGCCCCCTCCGTCTTACCGCGGCTGCTGGCACGGAGTTAGCCGGGGCTTTTTCTGCAAGTAACGTCATTATCTTCCTTGCTAAAAGAGCTTTACAACCCTAAGGCCTTCATCACTCACTCGGTATTGCTGGATCAGGCTTTCGCCCATTGTCCAATATTCCCCACTGCTGCCTCCCGTAGGAGTCTGGGCCGTGTCTCAGTCCCAGTGTGGCTGATCATCCTCTCAGACCAGCTACAGATCGTCGGCTTGGTGAGCCGTTACCTCACCAACTACCTAATCTGACGCGGGCTCATCCATCAGCGATAAATCTTTCCTCCGTAGAGAATATACGGTATTAGCTTTTATTTCTAAAAGTTATTCCGTACTGATGGGCAGATTCCCACGTGTTACTCACCCGTCTGCCACTAACTAATTGGAGCAAGCCCCAATTAGTCCGTCCGACTTGCATGTGTTAAGCATACCGATAGCGTTCGTTCTGAGCCAGGATCAAACTCTCAAGTTTGATTCTGTCAGTTTTACTTTAAAAAATTGACAGGTTTAATTATCACTTTTGTGATATGTACATGTTTACTGTCACTATCTATATCTAATTATTTACTTTTAAAAACAGCTGCGACTTTTTTTCATTTATCGCTTTGGATAGGTGTAGTTATATGCAATATAATCAGCCCTGTCAACTACAATTTTGAAATTATTTTATTTTTTTTATTTTTGTTCTATATATCTAATTTAGATCCTGCTTTTACAGCTTATAATCATTACAAAACTTTAGTTAAAATCTAATCATCACTAATGCTAATATTCTTTATTATATACTGTGCATATATCTTTACTCATTGATATAGTATTTAATAAATACCTATCTCAATCATAACTTTTCATGCTCATATAAAATATCATGAATAATTTGTAAATTCTTAACAGCATAAAGACCATCTAGTGGAGCAATTAAAGCTTTCCACAAAGCCCAGCCTGGTCGTGCCTCCCAAAACAACAGAGATATCAATGCAAGCGGTGTAATCGATATTTTCAATTGGAGTATATTAATAATGCATCTAAGCCTGGAGTTAAGGGGCAAATAGTAGAAATGTCAATCAACGGCTCTGGAGTTAGAGATACAGTAAGAGTATTAAAAGTGGGTATCAATACAGTTATCCGTGTTTTAAAAAAATCTAGTATTAAAAACAATAAATCATTCTATCAGTACAACAGAAGTAATTATTGCTCCTGAGATAGATGAACAATGGTCTTATGTACAGAATAAATCCAGACAACGATGGCTTTGGTATGCCTTGGATAAGATTTCGTTAAAAGTAGTTGCTTATACGTTTGGTACAAGATGTGATAGCACATTAGAATCATTACTGAAAAAACTAGAGAACTTATTGAACGTATAGCTTTTTAATAGGCGTAACTGCAATATGGAGGCATGACAATTAATTTATAGCGTGCGTACTATAGATTAATCTAAGTAAATTATCAATATCTTAATTGATAGTAAAATAATTTACGATCTCTTAACTTTAAGTTGTATTTGATGATTCTCTAATTCTACTTTACTTACATAATCAGGCGTGAAATTTTTAGCAAACTCGCCTAAAGTTTGTTCTTTAATAAAGTCTCCATAATTATCAATTATCTTAGATAAATCAAACTCGCTTATTATTTCAATTAAAATCCTGTCGGTTATAGAGAAATCGGCATCTTTTCGAGCCTGTTGTATGAAGCGTACAATGTCTCTTGCGTATCCTTCTTCTATTAATTCAGGAGTTAGCTCTAAATCAAGTATGAGCAAGCTACTATCATCCTCAAAACTTGCTGCTCCTTTAATGTGTGAATACGGCTCTAAAACTAGCTTATATTCGTCGCTATTTAAGGTTTCACCGCATATAGCTAAACCGCCTCCGATAGCTTCCCACTCACCTTTTTTAGAGGCGGCTATTATCTCTTTCATTTTAGCGGGAAGACGTTTACCAAGCATTGGGAAATTAATCGATAGTTTTTTGCTTGCGTAATTCTCTAAATCATCACGATAAATTACTGATTTGACATTAATTTCGTCTTTAATTAAATCTTCAAAGCTTTTTAGTTTATCATTATGTTTACTGATAATAGTTATGCTAGCAAGCGGCTGCCTTACTCTGATATTTTCAGTGCTTCGGATAAACAAGCTATTACTGCAAATATCAAGTACGTTATCCATGGTAGCAACTAGCTCGTGATTTATCTCAAAGCTTGAGAGATTAGGGTAGTTGCATAGATGGACAGAGATAGAACCGCCATTGCGAGGCGGTGTTGCCGGCGTGGATACTAAACCGTCATTGCGAGGCACTGAAAGTGCCGTGGCAATCTCATGAGAATTTCCTGAGATTGCTTCGTCAAGACTTAAGTCTTTCCTCGCAATGACGTCCGGTCGTTTATGACATAACCCCAAATATATCGCCTCCGCAATCATAGGCACTAGTGCCGACATTGCAATTGCCATAGTCTCTAAACATGAATACAGAGTATTATAAGCATTTTGTTTATCTGCATCTTTTTCGCTTTTCCAAAATCTTGCCCTACTTCGTCTTATATACCAGTTGTTCAATACTTCAAAAAATTCTGAAACTGTATGATAAGCCGTTTGCGTATCGAAATTATCTAAACTTTCTTCAATTTTATTTACTGCTATTTTGAGCTTAGACAATATATAAATATCAAGCACGTTTTGAGAAGCAAAATTAAGCTCGCCTTTAAGTGAATCGGCATTAGCGTACATTGTGAAGAAATGGTAAGCATTCCAAATAGGTTTGATGAATAGGCGAAGCGTATCAAATACCATTTTGCCGTCTTTATCGATTAATAGCTCCTGACCTTTAACGACGTTTGAAGAAAGCATCGTAACTCTTAAAGCGTCAGAGCCGTATTTATCAAATAGCTCCAGCGGATCGGCATAGTTATTAAGACGCTTTGAGAGCTTTTGACCAGTAGCGTCTAAAATCACGCCGTGGCATATACAATTTAAAAACGGTGGGCGATCAAATAAAGCGGTAGATAATACCATTAAAGTATAAAACCAACCACGTGTTTGAGCTGAGTATTCAACTATAAAATCAGCCGGAAAATGATCCTCAAACCATTCTTTATTTTCAAAAGGGTAGTGGGCTTGCCCATATGGCATTGAGCCGCTTTCAAACCAGCAATCAAACACGTCTTCGATTCTACGCATTGTTGATTTACCGGTTGGATCGTTAGGGTTGGCCCGAGTCAGTTCATCAATAAACGGACGATGTAAATCAGTAACTTTAACGCCGAAATCTTTCTCTAATTCCTCTATAGAACCGTAAACATCTATACGTGGATATTTTGGATCGTCAGATTTCCATACAGGTAGCGGCGTTCCCCAAAATCTATTACGGCTTATTGACCAATCACGGGCATTTTCAAGCCACTTACCAAACAAATTATCTTTAACATGGAAAGGTATCCAGTTAATTTGCTGATTAAGCTCTACCATCCTATCTTTAAACTGCGTAACCTTTACGTACCATGATGGAACGGCCTTATATATAAGAGGCGTATCTGTTCGCCAGCAATGAGGGTAATTATGAATATACTGCTCGGTTTTTAGCCAATTTCCTTGTTCTTTCAGTTTGATAATTATTTTGTCGTTTGCGTCAAATACTTGCAAACCCTCTAAGTCAGGAATTTCTTTAGTGAATTTACCGCTATTATCAACAGGGCAAACAAGTGAGATTCCTTTCGATTCACAAAGTATTTGGTCATCTTCACCAAAGCCGGGAGCCATGTGTACGACTCCCGTACCGTCACCCTCAACCACAAAGTCGCCGGCAAATATCTTGAAGCTGTTTGGATGATTCTCGAAATAGCTAAATAACGGCTTATAGCTCAATCCTTGAAGCTCTGAGCCTTTAATAGTAGTAAATTTCTTATCCCCTTTTAGTTCTAGCTCTTTTGTATATTTAGAGACGGAAGAGGCGGCTATAATGTAATAAATATCTCCTTTTGGTACTAACGCATAATCGATATCACTACCGACGGCTAAGGCTAGATTTGAGGGAAGTGTCCAAGGCGTCGTGGTCCAAGCGAGGATTCTATATTCTATGTCACGTCTGTCTCCTTCAATGTCATCCCCGCGTAGGCGGGGATCCATTTTTCCCTGGATTCCCGCTTTCGCGGGAATGACATCGGTTAGTACAAAACTCACCGTTACAGCTTTATCTGCTCGCTCACGATAAGAATTATCAAGCCTTGTTTCAAAATTAGAAAGCGGTGTTTCGCATGCCCAAGAATAAGGCATTACCCGCATAGATTCGTATAATAGCCCTTTATTATATAACTCCTTAAATGCCCAAAGGACAGATTCCATAAAATTCTTATCCATCGTTTTATAAGAATTTTTAAAATCCACCCATCGTGCTTGACGAGTTACATATTCTTCCCAGTCACTCGCATATTTCATTACCGAAGCTCTGCAATGGCTATTGAACTTCTCTATACCGAAATTAGTTATTGCAAGACGCCCTGAAATGCCAAGTTCTTTCTCTGATTGCATTTCAGCAGGAAGACCGTGACAGTCCCAGCCGAAGCGACGCTCGACTTTCTTACCTTTAACTGTTTGGTATCTAGCATATACGTCTTTAATAAAGCCGGTAAGCAAGTGACCGTAATGCGGCAAACCGTTTGCAAAAGGTGGACCGTCATAAAAAATAAATTCCGCCTCTCCGGTCCTATCATCAATAGATTTTTGGAATATATTATTGTCTTGCCAAAATTTTAGTATCTCTCGCTCTATAGCAGCAAAATCAGCATTTGAACTAACTTCAGGATAATATTTAGTATTTGTCATTATTTTAGAAATTATTATAATAGTTTGGTTTATAATAATAGATAATGACACAGAGATAAATATATAATTTGTACTAAACTGTTTAATTTTAAGAGACAAATGAAAACCAAGGAACTTTCTAATACTAAAAACTGTGTTAACTCCTATTTGAAAAACCTACTCGATGTCATTCCTGCGAAAGCAGGAATCCATAAAATAAAACTAAAAAACAAAAAATGTATTGGGTATATATATTATGTTCTAATAAGCATGGTACTTTATAGTGTATACAGAAGAGTTTACTGATATTAAAGAAGCAATTACAAGAGAGAAAAATTTGAAAAAGTGGAAACGTAACTGGAAAATAGAACTGATAGAAAAAGCTAACCCTGAATGGAAAGATTTAGTTGAGTAGCCCTATGGATTCCTGCTTTCGCAGGAATGACATAAACCTATCTATGCAACAACATCACAATTTCCTCGCAATGACGATACTATACGAATAATATTAAAACTTAGAATTTTCTTTATTTGCTTCTTGATATTTCTGCTTTAAAAATTCATCAACAAATGATTCTGATTTAGAACCATGTTGTTTAAACAATTCTTGAGCTTCTTTTACAGCCTTATGAAAAGTGATTAAATGTAATTCATTATTAACTTTATTTATAAGTTTCATAGTATTTCTAATTTGATGAAAAATTAATATTACCCATTAAATATACCTACGTGAACATTCTAACTATGGGAATATTTGAAGGGTCGAGTAATTTTTTCATCTGCGAAAAAGTTTTTACTATATTTTCTACAGCGGTCTCAATAAATTTATCGGTTTCAATATAATTTTCCGATTCGTCTTGGATATAAAAAAGAATAGATGAAACATAAACCGAGAGCAATAAGCCCCTTTTAGTGTAGTAATTAAAATCAAGAGATTTATCTCCGGCATAACGCCAAATAGCATCGCAACTACGGAAAGCAACCTCAGTTCCTTGCATCGGGTTTAATGCAAAATAAGCAGCATTTTTGCTATGAATAATAGGGAGTACGGTTTTGATCCTAATCTTTACCGCTAAAGATATTTTTTCTCTTATTTTTGCCGGCTCTTCTATTGTCTTTAAGCTTTCTAGCATAATATTATCTAAGTAGCTTTCAAAGAATTCTATTATTTCAGATAAACCTTCCGGAAAAACTATTAAAGCATAACCTTTTACAAAGCCGCATTTTTCTTCTGCTTCTTCAAGTAGTTTATTATTCCATTCATTAAACGGTAATAATTCTAATAAAGATTGCACGAAACTTATTTTTTTGATATGGTGTTCTTCTTTAATGCTCATATTTTTTAACCTTGACATATAACTTAATTATAGGGTATAGTTCAATAAACCACAATATCTTTTAAGGAGAGTAATTTTAGTGATACTAGTAAATGTTCACGCCGGTAATTGTGACAATACGCTTAAGAATTTTAAGAAAAAGCTACAAAGAGAGCTTTATTTTCGTAAGATGAAAGAACAGCGTTATTATGAAACACCTTCAGCGAAGCGTGTTCGTAAAGCACAAGAAGCAGTGCGAAGACAGAGAAAATTTGCTCGTAAAAAAATGTTTGATGAATAAAATTTCAAACAATTTTAATACTAAATAAAAAGCTAGAAATATTAATATTTCTAGCTTTTTTGTTATGTAGATTGCTTCGTCAAATTACTTTGTAATTTTCCTTGCAATAAAGCCACGGGTGCTGCTCGCATGGCTCGATGTCATTCCCGCGAGGCATTGTTGCGTGGACCGGTAAAACTCACTGTCTCACCCCGTGACTTGCTAACTAGGTACATAAAAACAATAAAAAACACTAATAATTTTAGTATTTTAACTGGATCCCGTGGTCAAGCCATGGTATGACAGCAAAAAGTAATGGATTCCTGCTTCCGCAGGAATGACATAAAACGAGCCATACAACAACGCCTATGGCTGCATAGCTCATGACGATTAGGTGTCCACGCAGCAACGCCCCCGCAGGAATGACATTAAAGTACAAATATTCCCAATTAGCTTTTTTTTATGTTATAAAGAATTGTTATAGCCATATAAACCGTATCTATGCTTAGTTATCTTAAAAAAAATTTACGTTCTTATTTTTCTAGTAGAGTGCTAATTTTTACTTTAGCAACGGCAGCTATTATTTTTGCCTATGCTACTTCTTATGTGATATCTTTAGAATCAAAGAATTTTAGTACGATTATTGGGTTCTTATTAATTGATTTAGCAATTTTTTTAATTTTAGGCGTTTTACTAACTCAAAAATTTTTTACTCAAAATAGTAATAATGATAGTTCTAAATTACAAAATCGTATTGTAATTGCCTTTAGTTTAGTTGCAGCTATTCCAACTATAATTGTCTCAGTATTTTCTGTTTATTTTTTTAATCTTAGTGTTCAAGCTTGGTTTGATAAGAAGATTTCTACAGTTCTTGATCAATCCGTAATAGTTGCGGAATCTTATATTGCCGAGCATAAATTACAGCTAAAAGAAACGGCTCTAGCCGTTGCTGAAGATTTAAGCGATATGTATTACGATTTAATTCATAATCCCGCTTTATTTACTAAAACACTTAATACCGAAGCAGAGATGCGTTCGCTTGATGAAGCTATAGTTTTAAACAAATCTACTAATACTATAGTAGCTAATAGTTATTTAAGTTTTTCATTATCATTTGCAACTATTCCCGCACATTTAATTAAAAAAGCGGATTTAGGGGAACCGGTGGAAGTAAAATCCGATCCAACCAAAATAAGGATGCTGATTAAATTAAAAGAATATAATGATGTGTATTTATTAATCGGTAGATTAGTAGATAATAAAATTATCGACCATATAGATGCAACTAACGGAGCAGCTGCCGAGTATAATAGCCTTAAAAACGAAATAGATAATATACAGATTAAGTTCTCTATAATGTTTATCTTTATTGCCTTATTACTTCTTTTTGTAGCTATAAGTTTTGGGGTTATATTTACCGCTAAAATAGTAAAGCCTATTAAAAAATTAGTTACTGCAACTGACAAAGTTAAAGACGGTGATTTAACGGTACAAGTGCCTGAAAATGAAGTAGATAAAGACGAAATAGGTACGCTTTATGCGGCATTTAATAGAATGATTAAGCAGCTTTCCCGCCAGCAACGTGATTTAGTTATAGCACAGAGGGCTATGGCTTGGTCGGATGTTGCAAAAAAAGTAGCCCATGAAATCAAGAATCCGTTAACTCCTATTTTACTTGCTTCTGAAAGATTACTTAAGAAATTTAGTCCTGAAATTAAGGAAAAGGCAGAATTTGAAAATTATTTAAAAATGATTATTCGCCATACTAACGATATTAAAAATATAGTGTCCGAATTTGTTCTTTTTGCACGTCTTCCTGCTCCTAAATTTACGAAAAGTGAATTAGTTTATTTAGTTAAGCATATTGTTGAAGCACGTAAATTACTTAATGATAATATTTTGTATAAATTTGAGTCTAACGTAGATCAATTTGATTTTATGTGTGATGCTACCCAAATAAATCAAGTTATGATCAATTTATTGAAAAACGCAGAAGAGTCAATAGAAGGGCGAGAATCCAGAAAAATAGAAGTTACTATAGATGCTAAAGACGATTTTATTAGCGTTATTGTAATAGATAACGGTAAAGGATTCCCGCCTGAGCTAATAGGCAAAGCTACCGAGAGCTATGTTACGACCAGTAGTAAAGGTATGGGGGTAGGGCTTGCTATAGTCAAAAGAATAGTTGAAGAACATTGCGGCATTCTAGATATAGCGAACAGAGAAGAAGAGGGAGCAATAATCGATATAAAATTCGATTTAAAAGAGCTGGATTTGAAAGTTGGGCGTTCCGGAGGTTAGAATTATAGTATAGGACAATTCTTGAAAAACCCTCTATGCCATCCCTAGCCCAGCATTATTGCATGGATCAATTCTACCGCTGTCATCCTGTTACTTGATCACTTAATAATAGGCAAAAAGTTATGAATATAGAAATTACAGAGCTTTTAGCAAAAGAACTTATTGCAGAACAATTCCCTAATTGGGCTAATTGGTCGTGCCTCCGTATTGCAGTTTAGAGTAAATAGTCTATAATCCTCAAACAGTAATAAGAGAGAATTATAGTTAAGGAGTTATGGCAAAAATAGATGTTAAGTGTAGATATTGTAACAACACAGAAGAAGTAATAAAGTCAGGATATTCAATTTCAAAACAACAGAGATATCAATGCAAGCGGTGTAATCGATATTTTCAATTGGAGTATATTAATAATGCATCTAAGCCTGGAGTTAAGGAGCAAATAGTAGAAATGTCAATCAACGGCTCTGGAGTTAGAGATACAGTAAGAGTATTAAAAGTGGGTATCAATACAGTTATCCGTGTTTTAAAAAAATCTAGTATTAAAAACAATAAATCATTCTATCAGTACAACAAAAGTAATTATTGCTCCTGAGATAGATGAACAATGGTCTTATGTACAGAATAAATCCAGACAACGATGGCTTTGGTATGCCTTGGATAAGATTTCGTTAAAAGTAGTTGCTTATACGTTTGGTACAAGATGTGATAGCACATTAGAATCATTACTGAAAAAACTAGAGAATTTCAAGGTGACTTTTTACTATACAGATGGATGGGGGAGTTATGCTAGGTTATTAGACCCTAAAAAGCATATTATCAGTAAAAAATACACTCAACGGATAGAACGAAGTAACTTGAACCTTAGAACGAGATGCAAGAGGCTTGCACGTAAGACAATCTGCTTTTCCAAGTCATTGGATATTCATGATAAGGTTATTGGTACTCTTATTGAACGTATAGCTTTTTAATAGGCGTAACTGCAATATGGAGGCATGACCGAATGAGCCATCTAACAAGACTACATAGCAATCTAGAAAATAATTAAAAAAATTCTGTAAATCAGAATTTTTTACTGAATTGCTTCATCAAAACTTACAGCTTTTCCGTAGCTCAGACGAAAAACCTCTTGCACATTTATTAGATACATATATATTACCATGAAACATGGGAATCATATTTCATGGTAATATATACTTTTTTATAAAAAAATCTAATTAAAATACGGAGGAACCATGGCTAATCCAAATCTTACGAAAGGAAATAATTATTTTAGGAATGAGCAATATAAAGAAGCTATAAAAGCTTATAGCAAAATAGATAAAAGTAGCACATCTTATCCTTATGCTCTGTTTAATATAGGAGAGTGTTACTTTCAACAAGGGAAATTTATAGAAGCCATAAAATATTATAGTCAGATCTCTGATAACCATTTCTCACTCTATCAAAGTGCTTTATTTAATTGCGGTAGTTCTTTTTACAATCTAGATAAATACGCTGAAGCTATAGAAATGTATAGTAAAATACACAAAAGCTCTAATTATTATCAAAAAGCACAATATTATTTAAGAGAGTGTCAATTTGAAGCTCTAGAAATGGCTGATAAGGCGGACAAATCAATGATTTCATACATTGAGAAAAATTTTAACTTAATGGAATATATTCTCGAAGAAGAAACTAGCTTTAATATTTTATGTCTTGAGAAAGATACTAACTTTAGTATTTTAGGAGAAAATTTTGACTTAATGGATATATCTGAATAAATGAATATAGTAAACTGCTTTCTATTGTTGCATGGATAGGCTTTTCCGTCATTGCGAGGAGGCATTGTTGCGTAGATCGGCAAAACCTACGGTGTCATCCCGTGGTTAAGCCGACGTTGTTGCATGGCTAGTTTTATGTCATTCCTGCGAAAGCAGGAATCCAAAAAAAAGCATAAATACAGCAAATTTTTGAAATTAAAAGCTCGATTTATCTCGCTTTATGATGGATTCCTGCTTTCGCAGGAATGACACCGAGTGCGTTTTTCGAGCCATGCAACAACGCTGGTCAAGCCCACGGGATGACAGAGGTGAAATCGATCCACGCGGGCAATGCCCACTCGCAATAGCGATAGCAGAGTATATCAAGCAAATTCTAATAATACCTGTCCTCTTACAACATTATCCTTTTCATTAACAAAAATTTTAGCTATTTTTCCGTCTCTTTCGGCAAGAATCAGGTTTTCCATTTTCATAGCAGTTAAAATCATAATTTCTTGTCCTGCCGTCACTTCCTGCCCTTCTTTCACCTTTATCGCAGCAATCTGACCGCTTAGAGGAGCTCCAAGTTCGGAGCTTTCTTCTACTACTACTTTTGAGACCATTAACGCTTCAAGTTCTGATATACGAGGAGAGCGTACAAAGGCTTTTACGCTAATACCGGCATGCGATAATAAATAACCGGTTCTGATATTCTCAATTTTTACATTTGTCTTTTTACCGTTAATTATAGCCGTAAAAAGTTCATTACCTAAATTCCAGTTACTACGAATATATATTCTATCGCTTTCGTGACGTATATTATAGCCGTTTTCAACAGGTGTAATTAATACGGGGAATAATTTATCATCGATAGTTACTACCCATCTTGTACCTATTTTGTTAGCTTGATTGTTAATATTGCCGGAAATTAAAGAAGCACGTCTTTGCTCTGATATATAAATAAAAATAGCCGTTGCTAAAAATACGGTAGTTACTTCTGAAGTTAGACTAGCTCCGGAAAAACCGTCAGGATATTCTTCTTGAATAAAGGCAGTAGAAATATCGCCGCTAACAAAGCGTGGATGTAGCATTACAGCTTCTAAGAAACTGATATTATGAGCAATACCGTTAATTATATAAGAACTCAAAGCAGAACGCATTACCTCAATCGCCTGCTCTCTTGTTTCACCGTAAGTACATAATTTTGCAATCATCGAATCATAAAACATACTTACTTCACCGCCAAGCCCAATTCCTGTATCTATACGGATATTAGGACTCTTTGCAGGTTCGGAATAAGCTATAATTCTACCGCTAGAAGGTAAGAAACCTCGGCTTGGGTTTTCGGCACAAATTCGTGATTCAAATGCCCAACCTTTTAATTTTATGTCATCTTGTGTAAAGGATAATTTCTCACCGGCTGCGATTTTTATCATCTCTTCAACGATATCTATACCGGTAATTAGCTCAGTAACGGGATGCTCGACTTGCAATCTTGTATTCATTTCTAAAAAATAGAAATTTTTATTGCTATCTACTATAAACTCAACGGTACCGGCCGAATAATATCCCACTTTTTGAGATAAGGATATTACCTGCCGATACATTTCTTGCCTTATATCTTCAGTAATAAAAGAACTCGGTGCTTCTTCGATTACTTTTTGATGGTGACGCTGTATTGAACATTCACGCTCTCCGAGACATACACTATTGCCGTATTGATCGGCAATTAGCTGAATTTCGATATGACGGGGAGTTTGAATTAACTTCTCAATAAATAATCTATCGTCACTAAAACTATTGGCTGCTTCAAGCTTTGCCGACTCAAAAGCATTTGCCATTTCAGCAGGATTATTCACTACTCTCATACCACGTCCACCGCCGCCGGCAGTCGCTTTTACTATTACCGGAAAACCAATCTCTTTAGCAATATCCACCGCTTGCTTAACATCGTTTATAGTTCCCATATAACCCGGAACTGTGCTAACTCCGGCTTCTATCGCTATCTTTTTTGCTTCGATTTTATCGCCCATTTTTTTAATAGTTCCGGCACTCGGTCCTATTAAAACAACACCTTCTCTTTTAAGAATATTAGCAAAATTTGGATTTTCCGATAAAAAACCGTAACCTGGATGTACTGCACTTGCTCCACTTTCACGAATTGCTGAGATAATATTTTTAATAGATAAATAACTTTCCGTTGCAGGGGAATCACCTATATAATAAGCCTCATCTGCATGCTGCACATACATTGAGTTTGTATCTGCTTCAGAATATACTGCAACCGACTTTATTCCCATCTTTTTTAAGGTACGTATTATCCTAACGGCGATCTCGCTACGATTAGCAATTAAAATTTTATCAAATAATGGTTTATTCATAGTTTTTTGTTATAATTTTTCTTGTATTTTTCGTCATTGCGAGCGACCATAGGGAGTGCGGCAATCTCGTCAAATATCCTGAGATTGCTTCGTCAATTACTTCGTAATTTTCCTCGCAATGACGTTTGGCTAAAGCGGCAAATTATCATGCTTCTTCCAAGGTAATTCTACTTTTTTAGTACGCAGGAAATTTAACGCCTTACATATTCGCCATCTAGTATTTTGCGGTCTTATAATATCATCCAAATATCCCCTAGATGCCGCAACAAAAGGCGAAGTTACTACTTTCCTATATTCATCGATTTTTTGCTTTTTAGCTTCAGGGTCTTTACATTCTTCCTTAAATATTATCTCGGCTGCTCCCTCTGCACCCATAACAGCGATTTCCGAATTAAACCAAGCATAGTTTATATCGCCTCTAAGATGCTTGGAGTTCATAACTATATAAGCACCTCCATAAGCCTTACGGGTAATTACGGTAATCTTCGGCACTGTAGCTTCCGCATATGCGTATAACAGCTTAGCCCCGTGTTTAATAATACCGTCATGCTCTTGAGATGTACCGGGCAGAAATCCAGGTACATCAACAAGGCTTACTATAGGAATATTGAAAGCATCACAAAATCTAATAAACCTTGCTGCTTTTCTTGAGGCGTTTATATCTAAACATCCTGCTAAATGCAAAGGCTGATTAGCCACAAATCCTACCGGATAACCTTCCATATAACCAAAGCCGATAATGATATTCTTCGCAAAATCAGGTTGTAGTTCAAAAAATTCTCCCTCATCAACGATACGTTCAACAAGCTCTTTCATATCATAAGGCTTATTAGGTGTGTTAGGTATTAACGTGCTAAGAGACATATCGACTCTATCGGCAGGGTCAATAGTCGAACGAACAGGAAGAGGACTACGATTGGATGACGGAAGGAAATTAAAGAACTTACGAATTTCGAGCAATGCTTCTATATCATTATTGAATGCAAGATCAGCAACGCCGCTTTTAGTGGTGTGCATCCTAGCACCGCCGAGCTTTTCTTGGCTTACTTCTTCACCCGTAACGGTTTTTACTACATCAGGACCGGTTACGAACATATAAGAGCTATTCTTAACCATGAATATAAAATCGGTTAAGGCAGGGGAATATACCGCACCACCGGCACAAGGTCCCATAATTAAGGTAATTTGAGGGATAACACCCGACGCTAAAACATTACGCTGAAATAATTCACCGTATCCGGCAAGAGCATCAACCCCTTCTTGAATTCTTGCTCCCCCTGAGTCGTTAATACCGATTACGGGAGCACCGGTTGCTATAGCTTGATCGATAATATCGCAGATTTTCTTAGCATGATATTCACCGAGTGAGCCACCAAGTACGGTAAAATCTTGGCTATAAATAAATACCAACCTACCGTTTATCGTACCGTGTCCCGTTACAACACCGTCACCTAAAAACTTTTTATCCTGCATCCCAAAATTATTGCATCTATGGGATACAAACATACCTGTTTCGGTAAAGCTATTCGGATCTAATAATACTTCTATGCGTTCTCGTGCAGTTAACTTACCTTTTTGATGTTGTGCGTTGATCCTAGCTTCACCGCCCCCTTGCCTTGCAATATTCTTTCTCTCATCCAGTAACTCAGGAGAGATTATATTACTTTGATTCATAGATTATTTATAGTTTTATTTCCAAAATATCCATAATATAATATAATAATGCTAATGTGAAAAGATAATTATTTATGTCATCTACCGAAGAGACCAAAGAAGCACCGAAAAAAGCCAAACCGACAGCTAAATTTAATAACTTATCAACTGCTTTAAAAAAGAATTTACAAAGAAGAAAGAAAGTACAAAAAGAAAAGAATAATAAAGAAAAATATTGATATTAGGTCCTTATATCTATAAAGAGTGATAGAATAGAAAATAATTTTTAGGAGAATAAATGTGAGTTTACATGAAGTAATAATTAAAATTAGTAAAATTTTTTCTCTTTTTATTCCCAAACAGTATATAGAGGAATCTAATAATAATATTCCTGCTAATAGAGAAGCAATGTGCGATTATTATGAAGATTTAAATAATCCTCATTAAAAAGTATTTATCTATATGCAATTTGACATATTAATATAAATTGCTAATATTTGGGGAGTTTAGATTTTGTTGCATGGATTGGTTTTTCCGTCATTGCGAGGAGGGACATAGTCCCGATGTGGCAATCTTGTCAAGCATCCTGAGATTGCGGACGTGCAAAATTTTCAATTTTTCCGTAGCTCATGACGATTTGAATCCAACAAAATCGGTATTTTAAATATTTAATATAATATGGACACAAACAAATTATATCTTTTCAAAGATAGACGATTTTTACCGAATTTTATAGTACAGTTATGTGGTTGTCTTAATGATAATATATTAAAAAATGCTCTAGTAATCCTTATAACTTACGGCATTACTGGTTCTTTAAGTAAATATAATAATCTACTCGTTTTAATTGCTAATGCTACTTTTGTACTACCTTTCATAATATTCGCAAGCATAGCAGGACAAATTGCCGACAAATACGAACGTGCAAGCCTTATTAAGATTATTAAGATTTGTGAAATCGGTATAATTGCCTTTGCAATTTATGGATTTCATCATAATAATCTGCTAATTCTATTCTGTTCTATTTGCTTAATGGGTATACATTCTACTTTTTTCGGTCCAATAAAATATAGCGTATTACCTGTTCACCTAAATAAAGACGAACTACTTGGAGCTAACGGCTTTGTTGAAGCCGGAACTTTTATCGGTATTTTTATCGGTACTATAATCGGCAGCTATTATACAATCAGCAATAATTTTATAATTTATTCCTTAATTACCATCGCTTTTCTCGGCTTCATTACAAGCCTTTTCTATCCAAAATCTAAAAATGCAAATCGTGATATTAAAATAAATTTTAATATTATAGATGAAAGCATAAATATGATTAAATATGCCAAAGCAAAAAAACATATATATTTAGCTATACTTGGTATTTCATGGTTTTGGTTTATCGGAGCTGCTATAATTTCACAAATACCTTTACTTGCTAAGATAACTTTTAAAGCTGATGAGAATGTTGCTAACTTATTTTTAGCAGTTTTCTCGCTTGGTGTTGGGGTCGGTTCATTTTTATGTAGCAAAATATTTGAAGATGAGATTACCGTTAAATATCTATTTATTTCAGCCCTAGGCATTAGTATTTTCGGTATTGATTTATTCTTTGCAAGCAGAATTAGCTCAGTTAACTACGAACCTACTCAGCTAAAAAGTATTTTGGTATTTTTATCAAAAAGACATAATTGGCGAATAGTTATAGATTTATTTTTCTTAGCAGCAATAAGCGGTTTATATATCGTTCCCCTTTTTGCTATATTACAGCATTATGCAAACCCTGCTCATCGTAGCCGAATTATTGCCGTTAATAACCTCATTAATTCCATTTTCATGGCGGGTTCAACAATTATTTTATCTTTATTATTTTACCTAAATTTCACTATACCCTGGATTATATTATTTATTAGCCTAGCTAATATAATCGTTACTATATATATTTACCGTTTAATACCTGAAGTTAAAATTATTCCGTTTAAGCTATTACGAAGAATATTCCAAATCTGTTTTGATCTTATGTATAAGGTTGAAGTAAAAGGATTTGAAAATTTCCAAAAAGCCGGTAAAAAAGTAGTAGTTGTCGCTAATCATATTTCATATCTCGATCCACCGCTAATTGCTACTTACTTACGAGAAGAAATGACTTTTGCAATTAGTCCCGATATACAAAAAATATGGTGGATTAAACCGTTTTTACGTATGGCAAGAACTTTGCCGGTTGATCCAAGTAACCCAATGGCAATAAAGACTTTAGTAAAAGAAGTACAAAAGGATCAGAAAGTAGCAATTTTCCCTGAAGGTAGAATAAGCGTTACCGGCTCTTTAATGAAAATATACGAAGGACCGGGAATGATTGCCGATAAAGCCGGTGCTACCGTTTTACCTGTTAGAATAGACGGTACTCAATTTACTCATTTATCAAAATTAAAAAACATATTAAAAAGAAAAATATTTCCTAAAATTACTATAACAATTTTACCGCCGGTAAAATTCGCTAATATGGATGCTGCAAGTAATCAAGAACGACGCAGTTATATATCTAGGACTCTTTATGATATCATGGCTGACATGATGTTTGAGAGCTCAGACTATAAAAACACTTTATTCTCATCTCTTATAGAAGCTGCTAAAATTCATGGATTTAAGAAAAAAATAGTTGATGATTTTGAAAATAATGCGGTTACTTATCGAGATTTAATATTAAAATCTTTTATCCTAGGTGATTTAATCAAAAAGAATAATATCTTTGGCAGAAATTTAGGCTTAATGTTGCCTAATACCACGAATACATTAATTACTTTTTACGCCATGCAATCTAGCGGTTATGTTCCTGCTATAATTAACTGGAGCAGCGGCATAAGTACTATTATTAACTCCTGTAAACTTGCACAAATTAAAGTAGTTTACACTTCAAAACAATTTATCGAAAAAGCAAATTTACATGAATTAATAACTAACTTATTAGATTTCGGTATTAAAATAATATATTTAGAAGATTTTAAAAATCAGATTGGTACAGCTCTAAAACTAAAAGCAAAAATAGGGAGTTATTTTGCTCAAACTTATTACAATTATTTTTGTCGTAATCATGATGACGAAAAACCGGCAGTGATAATTTTTACTTCAGGCACTGAAGGAGAACCTAAAGCCGTATTATTATCTCACAGGAATTTACAAACTAATAGATATCAAATAACTGCTAAAGTACCGTTTAGTCCTGAAGATATAGTATTTAATTCATTACCTTTATTTCATTGCTTTGGTCTTGGTGGTGCAATTATTACAACTTTAAACGGTATTAAGCTGTTTCTATATCCTTCTCCACTAAATTATCGCAGCATTCCTGAAGTTATATACGATATCGGAGCAACTATATTAATTTCTACCGATACTTTTTTAAACGGTTATGCTAATTACGCTCACCCATATGATTTTTACTCATTACGCTATATATTTGCCGGTAGCGAGAAATTAAAAGAATCTACAAGACAATTCTGGCTTAATAAGTACGGCATACGTATTTTTGAAGGATATGGGATTACAGAAGCCTCACCTATTATAGCTTGCAATACCCCTATGCATAATAAAGCAGGCACCGTGGGAAGATTATTACCGAAAATTGATTATAAGCTTGAGAAAGTAGAGGGAATAAATGAAGGGGGACGTTTATTCATTAGGGGTCCTAACATCATGCTTGGTTACTTGGACTTAGAAGGTCACCGTACTTATAAAGAATGGTACGACACAGGCGATATAGTCAAAATCGATTCTGAAGGATATATAACAATTTTAGGACGTTTAAAACGCTTTGCTAAAATAGCGGGGGAAATGATATCTCTTACAAAGATTGAAGAACTTGCAAGCGAAATTGCTCCTGATTCCTTGCACGCTGCCATTTCCATCGCCGATAAAACGCACGGAGAAAAAATTATTTTACTTACTACCGGTTCCGATATAAATAGAGAAAATTTTGCAGATACTGTATCTAAAGCTCAAATTTCTTTACTACATTTACCGAAAGTAATTATTACCGATTCAGAAATACCTCTGCTTGCAAGTGGTAAGATAGACTATCTTGAGATTATGAAGAATGTAGATAAGTACGTATAATGAATTTTAACAAAAGGAAAATATATGTCAGTAACTGAAAGAACTTTTGTAGTAACTCGAGAATATTTAATAAGTTTATTACGAGCTTGGCAGCAGGATAAAATAACCACAGCAGAGTTTTATGAAACTATAGAAATAATTTTTGGCCATTATACAAAATTACTAGATTGGGAAAATGAAGAAGAGGATTCTATAACACGCGACGTTATAGCAAATCTTGAAATGCTAGATTTAGATTTTATAATACAAGAAGATATTGAGCCTATTATTGAACTTCTAAATACTCCTATAGGAAAATTTGAAGAGGGTATGAAAAAATGGGAACAGTATAAACCTAAGACAAGCATTGAAGAACGCATAAAAAAATTTAACGGACAATATCCTTACATACAAGTAAAATAATGTTATTATCATAGCACTATTGGGTAGTTCTTAAAAGACCTAGATTTATTCCCGCCTACGCAGGAAGGCATTGTTGCGTGGATCAATTTCACCTCTGTCATCCCGTGGCTTGACCACGGGATCCACTTAAAAATACTAAAATATTAGTATTTTTTATTGTTTTTATAGACCCCGTGGTCAAACCAGGGGGTGACACAGTAGGTTTTACCAATCTACGCAACAATGCCGCACAGGAATGACATAAACGAACCATGCAACAACGCCGGAGGGGTCACGGGGTAACATTTATTTTTTCTTTTGACTATTGATAGCAGCATTCAACGCTAATTTAAACCACTTACCTAATAACTCTTGATCCTCCATAATTTCAGATACCACCTTCCAATATGATAAAGTTACAAGTTTACCTTTACTTTGATATATAAATGGCTCAGAACCGAAAGATTGAAAATATTCATAAGTGCTTAGGTCTGACTTAAAATATAATTCATTGCTCTTAATAATTCCTACCATAACACCACCCTTATATATACCATATCCACCAAACATTGCACGAACGGTTACTGAACCATATGGTTCTAACAATTCTTTGACATATTCAGTAAATTCATTTTTATTCATAATAATCGCTTCAAATACAGTAGCCCATAAATAAACATACCTAATATAATAAACAATGGAGTTAAAGGTAAGTCAAAATAGAAAGAACTAAGTACAGCACAAAAATTAATAAATAAAGAGATAAAAATTGATATTATAATCATCTGAGAGGGGCTATATGCCACAAACCGTGCAATCATTGCAGGAATAAGTAAAACAGCGGTTACCATCAATGCACCGACAATCTTTATAGCAGAAAATACCGATAATGAGAGAAGAAGTAAAAATATTAGCTCAATAATATTAACCTTTAAGCCTTTTATGACTGCAATATCTCTATTGATGATTATAAGAAGAATTTGATTATAAAAATATACTATAAAGCTTATAATAGTTATTAGCACTACCCCTAGTATAATCAAATCATTAAAAGACACGGATAAAATATCCCCAAACAATAAATTTACTATATTGTTCTGCGAGGAAGTAAAATAATTAATAACTAAAGCAATAGCGAGCATAAAGCTAGAAATCAAATTAATAACTGCATTTTTTTCAGAATTATTTTTAAAAATAAACACAAATAATGAAAAAAGAATTGCAACTATTATTCCTGAATATATTAATGGAAAATGTGCTATAATGCTTATGCTAGCCGCTAAAAAACTGCTATGAGCAAGCCCGTCACCGAAATAAATATATCTCTTCCATAGGGCAATGCAGCCAAGGGGAGCAAATATGCAGCTAATTAAAATTAAGGCTAGTATTATTAAAGTCATCTGAGTATATTATATATGTTTGTTGTATAGTGTGGTAATCCTGATGTCATTCCCGCATAGGCGGGAATCCAGTAAAATATATAAAAATTTATTTTGTACTAATATTAAGTTTATTTATTATAGATTCCCGCCTACGCAGATAATGACATATACTACTTGATAATAATATAATACCTATATCATAGACTATGTCTTCAATCGATAAAAAAGAATTAGAAAAATTTGAGAAAATTTCTCATAATTGGTGGAATAAGGATGGGGAATTCGGTATCTTACACCGCATAAATCCTATTCGCCTTGAATATATAATAGAGAAAATAACCTCGCATTACAATGATATTTCTAGTAGACCTCTTTGGAAATTCGCTTATAGGGAGGAATTTGAAGGAGACACGGAAGCACTTGCCACCGCAGCGTATATAAGCATACGTGAGGATGCGAGTACCGGATCGACGTACAAATTACCCCTAGAAGTAGAGTTTCCGAAGAGGTCTAGTTTAGAAATATTAGACGTCGGTTGCGGCGGAGGGTTAATTGCAACGCCTTTAGCTGCTCAAGGTTTTAATGTTACAGCCATTGACGCTCTGCAAAGTAATATTGAAACGGCAAGCACTTATGCTAAGGAAAACGGCGTAAAAGTAAATTATTTACAATCTACTATAGAAGAATTACAGAGTGACAAGCTATATGATGTAGTAATTTGTCTTGAGGTTATTGAACATATAGAAAACGTGCAGCAATTTATACTAAATTTGGTCAAACATATTAAGCCAAACGGTATGGCAATAATTTCTACGATTAACCGTACTAAAAAAGCTTATGTACTTGGAATAATAGTTGCTGAATATGTTTTAGGTTGGGTGCCTAAAAACACTCATGATTATAGCAAATTTTTAAAACCATCAGAAATTTATGAAATGCTTACGGATACCGACATCGAAATTAAAGAGCTGAAAGGCTTGGTATATGATCCTGCTAAAAATGAATGGAAATTAAGCGACGATATCGACGTAAATTATTTTATGTGTTTGGGAAGAAAGACAATATAATGACTAACATAATTACTAGATTTGCTCCGTCACCGACGGGGTTTTTACATATAGGTTCGGCAAGAACTGCTTTATTTAACTATTTGTTTGCAAGGCATCATAACGGTAAATTCTTGCTTCGCATCGAAGACACCGATAAAGAGAGATCAACTAAAGAAGCTGTAGAAGCTATATTCGCAGGTCTAAAATGGCTAGGACTTGATTGGGACGGCGAAGTTATATTTCAGTCTAAACGTAATAATCTTTACAAAGAGGCAGCACTAAGATTACTACAAGAAGGTAAAGCATATTATTGTTTTACTAGCCAAGAAGAAATAGAAAGACAGCGGCAAAAAGCTTTAGAAAATAAACAACATTTTATTTTTAATAGCGAGTGGCGTGATAAAGATTCGTCCACCTACCCTACCGATATTAAACCGGTAGTACGTCTAAAAACTCCAAGAGAGGGAAGCATAACAATTCATGACACTTTACAAGGCGATGTAGTAATTGAAAACTCGCATATAGACGATATGGTACTACTCCGGACAGACGGCACTGCTACTTACATGCTAGCCGTTGTAGTAGATGATCATGATATGGGTATAACTCATATTATTAGAGGTGACGATCATTTAACCAATGCAGCAAGGCAAATTGCTATTTATCAGGCTTTCGGCTATGAAGTACCGAGCATGACTCATATACCTTTAATTCATGGAGCAGACGGAGCAAAATTATCCAAAAGGCATGGAGCTTTAGGTGTTGAAGCTTATAAGGATATGGGATATTTACCGGAAAGTTTGTGTAATTATTTATTGCGTCTTGGATGGAGTCACGGTGATGATGAAATTATCTCACCGGCTCAGGCTATAGAATGGTTTAATCTTGATTCACTCGGTAAATCACCTTCTAAGCTTGATTTTGCTAAGATGAATAGCCTTAATGCTCATTACTTAAGAATGCTTGACAATGATAGCTTAACTTCAAAGACTGCAGAGATATTGAAACAAAATTACAAGATTAGTGAGAAAGAGGTAAGTTATATAAAACAAGCAATGCCGAGCTTGTTAGTTAGAAGCGAAACATTACTAGATTTAGCCAAACTTGCTAGGATTTACTTGATAAATTCACCTATTATTTATGAACAAGAAGCAAAAGAAATTATAGAAAATTGCGATAAGGATTTGATTAAGCAAGTTATAGAAGGTTTAAACAAGATTGAGCAGTTTGATAAGGAATCCGTGCAGAATAAATTTAAAGAAATAGCAACTCATAACGGCTTAAAACTGAATGATATTATGAAGCCAGTAAGAGCTTTAATAACAGGTATGACGGCTTCACCTAGCGTGTTTGAAATTGCAGAAATTTTAGGAAAAGAAAATATTTTAAAAAGGTTAAAAATTATATGAAAGATTGTATAAAAAAAATTGCTTTTGTTCTTAGTGGATTATTTATAATAACCGGTACTTTTATTGTATACAGAGTAGAAAATGTCGATGCTTCATCAGCACCAAAAAAGTACGGAGCTTGGACTTTAAATTGCACTCTTAATAATGAAAAAACAACTTTGCTTCTTATCACAACAAATTAATAATCTAGAGAAAGATAAAGAAAAGGAAATATTAGCCATTTATCACATAGGTTATTTCAATGGGGAACAAGAAGAACAGGAATTAAAAATAATAGAAATAGTCCCGTCAAATGTTCAAATTCCGGCAGGTACAGTTATTAATAGCGGTGACAAACGAATAGCAGCCGGAAAATACGTAAATTGTACGGTAAACGGCTGTCAGGCTTTGGCTGTTATTACAAAAGATGATCTAGATATGATTTTATCAAACGATAATTATTTAGAACTAATCACTGCAGACGGCAAACAAGCTAAAATTTCATTTATAAAAGACGGTCTAAAGGAAGGTCTAAAAGCTTTGAGTAGATAGTAACGGAATTTAAGCATTGTTGCGTGAACTGTTTTTCCCTCTGTCATTCCGTGATTTATTCACGGAATCCAGTTAAAAATACTAATGTATTTTTAGTTGTTTTCTGGACACCGTGAACAAGTTACCAAATGACACCGAGTGCGTTTTCCAATCCACGCAGGCAATTATTAGAGGACAATAGTATCGCTGCTATATCCTACTAATTCAGTTTCACCCTCAAAATAAAATGTACTCATATCTATGTTTTGCTTAACACATTTATGACCTAAACCTTCATGTGCAGCATTAGATAGTACACCATTATCCTGATCTACGGTCCATGTGAAAATTCCTCCAAGACCATGTTTCTTTGCATATTCTGCTTTAGCTTTAACAGTTCTAGGTGTGTCTATGGACATAAATACTTTAGATGTAGGATTGTAAAGGAAATCAGCATTAGCTACTGTATCAGTATAAAGTATAAATCCATTTTTCCCTTTTCCTGTGCTTGGATCAAAATAATTAAAATAAACATCATTCTGCTCAGTAACACCGTTTTCAAAAGTTCCAACTATTTGAGGATCTACTTTATATGTACCCTTTAATGGAGAAACTGACTCTATCTCTACCTCACGTGCACTACGGCCATAACCTGCATAACCTATATGCACACATTTCGCAGGGATCTTCAGTTCTTCAGTAAGATATTTTACAGATTGATTTATAGACCACTCTTTATTGTCGCCGTCTCTACTATAAAGGTTAGTATGGTGTGCTAATTTTCCCTCTCCGTAGGTACCACCGAAAAGATCATATGTCATCAAGTGAATTTGGGTTACTCCTGCATCAACCAAGTCTTTTATATTTGATAGTGCTAGTTTTGCAGGATCAGCTGCTGCTGCTATAGCAATGACAACATCTGTATGCCCCTTGGCGTTAAGTGTTTCTCTTAACTCTTTAACTAATAATGTATAATTCCTACCATCTTCAGGACCATGTGGGTTACCATTCCCTGCTGCTCCTGGATATTCCCAATCAACATCAATTTGTTTATACATTGGAAATTTTTCTATAAACTTTACTATTGAGTCATTGAATATTTTACGAGCTGCTGGAGATTTAGCCATTTCATGAAAAGCTTCGCTCATAGTCCATCCGCCGACGCTAAGGGCAAATTTTGTTCCCTCAGGACTTGCTTTTTTTAGGTTGTGAAAAGCACCTAGTGCTCCTTGAGCTTTTTGTTGATTGTATAAGTTTGGGTAGTCTTCACCTGCATATGCTGGAAAACCACAATTAACATATGCTGCAAGCATATCCCAATTACCAACGGTGGTCATTTCAAACTTTTGTAATCCTAACTGATCAGCAGATAGTTTTATGATTGCTTCTTTTTCTCCTTTATCACCATTGATTGCAGAAAATCCTAAAACCAGCTTGTCAAAATTATGATTATAATGTTTCTTTATATCTACGCCTCGCCCAGCCCCATTAATCGCTGTAGGATCCTGTAGGCGTATGTCAAATTGTGACCAAGCCATATAGTAACCACCAACTTCAAATTCCTTATCTGACTCATATTTATTGTAAACATCTTTAAGTACCCTACCTGATGTATAACTAAAGTTAATAGTTTCGCTCTTAGGATTAAACCCAGTCAGTTTATATGTCTGCTCAGTTAAATCATCTTTTTGTACTAGTTTACTAGTTCCTGGTTCCGGTTCTGGCTCTGGCTCCGGTTCTGGCTCTGGATTCTCTATTAGTTCACCATTAAAAGTAAATTTTTCAGGTAGTGCATTTGGATTAGGAAGCACCGCCGGATTAAAACTCACCCCAAAAGTTACAGTTACAGAACCGTTAGCCGGTAGAGTTGCTAAATGTCCTGCTAACTTACCTTTAATTACAGGTAAAGTATTTGATTGATGAGTAAAACCGGTATAAGCGTTAATTGGTTGTGCAGGATCAATGTGTTCTACTTTACTAAGATCAAAACTTATTTCCGGAGCAAATACTGCCTGGTTAGTATTGTTTTTTATTGTAACTTCTAATGGAAAATACCATCCGGTATCATGAGAACTTGTTACCCATTTTGCAGTAATTTCATATGACGACATAAAATAACCTCTTTAGTTTAATTGTTAAAAATTATAAATATTTTTGAAATAAAAATAGATTAAATAATAACCACCTTTACAGTTAACAATGCTTACTAAATTTTTAATATATTGCAAGAAGTTATAAAACACTAAAATGAAAAATATTTGAGAATAAATAAAAAAATGCTTTTCTTTTTATTAAATTTTATTAACTATTTTTATATTTTTACTTAAGCTATCAGCTATTATTATATTGATATATTCAATTTATTATATTAATATTAATGTAATATAACTGTGTAAAAAAATCACAAGAATATAATTCTATTTAAAAATCAAGATATAGTTTAACTTGTGCTTAACCATTGATTATCGATAAATTTAAAAAATAAATATCATATCTTTCTAAAATCTTATTAATTTTCTTATAAAATATTTTATACTAATAATATGTATATACTCCTTTTAAAAAAGTTTAAATAATTAGTAGGTTTATGGAAGATATTGATACTTGGCAGAAAAAATTTGAGGTTTGTGATTATAGTAAAAAATTAATTGATCGAATTAAATATTTGAATACTATAGTAGACTCGCCTATAGATATAACAGAAATTGAAAAAGGTCTTTATTATACCCGTAAATATCATGCTTCTCAAATGCGTCAATCAGGAGCCTTATTATTCTCACCTATAGAAGTTGCAATCATGCTTGCAGATTTTACGGCTCTTGAGGCTCCTAAACTTTACAAATCATATATGATAAATGTTGCCCTTCTTCATGATACTATAGAGGATACAATACTTACATACGCTGATATTAGCAAAATTTTTGATAAGAATATTGCCGATAGCGTTAGAACGTTTAACAAGAATTAAGCCGTACGGTAAAATTAGCTCCGGTGAAATGTTAAATTTACTAATACAGGAACAAAGATATGATATCGCACTTATTAAAGTGTTTGATCGCCTACATAATTTACAAACTATAAATGCTAAATCTACGGAAAAAGGCTTTAGAAACAGTAAAAGAAACTATAGAAAGCTTCTTACTCATAGCAGCTTATTTAGAAATACGAACCGTAGAACAACAACTATTAAATGTTTGCACTAATTTTATCAAGCAACATTTCCCTTCAGAACAAAAAGAAATATTTCAAAAAGTCGGTTTACGAAATTTCTTTTTTAAACTTCAAAATAATACAAAATAAATTAAAGTATGCAATGCTACTTTAGAAGAAAGTGTATATTAGCTAAAAACTATTTTTATATTTCCAGTAGTGTGCAGCTTCACCGCTCTCTGCATGATAATGCATCTTATGATCAACGTATTTGTATCTCTATTTTATAATTATCCTCAGTTGTAATAATAGTATGTAAAGATTGATAGCCGTTTGGCTTAGGATTAAGAATATAATTTTTAAATTTATCCTTTTTCATGCTCATAAAGATCATGAACTACTTTTAAAGCTTTATAACATTTCTCTTCATCTATTACCACTATTCTTATCGCAAAAATATCTGTTAATTCTTCTAACTTTATACTTACGATATAATTTATATAAAATTGATATTGGATGTTTGATCCTACCTGTTATTTGAGCAGTAATATCATGTTCAGATAAATTATGATTTAAATGTTTAATAACCCTTTGGAGCAAAACTACCTCCTTAATTTATACTAATTTAGTTAATAGTTATACTTACGAATAACTAAACACCAATTAAAGCAATAAACTTAATTAAATTCTATTAATATTTCTAATTAATTTGCTATTTTAGTAAATATTAATAAAACCCAGCTTTAGTTGGATATTAATAGGAAAAATTAAGCTTGTGGCGAGCTTTGCACTACCCTACCCTATTATTTTTATCTTTTAGAACCTAATTTTTTTAAGTTTTACATAAAAATTTAAATTATCTTATTTTAGTCTTTCTTAACTGTATAATTATAAGATTTTTTAAAAATAAAGAATAGTAATTTTCTAAAACCTTACTAATTTTAGTTAGTATAGTTAACTGACCAAAGCTAGAAACTTTTTATTACTAATTTTTTAAATTGAACGAATATATATTATAGATTAAGCTTGCCTATAGCTTTAACAAAAAATCTATTCTTAATAATTAAAGGCAAAACCGCTTTAAACCTTTTGATCTTCTATATGGGACTGTTAACAAAATAACTTTAATTGAAATTAACAAAGATTTTTGATAGGATAGCTATCCTTATTTTAAAAACCTTATAATTTGTAATTAAAGAATTTAATGAGCTTTAAAATTATTTTTTAACAGTCTCATAGGATAAATACCAAAGGTTGAGCTATTATAATTAATTAAAAAATATTTGCAATCATTTATTGAAATAATTACAAGAAATTCTATATTTTATTTTTTAAGGAAGAGTTTTATTAAAGAATTTATTTTCAAATTAAGCAAAGAATCGCTTTAAAACCCATTTGTTACATAAATCAGTTTTCAGTATCCTAACTACGACTTGATAGTATGTTGTACGGTACGTTGTTAAAATCGTTATTATAACAAGCATTGCCTGCGTGGACCACAAAACGCATTCGGTGTCATACCGTGGCTTGTCCACGGTATCCAGTAAAACAACTAAAAATACTAATATTATTAGTATTTTTAACTAGACCCCGTGTGGTCAAGCCAGCGTTATTGCATGGCTCGTTTATGTCATTTCTGCGTGGCATTGTTGCGTAGATACCAAAACCGTCATTGCGAGGAGCGAAGCGACGTGGCAATCCAAAAAAAGATTAAAAAAATTCTGATTTACAGAATTTTTAACTGGATTGCTTCGTCAAAATTTTCAATTTTTCCTCGCAATGACGGAAAACCGGACCACGTAACAATATCTTCCCGCGGAGGCGGGAATGACATAGAATAGAAGTCCGGTACTATAGGTCAAGCCACTGAGTGACGGCGGTAAAACCGATCCATGCAGCAATGTCTCCTCGCAATGATGGAAACGAGCAATGCAACAAGACGAGTTTATTAGACCTATTGCATAACATATCTTATGGAGATATAGACTTAGAAGTCCATACCGCCCATGCCTCCCATACCACCACGCATTGGCGGCATTGAATCTTCTTTATCAGAAGGCTCGTCAACAATTAAAGTTTCCGTGGTAATAATTAACGAAGCAACGGAAGCAGCATCTTGAAGTGCAGTACGCACTACTTTAGCCGGATCGATAATTCCTGCTTTAATCATATCGACATATTGCATATCTTGAGCATTAAAGCCGAAATTTTTATCCTTATGCTCTAATAATTTTCCAACTACTACACCACCGTTTTCACCAGCATTTTCAACGATTTGTTTTAACGGATCTTTTAGAGCTTCTATTACTATTTCAATACCTGCTTGTTGATCCTTGTTATCTACTTTAAGATTTCTTAAAGTTTGTGAAACGTGAAGTAATGTTACACCGCCTCCTGCAACAACACCCTCCTCAACTGCAGCTCTTGTAGCAGCAAGTGCATCTTCAACACGATCTTTACGCTCTTTCACTTCAACTTCTGTAGCACCGCCGACCTTTAATACGGCAACACCGCCGGAAAGTTTAGCTAAACGCTCTTGTAGTTTTTCTTTATCATAATCAGAAGTAGTTTCAGCTATTTGAGATTTAATTTGTAATACCCTATCTTCAATATTTTTCTTATCACCGTTACCGTCAACAATTACAGTATTTTCTTTAGAAATTGTTACTCTTTTTGCCGTCCCTAGACTTTTAATACTCACATTTTCAAGCTTCATACCTAAATCTTCAGTAATAAGCTCACCTTTAGTTAGGATAGCAATATCTTCCATCATTGCTTTTCTTCTATCACCAAAACCTGGGGCTTTTACTGCCGCAACTTTTAAACCACCACGTAATCTATTGACTACAAGCGTTGCAAGAGCTTCACCCTCAACATCCTCAGCAATAATTAATAGCGGACGTTGTGATTGTACTACAGCCTCAAGTATAGGTAACATCGGTTGTAAATTTGATAATTTTTTCTCAAATAATAAGATGAAAGGATTTTCAAGCTCAGCAACCATTTTCTCGGAATTCGTTACAAAATACGGTGATAGATAACCCCTATCAAACATCATACCTTTAACTACTTCAACATCGAAGCTAAAATTCTTTGCTTCTTCAACGGTTATCACGCCTTCTTTACCGACTTCCTCCATTGCCTTAGCAATTTTCTCACCGATTTCCTTATCACCGTTTGAAGAAATAGTACCAACCTGTGCGATTTCCTCTTGGCTATTGATTTTTTTACTGGATTTTTTAATTTCTTCCACTACTGCGTTTACCGCTAAATCCATACCACGCTTTAAATCCATAGGATTATAGCCCGCTGCGACTAACTTATTACCCTCACGAGCTAATGCTCTAGCAAGTACCGTAGCTGTAGTAGTACCATCACCGGCTACTTCTGCAGCTTTTGTAGCAGCTGATTTTAATAGCTGAGCTCCTGCATTTCTAATTTTATCTTTTAACTCGATCGATTTTGCAACCGTCACACCGTCTTTGGTAATTTTCGGTGAACCGAATGATTGCTCAATAAGTACATTTCTACCTTTTGGACCTAAAGTAACTTTTACTGCATCTGCAAGTATGTCAATGCCTTCTAGCATTTGCTCACGAGCTTTTGAGCCGTGTTTAATAAGTTTTGTTGCCATATTTAATTTCTCCTTAAAACAAATAATTAATTAATAATACCAAATACGTCGCTTTCTTTCATAACGATCAGTTTTTCGCCTTTAATTTCAATTTCGGTGCCTGCCCATTTACCGTATAAAACTTTATCGCCTATTTTTAGCTCTAAAGGATGAATTTCACCTTTTTTATTACGAATACCGTTACCTACGGCTACTATTTCACCTTGCATCGGCTTTTCTTTTGCGGTATCAGGAATAATAATTCCACCTTTAGTTTTTTCTTCGTGTTCGATAGGCTTTATTGCAATTCTATCATGTAATGGTTTAAAAGACATTTTAACCTCCAATTATTAAATCTTTAAATGTACATACTATATATATTTTATTTTTGCTAGTTCAAGGGGAAAGAATAAAATTTTTTTTACGGACCTCTTTCAAATTCTTCTTTGTTTATACAAGAGGTCTATTCTTTCTCAAAATCCTCTAAACTAGTGCCGTGTTTAGTTTTGCTCCATTTGAAAGGACAGAAAATTATTTCAAATACTGCTTTATATGAAGCGATGGTATGTAATATAAAATAGCTAGCCCATAAGATCAAAGCTACTATATCCTGAAATTTTACTTTTCCGCTTTTTAAAGAATTCTTTAATATATACAGAGCAGTACTATAAAGATATAAAAGCGAAAAAATACTATTAACAAGCCATAAATAATTAATTATAGAATTTTTATTTATAACAATAGAAAATATTATAAAAGGTAAACTCCAAAAATTATATGTAGATAAGCCGATAAAAATATAAATTGTTATTACTTGCAATAAAGTAAATTTTCGGTATTTATCTTTTTGTGCTTTAAATACAAAAAATGTTTGCAGAAAACCTTTAATCCAACGTGACCTTTGATTTAGCCAATTACCTAAACTATTCGGAGCTTCTTCTAGAGTATAGGAAACAAGGATAGCTACTTTATAGTTCTGTGAGTAAATTCTTATACCAAGCTCGGCATCTTCCGTTACATTATAAGCATCCCATCCGCCAAGCTTATTTAATATATCCGTTTTAAAATGATTACTAGTACCACCAAGAGGGGTAGGAAGTTTTAATAAACTTAATCCTTTCAAGATATATTCAAACCATAAACTATATTCTATATTAAATAATTTAGTTAAAATATTCTCGTTTTTATTGTAAAAATTGAGCTTAGCCTGAAGACAAACATATTCATCAGATAAACTTCTAAACGTTGTTAGAGCTTTAAGTAGCTGTTCAGGTTCAGGTTTATCTTCAGCATCATATACGACTAGATACTCACCACGTGAATATTCTAAAGCATAATTAAGAGCCTTCGGTTTAGTTCTTGGTAGACTTTTCGGAACAGATATAACATGAAAACAAGACGGTAAATTATATAAGGCTATTTCTTTAATCATTAAATAATCGTCATCTTCGATAATAATTTTGGTCGTGCCTCCGTATTGCAGTTTAGAGTAAATAGTCTATAATCCTCAAACAGTAATAAGAGAGAATTATAGTTAAGGAGTTATGGCAAAAATAGATGTTAAGTGTAGATATTGTAACAACACAGAAGAAGTAATAAAGTCAGGATATTCAATTTCAAAACAACAGAGATATCAATGCAAGCGGTGTAATCGATATTTTCAATTGGAGTATATTAATAATGCATCTAAGCCTGGAGTTAAGGAGCAAATAGTAGAAATGTCAATCAACGGCTCTGGAGTTAGAGATACAGTAAGAGTATTAAAAGCGGGTATCAATACAGTTATCCGTGTTTTAAAAAAATCTAGTATTAAAAACAATAAATCATTCTATCAGTACAACAGAAGTAATTATTGCTCCTGAGATAGATGAACAATGGTCTTATGTACAGAATAAATCCAGACAACGATGGCTTTGGTATGCCTTGGATAAGATTTCGTTAAAAGTAGTTGCTTATACGTTTGGTACAAGATGTGATAGCACATTAGAATCATTACTGAAAAAACTAGAGAATTTCAAGGTGACTTTTTACTATACAGATGGATGGGGGAGTTATGCTAGGTTATTAGACCCTAAAAAGCATATTATCAGTAAAAAATACACTCAACGGATAGAACGAAGTAACTTGAACCTTAGAACGAGATGCAAGAGGCTTGCACGTAAGACAATCTGCTTTTCCAAGTCATTGGATATTCATGATAAGGTTATTGGTACTCTTATTGAACGTATAGCTTTTTAATAGGCGTAACTGCAATATGGAGGCATGACCAAAATAGCAAATATTAATATATCTCCCGATAAAATAACAATTGGAGCTAATCAGCGGGTCACGTTTAAAAGCCTAGGTAATATTGAGGAATTAATCTTAGGACCACATAGTAGTGTTAAAGTAACAGATCTTAATCATAAGGTATTTATAAATAATACTAATCGAGATAAGATAATTATATTATCAGGTGAAGATACTAATTTTTATGATAATCCCTACGCTTAAATTTTATTGATATTTTCTGTCATTCCTGCTTTCGCAGGAATGCGTTGTTGCGTGGATCAATTTCGCCTCTGTCATCCCGTGGCTTGACCACTGAATCCAGTTAAAAATACTAAAATTATTAGTATTTTTTATTGTTTTTATGGACCCCGTGGTCAAGCCACGGGGTGACACATTGGATTTTACCGGTCTACGCAACAATGCCTGCTCGCAATGACGGGGTGGTATCCACGCGGGCAATGCCTCGCAGAATGACATAAAGAGCATTTTACCGCCCCACAAAATAACACCTCTAAGCCCCAAGCAGCACTTGATTTTGTAGTTTAAATAATTCTGCTACGCCGCCTTTAGCAAGTTTTAACATTGCTAAAAACTGCTCTTCGGAAAAAGGTTCTTTCTCTGCCGTGCCTTGTACTTCGATTAAATTACCATTACCTGCAAATACAAAATTACTATCCACTTCCGCATCGCTATCTTCTAAATAATCCAAATCTAGTATCGCCTCACCTTTATATATCCCGCAAGAAACAGCTGCAATTTGACTAATTAACGGATTTACCTTTAAAATTCTCTTTTTCATCAATGATCTAATAGCTAGGTGTAATGCTACGTAGCTTCCTGTTATCGCTGCCGTTCTAGTACCGCCATCGGCATTAATAACATCACAATCTATAATAATCTGCCTCTCACCTAGTTTCTTCAAGTCAATTACACATCGCATGCTTCTTCCTATCAAACGCTGTATTTCTTGGGTTCTTCCTCCTTGCTTCCCTTGTGCTGCTTCTCTTTTAATACGCTGGGATGTAGAGCCTGGGAGCATGCCGTACTCAGCGGTAACCCAACCTTGATTCTGCCCTCGTAAAAACGGCGGTACGGTAGTTTCGCAAGTAGCACTACACATGACATGTGTATTACCGATTTTAATAAGGCATGAACCTTCCGTATTAATAAGCGGTGATAATTCTAATGAAATAGGACGTAATTGGTTGCTTTTTCTTCCTGACTGTCTCATAATACAATTTGTACTCCTAATAAATATACAGAATCGGTAGACGAAGTTTAATTTGAAAAAGAGCAAGACACTTTAAAGCTTATAACCGCAGCGTAGGTATACTACGTGAGGATTATAAGCGAAAAGTGACGCCGCAATTTTTTAAATTAAACAAGTATACCATTGAAAAAATTTTTATTATATCTATATATATCTCAAAAAAGAACATAAATATAAAGTAAATAATATGATAGATGATAATATAGAAAATAATGAACAAACAATAAATGATATTGCTGAAGAGATAGTTGAAACGGCAAATCCGGAAATAACAGAGTTAAAAGCAGAAATTGAAGAGTTAAAAGACAAGCTAATTAGAACTACTGCCGAAATAGATAATACAAGAAAGCGTTTAGAAAAAGCACGTGACGAAGCAAAAGATTATGCAATTGCTACATTTGCTAAAGAACTACTAAATGTTAGTGATAATCTTTCAAGAGCATTAGCTCATAAACCGGCGAATTCTGATATAGAAGTCACAAATATTATTGCAGGCGTTCAGATGACTAAAGATGAACTGGACAAAATCTTTCATAAACATCATATTGAAGAAATAAAGCCGAAAATAGGATCAATGTTCGACTATAATTTACATAATGCAATTTCGCAGATAGAACATCCTGATCATGCACCGAATAGCATTATTACTTTAATGCAATCAGGATATAAAATTAGAGATAGGCTACTTAGACCCGCTACCGTACAAGTAGTTAAAAAATCCGAATAGAAAATAATAATATGAATAGAACTGCTATATTTTGGCTAGTTTTTTTAGGGCTTTTTATAAGCGGTTTTATGCTAATTTCAGACGCAGTAAAACCATTTTTTATCGCATTTATAATATCTTACTTACTACAACCTGCTATAGGTTTTATCGCATCAAAATTTAAAATATCAAATAAATTTGCATCAAGCATAATTTATCTGATATTTTTGAGCATATTTTTCTTAAGCTTAACTATTTTAGTACCGATAATTTATGGACAAATTTTTACTTTTATAAATAATATTCCAAAATATAAAAATTATTTACAGGCAGAAATATTACCTCCTATAATGGCAAAAATTTATTCGATAGAACCTGATATTGCCGATAAAATCAAGAATTCTTTAAGTGATTTTATAAATAGTATATTTACTATACTTGGCAGTATTGCTAATAATTTTTGGCGTTATACCATTATTACCATTAACATATTTGTTTTATTTTTACTTATACCTATAATATTATTTTATTTCCTACGTGATTGGTCTAAAATTATTGCAAACATGAAATCATTATTACCTATAAAAACCCGACCGAAAATCCTTGAAATATTATCGGCAATTAATAATCTGTTATCTGCTTACATAAGAGGACAACTAAATATTTGCTTATTATTATCTACTTATTATAGTATTGCATTTACCGTAATAGGTATTGATCTCGCTCTTTTACTCGGTATTTTAACAGGGTTTTTTGTCATTATTCCTTTTCTTGGTACTTTTATATCGTTTCTTTTAACTCTAATTATCGGCTATTTAACTTTTGGTGTAACTAGCAAATTACTATATATAATGATAATTTATCTAGTCGGAAATATTTGTGAATCTTATATTCTAACCCCTAAAATTATCGGTGATAAAATAGGGTTGCATCCTCTTTGGATTATATTCTCGATTTTTGCCTGCGGCAGTTTATTTGGAATTATTGGAATATTTTTTGCTATACCAATTGCAGGGATTACAAAAATTTTACTCCTAAATCTAATTAAATTTTATAAATCTAGCAAATTCTATCAAACAGACGGCTAAGTTATAATATTATTGTATGATTTTTAAAAAGTGTCTAATGTCATACCCACGAAAGCGGGAATCCAGTCAAACCTATAAAAAACTTGTTTTTTTAGGTTTATTTTATGAATTAATGTATAATTTGTGTACTAGTATTAAGATTATTTTTCTGGATTCCCGCTTTCGCGGGAATGACATAGAGAAGCATGAAAATGACCTCCTCGACCTACAACAATGCTGCTAAGGATTAATAAATGCAGCAATATATATTTCGTTTTACTACTTCTAATAAATATCATCCTGATGAGTTTATTGTTTCTAGTTCTAACGAGCAAGCTTATAATATTATAAAAAATTGGCAGTGCAGCTTTGGCGTTAATCCTTATAAATTTACTTTATTAATTAAAGGACCTTCTTCGTCAGGAAAAACTTATTTAACCAAAATATGGCAAAATTTAAGCAGTGCCTATATTATTAAAGATATTTTTTTTAATGAAGAAATTTTAGAAAAATATAATGCTTTTATCATTGAAGATATTGAAAACTGGCAAGAGCCGGCATTACTTCATATATTTAATATTATTAATGAAAAACAAAAATATCTTTTACTTACCTCATCTAATAAAAGCAGAAATTTTACTTTACCCGATTTATCTTCGCGTATTAAATCAGTCCTTAGTATAGCATTAAACTCACCTGATGATGAATTAATCAAAATTCTAATATTTAAGCATTTTTCTATTTCTTCGGTAACAATATCAGAACAAATAATAGATTTTCTTTTAGTAAATTTGCCTAGGGAATATTCTAAAATTATAGAAATATTAGAAAATATTAACTATTTTGCTTTAATTTCCAAAAGAAAAATAACAACTTCATTAGTCAAAGAAGTTTTAAATAAGTATAATCATAAAATATTGTAACTTTTTCCTTGACTTTAAATCTTCTCAATATAACCTTTCTATAAATTAACTTTTTAGAAAAAATTGTGTTGGGATACGAAAAAAAACAAAAAAATTTAAATAGAGAACAAAAACAGGCTATAGGCTTACTATCGATAGGTACTTTTTTAGAGTATTTTGATCTTATGCTATATGTTCATATGGCAGTACTACTTAATGAGCTTTTCTTTCCGCAATATGATACTCACGTTAATCGCCTTCTTGCAGCTTTTTCTTTTTGTTCTACTTTTATTTTTAGACCCTTAGGAGCTTTGTTATTTGGCTGGATAGGAGATAATATAGGTCGGAAATCTACAGTCATTATTACCACTATTTTAATGTCGTTTTCTTGCATCGTTATGGCTAATCTTCCTACTTATGCCCAAGTAGGTGCTAGTGCCGCTTGGATAGTAACAATATGCCGTATAGTGCAAGGTATGTCGTCCATGGGAGAAAGAGTAGGAGCAGAATTATATTTAACGGAATCCGTCGGAGTTCCTAAACGCTTTCCTGCCGTAGCATTTGTAGGGGTGTGTGCTAGCTTAGGATTAACTGTTGCCCTTGGCGTAGCAACTTTAGTTACATCTTACAGTTTTAATTGGCGTATCGCATTTTGGGTAGGTGCAGGAATTGCTTTAATAGGGAGTGCTGCTAGGACTACTTTACGTGAAACACCGGATTTTGTTGATGCTAAGCGTAGAATACAAGAAACTATAAAAGATAGTAATATAATTGATGTAGCAAAGATAAAAAATAATCCTGTATGGCAAGAAAAAGTTAATAAGAAGACTGCAATCTATTATTTTTTAATACAACTAGCACAACCGGTATGGTTCTATTTTGCTTATATTCATTGTAGTAATATACTTAAAGATTCGTTACACTATACCGCTGAAGCAGTAATACATCAAAATTTCATTATTTCTATAGTAGAATTTTTTGTAGCACTAGCACTTACGTGTTTATGCTATAAATTTCACCCACTAAAAATTTTAAAAACGCAATTAGTAATATTTTTAACTTTTCTTCTATTTAGTCCATTAATATTAGATAATATAACACAAGGCTGGCAAATTCTCTTAATTCAACTAATTGTAGTTACTTTTTCTCCAAGTGAATTTCCGGCAATTCCAATATTTTATAAAAGTTTTCCGGTTTTTAAACGATTTACCTATGCTAGCTTTATATATGCTTCTTCACGAGCCGCTATGTATGTAATTAGTTCTTTTGGGCTTGTTTATTTAACAGAACGTTTTAATAATTTAGGATTGTTGATGATAGTAATTCCTATTATTATAGGCTATAGCCTCGGTATATCACATTTTAAAAAGCTAGAAGTTGAAGCAGGAAATTATTATTGAATATAAAAGGCGAAACGCGGCTTTCACCTTTTATATCAATTATAATTAGTTATATAATTTATCTTCTTCAGAGAGTTCGGTTTTAATTATTTCAAGCAGAGAAAAAACCTTACAATATTCTTCAAGCTTTTCGTTTATTTTTTGCAGCTCATCTAAAGCACTACTAAAATCTTCTTGTATTAAATAGGTTTCTACAGTTTTATTCTGCTCTAATGTTTTAAGCATAATATCTTGTAAAAATTTATTATAGTGATTTTCTAACTTAGGTGTATTTGACATAATAATTAATAAATAACTTTGTATTTTAATTAATATATGAATTTTTTAATAATACAATAACTTTTAGTTAGTTTATATTATTATTTATCTATCTTTGCTCTATTATCACTAATTCATAATAAAGATTTACCTTAAATTTGCATTTTAAGTAATTTAATTATAGATAACTATTCACAAATTTTAATAATTATCTATAATGCACCCTAAAAGAGATTAAAGGCATACAAATAGAGCGAATAGAATGGCAAGACCTATAGAAGAAGAAAATAAATACGCACAATCACTAGCAAAAGATTTAGATATTGTAAAGGAGCAGAAAAAAAAGGCATCATCCAATAATATAGATCCAGTAGCTAAAAAGCAGCCTCCAATATTTAGAAGTATGGATGATATAGAAGTTATACAAAGGCGTAACTTGGAGCGTATAATTTCTCAAGAAACAGTAAAAAGTAAAGATGATTTATATATAATAGAGCAAGAACGGATACAAAAATTAATGAATAGAGGCACAAACGCCTTAAAAAACCATGAACAACAGCCAAATAGTGAGCATAAAGCACAAGCTAACTCAAGAACATCTAATATTCTAAATAGTATTAAGACCTCAAAAACATGGGGTAATATAAAGAAAATAAGCAACATAACAGGAAAGATTCTTTTTAATAAAACTACAGCTAGTGTACTCGGATTAATAGCAAGTAGTATTATGCTGGCAACTATAGCACCCGCAACAGCTCCATTTATGTTTGTATCAGCTGCTGCCATGGCAACATCTATAGTAGGTAAAGCAATAATAGATGTAGTACATACTCGAAAGATACGTCTTCTTACCCAAGAAAATAAATTATTAGTAAAACATCGTGACGATTTGAGTAAACAACAAGCTCTTTTAAAAATTGACCCGAAGTTACAAGATATTTTAAAAGATGATTTATATATACATAATGATCCGAATCAAACGAAAGGTCAAAATACTCAATCATTATTTATAGCATCGGTTATAACAAATGGAATAAGTAATATAGTAAACGTAGCAGGGGTATCTGCCGCTATAATCGGTGGTGGTGTAGCACAAATAATTTCATCAATAAATATAGGATTACAATCATTAAAAAGTTCTAAAGATTCAGTAAATCAGATTCAGGATAGAATAAAGTTAATTAAGGAGTTAAACCATAATATTAATCAAGAAAAACAAAAAACAGATATAGGTAATTATAAAAATATCCAAGAATTAGCAGAGATAGGATATAAACAAGCTGTTCAAACTGAAGCATTAACCGCTTTACTACAAGATAAGAATTACTTTAAATTTACCGATCAAGAAAAACAACAGAGATTTAATCAGCTTAGTGAAGAAATAACATTAAGGACAGCATTAGAATATGCTGATACAAAAAAAATAACATCACAAAATATAATAGTAGACGTACTAAAAGATATAAATAGAACACTTAATCCTTTTTATAAACAACCAGAACAAATAACTACCCATAAAAGCGTGTTAACAAAAGCAGTTGAAAATACAAATACTAATGATCATAAGGAATATAAAACGATACAGTTAAAAAAGAAATTAGAACTAAGCGGCACAGAAAATATAGTAAATAGAATCGGGAAACAATTAATTAATAACAATACTATTTCTAATAAAAATACAGATACGCCAAATAATTATATAAAAAGAATTACAAAAAAAGATTTAGGGTTAATAAGGTAAAATAGGAAATCATCCATAGCCCTCTTGCATAACCTAATCTATAAAGAGGAAACACTCACCTCGCACTGCAACATACAAAAAGTATATGAGGATACGAGTACCGGATTGACATATAAATATTTTTCTCTCTCAATTAGTTTATTATCATACTATTAAGTCCTTAATGAACAGGTAAAAATAAGCTAATAGTAAGTTGCACTTCACTTCCAATAAAAAATGCTAAAATTTAGTATTTTTTTACTGGATTATTTCATCAATTACTTTGTAATTTTCTTGCAAGGGCATTAAATTATTAACTAATATATACTTAGTTAATAATGCCATTTCACAAAGATACTATTTTTCTTGATAGGTTTAACTATTGTAATATTTAAAACTGAAAAGCTTAAGTTTAAGGCTCATGGATTGCGTGATGTTTTCGTTGAAATACTAAAAACTTTCGATTGGTGGGCGATGACGGACTCGAACCGCCGACACTCTCGGTGTAAACGAGATACTCTACCAGCTGAGCTAATCGCCCATATTTTTTATTAATTAGTAAAATAACATTATTTATAATTAATAAGAAGTATATATAAGTAATTTATAGCAAAATTTTATTAGCTCTTGCTTTTAAATTACCTATAAAGTGTTATTTACTTTCGTTCAAACTTTTTATTTGTTTTGACAACCTGCTGATTTTTCTTGAGGCGGTATTTAATTTAATTATATTTTTTTTCACACCTTGCATTATCTTAGACTGAGCAACAGATAAAGCTAAGTTAGCATTTTCTTTATTACCAAGACTGATTTCATGTACAACTTTCTTTATAAAAGTTTTTATTGCACTAGATCTTTTTTTATTGATTAGAGTTCTTTTTACTGTTTGTCTGGCAGCTTTTTTTGCTAAAAAATGATTAGCAATTACCGAGTCCCTTATATTTTAATTTTTAATTTCTTCATTAGCATCTTGCTGTATATTTCCTTTAGCATTAATATCTCTATCTACAAATTCAATATATGCTATCGGTGCTAAATCACCATAACGGAATCCGGCTTTTATTATTCTAGTGTAACCGCCAGGTCTATCTTTATATCTGGTACCTAAAATATTTATAAGCTTTTCTACTGCTTTTTTATCTTTTATTTTTGATAAAACGCTTCTTCTTACCGTTAAATCAGCTTTTTTAGCTTTAGTAATTAGAGTTTCAATGTAAGATCTTAATTCCTTAGCTTTTGGTAAAGTAGTTTTAATTTGTTCATGGGTTACAAGTGCTACAGCCATATTAGCGAGCATTGCTTGCCTATGACTACTTGTTACATTTAACTTTCTACCTTTAATTTTATGTCGCATTTTTATTAGTCCTTAATTATAAGAATCTTCATAACGTTTAGATAATTCTTGAATATTTTCCGGTGGCCAATCCGGTACATCCATACCGAATCTTAAATTAAATTTTGCCAATATTTCTTTAATCTCATTTAAAGATTTTCTACCGAAATTTGGAGTTCTCAGCATATCGGATTCCGTTCTTTTTACTAGATCCCCTATATATATTATATTATCATTTTTCAAACAATTTGCCGATCTAACCGATAATTCCAATTCATCAACTCTCTTAAGTAAATAAGGTGAAAACGGTAAAGCATCAGTTTTAACTTGCTTATCTTCTTCCTGTTCTTCAAAAGAAATAAATAACTGTAATTGCTCTTGTAGAATACGTGCAGCTAAACCTACAGCCATTTCAGGTAATAAATCACCGTTAGTTTCTACAAACATAATTAATTTATCATAGTCGGTAACCTGACCTACCCTAGTATTTTCTACTTTATAAGTAACACTCTTCACCGGGTTAAATAAAGCATCTATAGCTATTTCACCAATAGGTAAATTATCCTCATAGCTATTTGTGCTAAGTACATATCCTTTACCAACCTTACAAGTTAATTCCATTTCGAGCTGCTTGTTCTTAGCTAGATTACAAATTACATGATCCGGATTCAGTATTTCTACATCATGACCTGTTTCAATCATACCGGCCGTTATAACACAAGGTCCTATTGCTTTTAATTTCATGATACGTTTTTCTGCAACATGCATTTTTACTTCAATACCTTTAATGTTTAAAATCACTTCCGATACATCTTCTTTTACACCGGGTATAGAAGAAAATTCGTGTTCTATAGCAGGGATCTTTATAGAAGTGATAGCTGCTCCTTGTAAAGAAGAAAGTAATACTCTTCTCATAGCATTACCGAGTGTTAAACCAAAACCTCTTTCTAAAGGTTCAACTACAATTTTAGCTTTATTATTGGTTTCCGGAAAATTTTCATAAGCGACTTTATTCGGCTTTATTAAAGTATTCCAATTTTTACTTAACGATAACATTTAATACCTATGATTCTCTTATACTCTTCTTCTTTTTGGCGGTCTTACTCCATTATGAGCAATTGACGATACATCTAAAATTGATGTAACCACAAAATTTTGCCCGAATAAAGCTCTCATTGCTGATTCACGCTGAGCTCCCGGCCCTCCAATCCTAATAGAAATAGTTTTTAGACCATATTCTTTTGCTTTTTCCGATGCTCTATCAATTGTTACTTGAGCTGCATAAGGTGTTGCTTTTCTTGCCCCTTTAAACCCATTACCTCCTGCCGATGCAGAAGAAATAGTATTACCTTGGATATCAGTAAATGTTACTATAGTATTATTAAATGATGCTCGGATATGCACAACACCCAGAGTGATAGTTTTTTTCTTTTTCTTAACTTTAACCGTCTGATTCATTATTTATACTCTATACTTAAACTATTATTTTACAGCTTTTTTCTTTCCGGCTATCGCAATAGCTTTACCTTTTCTAGTTCGAGCATTAGAATGCGTGTTCTGTCCTCTCACCGGCAACTTACGTATATGTCTAAGCCCTTGATAACATCTTATATCTTTCTTCTTCTTAATATTAAGCGTAACTTCTCGTCTTAAATCACCCTCAACTTTATACTCACTTTCAATAATATTACGTAAGTTTATTAACTCTTGATCCGTAAGTTCTTTAACTTTTTTATCTTTCGATATTTTTGCTTTATTACAGATCTCTGATGCCATAGTAGGCCCAAGACCGTAAATGTAAGTTAAACTCACAACTAAACGTTTATTATCGGGAATATTAACACTTGCAATTCTTGCCACAAATAATCTCCAAATTTTACTGGTAACTAGAAAATAATATAAAAATCTTTGATAAAGTCAATTTATTTTTAGTATTTTCTGTATATCAATTTCTATTTCTTGTTCATTTTTACTTCCATCAACTATATAAAAATTACCACTATTTTTATAATAATCTATTAATGGATATGTTTCTGTTTTATATACTTCAATTCTTTTTTTTATTACTTCTTCATTATCGTCTTTTCTATAATCAAATGTACTTGAACCGCAAACGTCGCATACATTATCAGTTTTAGGCTGCAAGAAGTAACTATTATATATTTTACCGCAATTTTTACAACTATATCTTCCTAAAACTCTTTTAATTAATAATTCATCTGAAACATCGAAATATATTATTTTAATTTTTTCTTTAATAAATGATTCAAAGAATTTTGCTTGCTCTAAATTACGTGGATATCCATCTAATATATAACCGTTTTTATATTCAGAGGATAATAAAAAATTTTTAATTACTTGATTAACTATTTCATTAGGGATAAGCTCCCCTTGCTTAACATAATTATTAATTAACTCTGCTTCACTAGTTGACGTTTTAATAATTGTTCTAAATATATCACCGATTGCTATATGTGGTAAATCAATTTTTTTAGCTATCTTTTTTCCTTGTGTTCCCTTTCCGGCTCCTGGAGGACCTAAAAAAATTACTATCACTATTTAAGCTCATTTTTAATTTTTTAATTTTACTTTCTTCATTAAACCTTCATACTTACTACTAAATAAGTAAGTTTGAATCTGAGTCATAGTATCAAGTACCACGTTCACTACAATTAAAAAACTCGTACCTCCTAACGAAAGAGAAATTACATACTTATTCATTAATAGCTCCGGAATTACACATATTACACTTAAATATATCCCACCTATAACCGTAAGCCTTGTAAGTATATAATCAAAATAATCAGACGTATTTTTTCCTGGTCTTTTACCTGGAATATAAGCACCGTATTTTCTTAAATTATTAGCAGTTTCTTCAGAATTAAATACTATTGCAGTATAAAAAAAACTAAAAAACATAATTAATGCTACATATAATAAAATATATACGGGCTTTCCATGCCCTAAGTAATAAGTAAGCATGCCCATAGTTTCTGAATTACTATTAGAAAAATTAGCAAGCGTAGCAGGAAATAGTAAAATTGAACTAGCAAATATTGGAGGTATTACACCAGAAGTATTTAATTTAAGAGGCATATGCGTTGCTTCCCCTCCATAAATTTTATTTCCTACTTGTCTTTTAGGATACTGCACCAATAATTTTCTTTGGGCTTTTTCAAAAAATATAATTATAGCTATTAATACAACTACTCCAATACAAACAGCTAACGCTATTAAAGGCGATAATGCTCCTTTTCTTGATAATTCAAACATACTAATAATAGCACTAGGTACTCCTGAAATTATGCCTATAAATATAATTAAGGACGTACCGTTACCTATTCCGCGTTGTGTAATTTGTTCTCCTAACCACATTAATAGCATAGTGCCTACAACCAAAGTAATTACGGTTGTAACTCTAAAGAAAAAACCCGCTAAAATTACTACAGGACCGGTATTTGTTACAATCGACTCTAAACTTATAGCAACTCCATAAGCCTGAAAAGAAGCAAGTAGAACCGTTAAATATCTCGATAGCTGATTTACTTTTCTTTTACCTACTTCCCCTTCTTTTTTTAAATTTTCTAAAGGTTTATATGCAACTGACATTAATTGGATAATAATTGAGGCGGTAATATACGGCATAATTGCTAAAGCAAAAATAGACATTCTACCTAGCGATCCTCCGGATAGCATGTTGAACATTCCAAGTATTCCGGATTGATTCTTTTCAGCCACACTACTTAAAGCAATTGAATCTATACCGGGTATAGGTATAAAAGACCCAAATCTACATACTATAAGAATGAGAATAGTAAAAACAATGCGACTAACTAAATCATTACCGGATTTTTTAGAAAAATTCTGCCCCATATACTATAATAATTTTCCACCTGCTTTTTCGATTAAATCCTTAGCTTTAGAAGAATAAGCATCTAATTTTAATGATAGGGGAGAAGCGAAATCATCACTACAAATAGATAATAATTTCACTAATTTCTTATTACTTTTATTATTAACTACTCCGGCTTCTACCAATTTTTCTTTTGTAATAGTATCAGCAGCACTTAAACGCCCATCGGCTAATGCTTCTTCAATATTATAAATATTTATTATATTGTATTTTTTAGTTGAAATACAATTAAATCCTCTTTTAGGTAGTCTTTTGATCATAGGTGTTTGACCACCTTCAAAACCTTTTATTGCAACGCCAGATCTAGATTTTTGACCTTTAATTCCTCTACCGCCGGTTTTTCCTTTACCACTACCAATACCGCGTGCTATTCTTTTCTTATTTTTTTTAGCACCTATATTATTATATAATTCATTTAATTTCATTTAAAAACTCTAATTACATATTTTCTATTTTTAACAAATGCTTTACTTTTTCAACCATCCCTTTAATTGAATTAGTATTTTCAAGAATAACGCTCTTATTAATTTTGTTTAAACCAAGCCCAACTAATGTCAATCTTTGATCATACTTACGACCTATAGCACTTTTAACTTGAGTAATTTTTATATTATTATTCATAACTTCACCTATACTTAACGCAACATTATTCATTAACTTGAATATCAGAGGATTTTACAGATATTTCATTTACTTTTTTATCTCTTCTCATAGCAATAGATTTTGGTGATGCAAGTTTATTTAAGGCATCAAATGTTGCAGAAATCATTGCGTAAACATTCGTTGAACCTATTGATTTAGCAACAATATCATGAACGCCTAAAGAGTCAAAAATTGCTCTCATAGACCCTCCGGCTATAACGCCTGTACCTGCTTTAGCTCTTCTTAAAATCACTTTAGCAGCTCCGCTTTTACCGACAACGTCATGGTGAATAGTCCTATTTTGATATAGCGGCACTTTCATCATTCTCTTTTTAGCGGCTTGTTTTGCTTTTCCTCGAGCTTCGTTTACTTCTTTAGCTTTTCCGTGTCCCGCTCCGACTCTGCCAGCTTTATCACCGACAACTACATAAGCAGAAAAAGCAAATCTTCTACCGCCTTTTACTACTTTTGTAACTCTATTTACATCAACTAAAACTTCGCTTAAAGTCTCTTCATTTTTTTTAACTTTAGACATTACTACAACCTTATAACCTAAAATTTTATTTTCTCTCTAGCTGCATCAGCTAGAGCTTTTACAACACCGTGATACTTATATCCGCCTCTATCAAATACTACTTCTTTTATCCCTGCAGAATCAGCTTTTTTTGCTATTTCTTCACCTACTTTGATAGCATTTTCAATATTACAATGAGATTTTTTTAATTTTTTTATTTTCTCATCTAAAGTTGAAGCAGAAGCAATCGTTATAGACTTAGAATCATCAATAATTTGTGCATATATATGTCTACCTGATTTAAATATCGATAATCTAACTCTATTAGATGTTTTAGATATTTTATGTCTTATTCTACTTCTTCTTTTTTCAAATTTTAGCTTAGCACTACGCATATTTAACTCTTAAATTTAATTTTTCTTACCTTCTTTACGCGGTATAAATTGATTTTCAAATTTAATCCCTTTTCCTTTATAAGGCTCAGGTGGTCTCTGTTTTATAATAATTGAGGCAAATTGTCCTAATTTTTCTTTATCTATTCCCTCAAGAATAATAATATTTTGCTTAGGTACCTCTATTTTAATATCTGAAGGTATTTCAATTTTTGTATTATGGCTTTTAGCAAGCATTAAATTTAAATATTTACCTTTTACCATTGCTCTGTAACCGACTCCGTTAATTTCGAGTTTAAGCTTAAACCCTTCTTTAACGCCGGTAACCATATTTGATATTATGCTTCTTGCAGTACCCCACATAGCACGTGCATTTTTATTTGCGGCTAAAGGTTTTACTAAAAGCTTATTTTCTGCCAATGAAATTGCTATATTACCTTTAAAAGTTTTTGATAATTCGCCTTTAGGTCCGGATATTTTTACTTCTAAATCATTTAAACCAACTTTTACACCTTCAGGTATAGTAATCGGCAATTTTCCAACACGTGACATTTTTTTACCTTAAAATACTTTACAAATTACTTCGCCGCCGACATTTTTGATATGAGCTTCTCTATCAGACATAACGCCGTAAGGAGTAGAAAGAATATATATACCCATATTATTATAATATCCTTTCAAATCTTTAATAGCAGAATATACTCTTTTTCCAGGCTTTGATACTCTATGAATTTCGCATATAGAAGCATCACCGTTTACAGAGTATTTTAAAGCTACCTCAGTATAACTAATATTATTTTTTTGAGTAGTTACATAATCTTTTATATAACCTTCTTTTTGCAAAACATCTAAAATTGAAGTTTTAATTTTAGAACTAGGAAAAGAAACATTTATCAATTTGCTTTTATAAGCATTTCTAATTCTAGTTAACATATCTGCTACATTATCCGTCATTGACATATTATTTACCTATCGACTTTTACCAACTTGACTTAACTACACCGGGAACTAAGCCTCTACCTATTAATTCCCTAAGCTTATTCCTAGATATACCGAATTTTCTTGTAACACCTCTTGGTCTACCTGTAAGCTCACATCTATTTCTTATTCTAGTAGATGATGAATTTCTAGGTAATTGTGCAAGTGACATTACCAAAGAAAAACGCTCTTCTAATGAAATATTTTTATCATAAATTTTACTTTTTAGTGCTGAACGTTTATTATGTAAACTTTGTGATTTTTTTTTCCTACTTTCGTTCTTTTTTATAGAACTTACTTTTGCCATTATATATATCCTAAAAATTAATTATAAAAAGGTAAATTAAACCCTGATAACAAAAACTTACTTTCTTTATCTGTTTTAGCAGATGTAACGATTGTAATATCCATACCCCTTATTGTATCGATTTTATCGTAATTAATTTCAGGAAAAACTATCTGCTCTTTTAATCCAAAAGTAAAATTCCCTTTACCGTCAAAACTTTTATAAGAAAAACCGCGAAATTCTTTAACACGAGGTAACGCAACAATTACTAGTCTTTCTAAAAAATCATACATTCTATCTTTACGTAATGTAACCTTGCAGCCTATTTTCATACTTTCGCGTAACTTAAAGGTTGCAATAGATTTTCTTGCTAACGTTACAACCGGCTTCTGACCGGAAATCAAAGTAAGATCATTTACCGCATTATTAATTACTTTGGAATCGGCTATCGCTTCCCCTACTCCCATATTTATAACAATTTTCTTAATTTGCGGTATTTCATGCTTATTTTTATAAGAAAATTCTTTTTGTAAGTTTTCAATAATTTTTTGCTGATATAATTCTTTAAATCTTAACATTATTTACCTTCCTTACCGATAATTTCCCCTGATTTCTTTGCTACTTTAACCTTAGAACCGTCTTCTAAGAATTTAAAAGCTACTTTGGTAGGGTTACCAGTTTTTGGATCGATGTGTGCAATATTTGAGATATGTATAGGTAATTCTTTAGTTATTATCCCGCCTTCACTCATTTGATTAGGTTTAGTATGCTTTTTTACTAAATTTACTCCAGAAACAATTACTTTACTGTCCTCAGGAAAAACTTTTAATATTTTACCTTTTTTTCCTTTGTGCTTTCCGGTAATAACAACAACTTCATCACCTTTTTTTACTTTTAATTTAATCATTTATAACACTTCCTCTGCAAGCGACATTATTCTAACATATTTTTTCGCTCTAAGTTCTCTTGTAACAGGACCGAAAACTCTAGTACCGATAGGTTCATCTTGTTTATTCAAAAGCACTAATGCGTTTTTATCAAATTTTATTGTACTACCGTCAGGTCTTACTACTCCGGTCTTTGTACGAACAATCACGCCTTTATAAACATCACCCTTTTTAACCTTACCGCCGGGTATAGCTTCTTTAACAGATACAACTATAACATCACCCAACTTTGCCACCATATGGTGAGAGCCACCTAAAACTTTAATACACATAACTTTTTTAGCACCGGAATTATCTGCAACTTCCAAGATGCTCTGCATTTGAATCATAAACTACTTCCAATTTTTTATACACGAGAGATAAAATAAACAATCTACCTTATAAAGTCAAAGATTAAAAAACTTTATTCCCCATTTACCACTAACCATGTTTTGGTTTTTGAGATAGGACGACTTTCAATTATACTAACTTTATCTCCTTCTTGATATTTATTTTCTGAATCATGAGCAGCATATTTTTTAGATACTTTCACGAACTTTTTATAAATAGGATGCTTAAACTTTCTTTCTACTTTTACTGTAACCGTCTTATCAGCTTTTGAACTTATAACCACGCCTTGTAACACTCTTTTCGGCATTTTAATATTCCTCACTATTAGATCTTTTTGTTAATTCAGTTTTAATACGTGCTATAGACTTTTTGACTAACGAAAACCTACTAGTATTTTTTAACTCACCTAAAGCTTGTTGAAATCTTAAATTAAACAATTCTTTTTTTAAAAGATTAAGGTTTTTATAAAGCTCTTCTATTGTTTCAGTAGATAACTTACTTCTTAATAATTTTAAATCATTCATAACGTCTCACTATCCTTGTTCTAACAGGTAATTTTGCACTTGCAAGCTCCAAAGCTCTAAGTGCAACATTTTCTTCTACCCCTTCAATTTCAAACATAATTCTTCCAGGCGAAACTCTAACTGCAAAAAATTCAGGAGAACCTTTACCTTTACCCATTCTTACTTCGGCAGGCTTTTTAGAAACGGGAACATCCGGAAAAATACGAATCCATAATCTTCCTTGCCTTTTCATACATCTAGTAGCAGCTTTTCTTCCTGCTTCTATTTGTCTTGCAGTAACACGCCAACCGTCTATAGATTTTAGACCAAATGATCCAAAAGCAAGCGTCGTACCTGCTTTTGCTTTTGAAGCAACTCTACCTTTATGAGCTTTTCTAAATTTTTGTTTTTTCGGAGCTAACATTTTAATACTTAAAATTAATTATATCTTTTATTTTCTGTATATTCACCTTTATAAATCCACACTTTAACCCCTATAACTCCATAAGTAGTTATAGCCTCAGCTGTTGAATAATCAATATCAGCTCTTAAAGTATGTAACGGCATTCTTCCTTCTATATACCACTCGGTTCTAGCAATTTCAGCACCTCCAAGTCGCCCTGAACAACTAACTCTTATACCTTGTCCACCTTGTTTAAATGAAGCCTGAATTGCTGTTTTCATAGCTTTTCTAAAAGAAACTCTTTTTTCAAGCTGTAGTGCTATAGTTTGAGCTACTATAGCAGCATCTATATTAAATTTTCTAACTTCGTGTATATTTATATAAACTTCTTTTAAAGAAGTCATTTTCTCGATAGCTTTTTTTAGCTTATCAATTTCACTACCGTTTCTACCGATAATGATATTTGGTTTTTTGGTATTAATATTAATTATAATACTTTTATTAGAAGGACGTTCAATTAAAACTCTGCTAACTTGAGCTTGATTAAAACCCTTATTTATTAAATCCCTAATTTTTAAATCTTGTATAAAAAGAGTTTTATAATGTTTTTCTGCATATAATACGGAATCCCAACCTTTAATTAAAGTCGGTCCAACTCTAAAACCATGTGCACAAACTTTCTGCCCCATTTTAATTATCCTCTTTTTCTGTAACAGTTATATAAAGATTACTAAAAAACTTATTTATTCTAGTTGCTCTTCCTTTTGCTCTTGGCATAACTCTTTTCATTACTAAAGCCTTACCTACAGTCGCCTTAGTAATAACCAATCTATCTATATCTAGACCTAAATTATTTTCAGCATTTGCAACAGCAGATTGTAAACAATCTTTTACAACTTTTGCAATTCTTTTAGGAGAAAAAGTTAACTGTACCAATGCTTCAGATACTTTCATATTTCTAATAAAAGCTGCAACTAAATTTAGCTTCCTTGGACTTACTCTAATAGATTTAGCTTTTGCCGTAGCAAAATTTTTATTTTCCTGTACCATATAAATCTTTACTTTCTTTTGACTTTTTTATCTGCTCCATGACCGTGAAATGTTCTAGTAGGAGCAAATTCACCTAATTTTCTTCCAACCATTTCTTCATTTACAGAAACCGGAATAAATTTATTTCCATTATGAACAGAAAAGGTAAACCCTACAAAAATAGGCAAAATCGTTGATCTTCTAGACCAAGTTTTAATCATTTCAGATTTACCTGATTCCATTAATTTTTGAACTTTCTTTATTAAATAACCGTCTACAAAAGGCCCTTTCCATATTGAACGTGCCATACTAATACCTAATTAATTTAAAATCTATTTTCTTTTCTTTACGATAAATTTTGAAGTACGTTTATTTTTACGTGTCTTCTTACCCTTTGTTGGGAATCCCCAAGGAGTAACAGGATGGCGTCCTCCTGAAGTTTTACCTTCACCACCGCCATGAGGGTGATCTACAGGATTCATTGCTACACCTCTAACATGCGGCCTCCAACCGAGCCATCTATTTCTACCTGCTTTGCCTAAATTAATGTTTTTTTGATCCGGGTTAGATATACTACCTATAGTAGCTTTACAATCTAAAGGTACTAATCTAAATTCACCTGATCTTAATTTAATCTGAGCATACCCTGAATCTTTACCCACTAGATCTACTGAAGTACCTGCAGACCTTGCAATTTGACCACCCTTACCCACTTTCATTTCAACATTATGTAAAGTAGTACCGATAGGAATGAATTTTAAAGGTAAACAATTTCCTATTTTTATATCAGCATCTTGGCTTGATATTACTCTATCACCTACAGATAATTTTTGCGGTGCTAGAATATAAGAATATTCCCCATCTTCATATTTTATCAAAGCAATAAAAGCAGTTCTATTAGGGTCATACTCTATTCTTTCAACAATAGCAGAAATATCTATTTTATTTCTTTTAAAATCAATAATACGATATAATTTTTTGTGTCCTCCACCTCTGTGCCAAGAAGTAATTCTACCTTGATTATTTCGTCCACCGGTTTTAGATATACCTTTGGTCAAAGATTTTAAAGGTCTGCCTTTCCATAAACTAGTTTTATCAACTTGAACTAACTCTCTAAGAGAAGGAGTAATTGGATTAAAGTTTTTTAAAGCCATTTATTTAATTCCTCCGGCAAAATCGATATTATGGTCTTTTTCTAATGTAACAATAGCTTTCTTTCTATTGATTTGAGTCCCTATAATTCCTTTGAATCTTTTCTTCTTACCTTTAACGTTTAAAATATTCACTTTTTTTACTTTTACTTTAAATATTTCTTCTATAGCCTTTTTAACGGTAAGTTTTTCAGCAAATTTATCTACATAAAAAGCGTATTTATTTTGTTCCGAAAGGGTTGTAGTTTTTTCTGTAATAATAGGTTTTCTAATTAAATCGTAATATTTATAAGAACTCATCTTAACCTCTCTTCTAAAACGCTCACTGCTTCTTGTGATAATAGGACATATTCATGCCGTATTATATCATAAACATTTGCCCCTATTTGTGGAACAATCACAGTATTATAAATATTTTTTGCAGCTAAAGAAAAATTAGTATCTACTTCATTTCCATCTATTACAAAGAAACTTTTTCCTTGAAATTTGCTTAATATATTTACAAGAGCAGAAGTTTTAGGCTTATCTAGCTTTAAAGAATCTATTACTAATAATTTTCCTTCAGCGAATTTCTCGGATAAAGCATGAATTAAACCAAGTTTTCGTACTTTTTTAGGTAATTTTGTTGCATGACTCCGTACTCTAGGTCCGTGAGCTACACCACCACCACGCATCTGTACCGATCTAAGGGAGCCTTGTCTTGCATTACCTGTACCTTTTTGCTTAAAAGGTTTTTTTGTGGTTCCTGATACTTCTGATACTGTTTTAGTTTTATGGTTACCGGACATTGCTTTAGCTCTCTGCCAATCAATAACCTGCTTTATTATATCATCTCTGATAAATTCAACAGCAAATATATCTTCGTTTAAGCTAATCTCACCAACTTCTTCATTAGCAAGACTTAATATTTTAGTTTTCATCTTTATTTAACCTTATACAGTCTTATATAAAACTTTTATATAAATAATATTGCATGGCGTTTTGTTAATTTAATAATCTTTAACCTCAACAAACATGTCTAAGAGGTTATCAGTAAACAAATTTTAACCGATAATTTAATTCTTTTTTGCTGTAAATTATAAGATTTTTTTGAAATATGAATAATATTCCTGCAAAAATCTTGTCAATTTTCACTAAAATAGCTCTTTAATTATTAATTAAAATTCATTTACTGATAGCCTCTAAATATCTATTATACAGTTATTGAAATCTTTTTTATTGCATCTTTTACTGAAAGATACGAATTTTTATGACCAGGTATACTACCCTGAATCATAATAAGCTTACGCTCTTTATCAACGGCAAATATTTTCAAATTTTGAATAGTAACTTGGTTACATCCCATATGACCAGCCATTTTTTTGCCTTTGAAAACCTTTCCCGGATCTTGTCTTTGCCCTGTAGAACCGTGCGAACGATGGGATATAGAAACACCGTGAGAAGCCTCAAGACCTCTAAAATTATGTCTTTTCATACTACCGGCAAACCCTTTACCTATAGTAGTTGCCGTTATATCCACAAATTGTCCTGCCGTAAAATGATCTACTTCTAGACTTGCTGCTATATCAATAAAATTCTCTTCAGAAATTCTAAATTCTTTTAATTTAGTTTTAGGAGATATTTTAGCATTAGCAAAAACTTGTTTCATAGGCTTGGTTACTCTAGATATTTTTTTATCTTTTATACCTATAACCAAAGCATTATATCCATGTTTTTCTAGAGTTTTATGCCCTACCACTTGACAATCATCAACTTTTACTAATGTCAAAGAAATTCTTTCTCCTTTATCATTAAAAACACTAGTCATCCCAATTTTTTGAGCAATTATACCGGTTCTCATTTATTCCCCACTCTCTAATTCAATCACTACATCAACACCTGCTGCTAAATCAACTTTACTTAAAGCATCAACAACCGCCGGATTCGGATCATCTATAACTAATAATCTTTTATGCTTTCTAATTTCAAATTGCTCTCTTGACTTCTTATGTACATGAGGAGACCTATTTACGGTAAATCTTTCAATTTTTCTAGGTAAAGGAATAGGACCATTAATGTTAGCAAATGTTCTTTTAACAGCACTAACTATCTCTTTTGTAGCTTGATCAAGACTACGGTGATCAAATGATTTTAAACGAATTTTGATTTTATTTTTCATTCAGTAAACCTAATATTTAAACAGCAAGATGTTTTTCAGACATCTTAAAATATAAATACCTATTATTAAAAAATAATAGGTATTTATAAAATCAATTAATTATTTATTTTAGTTACTACGCCGGCACCCACTGTTCTACCACCTTCACGTATAGAGAATTTTAACCCTTCTTTCATAGCAATCGGTTTAATTAATTCCACTGTAAAAGTAGCATTATCTCCAGGCATAACCATCTGCTTATCAGCAGGCAATTTTATTGTACCGGTAACGTCTGTCGTTCTAAAATAGAACTGCGGACGATAGTCATTAGTAAACGGTGTATGACGCCCACCTTCTTCTTTACTAAGCACATATACTTCAGCTTCAAACTTATCATGCGCCTTTATACTACCGGGTTTCGCAAGCACTTGTCCTCTTTCCACTTCTTCTCTCTTTGTACCACGTAGTAGTAGACCGACGTTATCTCCAGCTTGTCCTTCATCAAGTAATTTTCTAAACATTTCTACACCGGTACAGGTAGTTTTTTGTGTATCTTTAAGACCGACTATTTCAATTTCCTCACCTATCTTAATTATTCCAGATTCTATTCTACCGGTTACGACCGTACCTCTTCCTGAAATAGAAAACACATCTTCTATCGGCATTAAGAAAGGTTTGTCAGTTTCTCTAGTAGGCTGCGGTATATAGCTATCTACTGCATCCATTAACTCATTAACAGCTTTTTCACCTTCAGGTTTTCCTTCTAAAGCTTGAAGTGCAGAACCTTTAATAATAGGTATTTCATCACCCGGGAAACCGTATTTTGATAATAATTCCCTTACTTCCATCTCTACTAGTTCTAATAGATCAGGATCATCCACCATATCTACTTTATTTAAGAATACTACCATAGCAGGTACACCTACCTGTTTTGCTAGTAATATATGCTCTCTAGTTTGCGGCATAGGACCATCAGCAGCAGAAACTACTAATATTGCACCGTCCATCTGAGCAGCACCGGTTATCATGTTCTTTACATAGTCAGCGTGTCCCGGACAATCTACGTGTGCATAGTGTCTATTTTTAGTCTCATATTCTACGTGTGCAGTAGAAATAGTTATACCTCTTTCTTTTTCTTCAGGAGCAGCATCAATTTGATCATACGCTGTAGCTTTTGCTCCACCTGTCTTAGCAAGTACTATAGTTATTGCTGCCGTTAAGGAAGTTTTACCGTGATCTACGTGACCGATCGTACCTATATTAACGTGCGGTTTAGTTCGTTCAAATTTTGCTTTTGCCATGTTATTACTCTCTACAATTAGGTTTAATACAAGTTAATTTTTTATAAGTGCATTTTTTGCTAAATTTATTTGTTACCACTATCTCTGGAGCGGGTGATGGGAATCGAACCCACACAGCCAGCTTGGAAGGCTGGAACTCTACCATTGAGCTACACCCGCATTGTGGCACTGTTAATAAAATAATTTCAAAGCTATTTTGTTAACAATGCTATATCAATTTTATTCAGGTTTATAAATATACACAATTATGTTTTATTTTTAAATAAAATTAAACATATATACATGAATCTTTTAAAATAAAATGATACGCTTCCCTGAACCATTTAAGTGGTGGAGGGAGAAGGATTCGAACCTTCGAACGCTTACGCGGGCAGATTTACAGTCTGCTGCCATTGACCACTCGGCCACCCCTCCTAAAGAACTTTACTGTATTAAATAGACTAATTCACTGTAAAATACAATATATAATTAGTATTAGGACTTAATAAAACTTCTTGCCGAATCATCAAATAAACAAATAGCAGCTTGCACATTTATTTAGTTGTAACTTTCTATAATAAATAGTAGTTTCTGTCAAGAACAAATTACTGACGGTTTTCAATAAGATGCAAAATAAAAAACTTGATTCTAAAAATTGTTATTATATGTATGGGAAACATCCTGTATTTTCTGCTCTAAATAATCCAAAACGTCAAATTGAAAATATTTTATGCACTAGGGAAATTTTTGATACAAACAAAAAATTAATAGGTACTAGATCTTATGAAATTGTTAATAACGATATTTTATCTAAATTACTGGAAAACCAAACACATCAAGGAATAGCTGCAAAAGTTAGACCAATTTTTTCTTACAATCTAGAGGACGTAGATATAAAAAACCCAAAATGTAAAATTGCGATTCTTGATCAAATAACAGACACACAAAATATTGGAGCAATTATTCGTAGTGCCGCTGCTTTTGATATAAATGCTATAATATTACCTCAAGATAATTCTCCGAATGAAAGCGGCAGCATTGCTAAAGCGGCTTGCGGTACTTTAGAATTAATACCTATAATTAAAGTTACTAACTTACGCTCATGTATGAATTATCTTAAAAAACACGGCTTTTGGATTATAGGTCTAACAGGTTCTGCAAATGACTACTTTACCGATAAATTAATTTCCGACAAAATGGTATTAGTATTTGGCTCAGAAGATAAAGGCATGCGAAGATTAGTCGAAGAAACATGTGATTATTTAGCCAAAATCCCTATTTCTAAGAGAGTAGAAAGTCTTAATGTATCAAATGCCGCTTCTATAATTTTTCATTCATTACATAAATAATATTTTTAATAAATCAAATATTGTTTTTTATTTACTTCGATATAAATATTTAGTCTACTAAAATTAAAGTCATAAACTTTTATTATATCAATTAATTTGAGAGAAAAGTCATGAAAAGGGGACCAAATGAACAAATTATCGAGAGTTTTGAAAAACAATTAGACATATTTATAAATGAACTTACAGAAGAAGAGATAACAACGGCTGGTCGTGCCTCCGTATTGCAGTTTAGAGTAAATAGTCTATAATCCTCAAACAGTAATAAGAGAGAATTATAGTTAAGGAGTTATGGCAAAAATAGATGTTAAGTGTAGATATTGTAACAACACAGAAGAAGTAATAAAGTCAGGATATTCAATTTCAAAACAACAGAGATATCAATGCAAGCGGTGTAATCGATATTTTCAATTGGAGTATATTAATAATGCATCTAAGCCTGGAGTTAAGGAGCAAATAGTAGAAATGTCAATCAACGGCTCTGGAGTTAGAGATACAGTAAGAGTATTAAAAGTGGGTATCAATACAGTTATCCGTGTTTTAAAAAAATCTAGTATTAAAAACAATAAATCATTCTATCAGTACAACAAAAGTAATTATTGCTCCTGAGATAGATGAACAATGGTCTTATGTACAGAATAAATCCAGACAACGATGGCTTTGGTATGCCTTGGATAAGATTTCGTTAAAAGTAGTTGCTTATACGTTTGGTACAAGATGTGATAGCACATTAGAATCATTACTGAAAAAACTAGAGAATTTCAAGGTGACTTTTTACTATACAGATGGATGGGGGAGTTATGCTAGGTTATTAGACCCTAAAAAGCATATTATCAGTAAAAAATACACTCAACGGATAGAACGAAGTAACTTGAACCTTAGAACGAGATGCAAGAGGCTTGCACGTAAGACAATCTGCTTTTCCAAGTCATTGGATATTCATGATAAGGTTATTGGTACTCTTATTGAACGTATAGCTTTTTAATAGGCGTAACTGCAATATGGAGGCATGACCACAACGGCTATATTAAATAATTTTTTTGATAAAGTGATCAATAACCTCAAGAATGAAAGATTAATTAATGATACTATATTTGATATATATCAAGGTAAAGCAGTAATTACTAAACCTATATATTCCGATTATATAGAATCTTCTGAACCTAAATATAACGAACATTGGCAAAAATTTTATAGTTTTAATCGTAATCTTATGATAGAAAGCACATTAATATTTATTGCTAAGAATCTAAAAAAAGCTTCTTTAACAGACAAATTATATTATAGCTTTGCTAAATTAGCCCAGCAATTAGATTTGAATGTAGTAAGTGATCATTTTATGAAAAAAATAGATAATTATATAACATTTAACAATTTATGAAAAATTACAGAACCGAAAGCGATTCTTTTGGAGAAATTCAGATAGAAGAAAAATTTTATTGGGGGGCTCAAACTCAAAGATCTTTAGAAAATTTTAAAATAGGCAAACAAAAAATGCCTGAAATTTTAATTCGTGCTCTTGCTATTTTAAAAAAATGTGCAGCACAGGTTAATTATGAGTTTGGTGATTTAGAAGCTAAAATAGCTACAAGTATCGATAAAGCCACGGATAGAATCTTAGAAGGTGAATTTGAGGATAATTTTCCTTTAGTAGTTTGGCAAACAGGTTCAGGTACACAAACAAACATGAATATGAACGAGGTTATTGCCTCTATTGCTAATGAAGAATTAACAAGCAAGAAAGGAGGTAAATCTCCAGTACATCCTAACGATCATGTTAATAAAGGACAATCATCCAACGACTCTTTTCCAACCGCTATGCATATAGCAACAACACTTGCAACTAAACAGCAACTTATACCGGCTTTGAATAATTTACTTACCTCTTTGCAAGACAAGTCAAAAGATTGGGATAAAATCATAAAAATAGGACGTACCCACTTGCAGGATGCAACTCCTTTAACTCTTAAACAGGAATTCTCCGGATATATTACACAAATAGAGTATGCTTTAGAACGCATAGAAGATGCACTAAAAAAAGTTTATCTACTTGCTCAAGGTGGAACGGCAGTCGGCACAGCTATTAACTCAAAAATAGGCTTTGATATAAAATTTGCCGAGAAAGTGGCAGAGTTTACTAAACAACCTTTTAAAACGGCTCCTAATAAATTTGAAAGTCTAGCTGCCCATGACGCACTAGTAGAATTTTCAGGAACTCTTAATACTATAGCAGTTAGCTTAATGAAAATAGCAAATGATATAAGACTGCTCGGCTCCGGTCCAAGATGCGGTCTTGGTGAGCTGCATTTACCTGAGAATGAACCCGGCTCTTCGATTATGCCAGGTAAAGTAAACCCTACCCAAGTCGAAGCTTTAACAATGGTATGCAGTCAGGTGATGGGAAATCATGTTACAGTTACTATTGCCGGCTCAAACGGACATCTTGAACTTAACGTATTTAAACCTGTAATAATATACAATATCCTACAATCTATAGAGCTGTTATCCGATAGCGTAAATAGCTTTGTTACTCACTGTGTTAAAGGATTAGAACCCAATATAGCACGCATTAATGATTTACGTGATAAATCTCTAATGCTTGTTACGGCTCTTAATCCGCATATAGGCTATGATAATGCTGCAAAAATTGCTAAAGAAGCACATAAGCACGGAATAACTTTAAAAGAAGCAGCTAAAAAACTCAATCTTTTATCCGAAGAAGAATTTGATAAAATAGTAGTTCCTGAAAAAATGATTGGTCAATCTTAGGTTTGATATAAAAATATAAATTTAAACTATTAATATTGCTGTACAAAATCTTATAAATAGGCTAATATTAAATTAGTCTATTTATTATATTACCTATGTGAAACAAATTTATCTAATCAAATTAACCTACTAGAAGCAAAAACTCATTTTTCCGATCTAATACAACGTGTACAAGACGGCGAACAAATTACTATTTGTAAGCATAATACACCGGTTGCCGTGCTTTCACCAATCACACACAGACCAAAAATAGAAAATGTAGTGGAAAAATTTGCTGAATTTAGTAAGGGTAAAACATTAGCACCTTATACTATTAAAGAGCTTAGAGATGAAGGCAGAAGATGAATAATCGCTCTTTTATACTAGACTGCTCTGTAGCTATAACATGGTGTTTTGAAGATGAAAAAAATGAACATTCAAAATTTGTATTAAATTATTGTATGAAACATGGAGCTACAGTACCGTATCTTTGGAAACTTGAAATAACTAATACTCTATTAGTATCAGAAAAACGTAATAGATTACAGGTCGTGCCTCCGTATTGCAGTTTAGAGTAAATAGTCTATAATCCTCAAACAGTAATAAGAGAGAATTATAGTTAAGGAGTTATGGCAAAAATAGATGTTAAGTGTAGATATTGTAACAACACAGAAGAAGTAATAAAGTCAGGATATTCAATTTCAAAACAACAGAGATATCAATGCAAGCGGTGTAATCGATATTTTCAATTGGAGTATATTAATAATGCATCTAAGCCTGGAGTTAAGGAGCAAATAGTAGAAATGTCAATCAACGGCTCTGGAGTTAGAGATACAGTAAGAGTATTAAAAGTGGGTATCAATACAGTTATCCGTGTTTTAAAAAAATCTAGTATTAAAAACAATAAATCATTCTATCAGTACAACAAAAGTAATTATTGCTCCTGAGATAGATGAACAATGGTCTTATGTACAGAATAAATCCAGACAACGATGGCTTTGGTATGCCTTGGATAAGATTTCGTTAAAAGTAGTTGCTTATACGTTTGGTACAAGATGTGATAGCACATTAGAATCATTACTGAAAAAACTAGAGAATTTCAAGGTGACTTTTTACTATACAGATGGATGGGGGAGCTATGCTAGGTTATTAGACCCTAAAAAGCATATTATCAGTAAAAAATACACTCAACGGATAGAACGAAGTAACTTGAACCTTAGAACGAGATGCAAGAGGCTTGCACGTAAGACAATCTGCTTTTCCAAGTCATTGGATATTCATGATAAGGTTATTGGTACTCTTATTGAACGTATAGCTTTTTAATAGGCGTAACTGCAATATGGAGGCATGACCAGATTACATATAGCCGATACAGTTAAATTTATAGATTTATATAATTCTCTGCCTCTTAACATATCAAATTTTAATTTTTCCATAAATGAAATTACACAAAGTGCAAGAGCCAATAATCTTACTTCATACGATGCAACTTATTTGTTAACTGCCATGCATGAAGGGCTTCCTATAGCCACTAACGATAAAGCATTAATAAAAAAAGCATGTCATAATAACGGTGTTCCGCTATTAAAAGAAAACTTATTTTAAACTTTTCATAAAATACTGTGGAAATTTTTAGGCTGTGTGAAGAAAAATTTAATTATTTATATTTTTAGATATTTTTGAGCGAAAATTAATAAGATTTTTGCAGCAAATAGCTGTTCCTATTTCAAAAAAATCTTATAATTTGCAACCAAAAAGAACAAAAATATATTAATTAAATTTTTCTTCACACAGCCTTAATCTTTTATTATACTTAAACATTAATTATATAAAATAAAAGAGTATCATGGTTTTAAATATAAAAGCTCCTGAAAATATAGTATTAAAGCCGACCATTACGGTTTTCGGCATTGGGGGTGCAGGTAGTAATGCAGTAAATAATATGATTAGTGCTAATCTGCAAGGTGCTAATTTTGTAGTAGCTAATACTGATGCACAATCGCTTGAACATTCTTTATGCACTAACAAAATACAACTCGGTGTTTCTACGACTAGAGGTCTTGGAGCAGGAGCTTCTCCTGAGGTTGGAGCACTTGCTGCTCAAGAATCAGAAAGCGAAATTCGTAGTTACCTAGAAAATAGCAATATGGTATTTATTACGGCAGGTATGGGCGGCGGTACAGGTACCGGTTCTGCACCGGTTATTGCACGCATTGCTAAAGAACTAGGCATCCTTACGGTTGGGGTAGTAACTAAACCTTTCCATTTTGAAGGCGGTCATCGTATGAAAACTGCCGATAAAGGACTTATTGAATTACAGCAATTCGTTGATACTTTAATTGTAATACCGAACCAAAATCTATTCCGTATTGCTAATGAACAAACGACGTTTGCCGATGCTTTCAAAATGGCAGATGACGTATTACATGCAGGCGTTAGAGGAGTAACAGATTTAATGATTATGCCAGGACTTATTAATCTTGATTTTGCTGACATTAAAGCAGTAATGAGCGAAATGGGTAAAGCAATGATGGGTACGGGTGAAGCTAGCGGCGAAGATAGAGCTATTAAAGCGGCAGAATCTGCAATTTCAAATCCGCTGCTAGATCATAGCTCAATGTGCGGTGCAAGAGGTGTATTAATCAATATTACCGGCGGTTCTGACATGACCTTATTTGAAGTTGACAACGCTGCTAATAGAATTAGAGAAGAAGTAGATAATCTTGATGCTAATATTATTTTCGGTTCAACATTTAATCCGGAACTAAAAGGAATTATCAGAGTATCGGTTGTTGCTACCGGTATTGATGCCGATAAAGTACCGACATATAAACCCGCAATAGCTGAAACTACCAATATAGTTCCTGAAGAAACTTATAATGAAGCTATAGTACAACCTACACAAATAGAAGAAATTCCTGATTTTAACAGCTATAGTACCGAAAATATTGAAATTACCGACTCTCCAATAAATCAAAATTTTATCGGAAATGAAAAAGAGCTAGGGCTACATGCAAATAGTTTCAACAAATCTGAAGATGACTCACCAAAACCATCATTTTTAGGAAAAATATGGGGTTCTCTGCGTGCTTCAAATAATCAAACTTTAGAACGCAAAAACATTATTGTTAATACTCTAGATCAAGATAATAAAGAGTCTGATATTCATGACATACCGGCTTTTTTAAGAAAGAAACGGGATTAGATTAGAAAATGAATATAATTTCAGAACAGCATAAAAAAGAATTATTAGAAATAACTAAAAATTTTCCTGCAGATATTGCATCACTAATAGATTATTTAGAAGAGAAATTACAAAATAAAATTGAATCTTATGGTCGTGCCTCCGTATTGCAGTTTAGAGTAAATAGTCTATAATCCTCAAACAGTAATAAGAGAGAATTATAGTTAAGGAGTTATGGCAAAAATAGATGTTAAGTGTAGATATTGTAACAACACAGAAGAAGTAATAAAGTCAGGATATTCAATTTCAAAACAACAGAGATATCAATGCAAGCGGTGTAATCGATATTTTCAATTGGAGTATATTAATAATGCATCTAAGCCTGGAGTTAAGGAGCAAATAGTAGAAATGTCAATCAACGGCTCTGGAGTTAGAGATACAGTAAGAGTATTAAAAGTGGGTATCAATACAGTTATCCGTGTTTTAAAAAAATCTAGTATTAAAAACAATAAATCATTCTATCAGTACAACAAAAGTAATTATTGCTCCTGAGATAGATGAACAATGGTCTTATGTACAGAATAAATCCAGACAACGATGGCTTTGGTATGCCTTGGATAAGATTTCGTTAAAAGTAGTTGCTTATACGTTTGGTACAAGATGTGATAGCACATTAGAATCATTACTGGGTCATGCCTCCATATTGCAGTTACGCCTATTAAAAAGCTATACGTTCAATAAGAGTACCAATAACCTTATCATGAATATCCAATGACTTGGAAAAGCAGATTGTCTTACGTGCAAGCCTCTTGCATCTCGTTCTAAGGTTCAAGTTACTTCGTTCTATCCGTTGAGTGTATTTTTTACTGATAATATGCTTTTTAGGGTCTAATAACCTAGCATAACTCCCCCATCCATCTGTATAGTAAAAAGTCACCTTGAAATTCTCTAGTTTTTTCAGTAATGATTCTAATGTGCTATCACATCTTGTACCAAACGTATAAGCAACTACTTTTAACGAAATCTTATCCAAGGCATACCAAAGCCATCGTTGTCTGGATTTATTCTGTACATAAGACCATTGTTCATCTATCTCAGGAGCAATAATTACTTCTGTTGTACTGATAGAATGATTTATTGTTTTTAATACTAGATTTTTTTAAAACACGGATAACTGTATTGATACCCACTTTTAATACTCTTACTGTATCTCTAACTCCAGAGCCGTTGATTGACATTTCTACTATTTGCTCCTTAACTCCAGGCTTAGATGCATTATTAATATACTCCAATTGAAAATATCGATTACACCGCTTGCATTGATATCTCTGTTGTTTTGAAATTGAATATCCTGACTTTATTACTTCTTCTGTGTTGTTACAATATCTACACTTAACATCTATTTTTGCCATAACTCCTTAACTATAATTCTCTCTTATTACTGTTTGAGGATTATAGACTATTTACTCTAAACTGCAATACGGAGGCACGACCTTTTCTTGTAGTAAATTTTTTAGGCATAATAATCTAGCAGTAGTTAGTAATATATTAAAATAATAACTTATTTTAATAAAATCAACGATAAATTAAAAAGTTGCTATGGTACTGTTAACAAAATAGCTTTAAAATTATTTTGTTAACAGTGCCATACAACAATCTCCAAGATAAATACAAATATATTAGACTTCTTGCATAACGTAGCTAATAAGGAGGAATTTGTAGGATACACGGAAGTGCTTGCCACTGCAGCGTACACTTTAGTACGTGAGGATGCGAGTACCGGATCGACGTACAAATTACCCTTAGAAGCAAGTTATGCAAGAAGTCTATTGTCAAAATAGTACTATCAAGTTATTATGGTTAACAAATTTATTAGTGTACTTTAATTATGTTTATTCAAACTGAAGATACTCCCAACCCTGATGCAATAAAGTTTTTCCCGGGGCAGGAAATAAGTAGTGAACAGCCGGTATTTTTTAGCGATATTGCTGAAGTTAAAGGAAGAAGCAAACTTGCAGAGTCACTATTTTATATTAATAATGTGAAATCAGTATTTTTTGGTAGTGATTTTATAACGGTGACTAAGCAAGCTGAAAGTAATTGGCAAGTTATAAAGCCTGAAGTTTTAATGGTTATTATGGATCATTTTGTTTCAGGATTTCCGGTATTTGAAGAAAGTACAAAAGCAGATAATGTAAATCATAACCTTGATGGGCTTTCGGAAATAGAGAAGCAAATCGTAGAGATTATTGAAACTAGAGTGCGACCATCTGTTGCACAAGATGGTGGTGACATAATATATAAAGGCTTTGAAAACGGTGTAGTTAAATTAGCACTTCGTGGTGCTTGTCTTGGCTGTCCAAGCTCTACTATCACCTTAAAAAACGGCATTGAATCCATGCTTAAACATTTTGTACCGGAAGTGCAAGAAGTTGAAGCCGTAGAGGAAGATTTTGAGTAATTTAGGTATTGACTAAAAAGAGTTGATTTTAAGTTTCGATGTCGTTCCCGCATTCTATGTCATTCCTAGCTAGAAGCGGGAATCCAGAAAAAAAGTATAAATACAGCAAATTTTTAAAATTAAAAGTTCGATTTATCTCGCTTTATGCTGGATTCCCGCTTCTGCGGGAATGACATAGAAGCCATATAATAACAACTTCAGCTACTTGCAATGACGATATCTATAATACTAACCTTCCTTTGCAGAATTGATTATATCATTTTGATGCCAAATAACGTAATGTAGTTCAACATCTTTTGGAGCATATACTACGATAGGTAGTTTGCTATTATATCTTAAAAATATTTCATCGCCTAAAAATACACTAACCGGTTGCATGGTTGCTTTTACCCCAGGGCATGCCATCATTGTACTAGCAGGGTGATCGCTAACTTGATCGATTATATAATAATTATATCCCCATCCTTCTAAAGTTTTTGTTTCCAGCTTACCGCCAAACCAAACACGATTACAATCTTTCATTGCATTTTTTGTTGCTTGCAATTCTACTTTTAGCTTTTCTTCATTAGACTCTGTAGGTAAATGAATTACATATCGTTTTTGGCTATCTGTCGGTAGAGGGTAGGGTGCAATATCTTTTAACCGCTTATCGGTATCAGCTAATAAATGAGTATTTAAAAAACATAATGTAAGAAGTAGTATAATTTTATTTTGCATATGATTGTTTTTTTAAATTAATTAAAATCCATTATTTCGCCTAAAGGAGTTATATAAGAAGAATTTATTTTGCCCTCGGCTATATCAGCACTAAAGCCTTCACTATAGTCAACATCACCATTTTCGTTTATTTTTTTACTTAAAAATAATATAGCATTTTCAAATTTATTTTCTTTTAATATAGGCTGATTATTTAAACTAAAAACTTTCATGGCAAGCCTTTCATTATTAGGTAATCTAAAATATATTTCTGATCCGTTATTGAATTCAAAAAAATTACATTTATTATAAGCACCTAATAATAAATTATTTAATACATCTATGGTAACTTGTTCTTCAAGGTTTATTCCTTTAGGAAATGGTATACAATTATTATGATTATTTTGTATATTGGAAGAAAAAATACTTAACAACTCCTGTTGAGTAAAGTCAGGAAATTTAGGTTCTACTGTATTTTGTACATTATTATAATTTAATGCAGTAAAATCTAATTCAGTATAGTGGGTTGTATCACCAATCTCTAAAGTATATATATGTTGACCTTGCAATTCTTCTTCAAATAAATCTTTCCATATTATTTGGGTCGTGCCTCCGTATTGCAGTTTAGAGTAAATAGTCTATAATCCTCAAACAGTAATAAGAGAGAATTATAGTTAAGGAGTTATGGCAAAAATAGATGTTAAGTGTAGATATTGTAACAACACAGAAGAAGTAATAAAGTCAGGATATTCAATTTCAAAACAACAGAGATATCAATGCAAGCGGTGTAATCGATATTTTCAATTGGAGTATATTAATAATGCATCTAAGCCTGGAGTTAAGGAGCAAATAGTAGAAATGTCAATCAACGGCTCTGGAGTTAGAGATACAGTAAGAGTATTAAAAGTGGGTATCAATACAGTTATCCGTGTTTTAAAAAAATCTAGTATTAAAAACAATAAATCATTCTATCAGTACAACAGAAGTAATTATTGCTCCTGAGATAGATGAACAATGGTCTTATGTACAGAATAAATCCAGACAACGATGGCTTTGGTATGCCTTGGATAAGATTTCGTTAAAAGTAGTTGCTTATACGTTTGGTACAAGATGTGATAGCACATTAGAATCATTACTGAAAAAACTAGAGAATTTCAAGGTGACTTTTTACTATACAGATGGATGGGGGAGTTATGCTAGGTTATTAGACCCTAAAAAGCATATTATCAGTAAAAAATACACTCAACGGATAGAACGAAGTAACTTGAACCTTAGAACGAGATGCAAGAGGCTTGCACGTAAGACAATCTGCTTTTCCAAGTCATTGGATATTCATGATAAGGTTATTGGTACTCTTATTGAACGTATAGCTTTTTAATAGGCGTAACTGCAATATGGAGGCATGACCGAAGAATTATTTCCTGAAGTAAAGCTAGCCGGATTAGCGGATTAATTTAGGTGTTGTTGTATGGTTCGGAAAGCACGTTCAGTGTCATACCGTGGCTTATCTACAGTATCCAGTAAAACAACTAAAAATACTAATAATATAGTATTTTTAACTAGATCCCGTGAATAAATCACGGGATGATGGAGCCGAGCCACACAACAACAACCCTTTTAGCTAGGAATGACATAAGTCGGTAAATATCTAATTAATATATAAGCCGGTATAAAACAAAATCCTGCTACGATGAAAAAATAAGTCCAACCTAAATAAGTAGCTGCATAGCCTGAAATACTACCAAACAATATGGTACTAATATAAGCAATAGAAGTAATTAACGCAATTTGGGTTATACAATATTTAGAACTACAACATCTTAATTGGTAAGAAAAAAACGGCGACATAGTTAAGCCTTTGGTAAATTCTTGAAAAAAGACCGCTATATACAGACTTGTAATATCTCGATTATAAAAATAGAGAAATAAAAAAGATAGGCTAGATAAAGCATGATATATTAATGCTCTTTTAAGCAAATAAGAATATTCATATTTTCGGCACAAAAACCCGCCTATAAAACCTCCAAGGATTGCAGCGCACATACCAAAAGCTTTATATCCAAGTGCTAAATCTTTCTTCGTATACCCGATATCGAGATAAAACATATTCGGCATCATTGAAAGAAAATTATCTTGAAGACGATATAGAAGCATAAAACTAACAATTATTAGCCATTTAGGTTTCTTAATAAAATCATAAAAAGCATGCCAAAATCTATCAAAATCGTTGATAATTGTCTTATCTTTAAATTTAAGCGGATAGATTATAATTAATAGTAATGACGGTATACATAAAATTGCCATAGAACGATAAACATCTTGCCAAGATATGATAGTCGATAAATATAACGCTCCTGAACCTGCTATAAGTATACCTATTCTAAAGCCTGTAGTACAAGCTGCCTCACTTATGCCCCAATTTCTATTTGTAATAAGTAACATCTGTGATGATTGAAGCAACATATCATAAATGGAAGAAAAAAATGCCACCGCTACTAAGCATAAAGCAAATGGTATAAAATGAGTGTTAGGGTTAAAATTTGTTAGAATATATACACAACAAATACAGCTAACCAAAGTAATAATTAAACAATATTTATATCCTTGCTTACTTAAAGGAGCAAAACTTACTTTTTCTAGTAAAGGACCCCATAAAAATTTAAATATATGAATAAAATTAACTAAACTAAAAAGCCCGATAGTGATTTTATCAAAACCGGATTCTCGAAGCCAAAAAGAAAGAGTTGAACCGGTAAGTAAATAAATTAAACCACCTGGAAAAGAAATTATCAATATGAATAAAATATTAAATATAGATTGAAATCGTGAAAAATTTAAACTTATGAATTTATCCTCCTTATATAAAATGCCTTGATGTCATTCCCGCATAGCGTTGGCGTTGTTGCATAGGTCGGTTTTTCGGTCATTGCAAGGAAAAACTGTAAGTTTTGACGAAGCAATCTCAGGATTTTATTATTTCATGAGATTGCCGCGCAGCCTATGGCTGCTCGCAATGACGTAAATCTAAACTACGAGACTTTCTTTCTTTTATTACCGTAATTGTTACCGTCAAAAGTTTTTTTACGATTATTATCAAAAGAATTAAACTTTTTACCCTCACCGCCTGCTCTTTTACCGAATGATCTTTTACGATTATTTTTATCACTCCTAAACTCACTGCGTGGTGTAGATTCACCTTTATTTACTAGACGATCAATTGCACGCCATCTAATAACATCATCAGGAGAAATAAAAGACAAAGCATGGCCGGTGGCCCCTGCTCTACCCGTTCTACCTATTCTATGTAAATAATCTTCAGGACACATAGGTAAATCATAATTAATAACATGCTGTGTATGAGGAATATCAAGTCCACGAGCCGCTACATCAGTTGCTACCATTATTCTATAATTTGACTTACGAAATGATAAAATTACTCTTTCACGTTGACGCTGACTTAAATCACCATGTATAGCTTCTGCTTTATGATTTTCATATTTTAACATTTTAGCTAATTGATCAGCAGAGCGTTTAGTCTTCACAAAAATAATTACCGATCCTTCCCTATTACCAAGTTGTTTAGTTAATTCACTAAATTTTTCTTTATCAGAAACATGCATTGATTCCTGTTTTATTTCTGCAGCTGCTTTATTAGTAGCACCTACTGTAATACGTATCGGATTGTTTAGATATTTTTGAGAAACAGCAATAATATGTTTTGGCATAGTAGCAGAAAACATTAAAACTTGTCTTTTTTCCGGTAAAAATTTATTGATTTCTTCTAACTGTTCTTTCATCCCCATATCAAGCATTCTATCCATTTCGTCAAGTACGGTTATGCCTATGCGATCAATTTTTAGACTTCCTCTATTTAAGTGATCGATAATACGCCCCGGCGTACCAATAATCACTTTCGGATTCTTTTTTAATTGCATAAATTGTTTAAGCATCGGTTCACCGCCTATCAAAACTGCACTATTAATTTTATAGGATGTAGTTACTTTATTTAAAGTACTGTGTATTTGCGTTGCTAATTCTCTAGTCGGAACAAGAATTAAAGCAGTAGTTTTATTTTTAATAAATGAATCAATTAACGGCAATAAATAAGCGAGAGTTTTTCCTGAACCTGTTTGGCTAGAAGCAAGTATGTCCGACCCTGCCATTGCAACCGGAATCGATTGCTTTTGTATTTCAGTCGGCTCAGTGATATTCATTGTCTCAAGAGCGATAATTAATTCTTCAGATAAATTAAAATTTTTCATTATATAATCCAATATAGTTTTAAATCAAAATATGCACATTATTGATTAGACCTCTTACATAGCCCATTTCTTAAAGATATATGAGATGCTCTCTCAGCCTTGTATACTTAACTATAGTACGCTTGAGTAGAGTAGAGATCTCTTATTTCCTGAGCCTAGCTGTAAATAAATTTTAACCGATAATTTAATTCTTTTTGGCTGCAAATTATAAGATTTTTTTTTGAAATATGAATAACTATTTCTTCAAAAATCTTATCACTTTTCGCTAAAAAAACTCTTTAATTACTAATTAAAATTTATTTACAGATAGCCTCTAAGATAAGTTATGCAGGTCTATTGTATAAAAAATAAGTTATAGTAAATTAAAATAACGACTTATATAATTATCCTGAATCAAAAAATATGCTTAAGCTAGATTACAAACCAACTAAATATATAAAACGATAATGAATAATGAAACTATTTTAGAATCTTATTCAAGCCAGAATAATATTATTAGATTTAGGGCATTTTCATGCCCCTTAGTAAAAATAATTTATTATACTTAAAATTATATAGGTTATTATAAGACAAAAACAAAATATTTACTATTTTGATAAAGATGACTAGGCTACCCTAAATTATAAACAATTTTGGATAGCTGCTTTTGGTATTATAAATATATTTATTTAATTCTGAGGTTAACAGCGTAGGCTTTTCCTTGCTTTTCTTCAAGATCAAAAATTACATCTTGTCCTTCTTCAAGGCTATGTAAACCTGCTGCGTCTACGGCTGATTTGTGTACAAACACATCTTTGCCGCCATTTTCCTGTTCAATAAATCCAAAATTCTTCGTAGAATTATACCACTTAACTTTACCTACTATATTTGTAGCCATAAAAACCTTTATTAGATAGAAATTACTTATTTGAACTTAACACACGCTTATAATAACTAAAACTTAAATTTTACTTTAAATCTTACTTAAATATAAGAGCCGATAAAAATTCATTATGCAAAACTACCTTACCTTGCGGCATTTGTCAATAAACATGTCAATAACATGCAAGGGAAAGTATTACTTTCTGAAACTAATCTATCATATTATTACTATTTTGTCACTATTTAAGTTAATTATCTAATAAATTAATGAGTAAACTAACTATTTTAAAGTGGTTTAATAATTTTTTTATATCCGACTAATATATTAACGATAAAAGTACTTGCTTTTTTGTATTTTTTTTATTAATCTGTCCACTTAGAAAAATACAGTTCTGTATTTATAATTGCCCGCGTGATGGAATGGTAGACATAACGGACTTAAAATCCGTGGAGCGTAAGCTCTTGCCGGTTCAAGTCCGGCCGCGGGTACCATTCGCCATTTTTAGGCAAATTCACCAATGTATCAAACGGCGAACGCAGCATAAAGTCAAGCTTTTCAGCATTTTTTACTTAACAATACCTACGCTTTAATAAATGTTATGGTCATGCCTCCATATTGCAGTTACGCCTATTAAAAAGCTATACGTTCAATAAGAGTACCAATAACCTTATCATGAATATCCAATGACTTGGAAAAGCAGATTGTCTTACGTGCAAGCCTCTTGCATCTCGTTCTAAGGTTCAAGTTACTTCGTTCTATCCGTTGAGTGTATTTTTTACTGATAATATGCTTTTTAGGGTCTAATAACCTAGCATAACTCCCCATCCATCTGTATAGTAAAAAGTCACCTTGAAATTCTCTAGTTTTTTCAGTAATGATTCTAATGTGCTATCACATCTTGTACCAAACGTATAAGCAACTACTTTTAACGAAATCTTATCCAAGGCATACCAAAGCCATCGTTGTCTGGATTTATTCTGTACATAAGACCATTGTTCATCTATCTCAGGAGCAATAATTACTTCTGTTGTACTGATAGAATGATTTATTGTTTTTAATACTAGATTTTTTAAAACACGGATAACTGTATTGATACCCCGCTTTTAATACTCTTACTGTATCTCTAACTCCAGAGCCGTTGATTGACATTTCTACTATTTGCTCCTTAACTCCAGGCTTAGATGCATTATTAATATACTCCAATTGAAAATATCGATTACACCGCTTGCATTGATATCTCTGTTGTTTTGAAATTGAATATCCTGACTTTATTACTTCTTCTGTGTTGTTACAATATCTACACTTAACATCTATTTTTGCCATAACTCCTTAACTATAATTCTCTCTTATTACTGTTTGAGGATTATAGACTATTTACTCTAAACTGCAATACGGAGGCACGACCGGCTTATGAAAAATATTTACAATTTTTATTTGAACTATCTCATACATATTTATTTTTTCTTTATTATTTTTGAATTCATAATCTAATTATTTCTTAAATGGTTTGATTGGTTTATAATAAATTTTCGCAGCATCTACAGAAACTAACTCTTTTTCCGGATAACGAAGTGCAGTAAGTTTACCTCCAAATACACATCCTGTATCAATATTTATAGTATTATTAAGCCACTGTGCTTCACAAACAGGGGTATGCCCATAAACAATCAGCGTATTTCCTTGATATTCTTGGTCCCACGGATAACGAAGCGGTAAACCAAACTCATCAATTTCACCGATGGTTGCACCATACATACAAAATTTACTTATTCGCTCAGAACTACGCCCTAGATCTTTTTCTTTAATGCCGGCATGTGATACTGCTAATTTTTCATTATCTAATATGTAATAACTACTTAAACTTTCTAAAAATTCAAGAACAGATGCTTTAAATTCTGCCGGCTCGTTTTTCTAATTGATCAAGTGTTTCCTGAAGTCCATGGGCAATAACAACATTTCGTCCCTGAAGTTTTCGTTTTAGTTTGTCATCATGGTTACCGTTAACGCAAAAGGCAATAGATGAGGAAACACTATCCATTACTAAGCGTAATACTTCCGGTGAGTTTGGACCTCGATCTACTAAGTCCCCTACGAAAATAATTCGTCTTTCTTGAGGATGAGTAATAATATATTTATTATCTTTTTTAATTCTATAACCGAGCTTTTCTAATAAGTTTTTTAACTCATCAAAACAACCATGCATCACCAATAATATCAAAAGGTCCTTTTTCTGCTGCTTATTTATCTGCATTAATTGATGTTCAACTTTTATTTTCTTATATTTTAATATATTTTTAAGCAAAAATTAATAAGATTTTAGAAATTTATTTTTTAATAACTTTCTTGTCCTAGATATAAAAATTGATTAGTTGAGTTGAAACTTAATTTATATAAACCTCATGTTCTATTAGCGACACAATAAATATGTGATAAATAAACTAATTGAAAGAAAAAATAAGTAATATATAGCAATGTTTCATTTTTAGATTGAAAAGCAGAAAATACTATACTATCGTTGGTAGTTATAATTAAATATATTAAAAATATGCTTTTTCAATCACTAAATTTATACTCTATCTTAGTTGCAGGTCTTACAGCTACAATTATCGTTTTTATGCGTCAATTATCTTATTACAAACAGCAAATTATTAATAAGGATTTAAAAATGATACCTGCATATTTTGATAAAAAATGTTATATAAAATTCTTAATAATGAACTGCGATAGATATTCTGCTCTTGAAATGATTAAATCATATTTTAAGTTGAAAACTGCAAGATCGTTATCATATGAAGAATTTCAAAATGACGAGCAATTAAGCGAATTATTTGGAGATCCTTTAAACTATTTTATTGATGATTTTATATCAAAATCTGATAAATCAGTTGTAGCAAATAAAGCGTTTAGTATACAAGATGAATATAACAATACTCACAAATTATATGCGTTTTAGAGAAAAATAAAATATCGGACAAAACACATCAAATGCTTATATATGTTAAAGTACCTTATATAATGACCAAAGACGACGAAGAAAGCTTAAACACCTTCATACACTTGGCTAAGATAATGTAGATTTCCCAAAATCAAAACAGTAATTTATATTAAATCACAACTAATGATTAAAAATTGTTGACTTATTTTAAGTATCTTTATATCGTAATTTACTTAAATGATATTTAAACTCTATCATTAATTTTTAATAAACTTAAGATATTGGTAACGCATGGAAAATAAAGAAGAAGAATCAGATATATTACCTGAGTTTATAATTAATGAAGAGGAGGAAAAGCGATTAAAAGCTGAAAACTCTAAAAAAGAACTTAAGCTAATATTAATAACGTTTGCAATCATTTTAACTAGCTTTTTAACATTTTGTTATTTCTTTTTTAACTATATAGAAGAAAAAGCAGCAGAATATAAACTACAGCAAGAAGCAGAAGCAAAAAAGTTAGATAAAACTGAATGATGTGTCATCCCGTGGACAAGCCAGCCTTGTTGCATGACTCGGTAAACCCCACTATGTCACCCCGTGGCTTGCTAACTAGGTCCATAAAAACAATAAAAAATATTAATAATTTAGTATTTTAAGCTAGATCCCGCGTTCAAGTTAGCTAGGATGACAAGAGTGAAGTTGAGCCATGCAACAACGCTCGTCAAGCGAACTAGATGACATTGTCCAACATTTCGGCAATTCTCAAATAATCTTGAGGAGTAAGATTTTCAGCACGATAATTATCATTGATTTTCAACTGAGTTAATATTTCATGTATGTTAGGTACAAGATTTTTCAGTGATGATTTGATCATTTTCCGTCGTCCTGCAAAAGCAAGTTTTGTTATTTGCTCAACTTTATTTATCAGAGCAATAGACGGCGGATTTTCTAAAGGTATTAGTTTGACTATCGCAGAATATACTTTAGGAGGTGGATAGAAAGCAGTCGGTGCTACGTCAAAGCATTTTTCCACTTTAGTAATTAACTGACATATTACCGATAACCTGCCATATGCTTTAGTTGACGGCATAGCACAAATACGTTCTACTACTTCCTTTTGTAACATTAGCGTCATATTAGTAATTAACCGTGCTTCTTTCAGCCATCTAATTACTAACTCAGTACCTATATGATATGGTAAATTAGAGATTATAGTTACTTTATCATAACCTAAATCAGTTAAATTTATTTTAAGAGCATCTTGTTTTATAATATTTAGATTAGGATAATATTCTTTAATCTCATTAAGAAGCGGGATACATCTCTCATCTGTTTCTATAACAGTTAAGGATTCAGGATTTTTCTGCAATATTGACCTAGTTAATCCTCCGGTGCCTGGTCCTATTTCTAGCACTCTGCTGTTTGCTGCAAGGTTACTCGCACGTACAATTTTATCACATAGACTACTGTCAAAAATAAAATTTTGTCCGTGCTTTTTAAGAGGATTAATTTGATGAGATGCTGCATGTTTTGCAATTGAAGGGAGCATGGATTTTAAAGGTGATTGTGTAGAGCAAGCATCGTCATTGCGAGGAAATACGAAGTATTGACGAAGCAATCTCAGGAGTTTGTATTATTTCATGAGATTGCCACGTCGCTTCGCTCCTCGCAATGACGTTATTCTGATAACATTATTTTTATAACTGCTTTCTTACGCATATTTTCAAACATTTTTTGTGCTTTTTGTGAAATCTTTTTATTGGTTAGGAAGTTTACTACATAATTATTTTCATCTTCATTAACATTTAAGATTTTTTTGCTGCACACTAATATTATTTCAAATTTGTTATTTACTTCAAAAACACTGCTTGCTTTATCCGAGCTTAAGTCCTTTACAATAGTTTGTTTTACAGCTTCTATCTTGCTAAGCTTATCGGTAATAATTTGCATAGTAGCAAAATTATCATAAAGCGATTTTTTAACGTCTGCACATTTTTTTAGTCGATTTTTCAAATTATTCATCTGTGTAAACGCTTTATTGCCACCATCTTTAGATGTAAATACTTGCATTGAAATTTCTACGTCTTTTTGATCACTAGATAAAATTGCGACATCTATTTCTTTATTACTTACTTGTACTGATCTTGATAGACTTGATAAAATATTCATTTTAATCAACTCGGATTTAATTTGGGAAATAAAACTATCAGGATTAACCGATCTGCTTTTTAAATACTGAAGAAGAGAACCGTGAGGCATTTTATTACGATCTTCAATAGATTTAATAGCATTATCTATCTCTTCTTGCGGAATTTCTCTATCTCCGGCATATTGAAAAAGCAAAGATTCATCAATTAAGCTCTTGATTGCTAAGTCACTTAGCTGCTTATCTTGAGCAGGCGTTAGACTTTCAACATTATTTAGTGCCATAATCATTTTTTTTCTAGCACGGAACTCATTAAGAGTAATAGGTTCATCATTTACGGATGCTACTATATTCGGCAACGAAGCTTGTGCTACATTAAAAGCAAAAAAAACAGTAATGATTATAAGTAGTAATTTTTTCATATTTTTTCAGACTCACATAACGTAATAATTGGAATAGTTTTTATGTGGATAGCAACTCGTCATTGCGAGGAAATTTACATAGTAAATTGACGAAGTAATCCAGTTAAAAATGCTAAATAGCATTTTTTATTACTTTTTCTGGATTGCCACGTCGCTTCGCTCCTCGCAATGACAACTATCCACACAAGCACAATGCTAAACTCACATATTTAGCACCTTTAAACCGATAGAAATAGTCGGCGAAGAGGTAGTCTTTTTGATTCCTCTGCTTCCATCGGCTAGATAATCGGAATAAATCTTTGCAGTAATTCTAACACAATCTTTAGCATATGTCACCCTAATAGTTCGAGTAAGTAAATTTGGAGAACGTCTAGAGAGATCAATACGTGCACCAAAGCCTATAGTCCAATTTTCCGCTAGCTGATAATTTATGTCTCCATAAAATTGTCGTACTCTATTATTTGAAACCTTTATACTTTCTACGGAATAATATTTTTTAAGGTTTGTAAGCTGAATAAAACTACCTAGCAAGTTAATCTTATCATAGTTAAAATTTCCTCCCACCTCATCTCTAATAGGTCTGAAATATTTATCTTTCCGAAAGCTATAAAACACTTCTAAATTATTAGAAAGATTACCTAGAATCTGTCCTACATTTTCCGTATCATCCGCAGGCAAATCTATACTATATCTTGTATTACGTGACTGTCCTAAAAATAATTTTAAATAATTTTCTTCTTTAGCAATACTAGTATTTAAGCCGTAACTTAATCTATTACCGAAATCATGGCAATCAATACCGCTATAACGGTTGGATAAAAAGATATTTTTTTCGGATAATTCATATTTAGCAGGATCAATTATAACAAATTTTTTATCTTTCTTAGATAGTTTACGTCCCATAGTAAAAGAAACTACCGGCTCAATAAGTAAATTTATCGTTTTTGTTATATTACCTACTAACGGATAACGCCATAAGGTTTGCAATTCCGGTATATTCCTTTGAAATGATTTATTTTCTCTCGTCTTATCTAAATAAGCCCGTCTAGCAAGATAAAAATCACCTCTATCTTTTGCTACAAAATCAAAAATTTGCCCTGAAGAAGTCAGCACATTCTGCATAAAGGATAGTTGCAAAGAGGTTCTAGCGACTTGTTTCCCTATTCTTTCTTTGTACATTAACGTATTATTTTCAACAACGATATGGCTGTTTTCATTATCATTCAAATTTATCACGTTTTTTGTATTGATTTTCGGTAATACTAACGGGTCAGTATATTTACTATCATTACTACCTAAGCCTTGAAAACTTAATCCTTCCGCCGAAAAATAATCAGCTTCATGAATTTTATTTAAGAATATTTTAGAAGTTAAATATGAAGCGTAGTTATTATAATAATTTTTTAAATAAGCTTTATCCGATGTACGTTCCACCCTGAAGCCGTAATCATAAACTTTATCGGTACTAATAAAATTACCGCTTGCTATATAATGATAAGAAGAAACTTTTTTGTTTTTCACTACATTTCCGTCTTTTTTTAGAAAATACGGTAATTTACCGTAACTACCTTGAAAATTCATATTATCGGTATCATTCGGACGATAGCGTGCTTCTAGCTCATAAGTTTGATATTTACTAAAAATCCTTGGAGTGAGAGTAAAATCCATATTAGGTTTTGCACGTAGATATAGAGGTATACCAAACCCTTTATTTTTGACGTCAGGTACCAATAATCCGGAAGTTGCAGGGGCCGTAGGAGTCGGATGAAAAAAATACGGTAAGTAAAAAATCGGTACGCCGTATACTTCAAAAAACACGTTTTTATAAACTACTCTATGTTCTTCAGAGTGAATATAAGTATCCTTAGCAGCAATTTGCCAAATAGGGTTTCTATTACAAGTAACATCGCAAGGGGTAAATTCGGCATGGTGCAGCTTAAGATTATTTTCGTCTATTCTTTCGGCAAGTTTAGCAATTAAAAGATTATTATCACCGGAAAGTAAAATGAATTCCGATATGATACCTTTCTTAAATTCATCTTTTAAAACTGCTTTATCACCCTCTATTATTCTGTTTTGTTTATCCTTAATTCGGATATTACCTTCTGCCCATAAAATATCATTTTTTATATCATAAAGTAAATTATCTGCCGTTAATAAATACTCATCCGTGATAATTCTTATATTACCTTTAGCATATATCAAATCCTGACTTTCGTTATACTCTACGAAGTCGGCTATCATATTACTAATTTTAATATTCTGACCATTCTTAGAAAGATCGGCAAAGCTTACCAAAGAAAATATTATGATAATAAGCAAGCATATTATTCGCAATAGCATTTATATTAATAAATATATTTTAATAGTAAAAAATAATAGCAAGCTATTAGTAATATATCAAATAATAAAAAATTTTGCTTGCTCTTTTGAGAGTAGCAAGGTTATTCTATTGAGGTAACGTCATTGCGAGGATATGCGTAGCATCGACGTGGCAATCTCGTCAAACTTCCTGAGATTGCTTCGTCGAAACTTATAGCTTCTCCTCGCAATGACGAATAATGCACTACTCTCAGCTCAAAAAAACCAAGAATAAAATGCTAGACAATTTCATTGCAAATCAAGCAACCAAAGAGTTTTCAGTTAGTGAGATTTCTAATAAAATCAAAGAATTATTAGAAAATAATTTTGGCTATATTAAGGTAAAAGGAGAAATTTCAGGTTTAAAAATAGCAAGCTCAGGTCATGCTTATTTTAACTTAAAAGAAAATACCGCTATTTTAGCTTGTACTTGCTGGCGTCCTATTCTTGCTAAAATCAAATTTCCTTTAAATGACGGTATGGAAGTGGTGATTAGCGGCAAGCTTTCAAGTTATGCAGGTAATTCACGCTATCAATTATCGGTAGATAATTTGCAACCTGCAGGACTTGGTTCTATGTTGCAAATTCTAAATGAACGCAAAGCTCGTTTAGAAAAAGAGGGACTATTTAATAAGAAACGTATTCCTATACCCTTTTTACCTGATAAAATAGGCGTTATCACTTCAATAACCGGTGCTGTTATTAAAGATATTATTCATCGCATTCGCGAACGTTTTCCAACTCGGATAATAATATGGCCGGTTAGCGTACAAGGCGAAAATTCCGGCAATGAAATTGCTGAAGCAATTGAAGGATTTAACAATTTAGAAGAGATAAATAAACCAAATGTTATAATTGTTGCTAGAGGCGGCGGTTCTATAGAAGATCTTTGGTCATTTAACGATGAGATATTAGTACGTGCTACTTATAACTCAAAAATTCCTATTATTTCCGCAGTAGGTCATGAAGTGGATTATACTTTAATAGATTTAGCAGCCGATAAAAGAGCTCCAACACCGACTGCTGCCGCAGAATTTGCTGTACCGGTACGATCTATTTTAAATAATACTCTACAATCTTATGAAAAAATATTATTGAATAATACTAGCAGGTTAATTAAATATCACGAACAAAATATAATAAATTACGATAAAATACACAGATATCTCTCTCACTATATGAATAATAAGCAGCAATTACTGGACGAAACCGGTTTTAATTTGCTAGATGCTTTACCGTGCTTTATTGAACTACAAGAAACAAAGATTAAATCTTTTTCTAAAGAAAGAGTTAACCCTGCTAAAATACTCAATTACAAAACATTAGAATTAACACATCAAACAGCTTATCTATCAAAATCGGCAAATAATACTTTGAAAAATTTTGAGTATAAATTAGAATTAAATAGTACGTTACTTGCAAGCCTTGATTATAATAACGTATTAAAACGAGGTTTTGCTATAGTTAAAGGGGAAACGGGTAATTTTTTATCTTCTAAAATTACTGCTGCAAATGAAAAAATTTTTAATATTAAATTTTCTGACGGCGAAATTAAAGTAGTTCGTAATACCGTCATTGCGAGCGACTAAAAGGAGCGTGGCAATCTCAGGAATTAGTATTACCTCATGAGATTGCAGCAAAGCTTCGCTCCTCGCAATAACGATAAAGTATTGCCGCGGGATGACACGTTAATTTAAAAAATACAAACCATGAAAATTTTAAAGCTTTTTATTTTTATACTTCTCATTTCTAAAAATTTTTATGCTTTGAGCATAGGTGCAAACGAACAACAAGCAATTTTAGAATGCGAAGGGACAGCCGATAAAAAAACTTTGATAAATGCCTGGTATATAAATGAACCTTACCAATACTTAATTGCTACTTCAAACGGTCATACTACCGTTTCCAGTATGGATATAGAATTAATTAACGCTATTGCTGCAAAAATAGGTATTAATATTGAGTATAATCAAGATAGCTGGTATCAAGATCAGCTAGATATTCAAAGCGGCAATGCCGACATGACAGCAGGAGCTACTTATACTACTGAGAGAAGTAACTATGCTTATTTTTCAAAGCCTTATCGTCTTGAAGAATTATCATTATTTATTATTGAACCGCTTGCCAAAAAGTTAAATTTCCAAAATGTTAATGAACTAACAGCACAAATACGTCTATTTAATCTCCAGTTAGGAATAGTGAAAGGTACTGTATACGGAGACCCTAAATTTACGGATTTTTTATATAATGAGAAAAATCAAGATATAATTAGAATATATCAAAATAATATGGAATTGATAAATGGACTAATCAAGAAAGAAATTGATGGTTTCATTAGTGATCGAATTGTTGGTGCCGTTAATATTTTAGGAAGAACAATGGACAGGAATATATTAGAAGTTCCCTTAAATATTAAAACACCCCTACATTTAATGTTTAGCAAAAAAACCGTATCTTTAAACATAGTTGAACAATTTAATTTTGCGATAGATGATTTTCTTGCAAGTAACGAGTATAAAAAAATTATTAAGACATATATATATCATATTCTATTGCCTAAATCTATAGATTCTCGTTGGTGTCATGTTATAGGTTTACTTGGTTGCCTTGCTTTTGCTTTTTCGGGAATTATTTTGAGTAGCAGAAAAAATAGTACTTTATTCGGTACATTTTTATTTGCGGTATTACCATCTGTTAGTAGCTGCATAATGTTAGATTTAATAGTAAATCATGATACCGGACATTTAAACTTCTATTTTACTCCTTCTTATTTCTATTACATATTTGTAGTAGTTTTACTCGGTTTTACAATTATTAAATTATTCAGCTATTATAATAAACAGATTGCTGAAGATAATTATTTAGAACAATCATTAAATAATATAGTAGCAATTTGCGATTCATTCGGACAAGCAACTTTTATAATTATAGGAGTTGCAATGGTTATTATTCACAAAATTGAGCCTCTAAGTTTTTGGGGACCGTTTTTTGCTTTCATTACGGCTAATTGCGGTGCAATATTACGAGATTTTATTATGAAAGAAAATTCAATTAAGAGGGTACCAAGAGGCGTTAGTATTGAAATCACTGTATTATGGGGTATAGCTTTTAGCGTATTATTAGATATGTATGGTAGTAATCCAAATTATCATACAATAAAATATTCAATGATTATAGTAATTTCCGGAGCATTTATTACTAGTCTCTTAGTCTATCATTTTGGTTTTCTTGAGTGGCGATTCCGTAATGAAAAATTAGAAGACATAGAAAAACAAACATGAAGATAGCTACTTGGAATATTAATTCCATAAAAACAAGACTTAATTTATTGCGTAATTTTTTATCTAAAGAAAATCCGGATATTTTATTATTGCAAGAGATAAAATGCGAAACCGAAAAATTTCCTTTTGATGAATTATCCGATCTACCTTATAATTTTTATGTTCACGGGCAAAAATCATATAACGGTGTTGCTATAATTTCAAAATTTCCTGCCGATGAAATAATTAAGGATTTTCCGAATAATTACTGCAGTGATCAAGCAAGATTCTTAGAAATAAAATTATCATTACCTATAGGGTTTTGTAATATAATCTCGCTCTATGCTCCTAACGGTTCATTTGTCGGTAGCGATAAATTTGTAGCAAAGCTAGCATTTTATGATAATTTTATCAATTATCTATCAACTAAAAAATCTTTTGACGAAAAAACTATCATAGGCGGTGATTTCAATATTGCACCGTTCGATATAGACGTATATTCACCTAAAGCTCTTGCTGAAACTACTTGTTTTACTCAGGTTGAACAAAAAAAACTACGTACTATTCTAAATTCTGGGTTTGAGGATTTATATAGATTGATACATCCGAGTAAACAAGAATTTTCATGGTGGGATTATAGAGCCGGATGTTTTGAACAAAATAAAGGTATGCGAATTGATATGATTCTTGGTTGTAATAATACTATTGACTATTTAGAAAATTGCTATATGGATTATAATTTAAGGACTCAAGAAAAACCTTCGGATCATATACCGGTAATTGCGAGTTTTAAGGGGTAGTCAGGGTTGTCCAATTCGTCATTGCGAGCAGCCGTAGGCTGCGTGGCAATCTCATGAGATAATAACAAACTCCTGAGATTGCTTCGTCGCTTCACTCCTCACAATGACGAAAAAATAAGAAATAAACATATGTCTCCAAAATTCATGAAATTTTACGAAAAATATATGACGATTGTCGGTACAATCGGCAATTTTATGTTTTATGTACAGGCTCATAAGATTTTCACCTGCAAATCTTCGGCTTCTGTTTCTATGCCCGCCTTTACTATAAGTGCTATTGCTCTTTGTAGTTGGCTTATATACGGCATATTAATAAAAAATACACCTATTATAATAGCAAATATAGTAGGTTTTATCGGAGCATTATTAGTTCTCTTAACCATAATAATATATTAATAATGACTAAGAAAATCATTACTTTAGTTGGTCGTCCGAATGTAGGCAAATCAACCCTTTTCAATAGATTAAGCATACGTAAAAAAGCTATCGTTCACGATTTGCCGGGCGTCACTAGGGATAGAAAATATACAGACGGCAAAATCGGCTCATTTGAATTTTTATTAATTGATACCCCAGGACTTGAAGAGAATCCTGATAGTATGGGAGAAAGGTTAATGGAACAGACTACTAAAGCAATTTTAGAGGCAGATTTAATTTGTTTTATGGTTGACGGTAGAAGCGGAATATTGCCCGATGATAAGCTACTTGGTAGCTTTGTTAGAAAATATAATAAGCCTGCTATATTGATAGTTAATAAATGCGAGAAAGCTTTTGATTTTGATAAAGAATACTACAAATTAGGGTTTGATAGTATGGTGGCTATCTCTGCCGAGCATGGCACAGGCTTAATTGATTTATATGACGAAATTATTGCCAAGTTACCTGAAGAAGAATCAATCGAGACAAATATAGCCGATCCAATTAAAGGAGATTGTTTGCAGATAGTAGTTAGTGGCAGACCTAACGCCGGAAAATCTACTTTTATAAACGCTCTTATTAATGATGAAAGATTATTAACCGGTCCTGAAGCCGGTATTACTCGTGAATCAATTGAAATTGATTGGCAATATAAAAATAATCACATTAAATTAATCGATACGGCAGGACTCCGCAAAAAATCTACTATTACAGAGTCTTTAGAAAAATTATCGGCTTCAGATGCTATTAACTCTATTAAATTTGCTAATACCGTAATCTTAATGATTGATGCTTTAGCCCCTTTAAAACAGCAAGATTTAAATATTGCAAGCCATGTGGTAAATGAGGGGAGAAGTATAGTTATAGTAGTGAATAAATGGGATTTAGTTAAAGAATCCGAAAAAGAAGCATTTCAGGAAGAATTTTATTATCAGATAAATACTCATCTGCCTCAGGTTAAGGGCGTACCCGTTCTATTTATTTCAGCAATAAATAAACAAAATATAGAGCAGGTTTTAGATGCGTGTCTTAAAATCTATAAAATTTGGAATAAGAAAATAACTACTAGCAAATTAAATGAATGGCTTAATTTTACTACGGAAGCACATCCACTACCTCTACAAAAAGGCGGTAAAAGAGTGCGTGTAAAATATATGACTCAAACAAAAACCCGCCCCCCTACTTTCAAATTATTCTCCAATAATCCGGAAAAAATTACCGATAGCTATACCAGGTATTTAGTAAATAATATGCGTGAGGCTTTTGACATGCCAGGCATTCCTATTAGATTTACTTACGTAAAAACTAAAAATCCTTATGTGTAGTTTAACATTCACTAATAACAGTTTAAGCACAGAAAAATCTGAATTAGATATATTACTAGATAATATTACTGACTCTAATTATCATCATGAATTATTAAGTGATGATAAGACTAAAGGTAATGAAATATGGTAACTTATATACTTTAACCAAGCTGTAAATTAGATAAGTTCTCTATTCCGACTACACTTATTTTTTCTGTTTTTTTATATATATTATTACCGGCGGTAACAATATATAAATGTTCTAACTGCAAGTCGGTAAGAACAGTATACATTGATTGGTCATGCCTCCATATTGCAGTTACGCCTATTAAAAAGCTATACGTTCAATAAGAGTACCAATAACCTTATCATGAATATCCAATGACTTGGAAAAGCAGATTGTCTTACGTGCAAGCCTCTTGCATCTCGTTCTAAGGTTCAAGTTACTTCGTTCTATCCGTTGAGTGTATTTTTTACTGATAATATGCTTTTTAGGGTCTAATAACCTAGCATAACTCCCCCATCCATCTGTATAGTAAGGTCATGCCTCCATATTGCAGTTACGCCTATTAAAAAGCAGGTCGTGCCTCCGTATTGCAGTTTAGAGTAAATAGTCTATAATCCTCAAACAGTAATAAGAGAGAATTATAGTTAAGGAGTTATGGCAAAAATAGATGTTAAGTGTAGATATTGTAACAACACAGAAGAAGTAATAAAGTCAGGATATTCAATTTCAAAACAACAGAGATATCAATGCAAGCGGTGTAATCGATATTTTCAATTGGAGGGTCGTGCCTCCGTATTGCAGTTTAGAGTAAATAGTCTATAATCCTCAAACAGTAATAAGAGAGAATTATAGTTAAGGAGTTATGGCAAAAATAGATGTTAAGTGTAGATATTGTAACAACACAGAAGAAGTAATAAAGTCAGGATATTCAATTTCAAAACAACAGAGATATCAATGCAAGCGGTGTAATCGATATTTTCAATTGGAGTATATTAATAATGCATCTAAGCCTGGAGTTAAGGAGCAAATAGTAGAAATGTCAATCAACGGCTCTGGAGTTAGAGATACAGTAAGAGTATTAAAAGTGGGTATCAATACAGTTATCCGTGTTTTAAAAAAATCTAGTATTAAAAACAATAAATCATTCTATCAGTACAACAAAAGTAATTATTGCTCCTGAGATAGATGAACAATGGTCTTATGTACAGAATAAATCCAGACAACGATGGCTTTGGTATGCCTTGGATAAGATTTCGTTAAAAGTAGTTGCTTATACGTTTGGTACAAGATGTGATAGCACATTAGAATCATTACTGAAAAAACTAGAGAATTTCAAGGTGACTTTTTACTATACAGATGGATGGGGGAGTTATGCTAGGTTATTAGACCCTAAAAAGCATATTATCAGTAAAAAATACACTCAACGGATAGAACGAAGTAACTTGAACCTTAGAACGAGATGCAAGAGGCTTGCACGTAAGACAATCTGCTTTTCCAAGTCATTGGATATTCATGATAAGGTTATTGGTACTCTTATTGAACGTATAGCTTTTTAATAGGCGTAACTGCAATATGGAGGCATGACCATATCTCTGTTGTTTTGAAATTGAATATCCTGACTTTATTACTTCTTCTGTGTTGTTACAATATCTACACTTAACATCTATTTTTGCCATAACTCCTTAACTATAATTCTCTCTTATTACTGTTTGAGGATTATAGACTATTTACTCTAAACTGCAATACGGAGGCACGACCATCGATTTAATATTATTATCGATATCTATATGGATTATATAATATTCACGTTGTACATCATTAAGAAATGTTGCTGCTATAAGCGATATATCAGGATATTTTTCTATATTTACTAAAGCTATATTTTCTAAGTTTTCAGGACATTGAACTATTCTATCTGAAGCCGTTAATCCTTCAAACTCTTCCTCGCCTATTTTTTCTTTTAGTCTATTTTTATATTTTGCTCTTTATCTGAAGGAAATACAATTTTATCGTCTTTACAATCAACCAAAAAAGGAGTTTTAATAGCATGTTTAATAAATAAATCTTTTAGTTTCATAATAATAAATTTCTTAATATATAAGGCTATAATATTAATAATTTTTATATGTCAAACAATATCCCTTAGGCTATCTAGGTAATGCTTTACCAGTCGTAGCAACTTCGCTTCAGGACTTAAGTTTTTCACTGCCCATTTTTTAATCCAAGGTTCGGCGAGTTGCCACATATTAACATTACAGTCTAGCTGTCTGCCTATCCCTTCAACCATTATCAAAGTCTTTTGCAATAACAATAATTCCGGTTGTACTTCCATGCCGAAATCTTCAGTGATTTTAAATAAATGTGCAAGCAGCTTACCTATGGAAATATTTTTTGTGGGTGTCCCTACTATAGGCTCAGTAACTGCTCTACAACTTTGAGCAAATAAATCTAAATCGGTATTTGATGGGATGTAGCCGGCTCTTAAATGTACTTTAGCAACTAATTTATAATCACGGTTTAAAAAACCGAATAGACTTTCTGCAACGGCTAAACGATCTTTTTCTTTAAGTCTGCCCATAATACCGAAATCAAGTAAAATTATCTTACCTTGCTTATTCACTAAAATATTGCCTGCATGTAAATCAGCATGAAAAAAACCGTCTCTATAGGCTTGATTGAAAAACATTACGGCGAAATTCTGAGCTATTTTTGTAGGCTCTAATCCCATTTCTTTTAGCAGTGAAGTATCATATATAGAAGTTCCTTCTAACCACTCGGTAGTTAGTATATTTTCCGACGTTAAATCCCAATATATTTTAGGGATTATCACATTAATATCATTTCGCATATTATCCATAAGCTCAGAAGAAGCTGCCGCTTCTAGCCTTAAATCAAGCTCAAATCTCATAGTTTCATGAAATTTATCAACTACTTTAATTGGTTTTAGCCTTTTTGCTTTAGAAAATTTTGAGATAATTTTTGCAAGAAAATATAGCAGCTTAATATCTCTGTTATATTTTTTATGAATACCGGGACGCAGAATTTTCACCGCAACATATTCACCGGTTGCGAGTTGTGCTTTGTGTACTTGCGAGATTGATGCGGCTGCGACTGGCTTGTCGTCGAAATGTAGGAAAGGGAGGGCGTCATTGCGAGCATTCGTAGAATGCATGGCAATCTTTTGCTTACTTGCTGAGATTGCTTCGTCGACATAAATGTCTCCTCGCAATGACGTTATCAATTTCCTCGCCACCCCACCATCAAACGGAGGTAGCTTATCCTGTAATAACCTTAAATAACCTGCTATCTCTGCTCCTACTAAATCGGGTCTTGTCGAAAGAGTTTGTCCGAATTTTATATAAATAGGTCCAAGTTCACTTAAACAATCTATTAAGCGTTTGCCGTAATCTTCATGCGGTTTTTTAAATAATGATAACGGAGCAGAAAATAAAGCTAATATATAACCGATAAACCTGAAATATTTAGGGCTTCTTGAATCAATTAGGATTCGTTTTTTACTGATGATACGAAAAATACGTATTAAATTAAAAAAATTACTTATCATTTGTATACTTTAAGAAAATGAATAATGGTAGACGAAGATCAACTTCAAAAAGAGCAAGGAGTCTATAAGTCAAGGAGCAGAGCGTATACTTAATACGTGAGCACCGCAGAACTTATAAGACGACGTAGCCAATTTTTGAAGTTCATCGAGTATACGCACTGTGCATAGCAACTATTCCGCCGCTCAAATTTTTATAACTAACTTCTTCAAATCCTGCTTCTTTAAGCATTATTCTAAACTCGTCTTGCGAGGGAAATAACTCGATACTTTCGACCAAATATTCATATGCCTCTTTATTACCGGTGATTGCCTGACCGATGGTAGGTATAATACTAAATGAATAAAATTTATAAAAATCTTTAAAATAACTTTCTTTTACCTTTGAAAACTCAAGGCATATAAACTTACCCATCGGTTTTAGAACTCTATAAGCTTCTTTTAAAGCTTTATTAATGTCAGGTACGTTTCTAATACCAAATGCTATAGTATAATAATCAAAACTATTATCTGAAAAAGGCAATTCTTCTGCACTTGCTACAGTAAAATTAAGGTTCTGAAATAAATTAAGATCAATTGCTTTTTTCTTAGCATTCTTTAGCATCTCTTCATTTATATCGCTTAAAGTTAAAGCAATATTATTGCCTCTATCTCTTGCTTTTTTAGCAAGCTTTAAAGCGATATCACCGCTACCGCTAGCGACATCTAATATATGAGAGTTAAGATTTGGAATTTGCCTAATAAATTCATCTTTCCACAAACGATGTAGTCCAAAACTCATTAAGTCATTCATTAAATCATACTTATCAGCGACATTAGAAAAAACGCTATTTACTAACCCTTGTTTTTTTGTGTAGTCTACTTTTTTAAAGCCAAAATTTGTTTGGTTCATAGTTTTTTATTATAAATATTAGTATCAAATGCCGGAACTTCCTGAAGTAGAAACTCTTAAAAACTCTCTAAAAGATAAGCTAATTGGGCTTATTATAGAAAATGTAGAGTTAAAAAGAGATAATTTACGTTATAAACTATCCCCGCTTTTAGCTACAGAAATCTCAAATACTAATATACTGGATGTTAGGCGTCGTGCAAAATATTTAATTATAGATTTTAATAATGATTATTCTTTAATAGTTCATCTAGGTATGAGCGGTAGATTTACTCTGCAACCTTCTAACTATGAAACTAAAAAACACGATCATGTATTTTTTGATTTAAGTAACGGTGAAAAGTTAATTTTTAACGATACTAGACGCTTTGGAATGATTTATAATTTTAAAACTAACTTCCTAGAAAAAGAGTTATTTAATAATTTAGGGGTAGAGCCGCTTTCTGATTCATTGACACTGGAATATTTAAAAAGCAAATTAATTACTAGAAAAATACCGATAAAAAATTTAATTATGGATAATAGAATTATAGTCGGAGTCGGCAATATTTACGCTTCAGAAAGTCTTTATTTAGCTAGAATTCATCCGGATAAATTAGGTAGCAATTTAAGGGATGATGAAATAGAAAGTTTAATTAAATCGATTAGAGAAGTATTAGCTAAAGCTATAACTGCCGGCGGCACTACCCTTAAAGATTTTGTAAACGGTGATAACAAACCTGGTTATTTTACTCAGCAACTTACGGTTTACGGTAGAGAAGGACAGAGTTGTTTACACTGCTCTAGCACTATTATCAAGACAAAACATTCAGGCAGGAGTACTTTTTATTGTAAAACCTGTCAATATAGTGAATTTACTTGACATATTTTTTAAAACTATTTATAAAGCTCTCTATTGTTTATTCAATTAATAGTTGTAAAATATATGAGAATAAAGCCGGTGATTATAGCAGGGGGTAGCGGTAAAAGACTATGGCCCTTATCATCTAAGGATAAACCGAAACAATTTAAAAAAATATTGAGTGATCTAACTTTACTTCAGCAAACATTAAACCGAAATAAATTTCTAGGACAACCTACTATTATTACTTCCAAAAAATATGAATCAATCACTAAAGAACAAGCAGTAGAAATAGAATTAATTACCGAGCCTTTACAAAAAAATACTGCCGTTTGTGCCATTATTACGGCATTATCAGCTAAAGCACAAGGGTTTGATATCGTAGTGTTACTACCTTCGGACCATCATATAGCGGATAATCTAAATTATCTTAATACTATAAATAAAGCTTTACATTATGTTAATGAATTCGGTATCTGCACTATAGGCATTCCTATAAATTTTATAAGTGCCGAGTATGGCTATATAAACGCAGGATTATCAATTGCAGAAAATGTTTATCTAGTTGATCATTTCATTGAAAAACCTATATTAGAGCAAGCAAAAAAACATTTTCAAAGTAATGAATATTTTTGGAATTCAGGAATTTTTGTATACGATATTAACTTCTTCTTAAACTTAGCAATGAACCTTCAACCTGATTTATTTTGTATTGCAGAAAAAGCATTTAATACTGCTATAAAAAATGAGAAAAGTTTGGCAATAGACGATGAAGCTTATAATGAGATCGAAGCAATTTCTATAGACAATGCTATAATGGAATATATTTCGGGAATGGTCATGATAAAAGCTGATTTTGTTTAGAACGATCTTGGTACTTGGCATTCCTTATTACAGGTAAAACATCAAAATATAAATGATAATTATTGTGAGGGGAACGTAGTAACAAGCAATACTACAAACTCTTTCATTAGTTCTAATAATAAATTAACTACCGTAGTAGGTCTTGACAATGTCATAATTATCGATACTATGAACGGTCTTTTGGTCGCCGATAAGTCAAAAATGAATGAAATCAAAGAATTAGTAATGAAAATAGGAGAAAGTTAGAATGATATCGGATATTTTGTGCATAGCTCTTATTAAGGCAAAACTAGAATCATCACTGGATTATGAAATTTATGAAAGTGCTTTTTTACCTGAAGCTTCAGCTGCTGAAAAAGAAAGTATTTATAAAGCAAGATTAGAAAAATTAAAGCTAGAGATTTTGAGTGGTGATAATAAAGCTTATCATATTCTAGCTGAAGCTTATAAAGTTGGTTTTTATGTCCAAAAAGATGAATATAACGCTGTATTATTAACATTGATTGGAAGCAAACTTGGAAATGTAGAGTATAAGCAGCTTGTTTATTCATGTCCTACAAAATATACAATTCTTGAACCTACTGCTAACAATTTTATTCAAAATTATATAGGACGCTCTGATATCACTTTTGAGGATGCTATATTGTCAGCTGCTTACTCCGATACTTTAAATACTCCAATTTTAGGAGACCCAAATTATAATAATATGTATAACCATGGTTGAACACATATTGTTACATAATTTACTACTAATATTCAAGACTATTGACATAGTATTATTGCTTATATATCCTATTTTTACGAGGCTTAAACCTCATCATTATAGTAATAGATGTTGAATTATATCCAATTTATAAGAAATATTTTATTTTTTTAAGAATATAGCGAATACCGACAAATAGCTAACCCATTTACGATATGAGGTATGTTTTTAAAAAATTAAAAGATAATGGATAAATTAGATCTCTTCGGAAACAAGGGTTTAGGGAGGAATTTGAACGAGACACGGAAGTGCTTGCCACCGCAGCGTACAAAAGCGTATGTGAGGATTCGAGTACTGGATTGACGTACAAATTACCCCTAGAAGTAGAGTTTCCGAAGAGGTCTATTGAACATAATTCAACTTCTTTTACTATAAATATAGCTAATCTTATAAACTTCAAAAATCTGTAAGTTATAGGAACAACTTAGTAATAAAGAAGTTCATTTTAGTTGAGTTACAACATGGAAAATACTACAGAAGAACAAATAATAATATCTGAATTCAAAAATGATGAAGAGATAGATGAAGAAGAGAAAAGATTAAAAGCAGAAGATTCGCGAAAGCAACTTAAAGCAATATTAATAACATTTGGTATTATTTTGACCGGTTTTTTAACTTTTACTTATTTCTTTTTTAATTACATAGAAGAAAAAGCGGAAGAATACAAACAACAGCAACAACAAGAAATTCAAAAAACTAATAAAAGTTGAATATTAGATTACCACACTTCTCCTTTAATTATGGTCTTGTTTTTATACTGCCTTAAGTTTAGATTGCCTGAAATTAGTTTTATCAAAATCATAGATAAAATCTTTGATAATAGGTACTATAAACTGTTTAAATTTACTTCCGCTAAATACACCGTAATGCCCTGCCCCTTTTTGTAAATGGTATCTTTTCATTGATTCAGGTATATTTGAACAAAGTTTTAAAGCAGCTTTTGTTTGCCCTACCGCTGCAATATCATCTAATTCCCCTTCAATACCAAGTAAAGCACATTTAGTAATATGTTTTAAATCAATCGGACGCTTCTCAGAAACTAATTTACCTCTTGCTAACGAAAATTGTTGGAATACTTCATCTATAGTTTGTAAGTAAAACTCTGCCGGCATATCCATACCTGCTAAATACTCATCATAAAATTTAATAGTATGATCGGCTTTTTTATAATCAGAATTTAATAAACTTTGCCATAATTCTAAATGTGAATCTATATGACGGAATAAGTTTAAACTCATAAAGCCGGCAAGCTGGAGGAAGCCAGGATATACTTTTCTTCCATGACCTGGATAGTTTGGCGGCACCTGCATTGTAACCATTTTACAGAACCATTCTAAACTTTTACTTTGAGCAAATTCATTAACTGCTGTAGGGTTTTTTCTAGCATCAATAGGTCCGCCCATCAAAATCATCGAACTCGGCACATTCGGGCTATTACTCTCCGACATTAAGCTAATGGCGGCAAGCAGTGGAACAGTAGGTTGGCAAACTGCCATAGTGTGAACATTAGGTCCTATAAAATTGATAAACTCCATTAGGTAATCAATATAATCATCCATATCAAAATGCCCTGCTTCAAGCGGCACGAAACTTGCTTCCGTCCAATCTGTAATATAAATATCGGTATACGGTAATAATTCTTGTACGGTTGTTCTAAGTAAAGTAGCGTGATGCCCTGCCATAGGTGCTACTATTAATAATTTAGGTAATTCTTTTTTAAAACCTATTTTCTGAAAATGCCTTAGTTCACAAAAAGACTTTTTTAGTATAACTTTTTCATTCATGTTATAGGTTTTATCATCAATAATTGTTTCAAGAATATTAAATTCGGGTTTTTCATATTTTCTAGTCATGCGTTCACAAAGCGTTAAATAAGAATGCATAATTCTTGCAAACCCATTATCCTCTAGAGACTCATGTTCATACGCCTCTTTCAGGATTTTTATACCTAAATGTATTGGAGCAATTTGTGCTCTAAGCCCCTCTAACATATAATATGTATAATTAGTACTTAAATCACAGTTCATCATAATTTATCCCTAAATCTAAAAATAATTAATATAATCATTTAGTTTAACATCAAAAATTTCTTTAGTAACATTAATTTTAGGGTTCACAACTTAAATTTTTATAAATGCGTGATAATAATGGTCTATGAGACTGTTAACAAAATAGCTTTAATATAAATAATATTTATTTTTTCTTCTTGTTTTGCTTAGGAATTCTATTTACGTGGTCATTAATATTAAACCAAATACTATCATTTACTTTCTGTTTTTTATAGAATGTATCAATATTATTTATATAATTTTCAAAATCTTTGTTCTCTTCTGCTAATCTATTAGCCATATTCCAATCTATTTCTGGTCTTTCTCTAGCAGGAATTAATATCTTACTATCTTCAGGACTTTCTATATCTACTAAAATAAAACCTATACCGTGCCTAGTACATAGCATTTCAAGTTCATGCCTGGTATCATTTTGTCTACTTTCAATTAAATCAGCAGCAACTAAATAGCCATAATGTGCCCATGAGGAATTTGATAAAGCCTGAAAAAAATATTCTCGTAAATTACTACGGTTGATTTTTGTTTTTGCTTCAAAAGACCAAAGTCGTGCTTGTTTTCCTGCATAATATTTAGCACAATCTTTAATTAGTAATCCCCATTTTTCATTAAGAACCTCCATACCTACCCAATCTGGATGTAACCACTTATTACCTTTAGCCCCTTGTTTATTTGAAGAAAAATTATGCTTAATAGGCATATTATGAATCTTCAATTTGTTTTGAAGATATAATGCGAGTGCATCACATACTTGTACTTCGGTTATTTTATCTTCTTTATTTGTATTTATTTTAGGTTCTGTGGCTTGTTCATTATTGACATAGTAATCAGGGTTTTGTGAATAATAAAACTTTAGCTTAGGTTTTAGCTCTATTCTAATATTAGGTTCTTGTCTTCGTTCAGCAGAAAGCTTACTACTACTAATTTCCCCTGCATAAATTCCTATAATCTCTTTATCTTTTTCTTCTTGAGTCTTTGCTTCTAACAATCTCTTATTTGTACTTGCATTAGCTTTGAGTCTTGCTTCTTCAATGTAATTTTCTACAAGCCATTCAGCTATTCCATAAGAGGTAAATTTTTGATCTTCATTTTCTTTTAAAAAACTAATAATAGCATTTTTGCGATCAAATTCCATATTAAATATACTAATAATTGAAATACTATAAAATATACATGTTATTTTATAAATTTCAACTTTAAATTATCAATCTTTATGATTTTATAAAGTATTATTTATTTATACTATGAGTAAATGAAAAGTAGGTAGACGAAGTTTAATTTGGAAAAGAGCAAGGCTTCTTGAAGCTGATGACCGCAGCGTACAACTAGTACGTGAAGATTATCAGCAAAAGACTTTGTCGCCAATTTTTCAAATTAAACGAGTATGCTTGTCAAATTTAGAAAATAATGTTTTAAAGTTACGAGTAGTAATATTTGCTACTTCTTTTGAGGTGATATTTTTGAGTTCGGCTACTTTCTCGGCAACATATCTAACGAAAGCCGGTTCGTTTTGTTTGCCTCGCATAGGCGTAGGTGCTAAATAAGGTGAGTCGGTTTCAATCAATAATCTATCAAGCGGCACATATTTAACTATTTCCTGCAAATCGGTTGCATTCTTGAAAGTAATAATACCGGACATTGAAATATATAAACCGATATCTAACATTTTTGTTGCTAGATTTTTTGATGAGGTAAAACAATGGATTAGCCCGGGAAATTTACTATTACGCATTTCCGAGGTTAAAATGTCAATAGTGTCTTCGTCTGCTTCTCTTGTATGAACAATAATAGGTAAATTAGTAGCGGATGCCGCATGTATATGTGCTACAAATGAATCTTGCTGTAATTTTTTATCGTAAGGCTGATGATAATAATCAAGCCCCGTTTCACCGATTCCAATAATTTTCGGATGCTTGGTAAGCTTAATAATTACCTCAGCGTCATTGCGAGGAGAGACGTAGTCTTGACGTGGCAATCTTGTCCAAGCTTCCTGAGATTGCCACAGCACTTGCAGTGCCTCGCAATGACTAATAGAAGAATTCACCTCGCACGGATGTACCCCAACAGAAGCAAAAACATTTTCATATTTTTCAGCTATTTCTAAAACAATTGGTAAATCTTCAATTTTAGTGCAGATAGTTTGCATATACTGTACATTATTTTCTAATGCTCTTTGAATGACAGAATCTAAATCCGTATCTTTGGTAAGTAAATTAAGATGACAATGCGAATCTATTAGCATGCTATAACACCGATGTTATTCCTGCTTTCAGGCGTTGTTGCATGGATACTAGAACCGTCATTGAGAGGAGCGAAGCTTTGTTGCAATCTCATGAAATAAACTCCTGAGATTGCTTCGTCGAAACTTACAGTTTCTTCTCGCAATGACGATAAAAATTTATTCATACAACATCCCCCTCAAATCTTGGAAATATTATGGTAGGTTCTAAAATATCGCTACCCGCCCTTAAAGCATAATCACGTATTAAATGCTTAAATAAACGTTCTTCTTTATTTACCCCTAACTGATCTAGCATTTTATTCGCCGAACTCGGTATAAAAGGCAGAAGCATTATCGCAATATAACGCAACACCTCTAGTAAAGTATATAACACCTCTAACATTTTATCCGGATCGGTTTTTTTCAAATTCCAAGGTGCTTCACTATCAATATAGATATTTGCCTCTTCGGCTAAATTAATAATATTTTCAAGAATTTTATTAATCTCTGTTTTGTCCATCAATAAAATATTCTGCTCGGCAAATTTACTTGCGGTTTTTAAAAGCGGTAGCTCATATATTTTATCAATGATATTTTGCTCAATTAACGGCACTTTGCCGTCATTATTTTTATAAACAAAAGATGTAGTACGCTGCAATAAATTACCTATTTTGTTTGATAGCTCACTATTAATACGGGTAATTAAATTACTGCGAGCAAAATTACCGTCTGCCCCAAAAGTTACCTCACGCATCAGAAAATACCTAACCTGATCAACGCCGAACTCATCGATTAATTTAATCGGATCAATGGTATTACCAAGAGATTTAGAAATTTTCTGCCCCTCATTCGTCCACCAACCATGAGCCATAACAGTTTTCGGCAGCGGAATTTCGGCAGCCATTAAGAAAGCCGGCCAATAAACCGCATGAAAACGTAAGATATCTTTACCAACTACATGCAAATCAGCCGGCCAAAATTTACCGTAATTACTTTGTGCGTCGGGATAACCGAGTGCCGAAATATAATTAGCAAGTGCATCAAGCCAAACATAAATTACATGTTTTTCGTTATTTGGAACTTTTATTCCCCAGTTAAAAGTAGTACGCGATACTGATAAATCTTTTAGACCTGATTTAACAAAGCTAATTACTTCGTTACGCCTTGATATAGGTCTAATAAAATCAGGATTTGCTTCATAAAACTCAAGCAATTTATTCTGCCATTTTGAAAGGTTAAAGAAATAGCTTGGCTCTTTAACCCATTCAACTGGTGCACCCGTCGGTGCTAAACCGTCACTCGTAAGTTCCGACTCATCAAAAAAAGCCTCATCTCGCACTGCATACCATCCTTCATAAAAACCTTCATAAATAGTACCGTTATCTAGTAATTTCTGCCAAAAAACAGCTACGGCTTCTTTATGCCTATCTTCCGTTGTTCTAATAAAATCATCATTGGAAATATTCATAGCAACCATAAGGTCACGAAAACTTTGCGATGTCTGATCAGTAAATTTTTGAGGATCAATATTTTTGTTAATAGCTGCTTTTTCTACTTTCTGTCCATGCTCGTCAGTACCTGTTAAAAACATTACGTCGAAACCTCGAAGCCGCATAAAACGAGCAATAATGTCACTTGCAACGCTAGTATAAGCATGACCGATATGGGGAACATCGTTAACGTAATATATAGGGGTCGTGATATAGTAAGTGTTATTCATAGTATAATTCTAATAAATAAAGAGTTGGTAGACGAAGGTCAATTTCAAAAAGAGCCAGGAGTTCTCAAGACGAGGAGCGGAGCGTATACTTAATACGTGAGCACCGTAGATCTTGTAGAACGACGTAGCCAATTTTTGAAATTCACCGAGTATATAGATGCTTTTTTATTAACTCATGTACTTCAAGCGGATTTAAATCTGAAGCTTTAATTGTTTTTATTCTCTCAGGAAATCTATTACTTAATTCTTTAAAGCAATCATAGTTTTTTTTATAAAAATCTATACCTCTTACGTCAAATTTATTGCTCATATTTCGTAAATTTACTCTCTCAATAGCAGTATCCGGCTCTACATCAATAAAAAACGTAATATCCGGCATAAGAGAAGGCATTAAAGTTTTGTGCAGATTATATACTAAATCTATGCCGTTTTCTAGCTCTAATCCTTGATAACAGGCAGTTGAGTCAATAAACCTATCACATATTACTATATGTCCATCTTGTAGAGCGGGTATAATCTTCCGTACCATATGATCATAACGTGCTGCCATAGCTTGTAACAGCTCGGACATGGGTAACAATTCTTCATGTACTAGGATTTCACGCATTTTTTCGGCGACGGCAGTACCGCCAACTTCACGAGTTAAAATAATGGGAGTATTTTGAGATTTTAAATATTCATAGAGCATTTGAGATTGAGTAGATTTGCCAATCCCCTCCCCGCCCTCAAACGTAATAAACTTTCCTTGTTTCAAATTATTCATTAATTACAATTACTTTAAGCTATAACTTTATAATCATATCTCTTAAAAAAATATTTACAAGGAAGATTACATACTTATATACTCCTACAAAATGAAGAACAGTTATACGAAGCTCAATTTGGAAAAGAGCTAGGCGTTTTGAAGCTTTTAACCGCAGCGTACATACTAGTACGTGAGGATTAAAAGCAAAAAACAACGTAGCCAATTTTGAGGGATTCAGCGAGTATACATTATAAATTTAAATTATTAATATATGAGCAATTCGTTAAGCAAAAGGGATTTTTCGATTCTAATCGGTAATGCGATGGATCATTTTGATACTGCACTTTACGGATTTCTTGTTCCTCTACTTGCTGCTGTTTTCTTCCCGAATCATGATAAAGTAGTTAGCCTAATACTTACCTATAGTGTTCTTGCTACATCTTTATTTACACGTCCCATAGGCTCTTATTTTTTTGGCGTAATTGCTAAAAAATACGGTGGGGTTTTTGCTTTATCTCACTCTTTGATCGGCGTTGCTTTAACAACTAGCCTAATCGGTCTAATCCCCTCTCATACACAAATAGGCTGGCTTGCACCTCTATTATTAGTTGTGCTTAGGACGTTGCAGGGAGTATATTCCGAGGGGGAATGTGCTATTGCTAAATTATTTATTTTAGAGAATAAAGAAGAAAAAAAAGCATTTAAAGCTTCTTATCTTTATCAAACCTCTACAATGCTTGGTATTATTCTTGCTTCATTTATCAGCACGATAGTTTTAAATGTAGAGTATAATGAATATTGGCGGTTATGTTTCATATTTGGCGGGCTTACGGCTCTTATAGGTTATTTTTTAAGGAAGAGCGAGGATTACACGTCATTGCGAGCGACTGAAAGGGGCGTGGCAATCTCAGGAATTTTGCCTAAGATTGCTTCGTCAAAACCTACGGTTTTTCCTCGCAATGACGTAGTATCTTCACTATTACTTGACTTAAACACAATTTGGAACAGCAAACTAAGTATCTTACGCATTAGTTTTGCCGTAGGTTTCTCATATATGACCTATATAGTGCCTTTCGTTTTTATGAATAGTTTTATTCCGCTTATCACTGATATATCAATTGAAACAATGATGAAATTTAATACGGAATTTCTGATTTTTGATATGGTTATGATTCCGATAATAGGTCATCTGACAAAAAAATTTCATTACCTTAAAATATTAAAGGGTACTCTTATTATAATGAGTTTAAGTATAATTCCTTTATGGTTATTCTTGAATAATTCCTCTATATGGTATGTTAATTTCGTGCGTATTTGGATTATAATACTGGGCCTCGGCTTCTTAGCACCTTTAAATTGCTGGCTAAATAATTTATTCAAAACTGCCGATAAATATATGTTAGTAGGTATCGGCAGTAGTATAGGTGCTTCATTAATCGGACGCCTTACCCCGTCAATCTGCCTAATGCTTTGGCATGTAACGGGTAGCTCTTTATCAATTGCGGTTTACATAACCGCAATATCGATGGTAACCTTCTGGGCTGTTAGAGCGGGACGTTAATGAGATACCGCTTCTAAGTAAGCATCAGGAGTTACTCCTATAATGTCTGTTAGTTCTTTATAGCAATCATCATTTACAAGTCTACAAAACTTAGGTACTTTATAAGATTCACAACCTGCTCTAATGTGTCCGGCGTACTCGATATCCATATAATTATTACGGATAATATGTATATATTCTTTAAATGCAGATTTATCTTTAGTGCCGTATTTTTCTGCTACTTTATCAAATATCATGCTATTTACATCTTCACGATTATAAACTTTCTGACTATTGGTCATGCCTCCATATTGCAGTTACGCCTATTAAAAAGCTATGGGCGTTCAATAAGAGTACCAATAACCTTATCATGAATATCCAATGACTTGGAAAAGCAGATTGTCTTACGTGCAAGCCTCTTGCATCTCGTTCTAAGGTTCAAGTTACTTCGTTCTATCCGTTGAGTGTATTTTTTACTGATAATATGCTTTTTAGGGTCTAATAACCTTGCATAACTCCCCCATCCATCTGTATAGTAAAAAGACACCTTGAAATTTTCTAGTTTTTTCAGTAATGATTCTAATGTGCTATCACATCTTGTACCAAACGTATAAGCAACTACTTTTAACGAAATCTTATCCAAGGCATACCAAAGCCATCGTTGTCTGGATTTATTCTGTACATAAGACCATTGTTCATCTATCTCAGGAGCAATAATTACTTCTGTTGTACTGATAGAATGATTTATTGTTTTTAATACTAGATTTTTTTAAAACACGGATAACTGTATTGATACCTGCTTTTAATACTCTTACTGTATTCTAACTCCAGAGCCGTTGATTGACATTTACTATTTGCCTCTAACTCCAGGCTTAGATGTATTATTAATATACTCCAATTGAAAATATCGATTACACCGCTTGCATTGATATCTCTGTTGTTTTGAAATTGAATATCCTGACTTTATTACTTTTCCTGTGTTGTTACAATATCTACACTTAACATCTATTTTTGCCATACCCTTAACTATAATTCTTTATTACTGTTTGAGGATTATAGACTATTTACTCTAAACTGCAATATGGAGGCACGACCCATGGTTCATATCCTTTTTATTATTATTTAGAGTAATTATACTAATAAAAAGTTAAAAATAAACTATTTTTTAATAAAATACTAAACTTAACAGTACCCCCGACATAATTATTAGCTCTGAATCTTGTCATACAATCAGCTGATTTCGTATCAAGAGTCGCTACTTGCAATATCAGTAAAATTAAAGCAGCTAAAATAGGTAAATAGTCGATATTACGGTTAGCCATCTTTGTTGCTAGGGTAAATAATAATATAAAACCTATATAACATACATAAAGCCAAAATTTAGGATGCTTGTTCTCTAAATATATGCTTAAAGATTTCACCTATTTTCTTATCGTCTTTTATATCCATATATCCGTAAATCGTATCATAGCCGGTTGCCCAAAAAACAGCATGCTAAATACATAATAATTGCCGCCGCATCAAGTTTATTCTGAACTGCCGCATACGCTATTAATGCCCCGAACTTAAAAGTAAAGCCCATAAATATTTGCGGGAAGTAGGTAATACGTTTCGTTAGCGGATATAGGCTAATCATTATTACCGCAAAAACCTGTATATGGCTATTTTGTTTAAAAGTAGCAAGATACAAAGCGAGATAATACTAAGAATAAAGAGTATAAAAATAGCATAAGGAACAGACACAGCACCGCTTGCTAAAGGTCGGTCTTTAGTCCTTGTAACATTTTTATCAAATTCCCGATCAAATATATCGTTAATAATACACCCGCTACTCCTTGTCGTTATACTACCTAAAAATAAATAACGGTAATAAATAAGCTAATTCCGTGTTAGAAGGGTTTGCAAGCAGCAATCCAAATAAAGCAGGAAAAAAACTAATATATAAGGTACCGGTTTATCTACACGCATTAATTTTAAAGTAAGTAAAAGTTTGTTTATCATTATTAATATTAAGCTTTAAATTTAAATAGAGGTAGATACTATATGAATTAAGATAAAATATGCCATAAAATAAAGCTACTAAAATTTTTATGGTCAAAAATTAAAACATGATTCATTAGTAAAAATAATAATGAACGATCCGGTAGCAGCACAAGAATTTCTAGAATATTACTTACCTGATGATTTTAAGAGTTTAGTAGATTTATCAAAAATAACGGTAGAACAAGAAAGCTACATTGAAGAATCTTTAAATAAGAAATATAGTGATATAATATATAAAATTAGCACCAATAATAAAGAAGAAGCGTTTGTTTATGTATTAGTAGAGGCTCAATCAACAATTGATTATTGGGCAGCTTTGCGTCTATGGAAATATACACTATTATTATGTGAAAGACATAAGAAAGGAAAGGATAAATTGCCGCTAGTTTATAATTTAGTTATTTACAACGGTAAAGAAATTTATAATGCTCCAAGAAATTTGTGGAGTTTATTTACCGATAGTGTAATGTCAAAGAAATTAATGACTGAAGGGTCGTGCCTCCGTATTGCAGTTTAGAGTAAATAGTCTATAATCCTCAAACAGTAATAAGAGAGAATTATAGTTATGAGTTATGGCAAAAATAGATGTTAAGTGTAGATATTGTAACAACACAGAAGAAGTAATAAAGTCAGGATATTCAATTTCAAAACAACAGAGATATCAATGCAAGCGGTGTAATCGATATTTTCAATTGAGCATATTAATAATGCATCTAAGCCTGGAGTTAAGGAGCAAATAGTAGAAATGTCAATCAACGGCTCTGGAGTTAGAGATACAGTAAGAGGAAGCTAAAAGTGGGTATCAATACAGTTATCCGTGTTTTAAAAAATCTAGTATTAAAAACAATAAATCATTCTATCAGTACAACAAAAGTAATTATTGCTCCTGAGATAGATGAACAATGGTCTTATGTACAGAATAAATCCAGACAACGATGGCTTTGGTATGCCTTGGATAAGATTTCGTTAAAAGTAGTTGCTTATACGTTTGGTACAAGATGTGATAGCACATTAGAATCATTACTGGGTCATGCCTCCATATTGCAGTTACGCCTATTAAAAAGCTATACGTTCAATAAGAGTACCAATAACCTTATCATGAATATCCAATGACTTGGAAAAGTAGATTGTCTTAATATGTGCAAGCCTCTTGCATCTCGTTCTAAGGTTCAAGTTACTTCGTTCTATCCGTTGAGTGTATTTTTTACTGATAATATGCTTTTTTAGGTCTAATAACTCAGTATAACTCCCCCATCCAGTATAGTAAAAAGTCACTCGAAATTCTCTAGTTTTTTCAGTAATGATTCTAATGTGCTATCACATCTTGTACCAAACGTATAAGCAACTACTTTTAACGAAATCTTATCCAAGGCATACCAAAGCCATCGTTGTCTGGATTTATTCTGTACATAAGACCATTGACCATCTATCTCAGGAGCAATAATTACTTCTGTTGTACTGATAGAATGATTTATTGTTTTTAATATGATTTTTTTTAAACACGGATAACTGTATTGATACCCGCTTTTGTATTACTCTTACTGTATCTCTAACTCCAGAGCCGTTGATTGACATTTCTACTATTTGCTCCTTAACTCCAGGCTTAGATGCATTATTAATATACTCCAATTGAAAAATATCGATTACACCGCTTGCATTGATATCTCTGTTGTTTTGAAATTGAATATCCTGACTTTATTACTTCTTCTGTGTTGTTACAATATCTACACTTAACATCTATTTTTGCCATAACTCCTTAACTATAATTTCTTATTACTGTTTGAGGATTATAGACTATTTACTCTAAACTGCAATACGGAGGCGCAACCTGATAAAGCATATCCATATGCGAGATATGATAAAACTATGGGAAAAGTTTTTAACAGAGTTTAAACATATTATAATATTGGATAAAGAAAAAGGTTATATTTACCTAAGTTCGTTCTTATGGTATACTGATACGAAACTATCAAAACAAAAACAACCGGAATTAGTACAAGTATTTACTAAGCATTTATCATCTAAAGATAAGGAGAGCATTATGAAAACTATAGCTGACACATATAGAGATGAAGGAAGACAAGAAGGTGTGGTACAAGGTATAGAGATAGGAAAAGCTGAGGGCGAACATAATAAGGCGATAATAATAGCAAAGGAAATGTTCACTCAGGGCTTTAAAATTCCTGTTATTGCCAAGGTTACAGGTCTTCAAGAAACTTTTGTTCGCTCAGTTGTAAAAAGTCATTAATCGTGCAAGCACCACTTGCACAAATTCTAAATATCCATATCTTCCTAAAGAAAAGCATCTATTGTCATAATCACATATAATCTTTATAATAATATTCTTAAACACAAATAAAGCATATGAAAGAATTTCCAAAAAATTATAATTTTACTGAAAATGAAAAAAAGTGGCAGCAAATTTGGCAAGAAAAACAAATTTATGCTTATGATCCAAATCTTTCAAAAGACGAAACCTATGTAGTCGATACTCCACCGCCAACTGTTTCAGGGCAGTTACATATCGGGCATGTTTACAGCTATACGCAAACTGACTTTATCGTACGTTTTCAGCGTATGATGGGTAAAAATATTTTTTATCCTATGGGTTTTGACGATAATGGTCTACCAACCGAGAGACTTGTTGAAAAACAGAAGCAGATCAAAGCTTATAATATGTCTCGATCTGAGTTTATAAAAATTTGTGAAGAGGTAGTAGCAAATGAAGAAGAGAAGTTTAGAAGTCTATTTAACCAAATAGCATTATCGGTTGATTGGAGTTTAGAGTACCAAACTATCAGTCCTTTATCTCAAAAAATATCTCAAATGTCTTTTCTTGATTTAGTTAAAAAAGGCGAAGTTTATCGCAATGATCAGCCAATATTATGGGATCCGGTAGACGGCACCGCTCTTGCTCAAGCTGATATTGAGGACAAGGAAAAAACCTCTTTCATGAATTATGTTACGTTTAAAACTGAAGCGAATGACCCACTTACTATTGCAACTACAAGACCTGAGTTATTACCAGCTTGCGTCGCCGTATTTTATCACCCTGATGACAAGCGTTATAATCATCTAGCAGGCAAATTTGCCGTTACTCCACTGTTTAATGTTAAAGTTCCGCTGCTTGCCGATCCTTTAGTACAACAAGATAAAGGTACAGGTTTAGTTATGTGCTGTACATTTGGTGATCAAACGGATATTACTTGGTGGAAAACACATAATTTGCCTTTAAAAACTATTGTCACTAAGAAAGGTACGATAGATTTCCCTCATGATATTGCTATAGACGGATTAAAAATTAAAGAAGCTAGGACAAAAATAATAGATATTTTAAAAGAGCAGAATTTACTTACTAAACAAGAAGAGATAACTCATACCGTTAAATGTGCTGAGAGGTCAGGGGCTCCTCTTGAGATACTAACCGTACCGCAATGGTTCGTTAAAACTATATCACATAAAGAAGCTCTACTTAAAAGAGCAAGTGAGTTAAATTGGCATCCTAAAAATATGAAGATTCGTTTAGAGAATTGGATTAATGCTATTAGCTGGGATTGGTGCATAAGTAGGCAGCGTTATTTCGGCGTACCTTTCCCTGTTTGGTACTCTCAAAGAATAGGTGAGGAAGGTAAGATTTTATATGCTGATGTCTCGCAACTACCTGTTGACCCCCTAAAAGATTTACCTATAGGTTATAGTAAGGAGGAAGTAGAACCTGATTTTGACGTAATGGATACTTGGGCAACAAGTTCCATTTCGCCGCAACTTTCAACTCATGGCATTTCTGACGATTTTGCCGTTAATAAAGCTAGGCACGATAAATTATTTCCGATGGATTTAAGACCTCAAGCACATGAAATTATAAGAACTTGGGCGTTCTATACTATCTTTAAAGCTCATTTACACCAAAATACTTTGCCGTGGAAAAACATCATGGTAAGCGGTTGGTGCTTAGCTGAAGATCGAAGTAAAATGTCAAAATCTAAGGGCAATGTTTTAGTACCTGAAAAACTGCTAGAGCAATACGGTTCCGATGTCATACGTTATTGGTCGGCAAATTCAAAACTGGGTAGCGATACCGCCTATTCTGAAGACGTTATGAAAAATGGCAAAAGGCTTGTTAACAAGCTATGGAATGCCGCTAAATTTGTTTCTATACATTTTGAGAAATTAAAAGATGAAGATAAACAAGCAAAGCTTTTAGACGTTAAAGAAAAAATCACTAACGAGTTTGATCAGTGGATAATCAATAAGCTAGTAGAACTAGTGAATCTTGCTACTATCGAATTTAAAAATTACGAGTATGCAAGTGCTATGTATTTGGTGGAGCGGTTTTTTTGGTCAATATTTTGTGATAATTATTTAGAGATAAGTAAAAATCGAGCTTATGACGAAGAAAATAAAAACCCGCAAGGACAATATAGCAGCATATTAACTTTATATCATGTGATGCAAACGCTATTAAAGTTATTTGCACCGTTCATGCCGCATATTACCGAAGAATTATATCAGCTATTATATAGTGAAAATTCTGTTCACGTTAAGGGCAGCTTGATTAATTACAGTGACTTAAACTATAATATAGACGCAAAAGGAGCAGAAGGGCTGCTTGAAATTTTAGATATCGTCAGAAAATTCAAAGCTGAGAAAAATCTATCTATAAAAGCTCCTATAAAATTACTTAAAGTTAGCGGCATAGAATTATCTGCAGAATTAACAGAAGATTTAAAAAACGTCACATCGGCAGAAGAAATACAATTTGAGATGAAAGATGATGAAATTAAAGTCGATGTTATCCTTTAAAAATATTACAGGCTTAATATTAATTATATTTGCCGGTATATTTTTTTATGCTTATATATTAGAACATGACTGGCGATATGTAACCTTAAGTGATGAACAAGTAAAAAAATATAGAATTAGCGAGGAAAAAGCTATTGCCCTTTATCAGTTAATGAAAGACACTCATGAGCTACTTGGGAAGAATAATATTAATTATTGGATAGAAGGCGGCACTCTGCTTGGAGCTGTTAGACATCAAGGTATAATTCCTTTTGACGATGATTTAGATATAGGGATAATGCACGAAGAAGAAATACACTTGCAGCAAATATTACCGCAATTTGAGCAACTCGGTTATACTGTTTCTTTTAAGAGATCTTACAATATATGCAAAAAAGTTTGCTTGGATATTTTTGTTTTTCACAAGGAGCAAAATAAATTTATTCATACCAACTTAACTACTCGCAATAAATATCCAAACGACTTTTTTTACGATTATGAATTATATCCTTTGCAAAAATATAAATTCGGTAGTATAGAAGTTTATGGTCCGGCTAATCCTAAAGCAAATTTAGATAGGCTATATTTGGAATGGAATAAATACGCAATAATACATAATTCCCACAGCTTACATTTACCTTTTTTATCGAATATCGAGAAAAAAACCAAATTTATACTAACGCAGGAATTGTTAAAACCGGCTCAGCCACTCGGACCTCTAGAAGATAAAGTGAATATAGTCAATTCAGCTACATTTATTGGTATGTGCAAGGATATGGCTTATAATTAAATGTCGAAATGGTCAAGACTATTCCGACATCAGCAACGAAATAGTCTAGCTAGTAGTTATGCTAAAATTCTTCATTCCCTAAAATATTGATAGTATCTTCATGAATTTCTTGAACATAATGTGAAATCTTAGCAATTTTATCCGGATGTCTTTCATTTTTGTAATAATAATTTCTTACTAATTCTGCTGAAGACGGATGAGAACATATCAGATCTATGATTTCCGGATTTTTTACTCTTAAGATTGTTTCTATAAAAGACCAATAATCTATTTTAGCAGAAGGATGATTAACTACTAATGCTACTGATTCTTTATTTCCCGTGAGTATCGCTTCATAAAGATTTTCTGAAGTTATTTTAATACCTGGATATTGTAGTAGCTCCTTAAGTTCAGCAGTATCTTTATTAAATTGAATAGATTTTGTTACAGCTTTACTAAGAGTATCTTGAGTTTGCTCAGAACTTAAATTTTTAAATATTAACCTCATTAATTCCGATGAGCCAAATTTAGCAACTTCACTTACACTCATTCCAGTAAATTTATTTTGTAGATCCCATGCTCTTATTAATCCTTCTTGTACTAGGGTACTGAATCCTTGAGTATATTTGGCAGCTTTTTTTAAATATACAGAGTTTTTCCAATCACCATTTTGCATTTCTAAGTTAACATAATATCCATGTAGGGATATTATATTTGGAGATTCAAATATCATTTTTACTATTTCTTCATTATAATTTTCAGCGATTTTTCTAATATCAATACCACTATTTATTAAATCTTGTGATGCGAAGGATAGTTTTGATGTGAAAGGCAATAACAATTTTACTCTATCTACAAGATTATATTTAAGTGATGATATAAAATTATTCTTTAAAGTTTGTTCTAGCTGCATTTTTGATGTTTCATCTTCTACATTTGATACTAAAAACTCAATGACATCTTTGTTGTTGTACTCAATAGCCATGTTAAGAATTTGTGCAGGATTATCGCTTATAGCATCTTGTGAACGCTGATTGAACATTAAATTAATAATTTCAGGATTGTTAGTTTCAATAGCTTTTACAAAGTGATTACTATTAACAATAAATGAAGAAGTAGAAAGCATTTTTTTAGCATATGTGTTAACTGTTTTTCAATAATAACCAAAGGTAATTTTTCTTGTTTTAGGTTAGGATAAGCTACCCACTCCGTTAAGAAAAAGTAAGACATCAGACCAATATTATCATCTAATACTGTCTTCAAAAATCTTGTTTTTAAGTACTTTTGGATCTCACTATCTAACATTTCTTCAGTATAATTGAGAGTTTGTTCTCCTTGATATAAAGGTAATAACTCTGGATATTTGTCATGATAATTATTATATAAATCAGAATAAAAATTCTGTAGCTTTTGAAATAGTGATTCGAGTGTTTTGTTAAAATCGCTTGAGTTTAATTCATGTCTTTTAAAAACGTTAGTATATTCTCTCAAATCATGAGTATATATATTATTATCAAACTTAAAGCTTATCGTAGTATTTGTGCGTACTAATGAGATAAAATTATTAGCAATATAGTCAATAATACATTCGTTATTATTGACCCTAGAATTATAAAAATGTTCACAATCACTGCTCCATGCTACATCATCAGAACGACTATAGGTCAGTAGTACTATATTACCTTCTATCCACTTTATATGATTATGTATATCACCAGAGTGACAGGCAAGCACATGAATAATATTAACCTCTTCAGGTTCAGTATTATAAGCAATTCTTGCAATTATATTGTTAGCTTTATTATCGTTACTACGATCTGATGAATATAAATTTAATATATCTCCTTCTAATTCTGTGAATTCTGTAGTACCATGAGCATAAAGAAATATTTCAGCTCCTGCTCTTTTATCTTCTGTAGGATTAAGAAAATCATCAAAACTTTTTTCATTGTTTAGTATTTCAATATCTTCATTGTTTATATCCACATCTATGTCTGGTCCTTGCAACATAATTTTTTTCATAAAACACCTAGCTTTAAATTTTTTAAGTTAATTTTTTAATAAAAATTTAATTAAATTTTAAGTTCTTGCAATAGATATATTAATTTTTTAATATTTAGTTAAAATATTAAAAATAATCAGTGCAAAGTATAAGGTACTTTAGTATTATTTAGTATTAGAAATTAAATATTAAACCTTGCTAACTATAAAGAGAGATATCATACAGCGGACAAGCTAGGTGTTGCCTGGATAGCTTGTTTTATGTCATTCCTGCGAAAGTGCATGAGTGTCCACTTAAGGATCGATGTCATTCCCGCAGAAGCGGGAATCCAATCCTTTTCGGTGTCATACCATGGCTTGACCACGGCATCCAGAAAAACATAAAAAAAGACTGGAACCCGCGATCAAGTCGCGGGATGACATTAGAAGTTACTGGATTCCTGCTTTCGCAGGAATGACATAAAACGATCCATGCAACAAAGCTGGACAAGCCACGGTATGACATCTCTCTTTAGTTAGCACCCCCAAAACTTAAGCTTATTCTATGCCTTATTTATTACCGATTACCGCAGTTACGCTACTTATTTTACTCGCTTTAATCATTTGGTTTTATGTAAAAACTAAAACCTTAAAAACGCAGCTACAATTCTTATCGGAGCAGAATCTAGAAATTAGCAATAATAACCAATTATTGAACCAAGAGAAAATAGGGTGTTTACAGAAAATTGAGCAATTGAAGTGCAAAGTAGAATATCAAGAGCAGACTATTAAAGATTCGGAAAAAATAAGAGAGGAGTCATTTTCATCGGCTAAAGCTGCGTTATTTGATTTAGGCAAAGATTTATCCAAGCAATTAATCGAAATTCATAAAATGGAAAACAATGCGGCAAGAGAGCTAGCCGAGAAAAATATCGCTACTGCTTCGGGAAAATTTAATAGCGAGTTTGAGCGGTTAATTACAATGGTAGGAGCTTTAAATAAAGATATAGTGCAATCAAAAGGTACGGTTGATTTGATTAAGCAGTCGCTGCTTTCTCCGATCGGTGCGGGGTTACTTGCTGAAATTACGCTTGAGAATATCTTAAAATCATCGGGCTTACGTCCTAATTTAGACTTCATTATGCAATATGGCTTAACTACGCTAGACAGCGGAAAGTTAAGACCGGATGCCCTCATTTTTCTTCCTTCCGGTAATTTAATGGTCATTGATTCCAAAGCTTCTAAATTTCTTGTAGACGAGCAGGATAATAACATGAGTCTTAGTAAAACTATGAATTATCATTTAAAATCTTTGGCTAATAAAGACTATGCCGAAAATATTTTAACTAATCTAAACAAAAAGGATCAGAGCTTTAACAATGTTATTACTTTAATGTTTTTACCCACTGAACAAGCGGTCGAGAAAGTCATTGCAGCCGACCCTGAATTTTTACAAAAAGCTTGGAGCTGTAATATCTTTCCCGTAGGACCTGCCGGGCTTATGAATATGCTATCATTTGCAAAATTTCAAATCACCGATCATCGTCGTTCGGAAAATTATAAGGTAATTATTGAAGAAGTAAGAAAATTACTAAGCTCTATCGGTACTATGGCTGATTATTCTCAAAAAATCGGTAATAACCTGCATAATATGGTTACTAATTATGATAAATTTGCTGCCTCGTTTAATCGTAATTTTATGTCGAGAGTTAAGAACATTCACAAACTCGGCATTGATTCAGGAAATAAAGCCATGCCAGCAGCATTAGAGCGTTATCAAATCGTTTCTTCTAAATCTGAGATTATCGAAGTAGAAGCAGAAAATCCACCACAAATAGAAGAAAAATTATAGAGGTATACTATAACCTTACCTATAATGCTCATAACGGATAATTTGTGCTGGATTCATAAATATTCGTGCATTATGCTTAGAACGCATACACTCATGCAGGTATACGTGTTCGCAATCTTCTTTTATGGAATCGTAAAAGCAGTTTTCAAAAAATTTTCTTTTATATATGGCAAGACTATTAAAACACGAATTTACCGGTAGTAAATCTGAATCCGGAGGATATATTTTCTGCATTAAAGCAAGGTTTTCCGTATCAAAATAACTCTTGCCGGTTTTTAGGTTATACTCATACGGTGTATAGGAAAATTCTTCATTACGAAAGGCAAAAGCATCATACATTTGTCCTTTGGAGTTAAATATTCCATTTGAGCATACAACATCCCAACGATCAATTTTGCTAAAACTGTCTAATATTCCCCTAATATCAATACCGTAACCTATATCCATATCAAGAATAATTACTATATCAAACTCATCAAATTCACTTGTATTTAAAATTTCTAGATATTTATTCCTAATATCCGCTAGGAACTTTATAGAAGGTCTTTTTTGGTTAAAAAAGTCCTGTGATATAATTTTTACTTTATGATTTATTAACTGCCACAAGTTTAGCATTAATTTTGTAGAATCGGTAGAATCATTTTCAAAAATTATTATTCTGTAATCTGAAAAAAACTGTCCTATATATTCTATATGACGCATTGCGTTTGGTAAATGAGGTGCATTACTCCTTGTAATGCCGGCAAAAACAACCTTATGTTTACTCATCTCCAACTTACCGGTCTGCAGGTTTTCATCACTAATAACATCCAGTTTAGTAATTTTTTCTACAGGTAAAAATTTATAATAAAAAAAACGGATAAATGAAGAGTCGTACACATTTATTGTTCCCCAAATAATCATAAAAATTATAAGTATAACTTTATACACTCTCTGCCCCCCTAATTCTCCCGGCTTACAATATTATTATGCATATTAGCTATGTTTGTAAGGATTTGTTCCATAGTAAATTTATCGAGATAAATCTGATGAGCTTTTTTTGCCTTTTCATAAGCTTCTTCAGGATGAGACTTAATCCATTCTAAATGTTGATTTATTTGAGAGTATATTTCCTCAGGAGATTTGTTTAAAGTTTCTATATATAGTATATTATCACCAAAAGTTTCTTTTGCCCACGGCATTTCATCAACAATTACCAATGCTGAAGAACTAACAAGTTCTAAAACTCGTCCGGAAGGAAAGTTTTCCATAATATGTTCTTCCGAATGCAATGCTAAACCGATACCGCTTTTTCTTATTGTATCAACAAATAACTGATCGTTATAAGGTATAAATCCTCTATAGGAATTAAGCAGTAACCAACCTGATCTAGGACCATACATGTCTACATCCTTACGTTTATCAAGTAGTTTATATAACTTTTTATATTTGAGACCAGAGCGAGTATTATCCCAATTATAACCACACATAAATAACCTCGAATAATTAATTTTAATAAACTCTGTTTTAGGTCGTGAAAACTTGAAATCAATTATAGGTATGGAAATATCTTCATAATATTGATTAATTTTTTTAAAATCCGTAACAGCAAGCAATCCATCAGATTTAATAGGTTTAGGACAATAATAGGGAACCAAAGCAATGTCTATCAAATATTTAGCATTATTTCTCAGACAAGGAAAATGTAAAATAAAATAGTGTCTAATATCCCCAACCTTACCAAAATCAGCTGCGGATATAGTAAAATCAGGATTAAATTGTCTAACTATACTATACATTCTAAAAATATCTATCGGATGCATATTAGTGCTTATTGAAATAAATAATGATTCCCACCCAAGATTACTCGCTGCTTGCTGCACTCTCATACAGGCCAAACGATCATGTCTGCATAGTATTGCAATTCTGTAAGGAACATTTGGATTTTTAGGAAGCTGTACGGTATAATTGTACTTTTCTAACTGTTTCTGTAATGAAAGGGACGAAAAATTATAATAAAGCCCCTGATATAGATCCTTGCGATATATACCATTTTTTCCTAGATCATAAATTTCTAATAACAAATATATTGGTAAAATTACTGCTAATAATATAAATGGAAAAATTAACACAAGTTTCGATTTATTTTTAATACGCATAAATACTCTAAAAAAAGAAGTTAGAGCCTGTCGGTAAATAAATATTAATTAGTAATTAAAGAGCTTTTTTAGCGAAAATTAATGAGATTTTTGCAGGAATAGTTATTCATATTTCAAAAAAATCTTATAATTTGCAGCAAAAAAGAACTAAATTACCGGTTAATATTTATTTACCGACAGGCTCTTAGTAATATTATAATTTTTTATACTAGATTCTGTCTACTTTTAATAGAATAATCATAATTAATCAAATATCCACAGAACCTAGAAATGGTACTTCTTCTGTAGCATCAATATCAATAACTGTATCATCGTTTGTGCCTGAGGCAATTTTATTAAGCCAAGTAAGGGTAGTAGCGGTTTTCTCAGCAATATTTTTACCTGCACTACTAATTGCCTTACCAACATTTAAATCCGATATAGCAGTTGTTAAAACATCTATTAAAGTTGCAAGACTTAAGAATTTTAAATCTTTAATAGACTCAAACATTATTAAAGGTACTATCGCTACAGTCAATCTTGCCGCATCATTGTAGTAAAACTTTTGAAAAAACACATCATTAGTTAATTTTTCGCCGGTGATATTTTCTATAACTTTATTACCACAATATGTTGATACCAATAAAGAAGCAAGACGCATTAATTTAACAGAAGTGGAGGCATAAAACATTGGATCTTCATAAAATTCTAATTCTGGATTACGAAAATAAAAACAGATATAATCTAAAATCAGTGTGGCTATTGCCGAACACATAGCAGTCCTAAACCCTCCATGATAGTTACTAATGTCTGGTTCAATATTGTTAAAATCTATATCTTGATTGGTAAGTTTATTATATATTGCCTGAAGTTTTATTTGCGTATTCTTATCTTTTTCGGAATGTTTATATAGTAACTGAAAATATGGTTTAATTTCTTCAGCTGTAAATTTCTTATCCTCAATTAAAGCCGGTACAATTTTATCATGCAAAAATTTAATTAATTTATTTTGCATAAAATTTGTAACTTTACTTTGTTCTTCTACTACTCCTGCAGCTGCAGACCATCGCAAAGCCGTATATACAATTATACGATTAATAATATCATTATTTAATAAATCGATAGGCTGTAACCCTAAATTAGCAGCATATCTAAAACAAATCGCAGTTGTATTTACGGCATCATTAGCAAAGCTTGGAGTGCAATCAAATAAAAATTTAATATCTTCAGCATTGTCATTGTTATTTTCTAATGCTTGAAACATATTATTATTAATCTCTTTAGTTTGTCTATTTGATAAGACCGTACCTGGAAAAGATAATAAAATTTGTAGCATCGCAAGGCTAGTGGTCGGTAAAGCACATAATTCATACCAAGGATCATCTTCATCAATTACATACGAACGTAAAGCAATTACACCGGCTATAAGAGCAGCATAAGTAGCTGCTATTTTACCTGAATGGTTGCTAACTAAATCTGATTTTTCAGTTAACCAAGAAGCAATTTTATGATCTTCATTATATTTATCCGTAGCTTTTTCTATTCTAGTAAGACTTTGCTCTAATGAATTAAGATAATTTGCAAAATTTAAATGAGCTTTTTTTACTATATTAAACTCGGCTTCATAAGAGGAAGATACATTTAAAGTATTTGTAAGTAATATTGCTTTAGCTATATAGCGATATAAAAAATACTCTCTCGTCAGAGGATATGCCATAGCATCGATTTCTTTGGCTGCTTTAATCAAGCTTTCAGATTGATCTAAATTATTTTTTAAAAATCCTTGGGCTTTAGTAACAAGGGTACTAAACTCTAGTGAATTTATATCCCCTATATTATCTAGCATAGAATCAATGATATTCTTGTTTTCTACTCCTATTAACTTCTGTAGCTTTGTATCTAAAAAATGATCTTGATTATTTATCTCTCCAAAACAATTGCTCCAGTGAGAATGACCGATATTCTCATCTTGATACTTTCCGGTAGCAGCTACTTTACTTAACATTGTTTCTAAATATTGAGTATAAATAAAACTTTGATCTAGTATCGTTAAATCTTTAAAATTTTTATCACAGAACCATATTTTCAATACCTCACCTAAATTAAAACTAGCAAGTGCTGTAGTAGTTTTCCATAATCTTACGCCTAAATTTGATATATCATTATAATATTTTATTATTACTTCTAGTTTATTACTCATAATTTCAAGTAAATAAATATTAAAGTTAAAATAAAAAATATAAAAATCTCTTAATATTTATTCAAATCTTTTATATGTAATTATTTATAATCTTTAATTATTTTATTATGAGATAACATTAAAGTCACACACGGGCAACGCCGGTTTCTGATAAGAGAGAAGAGTATTGGGGTACAAAAGTTTTTAACCAAAAAACAATAGTTGTGGACATAATATATCCTTTTTTATCTTCTATTTGCAACAGAATCTGATTAATGATATAAAAAATATCAATATCTAAATCGTCTATATACTCGCTGAATTTGAAAAATTGGCTACGTCGTCTTTGTAAGACCTCGGATGCTCACGTATTATTATTATACGCTCCGCTCCTCGGCTTACAGACTCCTTGCTCTTTTCCAAATTGAGCTTCGTATACCAACTTTTCATTTACTCGGAGTATATTATAATGAGAATACTAATAACAGGAGCTAACGGCTTTATTGGCTCATATATTACAGCTGAATTATTAAAGAATAATTATGAAGTAATATGCTGTGTTAGAGATGTTGAATCTACCAAGAAAAAATTCCCTACTGCAGAAGTTATATATTGTGATTTTAATATAGACCTAACACCACAAAGCTGGATAAATAGATTAAATAACATAGATATAGTTATTAATGTATCAGGTGTATTAACGTCTAGTCGCTAATAATATTGAAAATGTTCATGTCAATGGTCCAAAGGCTCTATTTAAGGCTTGCACCATTACTAATGTAAAAAGAATTATTCATATTTCAGCTCTTGGAATAGATAATGAAGAAAACACTGCTTATGCGTTAACTAAAAAAGCAGCTGAAGCATATTTACAAAAATTAGAAAATATAGACTGGGTAATTTTACAGCCATCTCTTGTTTACGCAAGCGGTTGTTACGGTGGTACCTCACTATTTAGGGCTCTTGCAACATTACCGTATTTTATTCCTTTAATAGGCGATGGTTTACAACAATTTCAACCTATTCATATTGATGATTTAACGAAAGTAATTATTCACTGTATAGAAAGGGAAGGAAAAATCCACAAATTATTAAAAATAGTTGGACCAGACATAGTTACCATGAAGGATATCTTGCTTGGATTTAGAAAATGGCTTGGAGTTAATCCTGGAAGACTAACTAAAATTCCTCTAATATTCATTAAAATAGCAGCTAAATTAGGGGATTTTCTAAAAATAGGACCTATTAATTCTACTGCGTATAATATGTTACTTCAACCTAATATTGCTGATAAAAAAGATTTTATCGATTTTACTTCTATAATCCCTAGAAATTTGCAACAAGGTTTTGCAACCGAACCTTTAACCGTACAATCCATATGGCACGCTAGGCTTTATTTTCTAAAACCTGTGATAAAAATTGTCTTAGGGCTATTTTGGATAATGACAGGAATTATTTCAAGCATTTTTGCTTATGATGCTAGTATGCAAATTATAATATCACTAGGATTTGATAAACAAATAGCACCTTATATATTATACGGAAGCTGCTTTACAGATATTATTCTTGGAATTCTACTAATTATCAAAAATAAAATAAGTAGGATATGTAGTTTACAAATTTTATTAATACTAGCTTATACTCTACTATTAACATATCTTAAGCCAATATTATGGCTAGATCCGCTTGGTCCGATATTTAAAAATATTCCAATAATATTACTTACTTTAGTATTAATGGCTATAGAACGAGATAAATAATGGATTATCTTTTTATAAAAACTATTCATATTATTAGCTCTACCATTTTATTTGGTACTGGAATCGGTACTGCCTTTTTTATGTGGTGGGCAAATAAAACCAGCGACTTGAATGCAAAGGCATACGCAGCTCGCACTACAGTTATAGCTGATCTTCTTTTTACTACTCAAACTGTGATAATTCAACCGATTAGCGGCATAATATTAGTAAATATGCTTGGCTATAATTATTCTGATTTATGGCTTATCTTAACTTATATCGGATACATAATCGCCGGTAGTTGTTGGCTTCCGGTGGTATGGATTCAAATTCAACTACGAAATATGGCATTTGAAGCATTAAAACAGCGAACTCCCCTACCGGAAAAATATTATAAATTATTTAAATTATGGTTCTACCTAGGCTGGCCAGCATTTATCAGTTTGATTATTATTTTTTTCTTAATGGTATTTAAACCGTTATAATACTAGTTTAGGATAAATTTTATCCTAAATTAGTGTTGTCCTATGGTCAAGCCGGTGTTGTTGCATGGCTCGTTTATGTCATTCCCGCGTGGCATTGTTGTGTAGATATCAAAACCGTCATTGCGAGGAGCGAAGCGACGCGGCAATCCAGGAAAAATAATAAAAAAATTCTGATTTACGCAATTTTTTACTGGATTGCTTCGTCGAATTACTATGTAATTCTTCTCGCAATGACGGGAAAACCGAGCCATGCAACAACGCCGGTCAAGCCACGTGATGACACCGAATGCGTTTTTCGATACACGCAGGCAAGCCCGTAAGAATTACATAGAGAGTAAACAATATTTACGCCGGTATATCTTCAATAATCGGTTGTTTTTTGTTTGATTTTGTAGAAATGAGAGAGGTCATTATCGGTTCTACTAAGCCGTTAACTACCTCTTTTGTAATAGTAACGCGTTGTTTCTTTAGCTCAGCAACTTTATACATACTATCAAGCAAAAGATGCTCAAGTATTGAACGAAGCCCTCTTGCTCCAGTCTTTTTGGCTAAAGCTTTTTCAGCAATAGCTTCTAGTGCAGAATTCTCAATTACAAGCTCAGCATCATCAAGCTCAAATTGTTTCTGATACTGCTTTACTATAGCGTTTTTAGGCTTAGTTAGAATTGTAATTAAAGCATCTTTATCTAACTCGTCTAAAGTCATAACGATAGGTAACCTACCGATAAACTCCGGAATTAAACCGAATTTAGTTAAATCTTCAATTTCTAGAGATTTAAGAATCTCACTATTATTTTTCTCTTTATCAATATTTACGTTAGCCGCAAAACCTATAGAACTATGATTAGTTCTTGCGGTTATAATGCTATCAATCCCCATAAAAGCACCACCGCAAATAAATAAGATATTTGAAGTATCTAGCTGTACGAAATCTTGTTGCGGGTGTTTCCTACCGCCTTGAGGAGGCACGGAAGCAACTGTTCCTTCCATAATTTTAAGTAGTGCCTGTTGTACGCCTTCTCCTGACACATCCCTAGTAATAGAAGGATTTTCCGATTTACGGGCAATTTTATCAACTTCATCAATATAAATTATGCCTTTTTGTGCTTTCGCTATATTAAACTCAGCTGCTATCAATAAACGTAGTAATATATTCTCAACATCTTCACCGACATAACCGGCTTCCGTTAAAGAAGTAGCATCTGCCATAGTAAAAGGTACGTCTAGAATTTTAGCAAGCGTTTGAGCAAGTAAAGTTTTTCCTGAACCGGTAGGACCAATCAATAAAATATTCGACTTATTAAGTTCAACGTCATTATTGCCGGATTGTACATATTCAAGTCTCTTATAATGGTTATAAACCGCTACTGCTAAAATCTTTTTAGCTTGGTCTTGACCAACTACGTAATCGTTTAGAATTGCACATATTTTTTGCGGTGTTGGAATTGAAGAAGTAATTTGCTTTAACGCAACTTTACTTTCTTCTTTCATAATATCCGTACATAAATCTATACATTCATCACAAATAAATACAGCAGGACCTGCTATCAGTTTTTTTACTTCATGTTGTTTTTTACTACAAAACGAACACATCAATTCTTTTTTATCAGCTTCTACTACCATTAACTTTCTTTTTTATGTTTATATTTGTTGTCATCACGTAGTTTGTCCTGTGTTGTTGCATGAAACGAAAAACCTACTCGATGTCATTCCCGCATAGGCGGGAATCCAGTACTTTAAAGCTTTATTTGAAAAGCTCGATTTATCTCGCTTTACCCTAGATTCCCGCCTACGCGGGAATGACATAAACGAGCCATCCGACAACACCTTATACAACCCTACCATACATATAATAATCTTTATGCTCATTTGCAACTATTTCGTATTTTTTAAGGATTCCCTCCCTAGCAAAACCACATCTCTCAAGAAGATTAATTGAACGAAAATTATCAGTAATTACTGTTGCCTGTATTCTTATAATACCAATATAATCAGCAAATTTTAATATATTTTTTATAGATTTTAACATCATACCTTGACCCCAAAAATTAGGATCTAGATCATAGCTTATTTCTGCTCTATGATGCTCTAGATTTATTATATTAAACCCTGCTGTACCTATCAATTTATTATCGTCTTTAAGGGCAATTCCCCAATAAAAGCTTCTATGATTTTTATATAAACTAGACCAATAACGTATTTCTTCTCTAGCTTCTTCTAAGTCTTTAGGTCTATTACTATCAGTTATATAAATAGCCATTTCCGACTTACTCATATAATTAAAATAATCTTGTGCATCACTTTCCGCTAATTCCCTTAGTACTATATTTTCTAAATCAAGTACAGGAAAAGGAGCATGTAAATATCCTCTATTTATCATACATAATTAATCGGGTCTTGTACATTATTCTTTTTAAAAGCATCGAGTCTTATCATGCAAGCAAGGCAATTACCACAAGATAAATCATCCTCCGTAGGGTCGTAACATGAAATTGTATTTTTATAATCTACTCCAAGCTCCAGCCCTGTTTTAATTATTTGCTCTTTTGTCATATCAATTAAAGGAGTATGAATGGTAATTCTGTTTCCTATATTGGTTGCCAAATTCGCCATTTCTTCAAAAGATTTAATATATTGAAGGCGACAATCAGGATAATTTGCCGAATCGCTTGTATGCACACCTATAAAAATGTCTTTTGCTCCTATTACTTCTGCATACCCTAGTGCATAACTTAAAAATATCGTATTACGAGTAGGCACGTAAGTAACCGGCACATCTTCAGGTAGTTCGTTTACATCGTGATAATGCGGAACATCTATATTATTATCGGTTAAAGCAGAACCACCGAAAGCCCGCAAATCTATATCAACAATCTTATGCTGCTTGACGTTATATTCTTTTATAAGCTCCTTAACTTTCCGAAGTTCTGCATTATTACGTTGTCCGTAATTAAAACTCATAGCATGAATTTCATAACCCATTTCTCTTGCTATTGCAAGAACCGTAGCAGAGTCTGCCCCGCCGCTAACTAGAATAACTGCTTTTTTCATTTACATATATTAATTAGTTATAAAAGTAATTATAATATAATTAAATAGAAATTATACAGAAATTTTTATGACTATGAAAATATTACCTAAAGAACAAGCTACTACTAAAAACAAAGACGGTGTTCTAATTAAAAAAGAAACAAACTCTAATCCAAAAGGTATAAAATTAATACAACAATTATCAGGTAAGAGTACATCAAATATGTCTACCGATGAAATAATGAAATTAACTAGATCATGATTTTAGTCGATAGCAATATAATACTAGATATTATAACTTTTGATAATAATTGGTATGAGTGGTCTTCAAATAAAATTAAATTACTTTCGCAATTTCATGAACTTATAATTAATGATATTATTTATACTGAAATATCAATTGGGTTCAAAAGAATAGAAGAGTTAGAAGCTACAATAACTGAAAACTTTTTTAAACTTACCCCCCTGTCTACAGAAGCATTGTTTTTAGCAGGCAAAGCCTTTCAAAAATATAAATTGAACGGTGGTATTAAAAATTCAATGTTACCGGATTTTTTTATTGGTGCTCATGCGAGTATATTGAAGATAGATTTGTTAACAAGAGATGTAAACCGATATAAAACGTATTTTCCGAAAATAAATCTTATTACTCCTAATTATTCTTGACTAAATCCTTCTGATAATCTAAATTTACGTTGTTAATTTATGGCGGGTGTAGCTCAGTTGGTTAGAGCATCAGGTTGTGGTTCTGAGGGTCGCGGGTTCGAATCCCGTCACTCGCCCCATATTTTGGGATTGTTATGTGGTTACCAAATCGTCATTGCGAGGAAAATTACATAGTAATTTGACGAAGCAATCCAGTAAAAAAATACTAAAGTTAGTACTTTTTTATTATTTTTCTAGATTGCCACGTCGCTTCGCTCCTCGCAATGATGATTTGATATCCAACAACGCCTACTGTCGCATAGCTCATAACATTTTTTTCTTATGGATATCAAACTTTTATATAGACTGATTAAGTATCTAAAGTTCTATAAAAAAGACTTGATCATCGTTATGATTTCTTTACTTAGCGTATCAGCTTCATTATTACTAATCGGTAGTGTTTTTAGAAATTTAGTTGATAACGGCTTAAGCCAAGACCATATTTTATCGGTTGATAAATCTATATTATATATTTGTTTATTAATTATCATCTTAAGTATTGCTAGTTTTTTCCGTTCATATTTTATCAATAATGTTGCTGAAAAGGCAGTTAATCAAATAAGAAAAGAAGCTTATAGTAATTTAATTAATTATGAAATTGAAGAGTTTGAAGAACTAAAAATCGGCGATATAATTTCGCGCCTAACAAATGATATAGATCAAATATCTACTCTCATAGTTAATTTCTTATCTTTTTTCATTCGCAATTCGGTGATGCTAATTGGCGGCGTTACTTTAATGTTTTTTGAAAGCTTTAAACTCGCTTCTATAGTAATTATTACAATTCCTATTTTATTAATTCCTTTAATTAAATTTGGCAAACATGTTAAGGCTTTATCTAAAAAAGCTCTAGAATCTAAATCACTTTTAGCATCGGATATTGATGAAACTTTTAATAATATTAGAGCTATTTATGCTTTTAACAATCAAACAAATAAAATTACCGATTTTGATACTAAACTACAAAACTATTTAACATACTGCAAAACCCGTTTAAAAATTCGTGCTTTATTCTTTGCGATTTCAATAGCAATTATATTTCTTGCAATTACTTTAGTTGTTTGGATTGGAGCTTCGGATATAGTTAAAGGGAATTTATCTGCCGGTCAAATTATCTCGTTTATTTATTATGCTATTATTGCCGGCTTTAGTAGCGGCGGTATTTTTTAACTATTAAGTGAAATAAATCTACCACTCGCCGCACTAGAGCGAATAATTACAATTATAGATAAGACTCCTATAACACATAATAGTTATTTAGAATTAAATAATTCCGATCCAATCTCGATAGAATTTAAAAATGTCGATTTTACCTATCATTCAAGACCTAATTTAAGGATTATTAATAATATGTCTTTGAAGATAAATGCCGATAAATTTATCGGTATTGTAGGCAGATCAGGCGGAGGCAAAAGTACCTTGATGCAGTTACTGCTGCGTTTTTACCGGCAAGAAAGCGGCACTATCCTTATTAACAATCAAGATATAACTCTTTCAAATCCTGCTGAAATTCGTAAATTAATTGCCTATGTTCCCCAAGAAGCTAACATTTTTTCCGGCACTGTAAGGTCCAATATTATATTCGGTAATACGCAAGCAAGCGACTACGAAATAAATGAGATAATAAAAATTACGGGAATAGAAGAATTTGCTGCTAAACTTCATGACGGTATCAATGCTAAAATCGGTGAGAGAGGAGTTAGATTATCAGGAGGACAAAAACAAAGGATAGCGATTGCTAGAGCATTACTTCGCAAGCCACAAATTTTGCTTCTTGACGAAGCAATGAGTGCTTTAGATACTATGAGCGAGCAGAAATTACTAGAATCTATAAAAGAAATAATGAAAGGGAAAATTATTATATCAATTGCCCATCGGATTAGTAGTATAGAATCAGCTGATTATATTTTAGTGATAGATAAAGGAGAAGTAGCGGCTAGCGGATCACATAATGATTTATCTAAAAACTCAGAAATCTATCGTAATATTTGCAGAGAGCAGTTAACAGTATAAAGGGGGGATGTCATTGCCTGCGTGGGTACCACCCCGTCATTGCGAGAAGAATTACAAGGTAATTCGACGAAGCAATCTCAGGAGTTTGTTATTACTTCATGAGATTGCCACGCTCCTTTCAGTCGCTCGCAATGACGGATAAACTGGTCTACTCAACAATACCTCACAAGAATGACAATAAAGTAGATAATTGATATATTTGTTACAATAAAAGCTCCGTAGTATAAAAAAATTTAAATATTAAATATAATTTAGCTTGAAAGCTGCCGTGGCTTTGTTATAATCGTAATTACAAAACAAAAAAGGTTTACAAAATGAAAAATTTATTAAAGATTTTATTAATTCTAGCTTTCGCAAGCCCAGTATTTGCTTCATCAATGCAAATGCCTGACCCAGCTTCAGTTACAACAACCCAAATACAAGCTATGAGTACTGACGATCAACAAGCTTGGGTTGCTAGTTTAACAGCAGATCAGTATAATATGCTAAGTCCTGATGTCCAAAAGTGGGTAATGGAAAATACTACCGATGCTCAAAAACAAGCTTTAGGAATTAATCAGTAATATTTTAATTGATTTTTAAAATCGATAGGGGCCTGTTAACAAAATAATTCTAATTGATAATTAAAAAGAATTTTTAGCGAAAATTAATAAGATTTTTGAAAGAATAGTTAATACTATTTCAAAAAAGTTTTATAATTTAAGCAAAAGTAAACTTAATTAGCTTTAAAATTTATTTTGTTAATAGTCCCATATGTTAGGAATAATTATTCTTAACATATATCACTAAAAGTTTCTGCTTTCACTTCCTTTCAGTCTTCCTGTTATCGTGTCATGTATATACTCATTGATAAATAAAAATTGCTAGACGAGTATAAATATTCATTTATTCTTTCTTTAGTAAAATAATACTGTGTCATCCTCTCAAAAGCACATGGGGGCAACTTAAGGCTCTATGTCATTCCCGCATAGGCGGGAATCCAGCATAAAGCGAGATTACCTTCGCTTTTTAAAAAATATAATAAAAAATCTTTAAAATTAAAGATTTTTAGCATGGATCCCTGCTTTCGCAGGGATGACACCTATACGCTTTTGCAGGAATGACATCGTCAACGTAACCTAAAACTAACAATTACTTATGAAATTACTTATTACTGTAATCATCATGGAAATACTCGCTGGAGCGGAAATAGATTTATTCGTTCCAAGCTTCCCTGAAATACAAGATACATTCAACCTTTCAACTTTTATGACGGAACTACTACTCGGTGTAAATCTAACCGCTTATTGTATTACTTCGCTTATAGTCGGTAATTTAGGAGATAGGTACGGACGCAGACCGATTATTATACTCGGTTTACTGATTTTTAATCTTGGTAGTTTATTTTGTGTATTTGCAAATAATTATGAAGCTATATTATTTGGAAGATTTTTGCAAGGATGCGGGATATCATCGGTTGCAGTGCTAGTATATGTTGTTCTTGCCGATATTTATTCAGTACAAGAGCAGCAAAGATTAATGGGCATTTTAAACGGCACTATTGCCCTTTCTATGGCAATAGCACCGGTTATAGGTAGCTACGTCAATTTATTTTGGGGCTGGCGTGGTAATTTTGTTTTATTGCTTATAGTAGGTTTGATTAGTCTAATTCTTGGTATATTATTTATTCCGAAAAGAAAAGTTAATAAAAAAATACGTATTACCTTAAAAGAATATATACCTATCTTCAAATCGCCAAAAGCTATATATTATATACTTACAATGATATTTCTTGCACAAGGATATTGGATATTTATTGGGATTGCTCCTATTTTATATATGCAAGATTTAGGTGTAACTTTAGAATATTTCGGACTTTATCAAGGAGCAATGGCGGCTCTATTCTCAATTATGAGCTTTTCAAGCGGTTATTGCTTTAAAAAATTCGGCATTAGAAATTGCTTCTATTTTGGAGTTATGTTTATAATACTATTCCTACTAGGAAATAGTATATTAGTTATATATAATATTAATAATCCTTTAACTATAACAATAGTTACTTTATTATTATCTCTTGGCGTGATATATCCGATTAACATATTATGGCCGTTGCTTTTAGAAGCTATTCCGGACGGTAAAGCTCGTATGACGGCTATGTTTACTGCGGCTAGATTGATTTTAACGGCATTTGGGCTGCAATTAGTAGGTTTTTTATATAACGGTACTTTTACCCCTCTTGGCATTACTATATCCATTGTTACGCTATTTGGGTTAATAACATTACCTAAATTATTTAAGTACGATAAAGTCTTTGAGATTTCTGATAGAGTGTAGAGGTCTTTGTTTCGTCATTGCGAGCGACTGCAAGGAGCGTGGCAATCTCAGGAAATAAAGGTCGTGCCTCCGTATTGCAGTTTAGAGTAAATAGTCTATAATCCTCAAACAGTAATAAGAGAGAATTATAGTTAAGGAGTTATGGCAAAAATAGATGTTAAGTGTAGATATTGTAACAACACAGAAGAAGTAATAAAGTCAGGATATTCAATTTCAAAACAACAGAGATATCAATGCAAGCGGTGTAATCGATATTTTCAATTGGAGTATATTAATAATGCATCTAAGCCTGGAGTTAAGGAGCAAATAGTAGAAATGTCAATCAACGGCTCTGGAGTTAGAGATACAGTAAGAGTATTAAAAGTGGGTATCAATACAGTTATCCGTGTTTTAAAAAAATCTAGTATTAAAAACAATAAATCATTCTATCAGTACAACAAAAGTAATTATTGCTCCTGAGATAGATGAACAATGGTCTTATGTACAGAATAAATCCAGACAACGATGGCTTTGGTATGCCTTGGATAAGATTTCGTTAAAAGTAGTTGCTTATACGTTTGGTACAAGATGTGATAGCACATTAGAATCATTACTGAAAAAACTAGAGAATTTCAAGGTGACTTTTTACTATACAGATGGATGGGGGAGTTATGCTAGGTTATTAGACCCTAAAAAGCATATTATCAGTAAAAAATACACTCAACGGATAGAACGAAGTAACTTGAACCTTAGAACGAGATGCAAGAGGCTTGCACGTAAGACAATCTGCTTTTCCAAGTCATTGGATATTCATGATAAGGTTATTGGTACTCTTATTGAACGTATAGCTTTTTAATAGGCGTAACTGCAATATGGAGGCATGACCGAAATAAAAACTAGATTGCAACAATGCTTCGCTCCTCGCAATGACGATATAGATATAAGAACAAATAAAAAAATGATCAATAACAATTTTATTTTCAAGATAGCTTTCAGATATTTTAGAGCTAAGAAAAACGAAAAATTTGTTTCTATTATTTCTGCCTTTTCTTTAGTAGGCGTAATGATCGGCGTTGCAGCATTGATAGTAGTTATGTCTGTTATGAACGGTTTTCATATAGAGCTTACTAAAAATATTATCGGCTTAAATGGGGATATAGTAATAAATCGGCAAGGCGGTAGTATTGATAACTATGAAGAAATTAAAGCTAAACTCCTAAAACAAGATTATGTAAAGCATGTAACATTCATCGCTCACGGTCAAGCTTTGGCTCTTGGTAAAAGTAATAATAGCGGCGTGCTTGTTAAAGGTATGAAATTAAAGGATCTAAGTTTAAGAAATGAAATTTTTAAAAATGTAAATTTCGGTAGTTTTGATGATTTTCACGGCAAAAACGTAATAGCACTCGGAGAACAATTAGCAAGTAATTTAGGCGTAACAATTGGGGATAAGATTAGATTAATTTCACCAAATTCAGTTTCTACCGCCTTTGGCAGTATGCCAAGATCAAAAGAATTTAAAATTATCGCAATTTTCAATAGCGGTATGTATGATTATGATTTGACAACGATATTAATGCCGCTTACCGCAGCACAAAATTTCTTATCTCTCGGCGACAATATTAATTTAATCGAAATTAACAGTCTAGACCCCGATAAAGCTCTTGCATATTCATATAAAATACAATCATTATTAGGTCCAAACCTATACGTATTTAATTGGCAAACCTTAAATTCACAGTTTTTAAGTGCCCTTGCTGTCGAGCGTACGGCTATGTTTACTATTCTATCTTTAATTATTACGGTTGCTGCATTTAATATTATTTCAAGCTTATTTATGCTTGTTAAAGATAAAACTTCAGATATTGCAATTCTTAGAACTATGGGAGCAAGCACTAAGCAAATAATGCTTATTTTTATCTATAACGGAATGTTTATAGGATTACTTGGCACAACGCTAGGTGTAATCCTTGGTGTTACTTTCTCTTATAATATTCAAACTATCAAGAATTATTTGGAGCGTATAACCGGTACTAAAATTTTCGAGGCAGCTATTTATTTTCTTTATAGTTTACCTTCAAAAGTAAGAGCTGAGGATATTATTTTAATTACCTCTTTATCTATAATATTGTGTTTTCTTGCGACAATTTATCCTTCTTATAGAGCCTCAAAATTAAATCCCGTGGATGCCCTAAGATATGAATAATACAGTCCTCATTCTAAAAAATATCTCAAAACATTACAGCCAAGGCAAAACTATTGTTAGGGTACTTGATGATCTTAATTTAACGGTTAATGAGGGTGAATTAATCGCTATAATAGGTTCTTCAGGTAGCGGCAAATCAACTTTACTGCATATTGCCGGCTTGCTTGATAAACCTACAAATGGTCAAGTCATCATACCAAATAGCAAGTATCAAAAATATCATCTCATTCGTCTTCATTATTTAGGTTTTATCTATCAACAACATCACTTACTTAAAGATTTTACCGCTCTTGAAAATGTTATTATGCCAAGACTTATTAGCGGTCTTGATCAAAAAGAAGCAATAGAAGATGCGAGCAAAATATTAGATGATTTAGGACTTGGAAAAAAACTCTATAATATGCCCGGAGAATTATCGGGCGGAGAACAACAACGGATCGCTATAGCTCGGAGCTTAATTAATAAGCCAAAAATTATTTTAGCAGATGAGCCGACAGGTAATTTAGATCCCAAAACTACAAATGAAGTATTTAATTTATTTTTAAAAGTAGCAAGAGAACAAAACACCGCAGTTATTATGGTAACACATAACCATGAGTTAGCACATAAAATGGATAAATTATATAAGCTAAAGCACGGATTATTAAATATAGCTTGATTTGAAGCCCAAAAATTCTGATAATTAAATTATATTAATGCTATTTATTTAATAAAGGTTAGTAATGGCTGAGCCTATTATATTTACTCTTTTACTTGGCAATAAAGATCAGATATTAGAAAGAATAAACAATCAGGAAGCTCAAAATAAACTACCTATTATCCCGCTTCAAGTTAATAAAGAATCACATATATCCGATAAAGAACGTATTTTTTCGGAAATCTTAGAAAAATCCCACAAAGAGGGCAAAACACCGATTTTTAACATTCAACTTAACAATAATGATGTAAAACCAATTTTTCGGGTACAAGATTTAATTAATTCGCAAAATTTAAATATAAAAACTACTATTACTTTTGATCAATATAATTCATTAACCCAAAATCCTGAGCTGGAAGCTTATTGGAAGCAAATTATGGAAAAAGTTGATCATGTTTTTTTCACAAATGAAACAGATCAAAATTTAGCTATAGCCGATGGTATAGTACAAAAAGATAAAACCACTACAATTACGGATATAAGTTTAGTAACATCTGTTTTTAACAATCTTGTATATGATCGTGAAATTGACCAGTTGCTCTCCGGTACGATACCTGACAAAGCAAAATTAGATAAACTAATAAAAACAGCTAAAAATCAAGGTGGTAGAGTAATTATAGAAACTTGGCCTCTTTCTGCAGACGAAGCAACAAATCTTATCACTGCTAAATTCGGTATTAGCTCTGAAGCTCAAATTTACGGATTGAAACTTGAAATTAATGAAATCTTAAAAGATCCAAATAATGCTGCTGAAAACTTTAAAAAATATGTATCACAAATATCTAGGCAATTTCAAAAAGATTTAGGTAAAGCTGAGGTAAACCCTATTTACTTTAATTTTAATACAAAGAAAGTTATGAAAGATAGAGCTGAGGATATACAAAAAGAACAAACAACACCATATGAACCTCTACAAGAAAACCAACCACAACAGCAAGGTTTTTTTAGAAGAGTTTTTAACTATTTTAAAGATATAGTAACTAGTTTTAAAGAAAAAATATTCGGCAAAAAAGAAGAACCTAAAACTCAAGAATCAACAACTCCAACTACGGAAGCAATGACGCAAGAACAGCAAGTAGTTGCTGTCCCTTCTATAACTCAACCGGAGCAACAAGCTTCTGTGAGTAATACAAAACCATGGGAAGAACTAGGAATTACACAAAAAATGTATGAAGCATCTCTGCAAGCAGAAAAACAATTAATTAAATCGCTAATAGAGCCAAAAATACCTGAAAAAAAATCATCACCGGTTATAAATACTGAAGATACTGAAGCTCAAGCCGGTATTTATAATACAGAAAATATAAAACAACCTGAGTATTTATACACTGAAGATGATATAAAAAATATACTGGAAGCAAATATAGATAAGAATAAATTCTCTATATTTCATCACGCCTCTTTAGAAGAGCCAGAAATACTAAAAGATACTCTTAATGCTACAGGAGAGGGGTTACTATTAGATAACAAATCTGCAATTATACCACTAAATACAGGACATAAACATTGGTTACTCTTAACGGCTAGTAAAGATGATAAAGGTAATATAAACTTTATTTATAATGACCCCTATGGTGAGCCATTGAAATCTCGTCCAAAAGTAACAGAATATATTAACGAAGTTTATCCCGGTGCAAAAATAATAGATCTAAACACCAAACAACAAGAAAACGCTTATGATTGCGGAGTTTTCGTATGCGATAGTGCAATAAAATTTTCTAAAGGTCAAAAAATTCTAACTACTGAAGAATCTAAAGGACAAGGTATAAATTTAAGAAAGGCTCAAGCTAATACACTATTAATGCAACAGCAAGCACAAGAAATCGTGAGACCGTTAAAAACAAATTCTGTACAGCAATCAAGTAATAAATTTCAAGAATTAGTGAAGAATCAAAAAACAACTGATCACTCTAGACGACTCTAATATACTCTTATAAGAATAAGTAGTATACTTGATACAACTTTAAAAAGAGTAATCGGTTCAAAGTCCTCGGAGCGGAGCATATACTTAATATGTGAGTACCACAGCTCTTGTAGAACGACGTAGCCAATTTTTGAAATTCTACCTGAGTACACAAAAAAACATTAGGCAAAATTTCTAATTCCTAATATAATTATTTATAGTTAATTTATATTTAACAAGAATGACTACCATACTTGTGATCGTTATTATAATAATGATCGCCTTATCAGCTTTATTTGCTGCTACCGAAACTGCTATTACCGCCTCCTCGCCGGGGAAAATTCATAAGCTTAAAATCGCCGGTAATAAGCGTGCTAAAACAGTTTTAGAGGTTCTTAAGAAAAAAGAAAAAGTCATAGGAACTTTATTAATAGGTAATAGTTTAATCAATACGGTTTGTACCACTATTGCTACTACTCTCTTTATTAGCTTTCTCGGTGATAACGGACCAATAGTCGCTTCCGGCGTTATGGCTTTTATAATTATTGTTTTTGCCGAAGTAGTACCGAAAGCAATAGCCGTTGCTAAGCCTGAACAATTAGCATTAAAAATGGCTTCAACTATCGTAATATTTTTAAAGCTTTTCAAACCTATTAATATTGCTCTTGATTACATTACAAAAATATTTTGCTTCATATTTCGTATTAATTTAAATCCTCAAATATCAGGAACGGAAGAAGTAAGAGGCGTGATTGAGCATTACCATCAAGAAGGCGGAGTTTATAAATCCGATCGTAATATGCTCGGCGGAATATTAGATATACGTAATATGACGGTATCGGAAATTATGACTCACAGAAGTAGTATTATAGCCCTTAATATCGACCTACCTCATGAAGTGATAATTAAAACTTTATTATCGGGGGCTCATACACGTATACCTTTGTGGCAAGATAATAGAGATAATATAATAGGGATTCTCAATCTAAAAGATTTGCTTAAAGCATTATACGAAAATAATAATGATGCAAAAAAAGTTGATATTAATAAACTTCTAACTCCACCTTGGTTTATCCCTGAGAACGCACTTGTAGTAGATCAGTTACATGCCTTTAGAGAGCGTAATAATCATTTTGCTTGTGTTGTAGATGAATATGGCGATTTACAGGGAATTATTACTCTTGAAGATGTTATAGAAGAAATCGTAGGACCTATTACCGATGAACATGATAGGCTTAATAATGAAATTATCAAGAAGTCTAATACCGAGTTCATTATAAAAGGCACTACGACTATTAGAGATATTAACCGAGAACTTGATTGGAATTTATCGGATGAGGATGCAAATACTATAGCGGGGTTAATAATCCATAAAATTGCTAGAATTCCAAATCAAGGAGAAGTAATTGAAATATTTAACTTTAAAATAATAATTTTAAAGAAAATTGCCAATAAGATTGATAGCGTAAAAATTACCGTATTACCTACTACCGAGGAAACAATAAGCAGTGAGTGAAATCGGTAATTTTTTACTGCTAACAACGATGTGCTTAAGCGGGATGTCGATTGTTTTTGGCTTATTAACGCGTCATTGCAAGCGACTAAAAGGAGCGTGGCAATCTCATGAAGTAATACAAAAACTCCTGAGATTGCCGCGTCGACACTTCGTGCCTCCTCGCAATGACAATATTATCAATTTTTCTTTCTATGCAAGTGCCTTATGCCCCGTACTCGCTTTCTTTACCCTAATATATGCTTTTATCACTTCTGACTTTTCACTACAAAATGTTTTCTTAAATTCTAGCACCTTAAAGCCGTTAATATATAAAATAGCCGGTAGTTGGTCGAGCCACGAAGGCTCAATGTTATTATGGTTTTGTTTATTACAAATCGTTAGTTGCTGTTATATATTTTTACTTAAAGATAACCGGCTTAAATTTTCATCTATTATTATTCTATCAGCCATACAACTATTTTTTAGTAGTTTTATTTACTTTACCTCCAATCCTTTTAACGTGTTTTCTTTCGCTCCTAAAGAGGGGCTTGGACTAAACCCGATGCTCCAAGATATTGCTTTGAGCATCCATCCTCCTCTGCTTTATTTAGGCTATGTCAGCTATGTAGTGCCTTTTACTATTGTTTGTGCCGCTATGTTATTCCATTCCTCTTCTATGTCATTCCTGCGAAAGCAGGAATCCATTAATGACATACGCTTTCTCAAAACATTTTCCAATATCGGTATCTTATTTACTACTATCGGCATTAGCCTAGGTTCTTGGTGGGCCTATAGAGAACTCGGCTGGGGTGGATTTTGGTTTTTCGATCCGGTAGAAAATATTTCACTATTTCCTTGGTTATCCGGAATTATGCTACATCATTCTATAATTGTAACAACAAAAACCGGACGTATGCAAAGCTGGACTATGGTTTTATCACTTACTACTTTTCTGTTAGTCGTATTCAGCACTTTTTTAGTACGTTCCGGTTTTATTACCTCAATTCACTCTTTTGCATTCTCACCTGAGAGAGGAATATACTTACTTGGGATATTTTTGATTATGGGGATTGGTAGTACTTCGTTGTATACTACCACGTCATTGCGAGGAGGTGCATCAGCATCGACGAAGCAATCTCAGGAAACTGACCGAGATTGCCACAGCCACTTTCGTGGCTTCACAATGACTGGTATAACCCTCGGCAACATCTTCTTCCTCCTTAGCCTTATTGTGCTAATAGCTGCCACACTTTACCCGCCAATTTATTCTTTATTTGACGATAAACCTATTATTATCGGTGAAACATTTTTTGTTAATAATTTTATTATATTCGTTATCCCTATTCTTTGTACTATAGGATTATTTACTACTAAAAGCTCTATTAAAAAACATATTATAATTCTAATATTATCTCTAATAATTACTTATTTTATCTCGTTAAAAGTAACATTTAGTGTTATATCGATTTTAACTATAATCGCATCTATATTTTTGATGCTTCATAATGTTTATTATCTTTTGATTAAAACTAATTATTTTAGAAATAGGCTTAAAGCAAGTACTGCTAGTATGACCTTAGGGCATTTTGGTTTTGCACTAATTGCTTTCAGTATTACTATGAATGCACTATTACAAAGTGAAATGGATTTTACTGGTAAAATAGGGGCAAGCAAAACATTTAACGAATTTAAAATAACATTGCAAAATATTAAGTTCGCTCAAGGTAAAAATTATTATAGACAAATCGCTGAATTTTGGCTGGAGGATAATAGCCGTAATATAACTATATTAAAGCCGGAAAATAGGCTTTATATAGTTGAGAAGAGCTTATCGCAAGAAAGTGATATATATTCTTACTTATCATATGATCTTTATGCAGTTTTAAGTAATATAGACGGCGATATAATTCATGCTAAAATATATTATAAGCCAATGATGAGCTTTATTTGGCTTGGAATTATTCTTACCGCTTTCGGCTTTTTTATTGCACTAATCAGAAAAAATTCTAGCTAATTTGAACCATCACATTTAAGGTTTAAAATTTTAATACTATTCGGATGATCAGCTCCGAATTTTTCTATCTGATTATTACGAAATTTTTCATACCAAAATTTCTTAGGTAAAGCACAACTAGCTTTAGCGGCTGCAAGATACATATTACTTATTTCATACACATTTTTCATATTTTCTTTATAGTTATTCCAATATATATTTTCAGCAGCAGCATAAGCATCTACCGCCTCCTCATTTTGATTAAGTAACACTAGTGCATCCCCTTCAGCAACGAACGTTTTTGCTAAATCTATATCCGGTGATATAATAATCTCTTTATTAGGTCTAGTTGGATCATTAAAGAAAATTGCTTTAGCTTTTTTGGCATATTCTAGAGCTTCGGTAACATCACCGAGTCCTAGCTTTGCTCTTGACTTTTGGGTAAAAATTCGTCCAAATACTTGATTTTCCTCTTTTTTACTCGATTTATTCATATCATATACTTGTTCTAATAAAGAAAGAGCTTCATGATGTTTCTTAAGATTATTTAAACATCTACTTTAATGAGATATGAACCGGTAAGAAATAAATCTTGAGGTTTCATGCCGTTTTCAATACAAGCATTTATAGTATCGTCAATTCTTCTTAATGCTTCATAATTTTTACCTTGAATATTAAACAATTTAGATTTTGCATAATATATAGGGTCGTGCCTCCGTATTGCAGTTTAGAGTAAATAGTCTATAATCCTCAAACAGTAATAAGAGAGAATTATAGTTAAGGAGTTATGGCAAAAATAGATGTTAAGTGTAGATATTGTAACAACACAGAAGAAGTAATAAAGTCAGGATATTCAATTTCAAAACAACAGAGATATCAATGCAAGCGGTGTAATCGATATTTTCAATTGGAGTATATTAATAATGCATCTAAGCCTGGAGTTAAGGAGCAAATAGTAGAAATGTCAATCAACGGCTCTGGAGTTAGAGATACAGTAAGAGTATTAAAAGTGGGTATCAATACAGTTATCCGTGTTTTAAAAAAATCTAGTATTAAAAACAATAAATCATTCTATCAGTACAACAGAAGTAATTATTGCTCCTGAGATAGATGAACAATGGTCTTATGTACAGAATAAATCCAGACAACGATGGCTTTGGTATGCCTTGGATAAGATTTCGTTAAAAGTAGTTGCTTATACGTTTGGTACAAGATGTGATAGCACATTAGAATCATTACTGAAAAAACTAGAGAATTTCAAGGTGACTTTTTACTATACAGATGGATGGGGGAGTTATGCTAGGTTATTAGACCCTAAAAAGCATATTATCAGTAAAAAATACACTCAACGGATAGAACGAAGTAACTTGAACCTTAGAACGAGATGCAAGAGGCTTGCACGTAAGACAATCTGCTTTTCCAAGTCATTGGATATTCATGATAAGGTTATTGGTACTCTTATTGAACGTATAGCTTTTTAATAGGCGTAACTGCAATATGGAGGCATGACCCAAATTTAGAAAGCTGATAAATATCATCATCTAGACTATTCTTATCTTCAGTAATAGAATTTAATAATTCTTTTGAAAAACTTTGATTATTAAGCAGTGCTATCTCATCTAGTAATCTTTTGGCACTAGGATTTAATTCATTGCTAACAAGTTTTATATTTAGCTCAATTTTATCCTTAGAGGCTTTTATCTTTTTCTTATATTCCTCTAAGTTCAAACCTTGTACTTGATTTAATATTTGTACTCCTTGAACTACGAGAATCGGATATCCTCCAACTTCTTGAGTCAAAAAATTTATTAATTCCGGATTTTTATTTTCCAATATATTTTTTGCAAGTAATGCAGTTTCCGACTTAGTGAAAGCATTTGCTTTGATTATATTAGATAATAATTCATCATCTTGAGAACAAACTATAATATTACCGTTATATTCCCAATTAATAAAATCTTCTATTTTCTTATTCTCGCCTATTTTTAAATTATCAAATACCAACAACCATTTATCTTTACTTGCTAGATAAGCTATTAAATCTTTCCTCATCACTGCCATATCTTCTGAAATCACCGGTGATTTTACCTCAATATTAATAGCTTTAGATAATTTGAGTAATTGCTGCTCTATATTTAGATTACAATCAATAAACCAAATTATGTTATAGTTATCTTTATTTTCATAAGCGTACATCCTAGCAAGCTGGGTTTTACCCATACCGCTTACCCCTACTACACTAGATTGCTTGTATTTATTAAGATTTTCTTTTAGCTTTTCCAATTGCAATACATGATTTATAAAATAGCTAACCGGTACAACTAAATTAGATATTTGACTTTGAGCAAATATAGTTCCGCTTATTAGAAGCACAATAATCCCTAATATATATTTTTTCATAATATTTATTAATTTTAAATTTCTAGCTGTAAAGCTTTATATCTTTTCGACTAAAAGTCAATAAAAATTTGATGTTAATGAAGATATTGCACTGGGTGAAAAATTAGGTGATGTCATTCTCGCGTAGCATTGTTGCATGGCTCGATTTCACCACTGTCATCCCGTGGCTTGACCTATAGTACCGGACAATTTTTATTCTATGTCATTTCGCGTGACATTGTTGCGTGGACCTGCTTTTCCGTCATTGCGAGGAAATTACGTAGTAATTGACGAAGCAATCCAGTTAAAAATTCTGATTTACAGAATTTTTTTAATTATTTTCGAGATTGCAACAATGCTTCGCTCCTCGCAATGACGACTCAGTATTCATGCAACAAGACCTGTAGGCAGGAAGAAAGAATAAAAAAAAGCCCCCTTTTTTCAAAGAGAGCTTTTTTCTTTAGAAAGTTATAAACTTACTAATCGGGAGCGATTAGAAGTTTACACGTACTTTTAAAGTACCTTGATGTGCAGTATACTTACTTGCAGCATTGAAATCATAACCGATTCCGTATTCCATCTTAGCATCAGGTCTTATGCTTGCACTTAAACCTACATTGTAAGATGTTTTAGCAGTTCTGTCAGGCTGGCTGATGAACGGAGTAACTTGTCCATCTAACTGAGACTGAGTTTTAGATAATCTACCATTTACTTTGTGAACTACAAAAGCGTGAGCTTCCGGATATACCGCAAGATCAGTTATATTCATAGTACCACCGGCTACTTTAGCACCTACTATTAAATCGGTTCTATCGCTAAACTTGCTGTTAACTTGCTTGTTTGCAACTGTTGTACCGGTTTCTTTGTAGTTTTCGTCAGAAGACTTTAAGTAGCTAAGTCCTGCCATTGGAGTTACTAACACACCTTGCATTGCGTTGTAATCATAACCGACCATTAAGTTACCACCGAATGTCATGTTATCGTAATTACCGGTAGCAATTTGCTTATTCATCTTACCATTAGCATCGAAGAAGTAACGCTGACTTTTGTTCTTCACTTGGTTTAAGCTAAATATTGCACTACCTTGAGCAAAGAAGTTCTCAACAAGCTGCTGGGCACCATATAGAGAGAATGAGAAACCGTTAACGTCGGTTTTATCACCTTTCTTATAATCCTGGTGTTTTATATCGGTTTTAGTAATACCGATAGCAGCACCGATCATTAAGTTATCGTTAGCTAGCGTATCTAAACCTATTACGACACCGATGGTTTTAGCTTTATAACCAGCTAAATCGCCTTTCTTACTTTGATGTGCATCAGTATAGAAAGGTTTTGCCCATATACCGTAAGCTACATTGTCAACAGCTTCGTCACCTGCAGCAACCGCAGCCGGTATTGCTCCAGCTTCAGGCCCAGCCATTTCAGTAGTTTCAGGAGTACCTAAATATCTAAGAGCACCTAATCTGTTACCAAGTTGAGCTTGGATGTCTTTTGCTACATCTAATTGTGCATTAGTTACGGCTGCACTTGTATCGGTAGTAATAGCTCCGACAAAGTTAGCAGAATCAGCACTATTTTTAGCTAAAAGAAGATTATTATACGCCGCAGTATTAGTTGAATTTACGAATGTCGTAACGTTCTGACCTACACCCGGTGCACTTGCAAATGGGCTATTTGCGATATCATTAGTAACTACTTTTGCTGCATCGTTAGTACGTGTTATTACATAATCTTGGTTAGCAGCACGTATTAAACCGTAATTTACGAAACGATTACTTCCGGTTACAGCAAAGTTAGGACCTCCTAAAGTACCGTTAAATCTAGCACCACCTTGGATTAAAGTATAAGTTTGTGTACCGCTGAAATTTGCATTGGCATTATCTTGTACATTAATAGTTGTTGTTCCCGTAGTTGTTGCATTAACTTGAGCATTTTCTGCAATAACGATGTGACCTATATTACCGTTTGCTACTGTTAAAGTAGTTTCAATAGAAGTATTGCTTCCCCATGTTGAAGTACCGCTTGCAAATGTTAAGGTATTTGTAAGAAGATCGATTTCACCGTTAATAGCAGTAGTACCGCCGCCTAAAATTACGTTAGAATTTAAAACACCTAAGCCATAAGTACCAAAGTCTGTGACTTGTGAATAAATATTTCCTTGTAATCCTGCACCATCATCACTACCTGTAAATTTAACAGAAGCTACAGGAGTATCTGAACTACCTATATTACCGACTAATGCACTACCTAAGTAAGTTACAGTACCGTTATTAGCTTTAGTAGTAACAATCATACTTGTAGAATCAGAAAATGTACCGTCAACAAATCTTACATTAGCGTTACCGTTAACACTTCCAAGGGTAATTTTACCGTCGAAATCTGTTCCGGCTACACCACCTGTAGTAACAGTTACACCATCATTAATTGTTGCGTTAGTTGCGATAATACTACCTAAGTTGTTATAGTCTGTAGTAAACGTTACTTGCTTTAACTTCGGACTACCATTCTCTATACCTAAGCCATAAATTGTACCAGGGGTGTTAGGAATACCACCGCTAAGTGTGACAGTACCTTGATTATTGTTTACACTACCGATACCTGCGTATAATGTAGTAGCATTAACAGTAATACTGTTATCACTTGCAAGTCCAAGACCTACGATATTATCCTGTTCACCGATTACTTGACCGTCAGCGATTACGCTATCAACACCTGAAACAATTACTTTAGGAACATCAAAACCACCTGTAGCTGTTTCATTACCTACTGTACTTTTAATTTCTAAACCGTCTAATGGGATACCGCCAGGTAAGAATAAAGCTGCACCTAAACTTGCATTTTCAAAAGAAATTGTATCAGCCACCACACCATGGTCATTACCTGCATTACCTATCTCATTAATCACTACGTTACCGCGACCGGAAACTGTTATTTGTTTTAAATCAGTAACAGGTCTAGCTTGTTTGTTTAATGTTACGGTAATAGGAGTGGTGTTAACAAATTCTACTATACCGCTACCGTCAACAGATGCGACAAAGTCCGCAGTATAGTTACCGCCGATTTGTAAGATAGAGTTATTTTCAATTGTAGTTTCACCGTTAAATATTGCATTACCTAAGAACTTAGCAGTAGTACCGATGTCTAATTCTACAGTATTAAACTTATTACCTTGCTGTCCACCGACTGTACCACTTACTATATTTGTTCCACCAGCAGTAAAGCTGAACGTACCAACGTTAGGAGTAGCAGTAGTAATATTAGTAGCATATAAATTAACACCTTTACCGACATTTAATGTTGTGTCTACAGCTGCCCCAGCTGGAGCTCCAAAATTAATCTCTGCAAGTGGGTTTGCAGCACTACCTAAATTTGTACCGGCTGCAAGAGTCGTATTATCATTTACAACAGGATTAAATATTATTTTACCTTGACCGGCAGCATTGGTAGTTTTTGTTATTAAGTAAGTATTGTGAGCGAATTGTACTGAACCGTTATTTCCAATAACTAACTCATTAATAGCAACATCACCACTATTTAAAGCTGTTTTACTTGAGCCGATATTAAATTGTCCAAGAGTTTTATTATTAGCTGCAATAGTACCAATATTACCGCTAATAGTTAAAGTTTGAGCATTTGTTAAGCTACTCGCATCAACAACACCTTTTTGATCTGCATTTATAAATAAATCAAAACCAACTAAAATATTATTTTGAGTACTTGTTAACTTAACAGTACCGCCATTCGCTTGGAAATCAATTGTTCCACCGGCATTAGCACCGATAATATTTGCTCCGCCAAGTGTTAATGTTTTTGAAGCATCGTCAGCTAAAGTAATACCTTGTAACGCAGCATTACCACCACCGTTACCTATATCACCGGTAATTGTAGCACTTCCATCTAACTGAATAGCACCATTTGCAAGAGCAGCATTACCGACAAGAACAGTTTGGTTAACGTTACCATTGATAATTGTACCATCAGCAAGCTTAAACTGAGAATCAGCGTTTCCTAAACGTAATTCAGCAGTATGTGTTCCTGATAATTGGACAACTCCGACCCCTGCTGCTTCGATTGCTGTAATTTTATTTGTTACAGCAACATTTGCATCAGCATTACCGCTTGCTAAAGTACCGTTAGCAGCAAAAGTTATCACACCCGCAGTATTACCGTTATTGCTAGCATCACCTTTGAAGTCACCTGTAAGAACCTTAGTATCAGGAACTGTAATTTGTGATGCAGTATTACCGAAATCAACGGCACCAAAGTTCGAGTTCTGGGTTATTGCAACTGTAGTAGCTGCTGTTTTAAATGCAGTAGTACCGTCCGTACCAACATCAACTATGTGTCCAAAATTTACTTGTCCGCCTGCATTAGTACTTTGTATAACCATGTCTTTAGCATACACTTGTCCAGCGACTGTTGCTGCATTACCGTTAGCTACGCTAACAACAAATCCTGCAGCTCTACCTGCTCCATTATTAGTACCTATTACTGCATTAGCAGGACCTGCATTAGCTATAAGTTGACCGGCTACTGCAGTAGTATTAAATTCGATAATACCTTTTAGATTACCGCCTAAACTTCCTGTAACATTAAAGTCAGTAGCACCGCCATCAGCAGCATTACTTAATAATACTAATCTACCGGTACCATCTGTTCCGTTAAAATTAATAGTAGCACCGCCTACTTGTAAATTTAAAGCATTACCGTTAGTAGCATCAGTATTAAAAATGAAACCTTGGCCGTCACCGATATTAATTGTCTTAATAGTAGCAAAAGTTTTATCTGAAACTTGAATAAATCCATTAGTAACATTTAATGTACCGTTAGCACCATTAGCTATTACAGCATCATCTCCAAGTATAAGAGGAGCTTTTTGAGTTGTAGGGTTTGTTAAATTAAATACTAATGTAGAAGCCGCAGCATCAAAATCTATTATTCCTACACCGCTAAGATCATTATTGGCAATAGCATTACCACCATTAACTTGTGCAACAACATTTTGAGCATTTTTTGTAGCAGCAGCTTGTGCAGCAGTAATACCTTGTCCTGTTATGGTAAGAGTTTTACCGGCATCAAGAGTAAAATTAAAGAAGTTAGCATTATTAGCAGCATTAGTGATAAATCCTAAAGTAGTATCTTCACTAACTGTCACTGCTAAATTGTTTGCAGTATCTAAAAACAAACCGTTAAAACTACCTGGTGGAGTATTAAAATTAATACCATTATTAGCATTAGCCGTAATAACTGCATTTGGAGCAACTGCAAGATTCGCATGAGCAGTAGTTTGATCAAATCCCGCACCGTCAACAGTTGTAGCAGCTCCAGCTGTTGTTCTATTCTGCTGTGTAGCAGCACCCATAGCTGAGCCTGCGAAGCCGGCTACTATGGTAGCTGTAGAAGCAGTTACCAATCCTGCGGAAATTAATTTTTTTAGAAAATTTGGTTTTTGAGCCATAATTTTTTTCCTATATTTAAGTTAAAATTTAGTACCTAGTATTAAAACAAACTTATCAAACGCAAGTCAATATATCCCGCATTTGATAAGGAAATAACCTAATATTTTGTTTCAATAGTTTCTAAACTACGGGCTGAGCATACTATATATTGTATATAATTACAAGCATCGCTATAGTTTTTTTATAAAGTTTTAATAAATGTTATATTTTTATCACATTGGTGTTATGCCTTATCAGTGTCATACCGTGAATAGTACCGGACATTTTTTTAAAGATCTCGATGTCATCCCCGCAAAAACGGGGATCCAGACTAAAAAATCTTTAAAATTAAAGATTTTTTATTACATAGTTTTTGTAAAGTAAAGCTTTTAAAAAAAGCTTTACTTTGCTGGATTCCCGCCTACGCGGGAATGACATAGAGGAGCGTGGGAATGACACCAAGAACTGGACCCCGTGGTCAAGCCACGGGGTGACACAGTAGGTTTTACTGGTCCCCGCAACAATGACTCCTCGCAATGACGGAAAAACTACTCTTCATTAAATATTAGCACTTCAGCAGTATTTTCCCATTTTAGCATTTCGTCGTATTTAGTATCCCAAATACGCATAATTTCTTTTTCATATTCTACAATTTGTTCTTCTAATCCTTCAAATTGTTTCACCATTTGACGTGCTTTAGAAAGTATCGTGTCATTACTAACGTCAAAAACTTTTTTCAAATGACGGTCTTGTTCTTCTTTGTAATTTAAATGAGCTGCTCTACCAAGCTCAGCATCTTTATGCATATCTTCACTTCTTATCTGTATTTCAAAATTACGTTTAGAATGTAAAAGCTGCATTATATTATGAAGAGACTGATAGCCGTTGCTTTTTGGTCTATTGATATAATCTTTGGTGTATAACCAATCTAAATGTGGAGAACTCTTAACTACGTCCAAAGCATTATAGCATAGAGCTTTAGATTTAACTATAATCCTACATGCAATTAAATCTTTCAACGCATCAATCGGCACTTCTTTCCTTTTCATCTTTTTAAAAACAGAATAAGGTTCTTTAAGACGCATATATATCTCATTTTCTATATCTGCTTTATTTAAATCTTCTTTAAGCAGATTAATAATATCACAAATCAAATCCCCTCCTGCTACCTAAAATTCTATATATCTCTATTCTTAGTAAATATTACCTATAGTTTTTAGAACTTAAATCCCCAAGACTGTTCATAATACTATTCAAGTAATTTATAAAATTAATTCTTTAACTAAAAATTAAAAAACAGATTAATAGTAAAAATAAATTTTTTCAATAAAATTGTTTAATTAATTTTAACTTAGATTAATTGGATAGATCTGTTTTCCGTCTTTGCGAGCGGTCGATGACCGCGTGGCAATCTCATGAAATAATAACAAATTCCTGAGATTGCTTTGTCGAATTACTATGTAATTCTTCTCGCAATGACGTATAAACCGAGCCATGCAACGATGCTTTCAGTCGCTCGCAATGACGAATAGCATTAAACAATTAACAGGTCAGAAAATTTATCTATAGAATTTTCCGAAACACTACGTAGAACTTCAGACATTTCGTTAAATTCTCCGGTACATTCAAGTACTATATCTACGCCTGCATCTAAAACTCCTTTGGTAATATCTGCCATACTACCGCTTAAAGCTTTCATATCTATTGCATCGGAAATAATAAGCCCTTTAAAGCCGATATTATTTTTAATATAGTCTATAACTTTTTTTGATAGGGTGGCAGGATTCTCAGAATCAAGAGCTTTGTAAATTATATGTGCCGTCATAGCAAGCTTAATATTATCGTGCTTCGCTAGCTCCTTAAATACTTTAAAATCTGTATCCTCTAGTTCTTTTAAGCTAGTATCAATAATAGGTAACCCTATATGACTATCCACCGTAGCTCTACCATGCCCTGGAATGTGCTTGATGCAAGCCCCGACTTTCTCTTCTTGTAATCCATCTATAGCAGCTAAACATAAAGGCACGACTATTTCTAGCTCTGAACCAAAACTTCTATCTCCGACTATCTTGTCTGCTCTTTCGTGAATCAAATCCGCTACCGGAGCAAAATCTAGATTAATACCTACTTCTCTTAGCTCTTTGCCTATATTGCTATAGTTTTGTTTGCACTCTTGCACATCAACGAAAGTTTGGGCAGCCGGAGCATCATAAAAAGTCGGTGCTATGAGCCTTTTTACCCTACCGCCCTCTTGATCTATAGAGATGATAGTATTTTCTCCTAATACTTCTTTTATATCTGTAATAAGCTTAATAAGAGTTTCTTTATCCTGCTCGCCGTTATCATTCTTTCTAATATTACGACGGAATAAAATTACACCTAAAGGATTATGCTCTTTAAATAAGTCTCTTTCAGCATCGGTTAATTCAGGACCGGATATGCCTATAATTACCGGCTTTACCATTTGTCTTATTGTCATAATATGCTCCTTTCTTTCCTTTAAAACGTAATATGACAAGTACTATACGCAAGTCATAGAGGAATCGGCAAGAATTTTTTTTATTTGAAGAGATAAATTATGGAAGTTGGTAAGTAATATATGAACTTTATCGGTAGACGGAGATGTAATATCTTTCTTTAAAGATTTTTGAAGTAGATCAATATCATTAACAGTATAATATTTTCTATTATTTATTTTATAATTAGATAAATCAGGGATTTTTGTCTCTAGATATCTTAATTGATGTAAAGCAATATTTAAATGCTTAGTTACTTCACTAGCAGAATAATATTTTTTTGTTAGACCTATTGATCTATTGTTTGTCATGTTCGTTAACTAGGGCTTTTAATTTGGAAGAAGGGACAAAGCGTAAATTCTTTTTTGATTCTATAATTACTGGTGATTTAGTATGAAAATTTATTCCAGGACGTGGATTTTTTTGTTTAACCTCAAAGCTACCGAAATTCTTTAAAGTCAATTTTTGCTCTTTTGCTATTTCTAAAATATTAGAAAAAACCGTATTAACTATTTCTTCGCATAAATTATTTGAAAAACCCAATTTGGAGCTTAACATAGCTGAAATTTTTTCTTTGGTAATAGTCATAAATAATACCGATTTTTTGATGGTATATTGTCTGCAACGTCATTGCGAGGAGAAACTATAAGTTTCGACGAAGCAATCTCAGGAGTTTATCCTACTTCATGAGATTGCCGCGTCGAGGCTTCGCCTCTCCTCGCAATGACGTTAAACAACTACGAATTTGCTTTTTCTTTATCGTTATTATATTCGTTAATATTTTTATTTAGCTCTTCTAATTTATCTACTAGGTTCTGACGCACTTCTTCTTGCTTCTTGCTTCCTGCTTTTTTATAATCTTCCATTTTTGCTTTTACATCATCTATAGATTTTTGCAGTTCTTCACCTTTTTTATCTTTCTGATCTTTCACATTCTTTTTTATCTCTGCAACACTTTGTGCTATCTGATCATAAGTATTGCTTAAGGTCTGATTAAATTTATCAGCCCCTGTTTGGGCTAAGTTTGTTAAATTGTCTTTTAATTCCTGTAAATTTTCGGTAATTGTTTTTGTACTGCTTGTAGCTACTTCTTCAGTTTGCACTTCATTTGCTTTTGTTTCATCCTTGGTAGGCGAATCTGCAAAAATGCTAGGTGTTAATAATAATGTAGCAGTAGCCCCTAGTGTTATTAATATTCTTTTCATTATATTCTCCGATTATTTATGTTTATTATTATATTGTTCAATTTTCTTACTTAAATCATCAAGTTTTTTTACAAAAGTTTTTCTATATTCTTCCACTTTATCATCTTTAATTTTCTGATAATCCTGTAACTCTTTCGTTAAATTTTTATATTGCTCTTTTATAGTTTCTAAAGAATGGTCTTTACTATCCTTAGCATATTTCTCTAAATCATTAATTTTGATGGATAATTTATCCGCTACTTCATGACATTTTTTATTAAAGTCGACGGTAATAATTTCAGCAGAATTCTTAAGGTTTTTATGTAATTCTTCAAGTGCTTCACCTATAGTTCTCATAACACCTCTTTTTGAAATAGACCTCTTCGGAAACTCTACTTCTAGGAGTAATTTGTACGTCGATCCGGTACTCGAATCCTCACGTACTAGTGTGTACGCTGCGGTTCTGCGTTCCGTGTCTCCTTCAAATTCCTCTCTAAATCCTCGTTTCCGAAGAGGTCTAATAGTTAATAAAAATTAAACTTAAATATTATATATTCAGAATCATAAATAATATAATCTTAAAAAGCAATTTTAAAAAATACCTATTTAATATATAGTTATTGTACAAAATAAATTTGAGGATGTTATGACATTAGAACTAGGAAAAAAAGCTCCTGATTTTTCGCTGCACATAGGTAACGATAAAATAATTAAACTATCGGATTTAAAAGGAAAATTCATAGTATTATATTTTTATCCGAAAGACGATACGCCTGGATGTACTATTGAAGCACAAGATTTTAATAAGCTAAAACCGGAATTCGATAAACTTAATACGGTAATTATTGGAGTATCTAAAGATAAGCTTGACTCTCACGATAAATTTAAAGAAAAATATAGTTTGGGATTTGATTTGGCCTCTGATGCAAATTCAAATTTGTGTGAACAATTAGGGGTATGGATAGAAAAATCAATGTTCGGTAAAAAATACATGGGCATTGATAGAGCTACGTTTTTACTTGATAAGGAAGGAATAGTTAAGCATATTTGGCGTTCGGTAAATGCTAAAAATCACGCCCAAGAAGTACTTGAAAAATTAAAGGCTCTACTCTGAGTAAATGAAGAATAGTAGACGAAGTTTAATTTGAAAAATTGGCGTCGTTGTTTTATATTTTTTGATCCTCACGTACTAGTATGTACGCTGCGGTCAAAAAATATAAAACAACGACGCCAATTTTTCAAATTAAACGAGTATACATTATTTCTTCCATCTGTTGTGAAACCAGAACCATTGAGAGGGGTTTTCTTTAACCCATTCTCCTAACATTTGATTAATATTAAGCATAATATTATAGCAATCGGCTTTATTATCGCCGGTTTGCTTAAAACTCAATTGCGGGTGAACTATTACTTTAAAATAACTGCCTTTAGTTCTAATGATTTGGCAAGGTATAATTGGATATTTATACTGCAAAGCAATTTTAGCTATGGCGTTTGCAGTCATAGCAGGATGTCCTAAAAAAGGCACTTCAATTCCATCGTTCATTTTTTGATCAACAAGCATAACAATAGATTCACTCTCCTTGATAGCCCTAACTAAAGCTCTGCTACCGTCAGGACCTTTAGGTATAAGCCTCAATTTATCACTAGCCCGACTTTCATTAATTAGCTTATTAACATACGGGTTATTTGCTTTACGATAAATTACGGCAAATTTCGGATAAGATTTATGCAGAAGATTAAGACCGATATCCCAATTGGCAAAGTGACCGCTAAATAATAAAAAAGGTTGCTCTCCTAGCTTTTTAATATTCTCAATACCTATTATCTCGGCTCTATTTTCTAACTCGGTTTCACTCATTTTATTAACATAAGCACTCTCGCCTATAAATCTGCCGAAATTATCCCAAGTTTGATCTATGATTTTTTGGGCATCACACATATCGCCGAATACTGCTTTAATATTTCGTCTAGCAATTTTATTAACGGCGAATAATATACCGACTTTTCTTGCTATAAAACTACAAATATCTGCTGCTTTATCTACACCGAATATTCCTATTACTTTTAGGAATATAACAACGATAAAATACTCAATTAAATATCTGAACTTTTTTAAAAATTTTTTCATTTAATAAATCAGGATTGTTTATAGATAGTTCTACATCTAAACAAGTAATATCATTATAGCTAAATTCACTGAACTTAACATAATCTTTTCGTGTAGTAATTAAGGTAGCATTATGCTCTTTAGCTAATGAATATAAATTTTCTAAATCTGCTTGTAAATAATTATAATGATCAGGAAAAATTTTATGTCCTACTATATTAAGCCCATAATTTTCTAAAGTTGAAAAGAAACGCTCAGGATTACCGATGCCGCTAAAAGCAAAGTAGTTTTTAGTTTTATCTATATTGGTTGAGGGAACTATTTGAGCATTTATTAGCTTATCAATATAAGGAGTTAAAATATTCGGTATTTTATCATTGGTACTACTGACTAAAAAAATTAAATCAGCTGCATCAAGGGCTTTATTTGGATATTGTCTTAAAGGACCGGCAGGAATTAGAAAACCATTGCCGAAAAGCCTTTGGCTATCTACTGAAACTATAGTAAAATCTTTATGAAAATAAGGATTTTGTAGGAAATCATCCATTATTATTATATCAGGTTTAAGCTCGTTAATTAATGGTAAAATCTCTTTAATATTTTTAGTAGCAATAACTGTTCCATACTTTGCAAGTATTACTCCTTCATCTCCTACCTCTAATGCTGTATGTCCTTGATGTATGGTAGTTGCACTTTTAAGGTTACTACCATAAGCCTTAGTTACTATTACAAAACTTACATTTTTAGCTCTCAGTAATTTGGCTAGATACATTACTATTTGTGTCTTACCTGTACCTCCTACGCTACAATTACCGACACAAATAACTTTAGCAGGCAACATAATAGGACGTGCTAGACTAGCTCGTAAATAGCCCAAAAATTGATATATCAGACTCACGGGCAAAAGTAAATAAGCTATAATATCTCGCCTCTGCCAAAATTCAGGATATAAAAGTTTGATCATAGTTAATGTATATCATGTTAATAGTGGTTTTGTTGTATGGCTCGAAAATCGTCATTGCGAGCGACCATAGGGAGTGCGGCAATCCAGCAATAAATTTTATAGCATTTTTTACTAGATTGCTTCGTCAATTACTTCGTAATTTCCTCGCAATGACAGAACAATCAACATTTACGACAATTAAAAATAAAGTCAAACGGATTGATTGCTTTGTTATCTAATAGAATTTCAAAATGCAAATGCTCACCCGTAGCATTACCGGTTTTTCCTTGTATACCGATAAATTGACCTCGCTTAATTTTACTTCCTTCCTTAACTGACATTTCTTTTAAATGAGCATATTTCGTAACCAATTTACGTCCATGTTTAATCTCAACAAAATTCCCGTAGTCAGGTGCTCTTGCTGCTTTTATAACAATTCCACTTGCTGCCGCAAATACCTGTGCTGCTTTTTTAGCTTGTAAATCAATACCGCTATGGAAACATTTCTTTTTTCTTTTCTTTTTATGAGGACTTTTCCTAGTTCCGTAATGGCTAGTAATTTTCGGCTCATATTCCGGCATCATAAGCGGTATTGTACTAATTATTTTATCAAGCTTGGTTAATTCCGAGATGTTATTCCTATGAGTTTGTTTTTTTGCAAAATAACTAGCTTCCGGTTTAGAGAGAAACTTATATTTTGAATTTAGCTTTGTTACAACTGCCTTTATATCAGATATTTTTATTTCAGCTGCTTTATTAAATTCTGCCGGATTTTTATTATGGAATTTTTGTAAAAAAATCTTATTTTGCTTAGGGTTATTAATTATTAGACCTAAGTTTTTTGCATATATACACTTGCTATTTTTATTTGTTAAATCATACTGTACTACTAAATCCGCATGACTAATTTTATATTTTTGCTTTAATTGAGATGAAGTAGTAGAAAGTAATGTAGTATCGCTAGATTCTTTAATACTGCTGCAACCTTGAACAAGAAAAACTATAAACAGTAAAAAGATATATTTTTGGAAAGACATTAAAAATAAATATACGTAAATTTCAAGTTTAAAATATCGCTTAAATATTCTGTTAATTTCTCCATACCCCCTTTTATATTTGGAGGATTAATTAACATTAACCCACACTTTACCATATTTTTATCACTATTTAAAAGCTCATATTCAATAATTATAGTTTCTTTAAATCCGATATTCTTGTAGTTGTGGTAAAAATCACGGACTAAAGGTAAATCTTTTATAGGATACCAAATTAAGACGGGATTATTAAGAACTCGTAGCTTAATTTTTTTAAGTGCTTCGAGTAGTTTTTGAAACTCATTTCTGACCTCAAAAGGCGGATCAAGAAAAATTAATCCTCTATTCTCTTTAAAGGGCAGAAAAGCTTTAATAGCATTATAAGCATCTATGTTGTGAGCATTAGTCGGTAATAGTTGTTTTAGGCTCAAATAATCGCTTGGATGAAGTTCGCAGGCAATTAAGCGATCATTTGGTCTTAATAATTGCTTAATTATAAAAGGCGAACCCGGGTAGTGATTTTCTCCTGCTAGATTTACTATATTTAAGAAAGTTTGTAAGAGTATAGGGATAGGATTGGTAGCTTGCAGTAATTTATTAATACCCGTATCGCTTTCTAGAGTTTTAGAAGCCGCCTCCGAATTTAAATCGTAAAGACCAAGACCCGCAAAAGCATCTAAAACCGCAAAAGGTTTATCTTTTCTCTTCAGCTGTTCTAAAACGCTAATTAGCACTAAATGCTTGACTATATCGGCAAAATTGCCTGCATGATAAATATGACGATAGTTCAAAATTATAAACCATATTTCTTTTTTAATAATTCTACTGCTTCTTCTGAAGTAAGTAATTTATCACTTTTATTATTGCTTCTTGCTAAAGCAATTTCTGCATCTTCTCTATCTTCTTTTAATTCACGTAAATAATTTTTAATTACCGCTTGTACTAATTGAGCTTTATTAACCATAAAACTAATCATTTATTAAATTCATAATTAAGTTAATCATTAATTCTTTCTGTATAGGATCGCTTTCTGCAATAAGCAATGCTAGTGATGTCATAGCACTTACTCCAATATTTTTTAATCCAATTTTTGCTTTGGTAAGATAAAGTAAAAAAAGTAAACAACCTACTCTTTTATTACCGTCACTAAATGGATGATCTTTTATTAGAAAATATAACAAATGAGCCGCTTTTTCTTCTGCCGAGTTATATAAAGATTTACCGTCAAAAGTTTGATCAATATTACCTAAGATTCCCTTAAAACTATTGTCTCTTTCAGCTCCAAATAAATTACTTATTTCTGCATCTTCTTGCTTTCCTAATTCTTGCTTTAATTTTTTAATTGCTTCTAAAGATTCTTGGTAGCTTAATAATCCATTAGTTTCTAACTGTAATTTTGTTGGTGGATTTAATTTGTCTTCATCATATTTAACTAATATCTTCCATGTTTTAGAGTAATTCTTGATAAGATTAATTAATTCTTGTCCTGTACTATTTACTAAGTTTTGATTTATCAAAGTATTAGTTAATAGTTCTACTGTTTGTTACAGATTATTTAATTTCTTTTGTGTGATTTTATCTTGATTAATACTATAGCCTTTAATGAGATATTCTTTAAGTAAGTTTGTAGCCCATTTTCTAAAAGCGATCCCTCTCTTAGAATTTACCCTATATCCTACTGATATTATAGCATCTAAATTGTAGTATTCTATTTGTCTTTCTACGCTCTTTTCTCCTTCTATTTGAACTGTTGCAAAAAATGCAACAGTTGCGTTTTCTTCTAATTCTTGCTCTTTAAATATATTTTTTAAATGTTTTGTAATAACTGTTCTATCTCTGTCAAAAAGCTTAGCTAATTGATTTTGAGTTAACCAAACTGTTTCATTATATAATTGTACATCAACATTAACTTCCCCGTTGTCATCTTGATAAATTACTATCTGATTTTCTATTTCTTTGTTCATTAGTTCTTATTCCTTTAGATCGCGGCAGTTGTTGCAAAAAATGCAACAGCTGCTTTTCCTAAGCATTTTTTATAAGCGTAAGCCATTCTTCTTCATCAATAATTTTAATATTAAGCTCTTTAGCTTTTTTAAGCTTACTGCCTGCATCAAGGCCTGCTATTACTAAATCCGTGTTAGACGATACGCTAGCTGCAACTTTAGCTCCAAGCTTCTCAGCCGTTGCTTTAGCTTCCGCTCTAGATATCGTCGGTAAGCTACCGGTAAACACCACTATCTTACCTGTTAAACTACTTTGTTCTCTAGTCTCTTTATAATCTTCAATATTTAATACTTCACCAAGTTTTTTGATAAGCTGGGTATTTTCTTTAATATCAAAAAAATCAATAATATCTACTAGAATCTTATCGCCGATACCCTCTAAATCATTTAATTTCTGATAAATATCAGGATCATTTTTACTAAGCAATTCCATTTGAGCTATAAAATTACCATAGCTGCTAAATTCTCTAGCAAGCAATTTAGCGTTTTGTTCACCGATATGCCTTATACCTAGAGCGTATATGAATCTTGGCAAACTAACGTTCTTTGATTTCTCGATATTTTTAAAAAGATTCTCTACTGATTTTTTGCCCCACCCATCCATATTTTCAAGTTTTACTAAGCTAGAATCATTTTTTTCTTTTAAAAAGAATATATCGAGTGGATTGCTAATTAATCCCTTATCTATTAAAAACTCAACTTGCTTACGTCCAAGCCCTTCAATATCCATAGCGTTTTTCGATACAAAATGACGGATACGCTCATAATTCTGAGCAGGACAGTTAAGACCGTTATCACAGCGTATAATAATATCTTCAGGCACATAATGCAACTTAGAATTGCATGAAGGGCAAAATAAAGGAGTATCAAACGGCATGGTATCATTAGGACGCTTCCGAGTATCAACTCCCATGATTTTAGGGATGACGTCACCGGCACGCTGCAAGAACACATAATCGCCGATACGTACATCTTTTCGCATGATTTCTTGGAAATTATGTAATGTTGCTCTGCTAACAACTACCCCGCCTATTTCTATAGACTCAAGCTCCGCTACCGGCGTTAATGTACCGGTTCTACCTACCTGCACTGTAATAGAAAGCAGCTTTGTTTGTCCTATTATAGCCGGAAATTTATGTGCAGTAGCAAATCTTGGAGATCTAGCAATAAACCCCATTCTATTTTGCAGTGCAAAATCATTTAGCTTATATACTACCCCGTCAATTTCATAAGGTAAATTTTCTCTATTTGTTTTGAGATACTCGTAAAAGGTAAATATTTCTTCTTCAGAACTAGCAAGCTTAGATATTTCATTAACGCTAAAACCGAATTCTTTTAACTTTGTAAGTAACTCATTTTGAGAAGAAGCAAGATTCTGCTCAGTTACTCCACCTGAATAGACAAAATATTTGAGCGGCCTTTGAGCGGTAATAGAAGCATCAAGCTGACGAAGCGAACCGGCAGCAGCATTACGGGGGTTAGCAAATTTATCTCTACCCTGCTCTTCTTGTTCTTTATTCAGGTTTAAGAAATCTTGTTTTTCAATATAAATCTCCCCTCGTACTTCTAAAAACTCCAGAGCATTATCTATTTTATGAGGAAAATTTTTGATTGTTTTAATATTTGCCGTTATATCTTCACCGACATATCCGTCACCTCTTGTAGCTCCCGTTGTAAGCAACCCGTTTTTATAAATAGCAGAAAAAGACAAACCGTCTATTTTAGGCTCACAAAAGATAGGAGAAAACTCATCAAGACGTAAGAAATTTTTAATACGCTCTACAAAATCTTTCACATCCTGCTCATCAAAGCTATTGCTAAGAGATAACATTGGTACTTGATGCGTAATTTTAGCAAATTTATTTGTTATTTTAGCCCCTACTTTCTTGCTAGGACTATTTTCTAAAATTAAATGAGGAAATTTTTGTTCAAGCTTGAGATTGGTATTAAATAGCTGATCATACTCGGCATCTGAAACTAAAGGATTATCTTCTATATAATAAGCATGATTATACGCTGCTATTTTATCAGCTAGTTCTTCTAGTAATTTTTTTGCTTCTTCTTCAGATATTAAATCAATATTTTGCATTAGTAGTTCATACTTTTATTTAAAATTCGGATTTAATAATGATATCTACATTGTAATATATAAACGGTTTTACCTTTAACAGTATATATTAGTCTATGTTCGTGATTAATTCGGCGAGACCAATAGCCTGATAAATTATACTTTAAGCCTTCAGGTTTACCAATTCCTGTAAAGGGAGAACGTGTAATATCCTTAATTAACTCATTTATTTTTTCTAGAATTTTTGTATCGTTTTTTTGAAAGTACAAATAATCTGCCCATGCATCAACATGAAATGATATTTCCATTATAAAGAGACTGTTTTAAAATTTTTATTTGCTTCAAAATCGTTAATTGCTCGTTTTAGTCTTTCAGCATTTTTAGGGCTTTTTAATAAATATAAAGTTTCCTCCATAGCATTATAATCTTCAAGAGACATAATAACCACCGGTTTTTGTTTTTGCCTAGTTACAATCACTGAAGTATGGTCTACACAAACTTTTTCCATAATATCTGCAAAATTATTTCTTGCTTTGGTGTAAGATATTGCTTCCATAATATGACATATTTAAGTACATGTACATATAATAAGACATATTTTATAATTAGTCAATTTAAGAATCAAAATCAAAATCTTTACCTAGTTTAATATATTCTCTAATGCGGCTCATGAGGTTTTGAAAATATGTTAGATTATGCCAAGTCATTAACATTGAGCCAAGTATTTCACCGATTCTAACTAAATGATGCAGATAAGCTTTACTATAGTTTTTACAAGCAGGACATAGGCAATCATGCTCTAGTGGCTCATTATCATCGGCGTATTTACTATTGCGGATATTTACCGTGCCGTATTTAGTAAAAGCCTGACCGTTACGACCTGAACGTGTCGGGATTACGCAGTCAAACATATCTATACCCCTGTTAACTGCACCGATAATATCAGCAGGCTTACCGACTCCCATTAAATAGCACGGCTTATTTTGCGGCAGAAAATCAGGAGCATAATCAAGTACTTTAAACATAAGCTCCTGCCCCTCACCTACCGCAAGCCCGCCTATAGCATAACCCTCAAAATCGAGTTCTACTAAATCTTTAGCTGACTCCTCACGTAATTCTTCGTAAACACTACCTTGAATAATACCGAATTGTGCATAGCCATCTCTTTTAACAAAGGCATTACGTGATCTATTTGCCCATCTAGTCGTAAGCTGCATAGAAGTTTTAGCTTCTTCAAAGGTTGCAGGGTAAGGCGTACATTCATCAAAAGCCATAGTGATAGTACTACCGAGTAAATGTTGTATTTCGGTAGAACGCTCAGGCGTTAACATATATTTATCACCGTTAATATGAGAGCTGAAACTTACTCCCTCTTCAGTTATCTTGCGTAACTTCGATAACGACATTACCTGAAAACCGCCGGAATCGGTGAGTATAGGCTTATCCCAATTCATGAATTTATGCAAACCGCCAAAGCGTGCTATACGTTCAGCACTTGGCTGCAGCATTAAGTGGTAAGTATTGCCGAGTAATATATCTGCTCCCGTTTCAGCTACTGATTCAGGCAGCATTGCCTTAACGGTTGCTCTAGTCCCGACCGGCATAAAGGCCGGAGTACGAATCTCACCGTGTGCGGTTGTGATAATGCCGCTTCTAGCTTTTTTATTCTGATGATGAATGTTAAATGAGAATTTTGACACTGATAATCACTTATTTTTAAAAGCAATATCTTAGCATACTATAATTTATCCTGGAATATAAAAATTAAGATTAAAGGTCGCAATACTTAAAAAATGGTCATGCCTCCATATTGCAGTTACGCCTATTAAAAAGCTATACGTTCAATAAGAGTACCAATAACCTTATCATGAATATCCAATGACTTGGAAAAGCAGATTGTCTTACGTGCAAGCCTCTTGCATCTCGTTCTAAGGTTCAAGTTACTTCGTTCTATCCGTTGAGTGTATTTTTTACTGATAATATGCTTTTTAGGGTCTAATAACCTAGCATAACTCCCCCATCCATCTGTATAGTAAGGTCATGCCTCCATATTGCAGTTACGCCTATTAAAAAGCAGGTCGTGCCTCCGTATTGCAGTTTAGAGTAAATAGTCTATAATCCTCAAACAGTAATAAGAGAGAATTATAGTTAAGGAGTTATGGCAAAAATAGATGTTAAGTGTAGATATTGTAACAACACAGAAGAAGTAATAAAGTCAGGATATTCAATTTCAAAACAACAGAGATATCAATGCAAGCGGTGTAATCGATATTTTCAATTGGAGTATATTAATAATGCATCTAAGCCTGGAGTTAAGGAGCAAATAGTAGAAATGTCAATCAACGGCTCTGGAGTTAGAGATACAGTAAGAGTATTAAAAGTGGGTATCAATACAGTTATCCGTGTTTTAAAAAAATCTAGTATTAAAAACAATAAATCATTCTATCAGTACAACAGAAGTAATTATTGCTCCTGAGATAGATGAACAATGGTCTTATGTACAGAATAAATCCAGACAACGATGGCTTTGGTATGCCTTGGATAAGATTTCGTTAAAAGTAGTTGCTTATACGTTTGGTACAAGATGTGATAGCACATTAGAATCATTACTGAAAAAACTAGAGAATTTCAAGGTGACTTTTTACTATACAGATGGATGGGGGAGTTATGCTAGGTTATTAGACCCTAAAAAGCATATTATCAGTAAAAAATACACTCAACGGATAGAACGAAGTAACTTGAACCTTAGAACGAGATGCAAGAGGCTTGCACGTAAGACAATCTGCTTTTCCAAGTCATTGGATATTCATGATAAGGTTATTGGTACTCTTATTGAACGTATAGCTTTTTAATAGGCGTAACTGCAATATGGAGGCATGACCATGTTAAAGTACCTTATATAATGACCAAAGACGACGAAGAAAGCTTAAACACCTTCATACACTTGGCTAAGATAATGTAGATTTCCCAAAAATTTAAGAAAGAAGAATAACTAATTTAAGAGTGAGCTTAATGAAGCTATAAACGAATCGTGACTGTTCATTGTCACCTAGTTCGTTTGACCAGTGTTGTTTCATGGCTCAAGAAAACTGCTAGGTGTCATTCCTGCGGAAGCAGGAACCAGCATAAAGCAAGATAACCTAAGCTTTTAATTTCAAAAATTTGCTGTATTTATACTTTTTGTTTGGATTCCTGCTTTCGCAGGAATGACATAGTCACAGCGAATCTTACAAAAATTGAAACTGTATTTGTTAAGTTAAGACAGAATTATTTAAAGCTCGGTTTAGAATACCTAAACCGAGAAATAAATTACTACTTACCTAAAAGTGGATATGTAACATTTTTTAAGAATTTTCTTTTAATATAAGTACATACTAAAAATGTCAGTATGGTACTTGGAACATAGCGAATTATCGTAGGTAAATATCTTATTAAGGTCTTAGTTGAGACTAAGTCAGTAAACGGCGTACTTATGCTCTCTACTAACTCTCTACTTTTGGACCTTAAAGAATCTAGAGTACGATATCTATTTTTGTATTTTAAATAACATCTAACAGCTTCAATAACTATAGAAGATATAATAGAAATTATTCCGCTTTGCATAAGAAAATAAAATTCCATACTATCCGAACAATAACAATAATTAGCAATAATTATTAAAACTAAACCTAGAATATTAAAAAAATAGACAAATGGTTTGCCATAAGATTTCTCTTCTTGCTTAATGCTACTTTTTAATAATTCATATATTAGAGATTTTAACATTGAATTACCTATTTCATAAGAATAGCTAGCAACACGCCTGCACCAAAAGCGTAGGCGAGATTCCGCAAAGGGTGGTCACGTGTCGACTCACATAAATCCGCTACATTAGCTTTACCTTTATCTATTCCCTTATCTTTATAATGTTCCATAACGGATGATAAATTACCTAACTGCTCATCTAGAATATCTCCGGATTTACCTTTTAAATTACGTAATCTTGAAACTAAGCTTTCAATATCTTTTTTGATACCTTCGACATCTTCTTTAGCAGAGTTTGAATTTGATTCTTTCATATTTTACTCCTTTATTAGTTTAAATTTTGTTAAGCAAATTACTTTGCTTACAATTATAAGATACTCCTCTTGTAAACACTTTACAATAGCTTAAATAATAAAAAAACCGAATCTAGTTTAGATTCGGCTAAATTTAATGATTTTTTATTTCGTATTACTTCTACTTACTACCGAATGAAGAAACAATTTTATTAATTAATGATTCAATATTAATTGCTGATTGAGTATATCTTATCTCTTCATTAGCCGCTAAATTTTCATCATCATTACCAGGTACAATTGAAATATATTTACCTCCAAGTAACCCGCTGGTGACTACTTGGGCTTTAGAATCTTTAGGTATTTTAACATCATCATTAATATTTAGATATACACTTGCATAAAAGCTATTAGGATCTAAAGTAATTTTCTTTACACTACCTATTTTTATACCTGAGATCATTACGTCGCTTCCAACTGCTATACCCTCTGCACTCTGAAAATTAGCAGTTACCTGATAACCTTTTGAGCTAGTTATAGAACTACCTGTCTTGTAGGCAAAAATCAAAAATAGCAAAGCAATAATTAATACTACAAAGCCGATAATTGTTTCAATAATATTTTGTTTCATTGCTTTTTTATATTTTATTAATTAATTACGGTTGCCATCTACTATATTTAAGATTTGATGTTTTAGGCGGCTTTTTAACTATTTTATTATTCTTTTGCCACGGGAAAAGCTGAATATTTTTCGGTATCTCATTTACTAAATGATGTAACCAAGCGTGCCAACTCGGCGGAATTTTTGTAGGTTCATTTACATTCTTATAAATAACAAACCTCCTTGGACGCCCTAAATAATCAATATTACGGCTTTCATAATATTGATTCAAAAACTCATCTTCTCCTACTTTTTTATGAAAAAAAGTAATAAAAAACTTATCTATCCATGACATTTTAAAATTTCTATAGCAGTTTCTCTTCCTTGCACTGCAAGTTTATCGGCAGCAATATTACCGCTATTATTTGCATGACCTTTTACCCATTTCCAAATAATAGTATGTTTACTCAATTCTGCGTATAATTTTTGCCATAAATCGGCATTTTTAACGGGTTCATTGTTGCTTTTACACCAATTATTTTTTATCCAATTATGAATCCAAGCGGTAATTCCCTGTTGCAAATATTTACTATCGGTATAAATCTCAACATTACAAGATTTTTTTAAAATCCTTAATGCTTCAAGTGCTGCCGTAATTTCCATACGATTATTAGTCGTATCCAACTCATACCCAAATATTTCTTTGCTAGTATCATTAAATTGAAGCAAAGCTCCCCATCCTCCAGGACCAGGATTACCTGCACATGCACCATCAGTATATATAACTACTTTTGAATCCATATATGGGCATTAACTAGGTTTAGAAGAGTTACGAAACTTATCTAACATTATAACATTTGGATTTGGAGATAATGAAGTTTTATAACTTTTATTACTACTTATTTCCTCTTCATGTTGGTGATTTTCTTGTATATTTAACGACTGATTAAAAGTTAGGCTGTAATTATTATTGGAATCAACAAAGCTAATAAGTGCATCAAAAGGTACGTAAATTATTTCTTTAACACCGTCAAAACTTACCGTTAAGGAAAAACCGGTATCATTTACTATTAAATTTTCAAACTGATATTGAAGTACTATTGTTATCTGTTTTGGATATGCCTGTTTAACTTTTGAAGGTAAAATTACCGCAGGGTTATCGGTTCTGTACGATATGTATATTAACTGATCCCAATATAAATTTTCATGCTGAATCTTAGTTAGAATTTTTTTTACAAATTCTAGCATATATTCATTCACAAATTTTTTATATTCTATATTCATATGAGGAAAAATAAACAATATTACTCTGAATAAATTCAAAAGGTCAATAATATAAATTAAATTTTGTAATAAAGATGGAAACCGCTTTTCATCTTTATTACTCATTATTTTAAACTTCTTTGGAAAGGAGTATGAAATACTACTTTTCAAAGAAAAGAATCGTGTGGGGTTTTTCTGTTGCCCGGCGAACCCCCAGCCGCGTAGGCTTAAGCTGCAGCTAAATCTGGAGCACCTACATAACGATTATTATCGTTTGCGTTTCTTTGTTTTGACCCATATGACAAAAGCCATCGGCGGAATCATCCCGAGTAAAAGCAATCTTTTTATTAGGTACGTCGATCCTATTTCGCCCCCATAAAATAATGCTTATCTTTTTAAAATTGCTCTTTCATTTTATCAAGGATTCGCATACTCACGTACTAAGTGTACGCTCCGTTTGCTCACCTTTCAAAATAAAATTCAATTTTTAAAATACAAGCATTATTCGTATATTATTGTAAATATACGAAGATCAACTTCAAAAAGAGCAAGGAGTTCACAAGACGAGGAACGGAGCGTATACTTAATACGTGAGTACCGCAGTACTTGTAGAACGACGTAGCCAATTTTTGAAGTTGATCGAGTATTGGTGGAGGCGTCGGGTACTGCCCCCGAGTCCGCAACCTCTATTCTAAATTACGTTTATTACTATAGCTATATTAGCACCAAATATTATGCCTTAATTTGATTAAAATGTAAAGGTCAAATAAGAATTCTAGATTTATATTAAAAATGGACTTATAATAAATTTTTAGAATTCTAAATTAAAAACTTAATTATGCTACCAAATCTTGGAATTATCGCAGGCAGAGGTTCATTACCTTACTTAATAGCAAGTAACTATACAAAGCAAGGCGGCAAGTGTTATATAACGGCGATTAAAGACGAAGCTGATATAGATCAAATTAAAGATTTTGAATATAAGATTTTAAAAATCGGTATGGTTGGTGAAGCTATAAGATATTTTAAGGATAATGAGGTACAAAATATTATTTTTATAGGCGGAGTTAATAGACCGAATTTTAAAAATTTATCTGTAGATAAAATAGGTGGTTTATTGCTTTTCAAAATAGTTGGGCAAAAAATTCGAGGAGATGATAATTTGCTAAAAATAGTAGCGGATTTTTTTGAAAGCTACGGTTTTAAAGTAATTTCAAGTAACGAAATATATAAAAATCAACAAGGTAACTCCAATATTATAACTGATACCACCCTTACGAATTTAGATAAAAATGATATTGAGCTTGGAGTAAAATTGTTGAATCATTTAAGTTCATTCGATATTGCACAATCGGTTATAGTTGAAAATGGTTACATACTTGGTATAGAGGCTGCTGAAGGAACGGATAATTTAATAGCGAGATGTGCAGATTTGCGTAAAAAACCTTATGGAGGAGTATTAGTAAAAATACCAAAATTAGGTCAAGATACTCGCCTAGATATGCCAACAATCGGTCCTGATACTATAAAGAATCTTGCTAAATATAATTACAAAGGAGTAGCGATTCAGAAAAATAACGTAATTATAGTCGAAGAAGAATTAACTATAAAACTCGCTAATGAACATAAAATTTTTATAACAAAATGTTAGCAATAGGTATTACCGGTAGCTACGCATCGGGGAAAACTTTTATTTTGGATTATTTAGCAGAAAAAGGATATAAAACTTTTTGTGCCGATAGATGTATAAAAGAATTATATCAAGATTTAAGCGTGCAAACTCAAATCTTAAAATTACTCCCTGAACTTGAATCTTTCAATATCGGAAAAATCAGCAATTTAATCTACAATAACGACCTAGCTAGAGAAAAATTACAAAATTTTATTTACCCATTACTGATAGATAAACTCATTTTATTTAAAAAAGAAAATGCTAATTTCAAATTTGGCTTTGCCGAAATACCGTTGCTTTATGAAGCTAAATTTGATAAATATTTTGATTTTGTCGTAACAATATACTGCTCTGAAGAAATAAGAATGCAAAGAGCAATAACGAGAACTTCATTTGATATAGAGATTTATAATAAAATCAAAGAAATTCAACTATCACAAGAGAGCAAAATAGCAAAAGCAGATTTTGCTATAAATAGCGGCGTTGATATGTTAGACTTGGAAAAACAAATAGAGAAGCTAATTCTCGTCATTGCGAGGAAATTGTAAGCTTGTTGTATGGTACTTATGTCATTCCCGCGTAGGCGGGAATCTAGTTCTTTGTCATACCGCGACTTGATCACAACTGTCCGAAGTTGAAAAATAAGTAGAGTAGTGATAAAATAATTTCTATTTTTAGTAGGAGTTATATATGGTAGTAAGATATTCAGAATTGTTATCAAAAATACCGGACAGTTTATTTGAGTCAGTTGGAGCAGAATATAAGATAGATAAGGTAAACCATAAGCTTACAGGGAAGTCATTGTTTCAGATATTACTATATAATATATGCGAAGAAGATAAGATAAGTTTAAGAGTGATAGAAGAGAGTTTTGAAGAACATCAATTTACAGTATACCATAGAGGGAACATAGTACGAGCAAGCAAGAGCGGAATATCAGATAGACTTAAAGCGATTGATTATAGGTATTATGAAAGTATATTTAGTAGTTTAAGAAAGAGTATAGGGAAAGATATAGTATCAAATGAGGGAAAGAATATAGAATTATTTGATTCTACTTTGGTAACGCTGTCGAGTAAATTGTTAAAATGCGGTTTTAAGACCTCAACAGGAAGTAAGCATCAGATAAAATTTAGTGTAGGATTTGACTCTCTACCGTCTAGCGTACGTTTTGGTGATAAAGCTAGTGATAATAGTGAGGATGTAGCCCTTAAAGCCGCTATAGAAGAGGCAAGTTTATCAAAGGAAGATATAGTTGTATTTGATAGAGGGATAAGCGCACGTAAAACATTTCAAGAGTTTAAGCAAGCAGGGATAAAGTTTGTTACCCGTTTAAATGATAAGGTTAATTACAAGATAATAAAGTCTAATGAGCAAGAGGCGGAAGCAGGTTTAGAAGCAGATAGAGATTTGGATATATTAGGAGATTATATAGTAAATCTACGAAGCAGAGATATACATTGGATTAAAGAAGAATTTCGATTAATTAAAACAAAACACCGGATTAATGGGAAAGAGTTTGTATTTTTAACGAATCTAACAGAACTAAGTGCTGTTGAGATAACAGATATTTATAAGATGAGATGGGATATAGAAGTATTTTTTAAGTTTATCAAACAACACCTAAATGCTAAGCATTTTCTTTCTAGAGATATAAATGGTATTAAGGTAGTGTTTTATATAATATTAATAGCGGCTTTACTTATTCTAACTTTTAAAAAGCTAAATAATATTGATAGTTTCAAGTTAGCTAGAAAAAGATTTGTTGAACAACTACGAAGAGCTATTACTTATGATATTATACTTTTATACCAGCACGACCCATCCAAGTTCAAGAATTCCTTTGTTTTCTAGGCTTCCTCGAACTTCGGACAGTTGTGCGACTTGATCGCGGTATCCAGTCTTTGTTAGTTTTTTTCTGGACCCCGTGGTCAAGCCACGAGGTGACACCTAACGTGCTTTACCCTGGATTCTTGCTTTCGCAGGAATGACATTGAACGTTTTGCTCGAGCTACGCAACAATACCTGCTCGCAATGACGATTTTAAAAGAATAATAAAGGATTGGGAATGTCGAGTTTAAGAGAAATAATTTTAGATACCGAAACTACGGGACTTGACCCACGACAAGGTCACCGAATCGTCGAAATCGGTGCAATTGAGATGGTGAATAAGGTATTAACAGGCAGGAATTTTCATTTTTATATTAATCCTGAGCGAGATATGCCGTTTGATGCTTATAGAATTCACGGTATTTCCGGTGAGTTTTTAAAGGACAAACCTTTGTTTCATACAATAGCCGATGATTTTTTAGAATTTATCTCAGATAGCAAACTTATTATTCATAATGCTCCTTTCGACATTAAGTTTTTAAATCATGAATTATCATTATTAAAAAGAGCGGAAATCAAACTTTTAGAACTGTCCAATGCTATAGACACTCTAGTTATGGCTAGAAGTATGTTTCCAGGCTCAAAATATAATCTTGACGCATTATGTAAAAGATTTAAAGTTGATAATTCAGGTAGGCAGCTTCACGGGGCTTTGAAAGATGCGGCATTACTTGCAGAAGTATATGTGGAACTAACGGGTGGTAGACAATCCGCTTTTAAAATGGTTGATAAATCTGTCGGGATAAATAACTTAACGGTTAATCGTGTAGATGCCCCAAAAAAAGAAGCCGGTATTGTTGTTAAGCCTACAAAAGAAGAGCTACAAAAACATAAAAAGTTTCTTAGTAGTATTTTAAAAACTGCTTAGTAAAACGTCATTGTGAGGAGCCGTAGGCGACGCGGCAATCTCAGAAATTTTATATTGTTTCATGAGATTGCCAGGCTCTTTGTAGTCGCTTAGCTCATGACGATTATCAACATTCCTAAAACTTACCTATGAAAATAAACCTTGTTGTACTTATCACCTTTATAATACTCGTATCTCTAGGCTTTTGGCAGCTTAGTCGTTTAAAGGAAAAGAAATTATTTTTAGCTTCAATGCAAGCTAATCTAACTTCGCCGGCAATTAATTTAGCAGAAATTCAAGATGATTTACCTTATCACAAAGTAAAAATCACCGGTCAATTTTTACCTAATAAAGACATATATTTATACGGTAGAAGGTCAATGTCGAGTGAAAAAGACGGCTATTATTTAGTTACTCCTTTTAAAACCATAGAAGATAAAGTTATTTTAGTAGCACGAGGCTGGTTTAGTAATCGCAATAAAAATATTATCACTCAAGCTACAAACGACCAACAACATGAGATTATCGGTGTTACTATGCCGTCTGAAAAAACTCGTAGCTACTTACCTGCTAACGATATAAAAAATAATGTGTGGCTAACTTTAGATTTAAAAGAAGCATCTCAAACCTTAGAATTAAATCTAGAGAATTTTTATATTATTGCGGAAGGAAAAGATATTAGCAATCTAGATATTTTATTACCTCTTTCAATAAATCATTTAGCAGCAATCAGAAATGACCATTTAGAATATGCCCTAACTTGGTTTGGTCTTGCTGTATCTTTAATAGTGATTTATATTATTTATAGGCGTAATGTCATTTCTGTATAGGGATCAGTTTTCCGTCATTGCGAGGAAATTACGTAAGTAATTAACGAAGCAATCTCAGGATATTTAACGAGATTGCCACACAGCCTACGGCTGCTCGCAATGACGATTAGGGACGCATAGAAAAAAGAAAAAATGAGCAATCTACAACAACAAGCATCCGATCCTAATTATTCCGTTTGGGTATCCGCATCAGCAGGTACAGGTAAAACCAAAATCCTAACCGATCGGTTTTTACGTTTGTTAATAACAGGCGTAGAACCTGTAAATATTTTATGCCTTACTTTTACTAATGCTGCTTCTATAGAGATGCAAGCAAGAATTAATAGTAAACTTAAACATCTTTCTCTTTGCGATGCAGAAAAATTAGACAATGAACTCTTCTTAATGAGCGGCAATAAGCCGCTACCGCAAGAAATAGAAAATTCAAAAACTTTATATGATAAAATACTAAATAGTACTGAGCCTTTAAATATCTATACAATTCATGCGTTTTGTCAAAAAATCCTTAAAACTTTTCCTTTAGAAGCAGGTATCACACCGGAATTTAAGATTCTTGAAGAAACTAAATTACAGGATATCTTCCTAAATATCAGAAATGAAATCTACTTAAGTGATGAGCATAATGACTTAATTAAAATTTTACTTAACCGCTTTCATGAAATAACATTGCAAGATATTTTTACTGAAATAATCGAGCAGAAAATTAAATTCAAGAAGTTATTTATAAATAAGCAAATTCCTAAAGAAATATATAATAAAAGATTAGCGTTAGGGGAATTAAATAATATTTACGATAAGGTGAAAAACTTATTTGCAGAATATGATTTGGAAATAGAACCGAAAGAAATCTTTTTTACCAAAGACGGAAAAAAACGTAAAAGCTTTTTATCGAAAGAATTAATAAGAAAATATCCTAAATTATTGTTAGAGCTAGAAAAAATCACTTCTGAAATTTACCGATTAGATGAGCTGCGTCGCATAGAGGAGCTAGAATATCATACGAATTTACTTACTAAACTTGCTTATATTATTTTAAAAAAATACGATTCCTACAAGCAAGAAAATAATTTACTCGATTATGACGATTTAATTTACTACACTGAGAAATTACTGAATAATAAAACTACACATGAATGGTTGCTACATAAGCTAGAAAGTGAAATAAATCATATTTTGGTCGATGAAGCACAAGACACAAGTCCCCAGCAGTGGAATATTATCACTACTTTAATAACAGAGTTTAACGCGGCAAATAAGCCAAATAATAGTACCTTTATCGTTGGTGACGATAAACAATCGATTTTTAGCTTTCAAGGAGCGGATCTTCATAATTTTAGCTTAGTAAATGAGCAACTAAAAACAAATCTTACAAATGCTAATAAGAAGTTCAAAAATATCACGCTTGAATGCTCATATAGATCATGTGCAGAGATTTTACAATTTACTCATAATGTTTTGAAAAATATAAAATCCAATTACCCTAGTTTATTCCTTTCGGATAATCCTTTAATATCCTCATTTCGTACACATCAAGGTCTAGTGACAATTTGGCCTTTAGTAACGAGTGAAAAACAAGAAGAGCTTTTTTGGGCATTGCCTGAAGATTATAAAAATTCTAAATCCGCCGCTGATTTACTCATAGAAAAAATCATAAATTTTATACAAGAACAAATAGAAAGCAAAGAAATTTTGCCTTCTACCGCAAGCAGAATATCTGAAAAAGATTTCATGATATTAGTAAGAAAGAGAGACGAGTTTAGTAATAATCTGATAAAAGAACTTAGCAAAGCTAAGCTTAAAGTTGAGATAAGCGATAGAATTAACCTTAAGGAAAATCTAACGATAATGGATTTAATCTCGGTAGCTAAATTTGTGTTATTATCTGATGATGATTTAAACCTTGCCGGCTTACTAAAATCGCCGATTATCGGCATGAACGAAAAACAATTATACGAACTTCTTGTAAATAAAACCGATAATAGTTTATGGGATAATCTATCTGCTTGTGAAGAAATATACGCTAAGTTAAATTCCCTAATTGAAATTTATAAAATATCTACTGTTGAGAATTTCTTTGATTTAGTGGTGAATAATCTAAATTTACAAGAGATTTACGATGATGATATGATAAATGAACTATTAACATTAAGCAAAAACTATACAAATGATATAGATAATTCACTGCAAGGATTCATTGCTTGGTTTGAGAATAACGATATCTACATCAAACGTGATATAGAGCATTCAGACAAAATAAGAGTAATGACCGTCCACGGCTCTAAAGGGCTTGAAGCTCCTATCGTTATATTATGCGATTCTACTACTTTGCCGGTAAGTAGCAATAAATTTATTTGGGACGATAAAGGGGAAATGTTTTTTTCTGCTAATGCTGCGGACACACCCGCATTTTTACAAGATCTGAAAGAAGCTGAAAAATTAAAAGACTTACAGGAATATATAAGACTACTCTATGTTGCAATGACAAGAGCTAAAGACCGGCTAATTATATGCGGTTTTAGCAATAAAGCAGCCGCTCCTGAAAATTGTTGGTATGAAATAGTCAAGCAAACTTTTAATTAACAGCTGCTGGTCGTGCCTCCGTATTGCAGTTTAGAGTAAATAGTCTATAATCCTCAAACAGTAATAAGAGAGAATTATAGTTAAGGAGTTATGGCAAAAATAGATGTTAAGTGTAGATATTGTAACAACACAGAAGAAGTAATAAAGTCAGGATATTCAATTTCAAAACAACAGAGATATCAATGCAAGCGGTGTAATCGATATTTTCAATTGGAGTATATTAATAATGCATCTAAGCCTGGAGTTAAGGAGCAAATAGTAGAAATGTCAATCAACGGCTCTGGAGTTAGAGATACAGTAAGAGTATTAAAAGCGGGTATCAATACAGTTATCCGTGTTTTAAAAAAATCTAGTATTAAAAACAATAAATCATTCTATCAGTACAACAGAAGTAATTATTGCTCCTGAGATAGATGAACAATGGTCTTATGTACAGAATAAATCCAGACAACGATGGCTTTGGTATGCCTTGGATAAGATTTCGTTAAAAGTAGTTGCTTATACGTTTGGTACAAGATGTGATAGCACATTAGAATCATTACTGAAAAAACTAGAGAATTTCAAGGTGACTTTTTACTATACAGATGGATGGGGGAGTTATGCTAGGTTATTAGACCCTAAAAAGCATATTATCAGTAAAAAATACACTCAACGGATAGAACGAAGTAACTTGAACCTTAGAACGAGATGCAAGAGGCTTGCACGTAAGACAATCTGCTTTTCCAAGTCATTGGATATTCATGATAAGGTTATTGGTACTCTTATTGAACGTATAGCTTTTTAATAGGCGTAACTGCAATATGGAGGCATGACCAATCTTTTTTATTAACCTCTTGTTTTTCAGATTCGTTTAGTTTTATATTCGCTATTTCCTCTTCTAATTCCTTTTCTGTAAATAATCTTTTAAATGCAGCAAGCCATGGACCAAAAGCTGTACTTTCTAACTTTTTAAAATATTCTTTTAACTTCATAACTAATTTCCTTGTTTATATTTTCTTAGTTTAATTTATAGTACTAGTTAGAAGTAATCAAGTTATAGAGCTAAGAAAAATTAATACTTTTGTAAAAATTATATGTAGCGTAGCAATTGAAAAACAGTTTTAAAATGCTTAAAAATAATTTGACTATTTTAGAAAATTTTAATAAAATCTATTAATAAACTCAATCGATAATACCAAATATGAAAACAGCTTTTATCTTCCCCGGTCAAGGGTCGCAATTGATCGGCATGGGAAAAGATTTTTATGATAATTTTAAACCCGCCAAAGAAACTTTTCAAATCGTTGATGAAGCACTAAATCGAAAACTTACCGACATAATTTTTAACGGCACTTCCGAGGAACTAACCCTAACTACCAACGCACAGCCGGCATTAATGGCAGTATCTATGGCAATAATAAATATTATCAAAGCTGAAACCGGTAAAAGTTTGGATAGTCTTTGCGATTATGCTGCAGGTCATTCGCTAGGTGAATATAGTGCTTTATGTAGCACTGAAAGTATTAGTCTTGAGACAGCAGCAAAACTACTGCATATACGTAGTACATCTATGCAAGAAGCATGTCCCGAAGGTGAGGGAAGCATGGCAGCTTGTATCAATATTCCACTTCAAAAACTTGAAGAAATATTAGAAGATATCAACAAAATAAATTTATGCCAAATTGCTAATGATAATATCGAAGGACAAATAGTTATTAGCGGCAAGACCACAGCTATAGATCATGCTATTAGTATAATTAAAGATTTGGGCTATAAAGCGATAAAACTGAAAGTCAGTGCTCCATTTCATTGTAGCTTAATGAAGCCGGCAGAAGAAAAAATGCGAGTAGCTCTTGATAAAGCTGTAATTAATAAGCCTTTGATACCGGTAATTCAAAATTATACCGCAAAACCTACTCTAGATCCTACAGAAATCAAACAAAATTTAATTCTTCAAATATGCGGACGAGTTAGATGGCGTGAAACTTTAAAGCTATTTAATCAGCTAGACGTAACCCATATAGTAGAAATAGGTGCCGGAAGCGTATTAACAAATATGCTCCGAAAAATTAATTATCCATATAAGTTAAGTAATATAAGTAATTTAGAAGAACTACAGAATTTTTTAGATAAATTTAGCAAATAACACCTCTAATAACTTCTGATTTATAAAGTTTTTAAATTAACTTAATAATATTATTATATGAAAATTAGTTTTAGTTTTTTTAAGCAATTGCTAGAATTATTAACTAGCGATTGGCGGAGCTATTTAAATAAGGTAATAACGGAACTTGAAAAGTTAGCTTTAACAGATACTAATGATAAAAATTGCTCTTATTAAAGGATACATTAAAGAAGGTGAGTATCCATGGTATGTTGTTCCTTTTGATAAAAAAGATAATGCAAGTTTACTACTTACCAATATTCACATGCTAGAGCTTGATTACCTAAATCAAAATACGGTAAAAGCAGTAAAAAATATGCTGCAAAATAATTTCAAAGATATATATAATCCAGCAATTTATATTAGTGCTAATTATGAAGAACCTATAATTAAAAACTATACAATAACAGATAAAATAGCGAAAGGTAAAATTATTACATTTGAAGATTTAAATATTAAATATGAAGCACACACGAATGAAGAGTTAACATATATAGATGATATAGTAAATGATATTAGAAAACTAGATACCGATCTAGTAGCAGAACTATCAAAGATTATAAAATTTATTCACCAATTTTATTTTGTAGATTCTGCTATTACTCAGTGTACAATCATTTTTATTGCTGCCTATTTTGAAGAACTACAAAATTTTCGTCAAAATTTAGATAATCTCAACTTTATAGTACCGCTACAAAAATATAATCCTGAATGCCAACCAAAAAACTATAAGAACTTTATAAATATCGAAGCAATAACTTGGAATAGGTTTTTGGTTAAATATCAAAAATTATTTGAATAATCTTAGCGAAGAACATTCAGAAATATTATTTAGTATTTGCAGTGATAATGAGGAGTTTATAAAATTATTAATTTCGGACTATTGTCACTTGAGTTTAAGCAAACAAAGCAAAATTGTGGAGTACTTAATAGATAAATATAAAGAGGATGCTAAATCTATTTATCCCACAGCCGTACAACTTTTTAATATTTGTGATGATAAAGATGTTTTGGTAAGGTTTATAACAGCAAGCTCTTATAATCTTAGCCTACAAAAACGAGTCGAAATTATAGAGCACCTAATAGGTAGATATAAAAACGATACCAAATCTATTTATTATATAACCGAGCAACTTTTTAATATTTGTAACGATGACACAACTATTGAAACTATAGAAATAGAGGCTAAACATTTCTATAAATATATCAAACATTTCCGTAGTTGGGATAGCTTACCTCCTTATTGGTGTACGAACTTTAAATGACTACCACCTAGTTATGATAAGAAAGCTTTGATTATGGGCGATTCTATAACGCTAGAAAGTGATTATATTTAGTTAGAAAAATTATAAAATAACTCTAGAAATTTTGCTTATTAGATGATATAAAGTAAAGCCATAACCGGAGAGATGGCCGAGTGGCCGAAGGCGGCGGTTTGCTAAACCGTTATACGGGTCATACCGTATCGAGGGTTCGAATCCCTCTCTCTCCGCCAGCTCTATGCTCTTTTATTTTCTTTATAATGCTTAGTATATTTATCTAGTAACATCCTAATCATTTTTTGATAAGGAACATGTGCAGTTGCTGCTTCTGATTTAAAGAATTCTACGCTCTCTTTACTTAAAGAAATGGTTACTTTTACAGAATCATCTTTTAACAACAGTTCTCTAGGATGTGGTAAGAAATCTTTTACTATTTTTACTTCCCCTATTTCCCCATCAGTGTATTTTATTCTCTTGCTCATAAATTCTCTTACCTTTACGCCAGTATCCTGCTCCAAAAATTCTTATATGATTACCTCGAAACATAAAACGGTCATGCTTTACTGATAATATGCTTTTTAGGGTCTAATAACCTAGCATAACTCCCCCATCCATCTGTATAGTAAAAAGTCACCTTGAAATTCTCTAGTTTTTTCAGTAATGATTCTAATGTGCTATCACATCTTGTACCAAACGTATAAGCAACTACTTTTAACGAAATCTTATCCAAGGCATACCAAAGCCATCGTTGTCTGGATTTATTCTGTACATAAGACCATTGTTCATCTATCTCAGGAGCAATAATTACTTCTGTTGTACTGATAGAATGATTTATTGTTTTTAATACTAGATTTTTTAAAACACGGATAACTGTATTGATACCCGCTTTTAATACTCTTACTGTATCTCTAACTCCAGAGCCGTTGATTGACATTTCTACTATTTGCTCCTTAACTCCAGGCTTAGATGCATTATTAATATACTCCAATTGAAAATATCGATTACACCGCTTGCATTGATATCTCTGTTGTTTTGAAATTGAATATCCTGACTTTATTACTTCTTCTGTGTTGTTACAATATCTACACTTAACATCTATTTTTGCCATAACTCCTTAACTATAATTCTCTCTTATTACTGTTTGAGGATTATAGACTATTTACTCTAAACTGCAATACGGAGGCACGACCATAATATAGAAGAAGCAGAAAATTATTGGGAGAGTTACGAACCAGAAACATTCTCTAACTCTTCTGCATTCCATGAGTTTATAAGTACAATAACGCACTGTAATGATGCATTATTAGGTTGTAGTGATATTAAATCAGATATATATTATAATAAACTGTAGTTACTTTCAATAGCAAATCACGAAAATAGGTATGAGACTGTTAACAGTCTCATAATCAAATGCACATTTAAACCGATTCAACACACATAGCCATACCCATACCGCCACCGATACATAAAGTGACTAAGCCTTTTTTAGCTTTAGCTCTTCGCAAGCTGTGTATCAGAGTTATAAGAACTCGTCCGCCGCTTGCTCCGATCGGATGCCCGATTGCTATTGCACCGCCATTTATGTTAACCTTATCCATATCCCATTTCATTTCACGGTTTACATAAATACTTTGAGCAGCAAACGCCTCATTAACCTCGATAACTTCCAAATCCTTAACGCTCCAACCTGCTTTACTTAAAGCCTTTTGGGAGGCAGGAACGGGGGCAGTACCCATAATACTTGGATCAACACCGGCTGAAGCATAAGAAACAATCCGAGCTAGCGGCATCAAATTATGCTTTTTCAAAGCTTCTTCGGAAACTACCATAAGACATGCCGCACCGTCATTAATTGAGGAAGCATTACCGGCAGTAACTACACCGTTTTTATCAAAAGCAGGACGTAATTTACTTAAGATTTCAAGGCTGGTATCAGGTCTTACCGTTTCATCATGTTCAAACAAACTAGTAGTTTTTTTAATCGTTACTTCAATAGGTAAGATTTCATCTTTAAAAATTCCTGCTAGCTGTGCTTTAGCTGCTTTTTTATGAGAGCTTAAGGCGAATTCGTCCTGCTCTTGTCTGCTAATATTAAACTGTTTTGAGATATTTTCGGCAGTAATTCCCATAAATACTCCTGAAAATACATCAGTTAGTCCGTCATACTGCATTAGATCAACCATTTTAATATCACCGAATTTAGCTCCTGCTCTGATATAACTACCGTGCATACCGAGCGACATATTCTCCTGCCCACCTGCTATAACTATTTCATTATCACCAGTCATAATCGAATTTGCTGCAAGTGCTACGCTTTTAAGACCTGAGCCGCATACTTTATTAATCGTATAGCCAGGCACTTCTTTCGGTATCCCCGCATGAATCAGAGTTTGCCGTGCCGGATTCTGCCCGCTACCGCCTGTTATTACTTGTCCAACTATTACCTCATTTACCAAAGCAGGATCGATTTTGCTATTTTGCAGTATATCCTTTATTAAATTAGCAGCAAGCATTGGTGCAGGCGTCGTACTAAGGCTACCCATAAACGAACCGAAAGCCGTTCTTTTCGCATGAGTTATATAAACCGGTTTTGTCATAATGTGTACTCCTGAAATAATTTATTTACTTATATTGAAAGTAGTAATATAATATATTTACCATATAATTTAAAAATGTAAACTTTTAATTATGTATATAGATACTTTAAATATTTCGCCCAAAGGTCAAATTATATTACCAAAAAAAATTCGTAACATTTTAAAAACAAATGTGATTTCTTTGGAAATTAACGACAATAATCAAATATTGCTTTCACCCTTACGGGATCTTAGTGGTTCTCTTTCCGATTATAAGAAAAACACAACTCTTTCTTTTCAAGAGATTAGAGAACAAGCTTGGCAGGAAAATACTATAAAATCTAGAGTCCTAAAATGAAACATATTTGTGATACTAATTTTATTGTACGGTATTTATTAGCCGATAACCATGATATGTTAGTAAAGACTAAAGAAATATTTGATAAAGCAAAAACAGGCGAAATAACTGTTATAATAGAGCAAGCTGTTTTTACAGAAGTAATATTTGTACTTACCTCTTTTTACAAAGCTCCTAAAAATAAAATTTGTGATATATTAACTGAATTACTAAGCTATAAGGGTATAAATTGTTATAATAAAGAAACTATTCTTCTTGCCTTAAAATATTATCAAGAACTAAATATACATATAGTAGATTGCTTACTACTTGCTAATGCTAAAAAACATGATACTTCCGTATTAACTTTTGATAAAAAACTTATTTCTTATGTCACCAATAAAGATTTGTATTAATACTCCTTAAGCAACTCACCTAATTTATCATTTATCAAATAGCTAATATGTCCGCCTTTTACTTCTATAAGCTTAGAATTTTTTAATAATTTTTGCAAAGGTAAAATGGAAGATTTAGGCACTATTTGATCATCTTCAGCTGCTACTATATATACAGGACAATCAATTAAACTCGGATCAATAATAAAATTATCGATTTTCCATTTAAGATTTATAAACATATTTTCATCTAATATATTTTGCATAATTTGATTATAAACCCCTTTAGATATATTATTACCCGACATAAGCCAATTTTCTATTCTAAATGCTAATTCCTGCTCCTTATCGCAAGTTATAGAGAAAAATTTTTTTAATTTAGCATTAAAATAGTCAGGAAATAACAGAAAAAATAAAATTTGAATATGAATTTTAGGAATTATCGGTAAATTTTCTATTCCACTATCTAGTTTTAAATATCGATGCAACATTCTTATATAGAAAAAATGAGAAAAATCCCAAGGACAAGTAAGTAAAGTTAGGGTTTTAACTTTTTTAGGCACTATTATTTTTGTAGCTATCGCAAGGTTACCACCGATACAATGACCTATTAAATTAATGTCCTTAATTTTCAAACTATCTATTACTTCAATTATTTTATGCACATAGTCATCTAGTAAATATTTAGGTTCCTCAATTTCTAGCCAATCTATTAAATAAACTTCCCCGTAGTTTCTTAAATTTTCGATAAAGCTTTTATCACGAGCTAGAAAAAATATTTCCGGTGAGTTGAAGATGGAAGGGGTGATTAGGAAGGTATTGTCATCCCGTGGCTTGTCCACGGGATCCAACATAAAGCGAGATAAATCGAGCTTTTTGTATTTTTTATTACTGGATCCCGTGGACAAGCCACAGGATGACACCGAGTAATACAATATCCTATAATGCTCTGTTTGCCTTACTATTTTGCCTGATTCTAAATATTTATTACCTAAATTATGCGTCCTTATATAATTATTATAGAGATCAAAATATTCTTGATATTTATCGTTACTTTGCATTGTAAATATATTATTTTATGGTAATAATCCTTGACAAAAGACTAAATACATTATATAAGTTTCAGCACCTTCAGAGTGTAACAAACAGTATATCATCTCTAAAATTTTAGAGGAAATATCTTTTCATAAAATCTTGAAGTGCTTAAGTTTTTTTTTTGTCCTTAGGGATTTATAATGCTAAGTACCTCATCACGATCGTTTAAAAGCAAATTCAGAGCAGCATTTTGGCCTGTGCATAATTACGAACTCGGAAAGTTTATTCCGATGAGTGCCTTAATGTTTTGTATCTTATTTAATCAAAATATTTTACGAATCTTAAAAGATAGTATTCTAATCTCTGAAATCAGTGCAGAGATAGCAGGTTTTGCTAAAGTTTATTGTGTTACACCTGCTGCAGCTTTATTCGTGATTATTTACGCTAAAATGATTAATCACCTTACTTTTGAAAAAATCTTTTATTATTTAAGTGCATTTTTCATCAGCTTTTTTGTTTTATTTGCTTTTGTAATCTATCCTAATATCCATGTTTTTCACGTACATCCCGATAAGTTAGCTGACTGGATGGGACGCTATCCTCATTTTAAGTGGTATATCTCATTGGTAGGTAACTGGGGTTATATAGTATATTATAGCCTTGCCGAGCTTTGGCCTAATATTTTTTACGTATTATTATTTTGGCAGTTTGCTAATGAACTTACTACTACCGAAGAAGCAAAAAGATTTTATACTCTCTTTTCGCTATTTGGCAACTCTTCTTTAATATTAGTCGGCTTTTTAATGATGAATCTATCATCGGAAGATACTATTATTAAGAAGTTTATGAGTATTTCGGATAGTAAAATCACTTTAGTTCAAGTATCCACGACAATTGTAGCAATTGTTGCTATTGTTTGTTGCGTGCTAGTTAGATTTATTAGCAAGAACGTTTTCACTAACCCGTTATTTTATGCTAAAGCAAAAAGCGGTAGATCAACTTCAGAACGTATGGGACTGATTAAAAGCTTTAAATATATTGCGAAATCAAAATATTTATGGCTACTTTTAATTTGTTCTGCAGCTTTCGGATTTGCTATTAACTTAGTCGAAGCCGTATGGAAAGCAAAAATTAAGGAATTATATCCGACTGTAAATACCTATGCTGAATTTAACAGTCTGTATATACTGTGGACGGGCGTTGCAATAATGGTTATGACCATCATCGGTAATAACGTTATGCGTATGCACAACTGGTTTGTAGCAGCAGTTATTTCACCGGTTATAATAATGGTGACCGGCATTTTGTTCTTTGTACTGATCGTATTTGATCAACAAATTTTATCATTATTTGATGGAGCAATTTTAATGTCACCGCTTGCTCTTGCCGTTTCGATCGGCGGTATTCAAAATATTTTAGCTAAAGGTACTAAATATTCTATATGGGATACTTCTAGAGAAATGTTATATATACCGCTTGATGATGAACTTAAAACCAAAGGCAAAGCAGCAGTTGACGTAATAAGTGCGAAAGTCGGCAAATCTTCTAGCGGTCTTGTACAATCTATTATCTTTACCTTAGTTCCGACTGCTACTTTTACCTCAATCTCACCGATTCTAATGGTGGTATTTACTTTTGTATGCTTAGCGTGGATTTATGCAGTAAGGAAAATATATTTTGAATATCAAAAAATAGCATAATGATATTGTTGTGTGGTTCTCAATGTCATTCCCGCGTAGGCGTAGTGGATATTAAATCGTCATTGCGAGCAGCCGTAGGCTGCGTGGCAATCTCATGAACCTTATACTACTTACCTTATGAGATTGCCACGTCGATGCTACGCATCTCCTCGCAATGACGTCCCTAATATCCGTACAACAATGCCCTTTTCAGCTAGAAATCTTACAGCATAAAACTATCGATTTTACTATGAATCAATCTCTCCTAAAGCTTTAGTATCTATATTATCTAAGAAAACCTCAAAATCCTTTAAAATATTTTCAACATCTTTTAAGATAGGATCAAATTCGTCTTTACTTTGAGAAGAAGGCGGTTTAAATGAGGTTAGAACAACTTTTTCACTCTTTATAAAATTATGAGACTGTTCATTAAGTTTAATAGTAACAACTTCACCGGCTAGAGAGTTTGCATATTCACTCTCATTAATTGGCTTTGGATGCGTAATTTTGAGGTTTTTTGGAGTGTTAGTTTCCTTATTCTTACTACGGAATGAAAAAATTCTAGATAATGGCATTTGATTTATATTTTATTTAAAAAATGCCATTATAGAGAAGTAATTTATATTTAACAAGCAGGATGGTTAGGTTCTGTGCACTTTTGATTAATGATTATAATTATAAGATATTTTTAAGCGAAAATTAATAAGATTTTTGTCGGAATAGTTATTCATATTTCAAAAAAATCTTATAATTTGCAGCTAAAAAGAGCTATAATTATGATTATTCTATTAAAAGTGTACAGAACCTCAGTTTTATAAACTTTTCTATCATTCTAGTAACGGAACGTTCTAGCTCAATTTCTAATTTTGAATAATCAGAAAAGTTAAACCATTTAAGTTCATTCGATTCGTTATTTTTTATAAAATTATCATTATTTACTGTTTTTAGTAAAAATCGTACATCATAGTGATAATGAGCAGGCTCCTTATGAGTTTGCGGAATATAATGGGTGTCTATATCAAAAATTTCCTTATTTATCGTTTTAATCTCATTAATTCCGGATTCTTCTATAGCTTCTTTAACCGCTACATTTAATATATTACTATCTCCATCACAATGACCGCCTGGTTGAAGCCATTTATCAAGCTTTCTATGGTGCATCAATAAAAATTTCGTTTTATCATTATTAAGTAAAAAAGCTGGTCGTGCCTCCGTATTGCAGTTTAGAGTAAATAGTCTATAATCCTCAAACAGTAATAAGAGAGAATTATAGTTAAGGAGTTATGGCAAAAATAGATGTTAAGTGTAGATATTGTAACAACACAGAAGAAGTAATAAAGTCAGGATATTCAATTTCAAAACAACAGAGATATCAATGCAAGCGGTGTAATCGATATTTTCAATTGGAGTATATTAATAATGCATCTAAGCCTGGAGTTAAGGAGCAAATAGTAGAAATGTCAATCAACGGCTCTGGAGTTAGAGATACAGTAAGAGTATTAAAAGCGGGTATCAATACAGTTATCCGTGTTTTAAAAAAATCTAGTATTAAAAACAATAAATCATTCTATCAGTACAACAAAAGTAATTATTGCTCCTGAGATAGATGAACAATGGTCTTATGTACAGAATAAATCCAGACAACGATGGCTTTGGTATGCCTTGGATAAGATTTCGTTAAAAGTAGTTGCTTATACGTTTGGTACAAGATGTGATAGCACATTAGAATCATTACTGAAAAAACTAGAGAATTTCAAGGTGACTTTTTACTATACAGATGGATGGGGGAGTTATGCTAGGTTATTAGACCCTAAAAAGCATATTATCAGTAAAAAATACACTCAACGGATAGAACGAAGTAACTTGAACCTTAGAACGAGATGCAAGAGGCTTGCACGTAAGACAATCTGCTTTTCCAAGTCATTGGATATTCATGATAAGGTTATTGGTACTCTTATTGAACGTATAGCTTTTTAATAGGCGTAACTGCAATATGGAGGCATGACCAAAAAGCTGAAGCAGTGAAATGCCCTATTTGTAAATCTAGGCTAAAAGGGTTGTCATATTCATTTAAAAATTCAAGCATTTTTGTTTTTGTAACAATTTCTTCAGGATATGTGCTACTGTAATTTTGTAGTTTAATATGTAATTCATTCATAACGATAACTTTTTATGTATAGAGCTTCGATATTTAACTCAAATTTCTCTGCTAAGTCAAATAAAAATAATGTTATAAAATTACATTTTACCATGTTTCGTGGTAATTATTATTGACAATTAATTAATACTTAGTTATATATTATGCTTCTAAAATTTAATATTAATTAATAGATTTATATTTATGCTTAAAGAACTAATCAATGAAATAGTAAACGATAATACAAACCCTTGGTACGGTAAGCTTGCAGTAGTAGGAGCGTGTGCTGTTGGAATTTATGTAGTAATAATTGATCCACCTTTAAAAATTGCTATGGCATGTGCTGCCGGCATAATGGGAACATTAGCTGCAATTAAAGTAGGAGAAGCCTGTTATAATTATTATATGGAAACAAATACCCAAGAAGAAGGATTAATTGGAGAAGTAGAATATAATACTGAAATATAATAACAAAATATTTTTAACGAATTTAGAGGACAAACCGACTCTAAATTCGTATTCATTTACTATTCAAGCCGTTTTTTAGTCTAATTTTGACTTGTTTTAAAGAACGAGGTGTTGCGTCCGTAACTTCAATTTCAATATTTTCTGAAATATCTATTCTAGTATCGATAGCCGGAACACTACCGACTCTAGTCAATACGAGTCCTCCTATCGTATCAAACTCATCATCATCATTTTTTAGCTTTTCTCCTATTATTTCTTCAAGCACTTCTACTTCAACACGTGCATTTGAAATAATTGTTGAGTTATTAATAACCTTGAAATTATCACTATCTAATTGCTGATCATGCTCATCATCAATTCGTCCTACTATTTCTTCTATAAGATCTTCAATAGTAACTAAACCGTCAGTACCGCCATACTCATCAACAACTATTGCAATATGCGTTCTCTCACGACGCATTTTTGCTAGTAAATCTAATAATTTCATAGAAGGAGCTGCAATTATATGCTTACGTATAAGCTTTTTTAAACGACCGTTTTGCTTTGTAGCCAATGCTTTAAATAAATCCTTAATATGAATGAACCCTACTACATTGTCTAAAGTACCGTCATATATAAGAGTTCGTGTATGTGGAACTTCTAACTTAACAGACTCACTTAATTCTTCTAGATTCGTAGTTAATTTTATTGCCGCAATATCGGAACGCGGTACCATTATATCTTCAATAGTTTTATCTTCTAGCTCCAATAAATTAGCTAAAATATTACGCTCGTCTAAAGTCATTTTTTGGCTATTAATTTTAAGGCGTTTTATGACACCAAAAAAATTATCAGGCGTTTTTGTTTTTCTAAAAAAATTTTTTATCGGAGAGAATAATTTTCGTACAGTAAAAATTAACTTATTATTTTGATTTTTTTTACTAGAATCTTCTTTTTTTGAAGATTTTAACATAAATTTTTTTATTTAGTTAATAAGGGGAAGAAATACCGAAATATGATAATATTTCAATTTCTAGATTTTCCATAATATTTGCTTCTGTGTCATTTTGATGATCAAACCCAATTAAGTGTAAAATACTATGTATTAAAAGATGAATAAAATGATTCTCAAAATTTTTTTGCTGCTCGCACGATTCATTATATATTACCTCATAACAAAATGCTATATCACCTAAATGTAGGTAATCAGAGTCGTCTAAAAATTCAAGTTTAGAATATAAATCCTGCCAATTTAATTCGTTGCTTGGAAAAGAAAGAACGTTAGTAGCTTTTTCTATATTACGAAATTGTTTGTTTAAGGTCAATATTTCTGCAGTATTTGTTAGTAAAATTGATAATTCAAATTGTTTTATTTTACTAAAATTATCAAACCGCAATAAAACATTTTGAGTTATTTTTTTGATTAAACTCTTATTTATCTGCTTATGCTCACGCCATTTGTCGTAATTTTTTATGATTTCTACGTTTATCATTGTACTAAGTATTGAAAGAATCGTTATAGACTTAACTGTAACTTAAGAGCATATTCTAAAAGCTGCATATCTTCACTAGAGATAACGTTAATTTTAGATTTTAATCTTAATTTGCTTACTGTCATTATTTGATCAGTCATGGCTTTACCTTTTTTACCACCTATCATTATATAAGCTTCACAAGGATAGCATTTATCAATATTACTAGTTAAAGGTATTACTTGCACACGATTTAATGAAGCATTTGAGTAATTGTTGCTAACGATTATTGCCGGTCTTACTTTAGTTACTTCACCGCCTAACGAGGGATTAAAATCTACCCACCATACTTCACCTCTTTTCATAAAAATCGCTTTCTATTAATCCTTCTACCCATTCATTGGCTTGTTTTTCAGCTTTTGTATCTTTAGCCATAGCTTTGTAAGCAGCTCCCAATTCCTCATTAATTACATAAGGTTTTACAAGTTGTTCAATAAACTTACTAATTTTACGTTCACCTATTACAGAATAAAGCCTATAATAAACCTCTTCATCTATAGTAATTGTTAATTTCTTCTGCATAAAACCATCCTCATACACGTATATCACACGTATAGTATCATATATATAAAAATTAATCAATATTAGGATTATTTACTTTAGAGGCATTATCTAGAAAAGGTTAATATTGTCATGAGTTAAGCAACTAAAAGGAGGTAGCAATCTCAGGACTCTTGTACTACAGTATATTTCAGAAAGGTTCAGACAAGAGGAATTTAAATGCGAGCCTGCACAGCGTATAAAAACACGTGAACACAGGCGAGTCATGCAAAATTCACTTGTATAAAGCTTTCTGAAATATGCTATACTTGCTTTATGAGATTGCCACGTCAAGGCTTCGCCTTTCCTCGCAATGACGGCTCTAGTATCCATACAACAACACCCGTTAAGCCACTGTATGACGCTGTTGGTAATTCTCTTTTAATTTTTGAAAATCTTCATCGGCATGGTATGAAGAACGGGTTAGCGGACTTGCCGAAACCATCAAGAATCCCTTTGTTCTTGCTACTCGCTCTAGATATTTAAACTCTTCAGGAGTAACATATTTTGCGACCTCAGCATGATTTTTAGTAGGTTGCAGATACTGTCCTATGGTAAGGAAATCAACCTTTGCCTCTCTTAAATCATCCATAACCTGCACTACTTCACTTATTTCTTCTCCAAGACCTACCATCATACCGGATTTTGTAAAAATTTCAGGAGATAATTTTTTAATATTATGAAGTAAGCTTAAAGAATTATAATATCTAGCCCCTGGTCTAACCGTTTTGTATAAAGATGGTACTGTTTCAACATTATGGTTAAAGACGTCAGGCTTTGAATTAGCTATTATTTCAGCTGCTCCTTCTTTTCTTAAAAAATCAGGAGTTAGAATCTCAATAGTAGTATTTGGCGATGATTTTCTAATTTCGCTAATACACTCCGCAAAATGCGTAGCTCCTCCATCATCAAGATCATCACGATCGACGGAAGTAATTACTACATGCTTAAGATTTAGCTTTTGTACCGCCTCAGCAAGCCTTTGCGGCTCATGCGGGTCAAGTAAATCCGGTCTACCCGTTTTGACGTTACAAAACCTACAGGCTCTAGTACAAACCGAACCTAAAATCATCACGGTTGCATGTTTTTTCGACCAACACTCACCGATATTAGGACAAGCAGCTTCCTCGCACACAGTATTTAATCTCAGATTCTTTATTAAATCTTTTGTACTATAATATTCCGCAGAATTAGGAGCTTTTACTTTTATCCACTCAGGTCTTTTATTTAAATTATTCATATACTCCTGTGAAATGAATAGTTGATATACGAAGGTCAATTTCAAAAAGAGCTAGGAGTTCACAAGGCGAGGTGTGCGTATAATAATACGTGAGTATCGAAGCTCTTGTAGAACGACAACGCCAATTTTTGAAATTCACCGAGTATAAAACGGAAATAATTTAATTAGTTTTGTTACTTCATTTAATACTTTTTGTTCAGCTTTACTATTATCTTCATTATTTTTTAAGCCGTCTAAAATATCTGCTACCATATGACCGACTAATATAAAATCCTTTTCTTTAAAGCCTCTAGTAGTGCATGCGGGAGTACCAAGGCGAATACCTGAAGTGATGAAAGGTGAAGTTTCATCAAACGGGATAGCATTCTTATTACATGTAATCCCTGCTCTATCCAAAGAATTAGCAGCGAGCTTTCCGGTAATCCCGTCTTTACGCAAATCCACTAAAACAATATGATTATCGGTACCGCCTGTTAATATATCATATCCTCTTTCTTGCAAGCTACTTGCTAAAGCTTTAGCATTACTTATTACCTGCTTAATATAGCTTTTATATTCAGGCTGCAAATTTTCTAAAAAAGCTACTGCTTTTGCGGCGATTATATGCATTAACGGACCACCTTGTAGTCCTGGAAATAATGCAGAATTTATCTTTTTGCCTATCTCTTCGTCGTTAGATAAAATTAAACCGCCTCGCGGTCCTCGGAGCGTTTTGTGAGTGGTAGAGGTAACAACATGAGCATAAGGAATAGGGCTTTGATGCTCGCCTGTGGCAACAAGTCCTGCAATATGAGCAATATCTGCCATAAAGTAAGCTCCTACTTTATCCGCTATTTCTCTAAATCTTGCAAAATCAATATTACGAGGATAAGCAGAAAAACCGGCTATAAGTAATTTTGGTTTATGTAAAACTGCTAAGTGCTCAATCTCATCATAATCAATTAAATAAGTTTCTTTATCTACACTATATGAAACAGCGTTAAACCATTTACCGGACATATTCGGGGCTGCACCATGCGTTAGATGCCCACCGCTATCTAAGGACATACCAAGAATTGTATCGCCCGGCTGTAATAAAGCAAGATACACGGCTTGGTTTGCTTGTGAGCCTGAATGAGGTTGAACATTTGCGTATTTGCAATTAAATAATTTTTTTACTCGCTCTATAGCTAAATTCTCAGCTTTATCGACTTCCTCGCAGCCGTTATAAAAACGTTTGCCGGAATATCCTTCAGCATATTTATTAGTCAGAATTGATCCTTGAGCTTCAAGCACTGCAGGACTTACAAAATTCTCCGATGCAATAAGCTCGATTACACTACTTTGACGCAGCTTTTCATGCTTGATTATTTCATCAATTTCTTTATCCGTTTCGTGTAAGTGATTATTAAAAATATTCATTCATCCTCATATGGTTTTGGTTTTGTTGTGTGGATATCTAATCGTCATTGCGAGGAGCGGAGCGACGCGGCAATCTCATGAAATAATAACAAATTCCTGAGATTGCTTCGTCAAAACTTACAGTTTTTCCTCGCAATGACGGGAAGCCAATTCATGCAACAACGCTATTTATAAAACTAATCGCAATCTCAAGCCCCCGTCCGTCTATTGAATGAGCAAGAGAAGTTAATTTATGCCCACTATGTTCTATATGCAGCTTAGATAAGTAATTTGAAGCATTATACATCTCACTAACACCAACCACCTCATCTAATTCCCCATGAATCAAGCATATAGGGGTGAGTTTATTATTAACTTCCATAGGTGGAATTAATGCACCCGAAAAACCTATAGTACAAAAAAACGGTTCTTTTTGAATTAATGTTAAATATAACCCAATCATTGTACCTTGAGAAAAACCGATAATAATCGTATCTTTATTGGTAAGATTTAGCTCTTCCTGCTTTTGCTTTATTATGTCTTCAATCTTAGAAATATTATTCGCAATTAGCTTTGCTATGATATGTGGACTGCGATCTTGCAAACTAAACCATTGTCTACCGTAAGGCATCATATCGTAAGCCTCAATGCCGTGCGGTGAAATAAAATGACAATCGGGCAAATCATTTTTGATATAAGGGACTAATCCTATTAAATCGTGACCGTCTGACCCAAGACCGTGCAGTAATACTACTAGCTTCTTCGGCGGCTGCTCTTTACTTTCTACTTCAGGATATTCTAAATATTTGTTCATGGTTTTTTATAAAATTGTTATTTTTTCGTCATTGCGAACGAGCGGATGGCTCATTTATGTCATTCCTGCGTAGGCAGGAATCCAGTACTTAAAAGCTTTATTTGAAAAGCTCGATTTATCTCGCTTTATGCTGGATTCCCGCTTTTGCGGGAATGACATATAGTGACATCTCAACTCTTTAACATCTTCTCAAGCTCCCCGCTTTGATACAACTCCGTTGCAATATCACAACCGCCGACTAATTCCCCTTTAATGTATAATTGTGGGAATGTTGGCCAATCGCTAAATTTTTTTAAATCTTCACGAAATTCCGGATTAACAAATACATTAATATCACGAAACTCTACACCTAATTTATTCAAAATAGCTACTACTTTAGCAGAAAAACCGCACATTGGAGCTTCCTTAGTACCTTTCATGAACAGCACTACTTTATTATTTTTTATTTCATTTTCTATAAATTCAAAATTTTTATTTTCCGTCATTCAAAACCTGATATAAATATTATTCTCTAAAATATACTCTTCATAATACATCATGCAAGCACAAATAGTTAATAAAATTTTTGAGATTTTTAGCAAGAATAATCCAAATCCGAAAACCGAATTAATATATAAGAATGATTTTACCTTATTAGTAGCGGTAATATTATCTGCTCAAGCCACCGATATATCGGTAAATTTAGCGACTGAATCTTTATTTGAAACTTATGATACACCGGAAAAAATTTTAGAACTCGGCGAAGACGGGCTTAAAAAATATATAAAATCTATCGGACTATTTAACAGCAAAGCAAAAAATATTATCGCATTATGTAAAATATTGATAAGTAATTATCAAGCTTCAGTGCCGAATGATTTTAAGGAATTAATTAAACTGCCCGGTGTCGGCAGAAAAACTGCTAATGTTGTACTAAACTGCTTATTTGGTATGCCGACAATGGCGGTTGATACACATGTCTTTAGAGTAGCCAAAAGGATTGGACTTGCTAAAGGCAGTACTCCTGAAATAGTAGAAAAAGAGCTACTGCAAATTATTAATGAGAAATGGTTAACTCACGCCCATCACTGGCTAATTCTGCACGGTAGATATATTTGCAAAGCTAGAAAACCCGATTGCGACATCTGCCCTATTAAAGAGTATTGTGAGTATTATATTAATACATTTTCAAGTTGACAATTTCTTGCTTACTTTCTAATATCTAGGCTCAATTTTATAAAGGTAAATTTATGCGTTCAGCACTTATAACTTCTATATTAGTAGCTATAGCTTTCTTAACAAGTGCTTGTAATACAATGCAAGGTGCGGGTCAAGATATGCAAGCGGCAGGTAAAAAACTTGAAAATTCAGCAGAAAACAATAAACCTAAAAAAGGTTGCGGCTGTCCTCACAGTTCAACTAACTAAATTACTGTTTTTATAATAGGTCGTCTGCTATATCACAGACGACTTTTTACTTTCCTGCCTTATCGATTTCTACTTTTAGCTTCTCTATTTTCTCTGTAGTTAGCCCTGTAGAATCTGCTATTATATTTATATCTATATTTTTAAGTAACAAGTTTTTTGCTATTTCAATATTTCTTTTTTCTATACCTCTTTCTTCAGCCCTTTTAAAAGCACTCATTTCGATTCTAAGCCATTCTCTACGATTCTCATATTCTTCTCTTTCGGCATCACTTAAATTTATTACTTCAAGTATTGTTAATGCTTTTTTTAGCTCCTTATTATCTAGCTCTTTTGGTAAATTATCTTTATTTAATAAATCATTACGTGTTAAAAATGCTAGCCATATATCTAAAGCGTTTTTAACTTTTTTAACGACATCCGATAACTCTTCTTTAGGGTTCTTAGCAAATTTATTAAGCTCTATAGTATGTAACTCTGTATCTTTAAAATATATTAAACCGCTATTTTTTTCGGTTAACTGAAAGGCATTATGATAATTATCAGTATTCGTAATACTTATAAAATTAAGTATATTTATACCTATTGCTTTGCTTAATTCTGAGTAGCCGGCCCCTTCTCTTAGCTGCTGCGTATACATCTTTGCCCAATAATACAAAGCTCTTTTGTCGTAATCAGCTTCATCCGTCACTTGTATTTCAATATTAAATATTTTACCGCTTTCACTCTTGGCTTTAATATCAAGGATAGACAGCTTATCTGTCCAAAAATTCTTCGGGTTATATGGATTAAGCAGAGTTACTTCTGCAACCTGATCTTCTTTGCTTACTATCGAATTAATAAGCGAGATCAACAAATCCTTATTCTCTTCTACTCCAAAGATTTTTTTAAAGGCTAAATCGACTCTCGGATTAACTTTATACATATTATATTATTGAATGTTATTTTTTCTTTATTTTACCATATTCCGGTAAATATTCTACTGTAAATTTATATTAGGCTTCTTCGGAAACGAGGGTTTAGGGAGGAATTTGAAGGAGACACTTCACCTCGAACCGCAGCGTATATAAACATACGTGAGGATTCGAGTACCGGATCGACGTACAAATTAACCCTAGAAGTAGAGTTTCAGAAGAAGCCTATTAAGTTTTTTGATTATTCACTAATCTATATATTTCTTTCTTACTATAAACATCCTTGAATTTATCATAAGCAAGTTCGGTAGCGGTTTTGCTACTTAAGTTTTTACTTAAGCAAAGTTCTATAAATTTTTCTAAATTTTTTTGTTGGTTTTGTTCTTGTATATTTCCTGAAATCAACAATACTATCTCACCTTTTAAAATATTATTTTGATAGAACTTTATTATTTCATCTATATCCCCTGTTTTTATTTCCTGATACAGTTTAGTTAACTCACGAGCTACACATATTTCTCGATTTCCTAATATTTCCTTAGCTATCGATAAGGTGTTTATCAAACGAGGAGCGGTTTCAAAAAAAATCAATGTAGCCTTAAGATTTACTAGCTCAGAAAAAATCTTTTTCTTACTTTCTATAGTTTTAGGTAAAAACCCGTGAAATAAAAATCGATCAGTAGGAAGAGCCGATAAAGTTAGAGCAGTAATCGGTGCAGATACCCCTGGTACTACGTCTATATGACAATTAAGATTGCGTAAATCTCTAACTAACTTATAGCCAGGATCGGAAATTAAAGGAGTTCCTGCATCGGAAATTAAGCTTATTATATTGCCAGATTTTATTAAACTTATAATATTTTCTCTATCTTTCTCGTCACTATGATCATTATAAATTTGTAATTTTGTATGAATGTCATGTTTTGCTAGCAATTTTTGTGATATTCTAGTATCCTCGCATAAGATAATATCCGAATTTTTTAAAGTCGATATAGCACGAAGCGTTATATCTTCAAAATTACCGATCGGTGTTGAAACAATATATAATCCTGACTTCAAAATCATAATTTTTAAATTTTAAGTAATATTATGGCTAGTATAAAACATAAACTACGAATCGTTCTATCATTTTTTTGCTTGATATATTTAACGTCCTGTCAAACTCCTAAAGAAGAACCTATAAGTTTTCCTAAAAAAGAACAAAAAGAAATTGAGATTGCAATTTTAATGCCAAATCAGGGTCCTGATAGTATTGTCGGGAAACAATATAAAGATTTAATTAAAATGGGACTTAACGACGGGATTAAATCTTACATACATGTTACTTCTTACGACGGTTCAGATGAAAAAAACGTTTTAGCCGCTATGGATAAAATAGTAGCACGTAAAACTAAGATTATTTTAGGTCCTCTATATTCTAACTTTACCTCTCTAATAGCCGAAAAAGCAAAAGCTAATGATATTATTATTATAACTATGTCAAATAACCCGGCTCTTGCAGAAGATAAATTATTTGTATTCGGTCATGCACCTTTAAAACAACTGATACGCATCATCAATTATTACGCAAGTAACGACCATAAAGATTTTATGGCATTGTTACCTAAAGGGAAGCATTCCCAAACTATTAGCCAAGTAATGCAAAATATATTAATTCAGAAAAACGCAACATTATCACGCACCGAATTCTATGAGGATAATCCTGAATCTATAGCAAAAGCCGCAAGAAATATTTCGGACAATACCGATATTATAAATGAGCGTAACGATACAACAAAACCGGTTATTTATCTATCAGATGATCCAAAAAATTTAAACATACTTGCCGATAGCATTCGTAAATATAATTTAGATAAAAAAGCTATTTTAATCGGTGATAATCGTATTGATATCGATTACCCTGAAAATATCGATATTAGCTTTACCGGTTCTTTAAATTTACTCAATAGCAACGTTCCGGATAGAGCAAAAGACTTAGGTGTTAACCATATGGGCTTCATGCATCTTCTTTCTTATGATTTAGGACGTATGACTGCAAACTATATAGGCAATGAATTTGCATCTGAAAGGTTTTTAAATAGAATGAACAGTAGACAACCTTATATAGGTTTATCCGGTAATATTCATTTCATCGATGGAGTAGCACAGAGACGGTATGACATTATCAGGAAAGAGAATGGTGTATATTCTACTGTTTCAGGGAATTAGGGCATTGTTGTGTGGCGGAATCGTCATTGCGAGGAGCGAAGCGACGCGGCAATCTCGTCAAATGTCCTGAGATTGCCACGCTCCCTACAGTCGCTCGCAATGACGACTCGGGTATCCGCAGGAGAGTTACCTCGAATCAATTATTTATTTTTATCATTATCACTACCGTCGTCTTTCATGCCGTCTTTAAAAGCTTTAAGACCTTTGGCTAAATCGGACATAACTTGAGGTAATTTACCGGCACCGAATAATACAAAAATAATTAATAAAACTATTAATAAATGGCTAAAGCTCATTCCCATGATATTTTTGCTGTATAAGTTAAAATTTTATTATATAAGATATTATAGCTCTAATCTAGGATAAAATAATTAAAGAAATGTTTACTAAAAAACAATTTTCAGAATTTTTTGCTACTTTTTTTTATATCGGGAAAATAAAATACTGTCCAGGCACTTTTGGATCAATTGCCGCTTTCCCTCTAACTTACTTCTTAATATATTTTATTGTTAATAACAAAATAATCATTCCTTTCTCAAGTCTTACTCTCGGTGAAGCTCAACTTATCAGTATATTTATTATAAGTTTTAGCCTATGTTTGATACTCTTAATACTCGGCACTTATTTTACTAAAATATATTTAAATTATACAAATTCAGAAGACCCCAAAGAAGTGGTAATTGATGAAGTAGTAGGGCAAATGCTAACTATCGTTTTAGTATTTTTTTCTGCTTTATTTGCTAACGAATCGCATTTAATTAAATATTTTAGTCCGCTAACAATAAATATTATATTACTTTTCATATTACCTTTTTGTCTATTCCGATTTTTTGATATAGTAAAACCCTGGCCTATTAATTGGTTTGACAAAAATATTAAGGGCAGTATCGGCGTTATGCTTGATGATTTGCTAGCCGCAATATTTGCTGCGGTAACTCAATACGCAATTATATTTGTGTTAATAGATGTAACATAAGATTATCTTAGACTTGTTGCAAAATTAAACTTATAGAGAGGAATTTGAAGGAAACACGGAACGCAGCACCGCAGCGTACAAAAGCGTACGTGAGGATGCGAGTACCGGATTGACGCACAAATTACCTCTAGAAGTTAATTTTGCAACAAGTCTATTGACTAATTTCTAATATAATAATATGATACGACAAATATTTATAAATTTTTAAAGAGATAGTTTTCATGTTCGCAGTTATAAAAGCAGGTGGAAAACAATATAAAGTAGACAGAAATAGTATTATTAAAGTCGAAAAAATTGATGGAGAACTTGGCTCTAAAATTCAGTTTGATCAAATTTTAATGATTGGCGAATACTCAAAGCCTTCTTTTATTGGTACTCCAATAGTTAAAGGGGCTGTCGTTACGGCTGAAATTACTAACCAACTTAAAGATAATAAAATTATAGTCTTTAAGAAAAAGCGTAGAAAAAATTATCGTCGTAAAGCCGGTCATCGTCAAGAACTGACGGAATTAAAAATATTAGATATTACCAAACAATAATAATAACTTAAAAGGAATTATAAAATGGCAACCAAAAAAGCCGGTGGTAGTTCTAGGAACGGAAGAGACTCGGCCGGTCGAAGGCTGGGAGTTAAAAAGGCCGATGGACAATATGTAATACCCGGTAATATTATAGTCAGACAACGCGGCACAAAAATTCATCCTGGAACGAATGTAGGGCTTGGCAAAGATCATACAATATTCGCTTTGATAGAAGGTAGAGTAGAATTTTTAACTAAGCGAAATCATAAAATCGTTAATGTTAAAGAAATTGCAAGTGCTTAAGTATTTTTTTGTAGGCATTGCTCAATAAGTATAGATTTTGTCATTGCGAGCAGTCGTAGACTGTGCGGCAATCCAGAAAATAATTAAAAAAATTCTATAAATCAGAGTTTTTGACTGGATTGCTTCGTCAATTGCTATACAATTTCCTCGCAATGACGGTTCAGGTATCAACGTAATGCCAAGCGAGACAACAAGCAGAAAATTAATTATATAATATTATATTAGGCTTCCTTTAGTTATGGCCTTAATAATTCAAAAGTTTGGTGGTACTTCCGTTGCAAATATTGATAGAATAAAAAAAATCGTTCCTATCATAAAAGCCGAAATAGCTAAAAATAACCAAGTAATTGTAGTAGTTTCGGCTATGGCAGGTGTTACTAATCAACTTGTCACATTGTGTAATGAAGTATCAAGCCTTAACAACATTTCTCAATTTGCAGAATATGATGTAGCACTTTCTAGCGGCGAAATAGTCACTGCTTCATTACTAGCACTCGCTCTTCAAGAAGAAGACATAAAGGCACAATCATTTCTAGCTTGGCAATTACCGATTCTCACCGATAATAATCATAGTAAAGCTTTAGTAGAATCAATTACTACAGATTTACTAGAAAAATATTTACAGTTAAATACCGTCCCTATAATAGCCGGTTTTCAAGGAACTAACAAATCCAATAGGTTAACCACTTTGGGCAGAGGAGGATCCGATACTACTGCCGCCTTAATCGCTGCAGCTATGAAAGCCGATAGATGTGATATTTATACCGATGTAGAGGGAATATTTACTGCTGATCCAAGAATTATTCCAAATGCTAAGAATATAAAAGAAATAGATTTTTTAGAAATGTTAGAACTAGCATCAAGCGGAGCAAAAGTACTACACCCTAGAGCCGTAGAGCTAGTAATGCGGTATAACATAGATATGCGTGTTCTTTCAACATTTTCACCGAATACAGAAGGTACGTTAATTACTTCAAAGGATAAAAATATGGAGAATGGAATTATTAACAGCATTACTTCTAATAAAAATTTATTAAAAATATCTGTAAAGAGCATTTTTTTAAGTTTTTTGCAAGTTGCAAATATGATTACACAAAATAATAATCATATTGAATTTATGCAAGAGATAAAAAATAATGAAGAATATAGTTTTATTACAAATTTAACTGATAAAAATAATTTACAAGCTTTACTTACTAATTTAAAAAATGATAAGCAGATACAAAATTTTACTTTTGATGCCGAAATTGCTACAATCTCTCTTATTGGTTATGGGATTAAAAATGATTGTAAAGTACTTGAAATGATATTATCAAAGTTAACGAAAGATAATATAAATGTTAACATGATACAATTATCAGAAGTTAAAATTACCTTATTAATAAATGATCAAGATGCAGAAAAAACAATTTTTAATTTATATAATCTTTTTAAAATATCTTAGATTTTGCATCTGAAATTTAATTTATATCTTAAGTTATTTTATATTAAAATTATAAGATTTTGAAAAGGCATGGCTTCTATTTCAGAAAATTTTATAATTTGTGACAAAAAAAGTTAAAATAGATTAATTTAAATTTCATATATAAGACCTAAATACTTAATTAAATAGCTTAAATTTATTATTTTCATTATAATTATCTTCTATTTACTATTTATTAGTTATATATTAATAAATAAGTCTAATAGGCTATCTATAAAGTTATTTTAAAGCTAGTTAAATTCTTTTTTGCTATAAAATCTCTTTAATTATCAATTAAAATAATTTCGTAGATAGCCTCTTAAAAATCATAAATTCTTATCATTTAAAAAATTATTTTAACTCTCAATTTTTAGGAGTAAATTTTACAGGAAAAAATAATGAGCGAAGATATAAGGTCAAAAGAAAGATTTAATCGGATTAACGATATATCAGAGACAAATACAGATGGTCCAGAAGAAATTAGAAATAATTTTAAAAAATTTGTACTGAATATATTAGAAACAGACAATATAACCCCGTATAAGTTAAGTGAAAAAACAGGTACCCATGAAACAGCGTGGAAAAATTTCCTAGATGGTCGTACAAAAATGCCTGATATGGGAGCAATTGTTGCTCTTGCCGATTATAAAAATGTTCCGCTAGATGAAGTAATAGGCAGAGATATAAATAAAGAAAAAAAGATAACGGTAGAAATAAAACAAACTCCGGAAATATCCGCATCTATAGCTAAACTACCAAAAGACATACTTCAAGAAGCCATGCTGATAGGAGAAAAAACTAGAGGATTTATACATAAACCGACAACTAAAGAAACAAAATCTTTTGCTGAACAAGTTAAAAACTCTAATAAACCGAAAGGAAGATCTATCTAAATAAAAATATGTTTTTCAATATTGATCCTAATATAAAACCTAAAACCTTACTTGATATTCTAAAATGGAAAATAACTTCAAAACGACCAAAATGACCAACGCTGCTTCCTCTTACTTCCACTGATATTCCACCACAAAAAATAACTGATAATGAGAATATAAGGGTAACTTATGTAGGACATGTAACCTTTTTAATTCAAATAGACGGTTTAAATATCTTAACTGATCCGGTATGGTCGGAGCGGGTTAGTCCTTTTACTTTTGCAGGACCAAAGAGAGTAGTAAAACCCGGCATTAATTTTACCGATTTACCTAAAATTGATATTATAGTAGTAAGTCATAATCATTATGACCATTTAGATATAAGAACAATTAAAGATTTATGGGTACGAGATAAGCCCAAGATTATTACACCGCTAATGAATGACGTAATAATCAAAAAACATATTAGCGATGCAGAAATTATTACCTTGGGATGGGGAGAATCATATAAAGAACAAAATATTTATCTAGAACCAGCCCAACATTGGTCGGCTAGAGGAATATTTGATAAAAATAAAGCATTATGGGGAACTTTTATCATTAAAACTAAGATGGGAGATATTTGTTTTATAGGTGATTCGGGTTATAACGATACACTTTTTAAAGAGATCGGAAAAAAACATAATATTGATGAAAATAAGTTTATTATCCCTGAAATAGGTGAATTTTTCCTATTTGATGAAAATGGTTTAGAATCTATAAAACATCGGTAGTAATTATATCAGGTATGTATTTTCTTTCTTCTTCAATTAAATATTCCTGACGTCTTCCGGCAATAAAATCATCTACTATAGAAATATTTTTATCAATTTGATTTTTGGTAAAAATCTTATGCATCTCATCAATTATATTGTCTTTCATTTTATATTACTCTTCATTATTTTTACTAAACAACATCGTCATAGAATAAGCAAGTATGGCAAACATACAAAGATATAAAATCGGGAATAGATTGAAATCAAATGATTTTATTACCTTTGCACAAATATAATTAGCAGTACCGGACATTAACATTGAGCCGATATTATGTCCTAAACTTATAACACGATAGCGTTCTTTAACTACAAAAGACTTAATAACTATACTATGAGCAAGAGCATTAAAAGGAGCAACCGATGCAGCGAGCATTAAACTAGCTGCAAGCCCTAAATTAGCCATTTGATATTTTACTGCTATCACAAAAAATACACTTGCTGTAATGGTACATATAAATGCGATTTTTAATACCGAATTAACTCCTAAGCGGTCGGCAATAAAGCCGGCAATCGGCATGCAAACAGCAAAACATATTACTATTAAGACTGAAAAAGAACTCATAATAATACCGACTGAAGGTAATACAATCGGTAAATATTGCTTCATAAAGATGATCGCAATTTGATATGTTGCTCCAAAACCTCCGGCTAAAAATATTAACCGTGCAATATTTTTCCATTGCTTTTTAATTATAGAGCTAAGCTTTTCAATAGAACCTTGTCTATTATGTGCTTCTTTAAATTCCGGTGTTTCATCAAATTTCCGGCGATAATAAAGAGTTATTAATGCAAATGGTAAACTTAGTAAAAACGGAATACGCCAACCCCACTCCGGAAAAATATGAGAATTGAAGAAATTAGTTGCACCAATCCCGCATAATAAACCCATTACTCCTGTACATCTAGTTATTGCCGAGGCAGTAAATCGGTATTTTGCTCCTAAATGTTCAATAACATAAATCGCTGCACCGTCATATTCCCCTCCAATAAAAATACCTTGCATAAAGCGACATAAAACTAAAATTATCGTACTCCAAACTCCTATCGAAGAATAATCAGGCAATAAACCTATTATTAAGGTAGGTATTACAATACCGATAATCGTAAAACTTAAGGCTTTTTTTCGACCGTATATATCCCCTATACGTCCAAAAATATAAGCACCCATAGGTTTTGATAAATATGCCGCCGCATAAACGGCAAAAACATTTACAAGCTTTGTTAACGGATCAGTACCGGCTGAAAAGAATTTATCGGCGATAATTGCCGCTGAAAAACCATATAAACTATAGTCGTAATATTCAATGATAGTGCCTAAAAAAGCACCAAGAACTTTATTGCTTGATTTTGTTTGTTTCATTTTAAAGGTATACTGTGAGTAAACGAAAAGTAGGTAGACGAAGTTTAATTTGGAAAAGAGCAAGGCGTCTTGAAGCTGATAACCGCAGCGTACATACTAGTACGTGAGGATTATCAGCAAAAGACAACGTAGCCAATTTTTTAAATTAAACGAGTATACATGACCGCTTTGGTCGTTACTTAAAATCCTTCAAAGACCTTTATATAAAGGTGGACTTCATATATCTAAACTGAATTAGTATTAGACAGGGACGATGTCCTAAAAGTTAGTGGTAGTCCTAGGTTAATATTAAGCTCACGAACCAAGCAGCCAAGAGCTAATATATCACTTTCCCATTTTACGTGCAAGGTTTTCTAGGTAACCTGCTATAGTAGTTAAGGTTTCTGCGAATTTTTCTTCGTCGGGATGATTTTTTTGAAAGCCGTTTTTATTAAGTTTTTCTGTTAGATTAGCTATTTCAGCTTGAGCATTAAGAGATGCCATAACTAATAATAGCTCAAAAGAGGCTGTGGGACTACCAAGTTTAATTTCCGCTATTTTATCATTCAATTTATTCGCTAAAGATAGTAATTCTTCCTCATCTCCATTATTACAATATAATTGAAAGCTCTTGTTATTTAATGTTACCGTAACAATTGACATAATTATTTTTGCTGTTTTTTTATTTCTTCAAGTTCATTAATATAAATGTTAATTTGATCTAGCATTTTTATATAATTATCTTTTAATTCTTTATTTTCGTTTTGTAATTTTTTAACTTCATTTTGATTATTCGTTTGTGCTTGCAATAACTCGTCAAGTTTATGCTCAACTTCTTCCATTAATCTCTTTAATATTTCATTATCCATTTTCTTCTAAGCATTAATTATGAATGGATGACTTACAATAATAATCGATAACATTATAATAGATATAAGTACTAATTGTTTTTTACGTTTATAATTTATCAATGCCGTAGCTCTTTTATTACTTAATAAGTTTTCGGTTTCGTTCTGTTTAGTAGCTTCTATCTGCTCTGCATTTCGATCTTTTACATTAAGATAATCCAAGTATAATTTTAAGTAACCTTTTACGTATACTTCTCCCGGTAAAATATCAAAATCACCCTCTTCTAAAGCTACTAAATATTTTTTTCTAATTTTTAAATCACTAGATACCTGATTTAAAGTTTTACCCGAATCTAACCTAATTTGCTTAAGCATTGACGACATAATTTACTCAAGTTTTTGTAAGAATATTTCAAATTTCTTATTTGCTAAAATAATTATATTTAAGTCTATAGTTTCTTGAGATTTAATTTCTTTAATAAAATCAAGAAAATTTCTAACTAAATTATTATTATTATCAATCCATAAATCTAAATCAATAGTTGTTTTAGATTTATTAATTATTTTTATTAATAATCTACGTTGTTTGTCATATAAATCATCTTTTAGCGATTGAATACCTAGGCGTCGCCAAAATGAATCGTTCAATTGCTTATCACAAGCTTTACGTAACCAATCAAGACTAAACATATCGCTTATAGCAAAATAAGCTTTTGCTACCTCTTTATTATTTCCTGAAGTCTGTTTTGTTACATATATAATATCAAATACTGAAATTAAATTGTCAAATGTAGCGATAGTAGCAGCAAATGATTCCTCTACCCCGCTAGTTGTATAATAATTTAATTTTTCTTCAAATCTTATTTTAGTTTCTCCGACTAATAAAGTACCTACCGTTTTTCTTAAGTTTTGTGCAGGAACTCTAAACTCTTCTATAGTTTCACTAATATTAATAGGATGCTTTAAATTTTTAATAAACCACGAAATACCCCGACGCATTAATTTCGTTATTTCGGTAAACATATCGATTTTTACATTGTAATCAATATTAGTAGGTAGCTTACTTATCGTTTCCCATATATCATCAAGATCAAAAATTTCACAAATAATGGTATATGACCTTATTATATCACAAAGAGGGGCCCCAATCTCACGCTTTACAATACTAATAAGCGGTCCTCCAAGTTGATTAATTATTTTATTTATGGTAACAGTTTTAATAATCTCATGTTTAAGAGGATGAGATAAAATTTCATTACGAAACTTTTTTTGCATCATTTCAGGAAAATAATCTATAAGATATTCATCAAAATATTTATCATGCGAAAAAGTAGAATTAAGTAGCTCGTGGTAAGCTGATCTTTTACTATATGATAGCAACACGCAAAGCTCAGGACGAGTTAGTACTTCACCGCTGATAGCTCTTCTATTCAATTCTTCCGCACTAGGCAAGAATTCATTTTCCCGTTCTAATACTTTTTCTTCTTCTAAAATATCTATAAATTGACTAAGTATATTAACGGTTAAAGTAGGAGATAGTTGCATAATTGTTATTGCTTCGGTTTGCTTATAATTATCAAGCAATACTAATTCTTCAACTTGCTTTGTCATATCATTTAGAAGTTTATTACGTTCTTCTAAAGTAATTTTTCCTGAGATTACCGCACTGCTTAAAGCAATCTTGATATTTACCTCATGATCGGAACAATCAACTCCTGCTGAATTATCAATAAAGTCGGCATTTATGCGTCCGCCTTTTTTAGCATATTCAACTCTACCTCTCTGTGATACACCGACATTACCACCTTCTGCTATAACTTTTGCTCTAATTTCTTCACCGTTACATCTAAGGTTATCATTTGTTTTATCACCGATTTCTAAATTATTTTCCGTTTTAGCTTTGATATAAGTGCCTATTCCGCCATTCCACAATAAATCAACATCTGCTTTTAAAATAGCTTTAATTAATTCTTCCGGTGATAATTCATTATCATTTATATCAAGTAATTTTTTAATTTCCGGTGATAATTTTATTAATTTACTACTACGTTCAAATACTTTTCCTCCTTTAGAAATAAGCTTAGAATCATAATCGGACCAATTAGAACCCTTTAAATTAAATAAACGCAAACGCTCATTAAAACTTGATAAAGGATCAGGAGTTGGATCAATAAATATATGTTTATGATTAAAGGCAGCAACTAACTTAATAGAATCTGATCTTAACATACCGTTACCGAATACGTCTCCCGACATATCTCCTATGCCTACGACGGTAATAGGGTCTATTTGGACATCTAACCCTAAAGTTTTAAAGTGATTAGTTACGGAAATCCAAGCTCCTTTAGAGGTAATAGCCATTTTTTTATGATCGTAACCTGCAGAGCCACCGGAAGCAAAAGCATCATCAAGCCAGTAATTATATTCTCTTGACACACTATTAGCATAATCCGAAAATGAGGCGGTACCTTTATCGGCAGCAACCACTAAGTAAGGATCTTCTTTATCATAAATAATAACGTCTTTCGGATGCAGCACTTTACCGTCAACGATATTATCGGTTATGTCTAATAAACCTCTCAGGAAATTCTTATAGCATTCTACCACTTTTTCCATATATTCATCACGAGTAAGTCCTTCCTCAGTAAAATGAACATAAAAACCGCCTTTAGAGCCGACAGGGACAATAACGGAATTCTTCGTCATTTGTGCTTTCATAAGTCCAAGGACCTCAAGCCTATAATCTTCTGCTCTATCCGACCATCTAAGTCCTCCGCGTGATACGGGACCGCCTCTTAAATGAACGCCTTCAAAATTTCTAGAATAAACAAATGCTTCGGCAAACGGAACAGGTTTAGGTAAACCAGGTACTTTTGAAGAATCAAACTTAAATGAAAAAACATGTTTATGCGGTTGATAGTAATTTGTTCTAGTAATAGCATTAATTATACCAAGCATACTACGCAGTACTTTATCTTCACTACTCATCTCAACGGTTACTAAGTAATTATTCAGTTTATCTTGAATTACATCACAATTATTATCAGGATGTTTAGGATTAAATTTTATATCAAACAGATTTACCAACATTTTTGTATATTCGGGATGTTTAAGTAGTGTTAGTTGCACATAACCTTTACCGTAACTAAATCCCGTTTGATGTAAATATCTTGTTAAAGCTTTGATGAGTTTAACTTGCTTCCAGTTAAAGCCGGCAAGCACTATTAGTTTACTTAAAGAATCATTGGCAAGCATCCCAAGTGCCATTTTATCTAAGGCTTCTTCAACATTTATTTTTAATTCGGTAATATTATCTTTTACAGGTACAATAGAAGTTAAGATAAAATTATATATCCAGCTTTCTTTAATTTCCAGAGCCTCCTTAATTGCAAAAGTTTGTTCATCAATTGCTTTAAAACCTAAATTTTCGATTGGTGGCAATATGTTAGAAAGGGCAAGTTTTACTTTTGGACTATATATTTTTAAGTAAAATTCCGTTTCATTTACAGAAACTAGATTAAACATACATTCTTGTGACTTGCTTGCTTCCGTTAAATATTCAATATCTATTAAAGCTATTTCCGGAGAAAATTTTTGTCTATAATCTGCCGGAAAAACATTATCAAAAAGCTTTAAATTAATACCTGCTTGATATTCACCGAATTTTTTAGAAAGCTTAAAATAAAAATCTTCACTCCAACGTGTAGAGATACGATCTAAATCTTGCTGTATTATTTCTGCTTCAAAATTTATTTTATGTTCCCCTTGTGCTTCAAGCGTTACAAAAAGATAAGAAAAATTACCGACTACTGCGGTTATATAGTTGGATAAAATTTTACTACCGAATTTTTCCGCTAAATAACAATCTATCATATTATGTATTTCAGCCGTTAAACGTTCTCGTGGCAGAAAAATTATGATATTAAGAAAAGAACTCGACCAATCATATTGAATAAATAATTTAAGCTTCTTACTCATCATACTTGAGAGCATATGTAAACACATACAATATAAATCGCCTTGATCAATTTGTATTAAAGCTTCTCTCGGTAACGACTCCATTAAAATTCTTAACTTATCGGCATTATAACCGGATAATGCAAAACCGGCTTTCTCAATTACAAAATTAAATTTTTGTCGTAGGATTGGAATATCACTTATTGAATGGTAATACATATTTGAATTATATATGCCGAAAATTATACTTCCCGAAATATATTCACCCGAAGAGCTAAATTTTTTCACTAAGATATAGTCGATTAAATTATCTGAATGGATAAGCGACGCACTATTTATTTTACCGAGTATTATTAATTGATTTTGATATAAAGGACTCGCTGAACATTTTATAATATCATCAATCTCGTCTTTTACTTCTTGCCATATTTTTGCCGCTCCTATTTCATTGCTTAATTTTAAAGATTTTACCTCAAAATCAAGAGTCCCTAATAAAACCAAATTATCGTTTTGTAACCAATTTAAAAATTCTTTAGCCTCTTCAAAATTTAATTTATCATTATCAATTATATTTTTAGACAAACCTTGTAATTTTGTGAGTAATTGCGGTAAATGGCTATAGCTTTGCTCTAACTCTTCTAATCTTTCATTTATAGCTTCAGTTAAAAATGTAGTAGTTTTATCGTCAAAATTTCCTAAAATGGTTAAATGTAGTATCGATTCTGATTTTTCATCCGATACAGAATTTTCTAATATTTTTTCTAATTCTCCTTTACTATTTCGGACGCAGTTTATTACCGAATGGAGTAAAAACTTAGTTTGCAAATTCATATTTTTAAGCAGACATATAATAAAATCAACAATATGCGGTTTATTATCAAGTAATATCAAGACATTTATTGCCGGATCATTTTCTATAACCGTCTTTGTTATTGCTATTTTTCTTGCTCTTTCTACCCTTTGCTTAAAAAACTTAAAGGCTTCATCTGCAAAATTTTGAAATAGTTTTTCTCTATTCTCAAAATCATAATCTATCGGAATATAATTTAAAAACTTTTGAACAAAATCTATATATATGGAACTTGACTCACGTTCCTTGCTAAGTTCTAGAATTTTAGTTTTATAATTCGGGATTTGACAATTTAAACGACTAAAATTTAAAGAGGTTGTTTTTGGGGTCATGATTTCCTCAAGAATAATATTATATGCTATCATGTACTATCATATGCTATGCTATTATATTATATATTATATTATTTAATAAACAAGAGTGTATAAAATAAATGGAAACGATATTTGCACAAAGCTCTGCATTCGGTAAAGCAGGCGTAGCGGTTTTTAGGATTTCCGGTCCTAAAAGTTTAGAAGTTTTACAGCTACTTACCGGCAGAGCAGACTTTAAACCACGTATCATGTATTATCAACAAATTACAGTTCCTGAAACTAAGGAGCTAATTGATAATGCTATGGTAGTTTATTTTAAGTCGCCTAATAGCTTTACCGGTGAAGACGTAGTTGAGATTCATACGCACGGCAGTAAAGCTATCTCCATAATGCTTATTAACGCATTGTTAAATATAGCAGATATTCGTTTAGCAGAAGCAGGAGAATTTACGAAAAGAGCTTTTTTAAACAATAAGTTTGATTTAACGGCAGCAGAAGGGATAGCCGATTTAATTAATGCTGAAACTATTATGCAGCATAGGCAAGCAATTAGACAGGCAAGCGGTGGGCTTGAAGAATTATATAATAACTGGCGTAGTCAGCTTTTAAAAATTATCTCTCTGCTTGAAGCTTATATAGATTTCCCTGATGAAGATATACCGGATAGCGTTCTTAATGACGTTAACAATACTCATAAAAACCTTGTAAACGAAATATCTAATTATCTTAATGATAATAGACGAGGAGAATTACTAAATAGCGGTCTTAAGCTTGCAATTATCGGTCCGCCGAATGTCGGTAAGTCTAGCTTATTAAATTTTTTAATGCAGAGAGATATAGCAATTGTCTCAAATATTGCAGGAACTACTAGAGATATAATTGAGGGGCATTTAGACATTGGCGGCTATCCTATTATTTTACAGGATACGGCAGGTATAAGAGAAGAAAGTAGTGACATTATAGAGCAAGAAGGTATAAAAAGAGCTATTCATTCGGCTAAAACAGCGGATATTAAAATTATTATGTTTGATGCTGAAAAATTAGATTCCTCTATAAATGAAGATATTACAGGTGTAATTGATGAAAATACTATTGTAATAATTAATAAAATCGATTTAATTGAACCTAGTAAAATCTTTTCTATTGAAAATAAATATAAATGCTTAAGAGTTTCAGTAAAAAATAATATTGCTCTTTCAAGTATATTAAAAAATATCGAAAATATTGCCGAAAATATGGCGGGTTTTACCGAAACGCCTTACATAACAAATCAACGTCATCGTCATTATTTAAAACAAGCTCTCTCACATTTAACGGCTTTTAGTTTAGATAATGATTTAGTTCTAGCAACTGAAGATATTAGAATGACGGCACGCTGCATCGGTGCTATTACGGGAGTTATTAACGTAGAAGAAATACTAGGCGAGATCTTTAAAAATTTCTGCATAGGTAAGTGATTTTACCGCTGTCACATGGGTATAAATATCGTCATTGCGAGCAGCCATAGGCTGCGTGGCAATCTCAGGATTTTGGTACGAGATTGCTTCGTCAATTACTTCGTAATTTTCCTCGCAATGACAAGATTTGTATCTCTAACCCATCTCAAACCCTTTCCCTATATATTAATTTATTTTAACTTTATCTTGACAAAAACATTAACATACTCTAGAAACCACGTTTTATGGTTTTATTAATTAAATTAAAGGAGTAATAATTATGGCACCTGTATTAAATATAAATTTTAAATGCGTTATGCCTATATTTGGAAATGAAATGGTAAGTAGTTTACCGGGTAATGTAAGCCACATCATTCATAAATTAAGCGGTACTATATTTTCATCAGTATATAGTACTGTTGAAGGAGCTTTTAAAAAAGGTTATATGGTGAATAATGCACAGTGTAATTGGAAAAACATTGAACAATCTTTCAGTGAGTCCCCAAATGATTTTTCAATACTACACCAAGAGTGCAATAATGGTTTAAATACTCCAATAAATAACATTTTTACCGATGCAGAAAGTAATCCGCATATACTTTTACAACAAACCGTAACCCCTCATCAAAACGGTACGGCTAATATTCTTGGTCAGCTCTATAAAGTAACGAATGATTATATGTTCTCGCAAGGCGATATTACTGAAACTAACGGAGCTGATTTCTTAGGTTTAAATGAATGTACTAAGAAAGATGCTATAAGTGCTTTACAAAACTACAATACCTATAAGAAACAGCTAACATCTATCGAAACGCTTACTAATATTCTTCAGGATACTCTAAATCATTTAGGCATATCTCAGGATAATGCTCAAGAAGCAGGGGTAAAAACTTTTAATGTATTGAAGATACCCGTTAAATTCACTACTGATAATCTTAAGATTATTCTAGAGGCTTTTAACGTAATTTTGGACGATATATCCCCTACAGAAATAGGTAAAAATATTTTAGATTTACTAAGTAAACCTTTCACTGAGGCAACCACTTCCACTACAGAAAGAACTAACAATGATACAAATGACGGTGGATATAGCGGTGCTTATATAGCCGGAGTAGCATTAGGAACATTAGCTATAGGCACCCTCTTAGGGTATGCAGCTAAATATGGACGGGATTGGTATAAGGGAAGAAATATAAAAAACGAAAATTTAGAGTTAGAGGGTGAAAACATAAAGTTAGAGGGTGAAAACATAAAGTTACAAAAGGATAATTTAAATCTTAAAACCCTAATTGAATTTCAAGCTATATTAGATGAAATTATAGAAATTGGAAATTTAACAGATATACTTGCAATACTAAGCAAAACTAATCAAGATACGATAAATTTACATGATCAAGATTATAATATTTCTCCATTAAAATTAAAAATACAAGGTCTAGATAAAGCAATTACAAAGTTAAATTCTGTCTCTAACATATGTACTAATATAAATTCTTTAGGTAACACATTACATAAAATATGTGAACTTCTTAATGGAACGGATACTTTTATTTCTATTAAATCCTTTGTAAATTTAATAAAAGAATTGAGGAAAACGGATATTAAATCCGAAGAACGCAAAAACTGTCTTGAGAAAATATTCAAGACGCTACTTGGAATTGATGAAACCTCAAGCGGAGAATATACTTATATTCCAGAAGAAGAGTTACAAAATCATGAAATGCCATTATTAGCCGATGTATCATCTAGCTCTTCAGGCATAGGAATAGAACATTGTTAGTATCATAACAAACCATCATTGACTTTTTAAAAGTTATATATAAAATGATACTTGGAGTAGCAAAGTGCTATTTCGGGGTGTCGAAACCTCTGCCAAAAGTGAGAACATTTCTCACAAAACCGATGTAATCCTCGACTTCACGGTCGGGGAGATATTAGGTATGTCCAGAGCTTAAGGGTTACTATAAGCTTAAAACCTAGTGTGGCTGACTTTTGGCAGTTTTCGACCTCCCCGACCACCAAAAATTATGCTCATTGGTGGTTAAAAAACTTAAAATATTTCAAATTAAACCTAGGATGTGTAAAGGAAAATTAATTTAATCTATTTTTGCTTTTTTTGGCTATAAATTATAAGTTTTTTTGAAATATGGACAACTATTACTGAAAAAATCTTATTAATTTTCGCTTAAAAATTAATTTTCCTTCACATATCCTAGTTACTTTGTAAGTTTAGGCGGTAAATAATTCTCTGTTGAACTTACTTTTTTACCGGTTTTATTTTCTAGGACCGTTTTAGTGTTTTTAGCTATACTTCCTCTTATCTTACTTGCCCCCTTATTTTCTTCCATTCCTGTTGCATTATTAGCTTCCGCTACTTGACGAGTAGATAATTCAGCAAGATTCGTATGTATAAATTTTATAACTAATATTAGAAATAAAGAACCTCTAGATAAATAAATTATTAGTTAAGAAATTAATTTACCGATTGACTTTTTGAAAGTTATATATAAAATGATACTTGAAATAGCAAAATGCTATTTCGGGGCGTAAGAACCTCTTAATCAACGTGGTATTTGTGTCGACCATAAAAATGATACAATCCTCGGCTTTATTCCGGTCAGGGTTATAATAGTTATGTCCAAGGTTTAAAGCTTAAGCTTAGAACCTAAAGGCTATTATGGCTATCGTTGATGGTTTTCTTACTTCCCCGACCACCAAAGTTAAACTTCGGTGGTTGAAACTTGAGCAATTTAAGTTTAATCAATCGGGAGTAAATATGTCTGACCAAGATACTAAAACCATCTCAAAACTCATCATAGAATTTACTTTAAATAAAAATAAAAAAAATCTAGGAGCCGAGATAGCAGATTTACTAGAGAAACCTATAACAAAAAGCGATATCGAAAGAATAGAACAACGCTTAGCAGAACTAGAAAAAATATTTAGTAATGATTTATAGCCTTGAAAATATCATCATCCCATTTTATTAACTATCTACTAATAAAAATAAGCACTAAGATAATTTATAGTAACCATTATGATAAATAGTGCAAAACTGTAAAGTTCTATACCCGTTTCATCGTGTAATAAAGCTATTAATGTAGAGAGGTTGATGCTTTAAAAGGAGGAAGAACATACATCACCACACCCGCTAATATTAGCATGATCATTCCTAGAATAATACCTACTATATTGAAGGCATTTGTAAAAGCAATATTAACCTCCTTAATTAATTCGTGAGCAAATGAAGGCGGTAGTTGTTAAGCAATAATTATTCCTTCACCGATTGAGTCACGAGCTATTTCTGCCATTGATACAGAAACACCGTTAGGGATTACTAGATTGGGTCATGCCTCCATATTGCAGTTACGCCTATTAAAAAGCTATACGTTCAATAAGAGTACCAATAACCTTATCATGAATATCCAATGACTTGGAAAAGCAGATTGTCTTACGTGCAAGCCTCTTGCATCTCGTTCTAAGGTTCAAGTTACTTCGTTCTATCCGTTGAGTGTATTTTTTACTGATAATATGCTTTTTAGGGTCTAATAACCTAGCATAACTCCCCCATCCATCTGTATAGTAAAAAGTCACCTTGAAATTCTCTAGTTTTTTCAGTAATGATTCTAATGTGCTATCACATCTTGTACCAAACGTATAAGCAACTACTTTTAACGAAATCTTATCCAAGGCATACCAAAGCCATCGTTGTCTGGATTTATTCTGTACATAAGACCATTGTTCATCTATCTCAGGAGCAATAATTACTTCTGTTGTACTGATAGAATGATTTATTGTTTTTAATACTAGATTTTTTAAAACACGGATAACTGTATTGATAGAGGCACGACCTAAATAGGTTTTTTTAATAAGATTTTTGTAGAAATAGTTATTCATATTTCAAAAAAATCTTATAATTTGCAGTCAAAAAGACCTGAAATATAGGTAAATTAATTTACTTTCATACAGCCTAAACTACGTACGAAAATTTTTATTTTCATATATTTTTTTTGTCTGTAATACTATTTCACCGATTTTTCTCTGAAAAATCTCTATAGGCGGTAATTCTGTCCAATAACGTGCAACGTGAATACCGCTTGCTGACATTTCTAAAAGTTCTACTTGAGCATCTGATTTTTCGGAACAGAGAATAATACCTATCGGGGAATTTTCAGCTTCAAAACATTCATTCTTCTTTAGCCAATTTAAATATAACTCCATTTGACCTTTATATTCTGCTTTAAACTTGCCTGTTTTTAATTCAACTGCTACTAATCTTTTTAATTTTCTATTAAAAAACAGTAAATCTAAATAAAAATGTTCATTATCTATAGTCATACGCTTTTGCCTTGCTACAAAGGAAAAACCGATACCAAGTTCTAAAATAAATTGTTCAATTTGCTGCAATATTGCATTTTCTAAATCACTTTCATAATGTTCATCCGGAAGTTCTAAGAAATCAAGTATGTACGGGTCTTTAAGGATTAAATCAGGCTCTAACTGAGAATTCATTTTTAATAATGATAATACTTGTTCGTTGTTAGGTTTCTGCGATAACTTAGTTCTTTCATATAACATTTTATCGATATTGCTACGTAATTGCCGTACACTCCAATTTTCTTGTATAGACATATAAGCATAAAAATCTCTTTGATTTTGTTCTTTTAAAGGTAATAACTCAACGATATGACTCCAACTCAATTGTTGCGACACTGTCGCAACAATTTGTTGACCTTGAAAAGATTGATAAAACTGGTTCATCCGCACTAGTGCTGTATAAGTAAATCCTTTACCATATAAAGATGAAAGACCGTTAGCTAAGGTTCTAACAATTTCCTGCCCATACTCAGCTCTAGTACTTTTAAGTATTTCTTCCTGAATTCTTTTGCCGATATTCCAATATAACATCGTCATTTCAGAATTAACTTTAATGGCAACTCGTACTTTAGCATTATCAATAAGAACACTAATATCTTTTATTAAATCAGTAGTATTTGCTGTTATTTCATTCATAATGGATTTTCTATTAATATATTTTTGGTACTTTTAGTATATTTTAAATACTAAAAGTAGAATTTTAGCTTTTTTATAATAGAATTACTAATCGTAGAATATACATTTCGATACAAAATAAATAAAATTTGCTTTTTTTTTCTCAAGCTTATATTTTAATTGGTAAGTTTATAATATGGAAATTTATGTCAAATACAGATAAGGAAAGAGCCATTGCCGCAGCACTCGCACAAATCGAAAAAAGCTACGGTAAAGGTTCGGTAATGAAACTAGGGCAGCGTCCGAATGTTGATATAGAAGCTGTATCAACCGGTTCACTTGGGCTTGATATAGCTCTTGGAATCGGCGGTGTTCCCAAAGGTAGAATCATTGAAATTTTCGGTCCTGAAAGCTCAGGTAAAACTACTTTAACGCTACATTTAATTGCTGAAGCACAGAAAAAAGGCGGTACATGTGCCTTTATCGATGCCGAGCATGCCCTTGACCCTGCTTATGCTAAAAAATTAGGCGTAAATATTGATGAGCTTATTATTTCACAACCAGATACAGGTGAACAAGCTCTAGAAATTGCCGATACGTTAATTCGTTCCGGCGGCATTGATATGATAATAATAGATAGTGTTGCGGCTTTAGTACCGAAATCAGAGATTGAGGGCGAAATGGGTGATGCTCAAATGGCTTCTCAAGCAAGATTAATGAGCCAGGCACTCCGTAAACTTACCGCATCAATTAATCGTACCAATTGTATTACTGTTTTCATCAACCAAATCAGAATGAAAATAGGCGTGATGTTCGGCAATCCTGAAACTACGACAGGCGGTAATGCTTTAAAATTCTATGCTTCTGTTAGGATCGATATAAGAAGAATAGGCTCCATTAAAGATAAAGAAGAAGTAATAGGCAGCCAAACTAAAGTAAAAGTAGTCAAGAACAAAGTATCTCCTCCGTTTAAAACTGCAGATTTTGATATAATGTACGGTTCAGGTATTTCCAAAGAAGGCGAGATAATCGACCTTGGAGTTAAGCTTGATATTGTTGAGAAATCCGGCTCTTGGTTTTCCTATAATAACGTACGCATTGGACAAGGACGTGAAAACGTTAAACAATATTTAAAAGAACACCCACAAATTTCCAATGAAATTGAGAAAATCATACGCGAAAAATCGTCAAAAATTACTAATATAAATCTTGATCAAACGGAGGAAGAAAATGATTGATTTAACAGGTAAAACTTCCTTAATTACGGGAGCTTCAGGAGGCATAGGCGGAGCTATAGCGAGATTACTGCATAAACTCGGAAGCCATGTAATTATTAGCGGTAGTAATGAGGAAAAATTAAAATCCCTTGGAAATGTTATAAAAGATAATTATACGATAGAAATATGCAACCTTGCAAATAAGGAAGAATGTAGCAATTTAATATCTAAAGCATCAAAGCTAGATATTTTAGTATGTAATGCCGGTATTACTAGTGATACGCTAGCAATTAGAATGAAAGATGAAGATTTTGACAAAGTTATTGATATTAATTTGAAAGCAAATTTTATTTTAAATCGTGAAGCAATAAAAAAAATGATGCAAAACAGATATGGACGCATTATTAATATATCTTCAATAGTAGGAATTTCAGGTAACCCTGGGCAGGCTAATTATTGTGCTTCTAAAGCAGGTTTAATAGGCATGACCAAATCGCTCTCTTACGAAGTTGCAACCAGAGGAATTACGGTTAATGCAGTAGCTCCAGGATTTATTAAATCAGATATGACCGATAAACTAAACGAAAAACAAAGAGAAGCCATAGTACAAAAAATTCCGCTAGGTACTTACGGTATGCCGGAAGATGTGGCAAACGCAGTCGCATTTTTAGCAAGCGATCAGGCATCATATATTACCGGTCAAACTATCCACGTAAACGGGGGAATGTTAATGGTGTAAAATTTTGTGCTAGCATAAAATAATTTTTTGTGCTAGAAGTTCTTTTAAAGATAAAATGCTATGAATATTTTAAATAAATATTCATACAGTTAAAATAAAGTCTAATAGCTGAATAACCGCTATTATACGGCATATAAAATTAAATGATTTATGGAGTTCAAAATTATGAGTACAACGGACAAGAACGAACAGAAAGTTATTGAAATGGTTGCTGAAAAGCTAAATAAAGATAAATCGATAATAACTACGGATTCAAGATTTATAGAAGATTTGAAAGCCGATAGTCTTGATACCGTAGAGTTAATGATGGCAATAGAAGTTGAATACGGTATTGATATCCCTGATGATGAAGCCACTAAAATTAAAACCGTATCCGATGTTATAAAATATATCAAAGAACACCAATCTTAATCTGCATAAATTAAATCCCTAATAGATAATTAAAAATGTCGAACCAAAGAGTAAATAAAAGAGTAGTTATTACTGGACTTGGACTTGTTACTCCTGTTGGGCTTAATGTTAGCTCATCTTGGAAAAATATTGTAAATGGGATAAGCGGTATAAAAACTATTACGGAATTTGACACTTCTAAACTTGCGTGTAAAATTGCCGGACTTATAGATAACTCTGAGAAAGATGGATTTAAACTTGAAAACTTCACACAAGCAGATGACGTTAATAGACTAAGTAAAATGGATAAATTTATCCATTACGGAGTAGCAGCCGCAACCGAAGCAGTTGAAGATAGCGGCTGGTTACCCGAAGATGAAGAATCTCGTGATAGAACCGGTTTGATATTAGGCTCAGGAATCGGTGGGCTTAAAATGATCGAAGATACCTCTATCAAACTTTATCAAGAAAATAACGGCAAAGTTAGCCCTTTCTTTATCCCCGCTTCATTAATTAATCTTTTATCCGGTCTTGTTTCTATAAAATACGGTTTTAGCGGTCCAAATCAAGCAGCAGTAACGGCTTGCTCTACAGGAGCACATGCTATAGGCGATGCTATGCGTATGATAAAGCACGGCTATGCAGATGTTATGGTCGCAGGCGGTGCAGAAGCTCCGGTTACACCTGTTGGAGTTGCAGGTTTCGTTGCTGCTAGAGCGTTATGTACTAAATATAACGATAATCCTGAAAAAGCCTCAAGACCTTGGGATAAAGACCGCAGCGGTTTTGTTATGGGTGAAGGAGCAGGCGTTGTAGTCTTGGAAGAATATGAGCATGCCTTAAATCGAGGGGCTAAAATTTACGGTGAAGTTATAGGATACGGCTCTACAGGGGATGCCTACCATATGACAGCACCGCATCCTGAAGGTAGAGGAGCTTATAGAGCGATGAGAGATGCAATGCTAGATGCCTGTATCACTCCCGATATGATTGATTACATTAATGCACATGGCACTTCTACTAATCTCGGTGATGGAATAGAATTAGCAGCGGTACAAAAATTATTTTTAGAAGCGAATCCCCAAATTTTAATGTCTTCTACTAAATCATCAATAGGACATTTGCTTGGTGCGGCAGGAAGCGTTGAGTTTATCTTTTCAGCTCTTGCAATTCGAGATCAGATTGCACCACCAACTTTAAATCTAGATAACCCTATGGATGATGTTAAGATAGATTTAGTAAAATTAAAAGCTAGAGAAACTAAAATAGACTACGTGCTTTCCAACTCGTTTGGGTTTGGCGGTACTAATGCTAGCTTAGTCATTAGGAAGATTTGAGCTTACTCTTATTACCCCCGCAACAACTTCTCTTGAACGCAAAAATAACATATACCTCAAGTAAATGAAAGTAGGTAGACGAAGTTTAATTTGGAAAAGAGCAAGGAGTTTATAAGGCGAGGAGCGGAGCGTACATTTAGTACGTGAGCACCGCAGAACTTATAAAACGACGTAGCTAATTTTGCAAATTAAACGAGTATACCATTATGACCCCAATTTATTACATAAAAGACGGTAATCTAAGCTTTGCAGATAAAGTAATTTTATCTGATTTAGAACTTTATTTATACAAAGGCGATAAGATTTGTCTTATAGGACGTAACGGCTGCGGAAAATCAAGCTTAATGAAAGTAATATCAGGGGATTATGAACTAGATAACGGCGAAGTATTTCAAGATCCTGCAATTACAACCGGCTATTTAAGACAAGATATTTCTATAAAAACTAATCTAACTGTTTACGATTTTATCTTACAACAAACAGATAGTACAAAAGAAATAGATAAATACCAAATCGATATAATTCTAGAAAAATTACAAATCAACGGAACAGATAACTTATCAACCTATTCAGGCGGTCAGCTTAGAAGAGCAAGCCTTGCTAAAGCTTTAATATTAGAGCCGGAAATATTACTGCTTGATGAACCAACCAATCATCTAGATATTGAAACGATTGAGTGGCTAGAAGAATTTGTTAAATCTTATAACGGTGCTATTATTTGCGTTAGTCATGATAGAACATTTCTCTCAAACGTTACTAATAAAATTTGGTGGCTTGATAGAGGGATTTTGCGTAAATCCGATAAAGGATTTAAATTTTTTGATGAATGGCAAAATGTTATAATAGAGCAAGAAGAAGCAGCTCTTCGGAAATTAAATAAAAAACTATCTCAAGAGAATGAATGGTTAAATGCCGGTGTTACGGCTAGACGTAAGCGGAATCAAAAGAGACTTGCAGAGTTGAAAGCTTTAAGAGTAATAACAAGAGAACAGACTGAAAAACTAGCTAGTTCAAAACAAAGAGTTAGGGCAGAGCTTGCCGAAAATATAGCTAAAAGTAAGTTCATTATTGAAGCAGATAATATTAGTTTCAGCTATAAAAATACTAAAATCATCGATAATTTTAGCTTTCGTGTAAAAAAAGGCGAAAAAATCGGCATAATTGGTGCAAATGGCTCAGGCAAATCTACTTTTATCAAATTACTGACAAAACAACTTACACCTGACTTAGGTAAAATTATATATGGCGGTAATTTAGATATTTCATATTTTGATCAACATAGAGAAAAACTAGAGCCTAATCATACATTACAACAAACTTTATGTCCTACAGGCGGTGATCAAGTATTTTTGCCAAACGGTAAAACCATGCACGTTGCCGGTTATTTAAAACAATTCATGTTTAATCCTAAACTACTTAATGCAAAAACCTCTATTCTATCGGGCGGCGAAGCTAATAGATTATTACTTGCAAAAATTCTAATTAACCCTGGAAATCTGTTAATTTTAGATGAACCAACCAATGACTTAGATATGGATAGTCTAGAAATTTTACTAGATATACTTGCAGATTATTCAGGCACTTTAATCGTAGTTAGCCATGATCGTGACTTCTTAGATAGGTTAGTTACTAGAACTTTAGTTTTCGCTCAAGGTAAAATTCATGATTTAACAGGAGGTTATGAAGATTATAAGCAGTATTTTACCACGACTCCTATAATGAAAAAACCTTCAAAGCCCCTCCCCTTAATTCCTCAAAAAGAACCTATAAATAAAAAGCTATCTTATAAATATCAGCGTTTACTTGAAACATTGCCCAACGATATTGAAAAGCTAGAAATATCCATCAAACACTTAGAAAAAGAACTTGAAGATGTTAATCTGTATTTAGATAATCCTACAAAATATAATCACATTACTAATCAATTAATTAATGATAAAAAGAAACTAGACGAGTTATTAAATCAATGGTTAGAAATACAAAATTAATTTTTGTTAAAATTTTCTTGACTTAATTATTAATTTTTGTTAACGTTTCGTGGATGATGGAACACACATAAAAGGTTATTGTGAGTAAAATTACGAATAAAGAATATCCACAAAAAGAAAAAACAGCTGTTCCTCAAGCACTTAATGATATCAAAGCTATTCTTGCTCAAATTACCGCTACTAATAATCCTGCAGAGTTAAGTAGATTAGTAAGTGCAGCTCGAAATATTAAATCTGATAGTTCTTTTATTAATGATATAGCAGAAAAAGTAGAGGCTATAGCATTAAAAAAGCAAGAACTAGCAGAAAGCCAACTTAATTCTGACATCACTCAAAAAGAGCTAGAACAGTTAGAAAAACAAAGAGAACGGGAAGAAGCAATAATACAATATAAAATGGAAGCTGCAAGACAAATTCAGGAACTTAATGCTATCCATGATAGATTTACGAGCAAATTAGAAGAATATAAAAAATTATCTCCTCCTATAGAAACAATGGTTAAAACAAATGAAAAGGGAGAAGAGATAATCGATGAACAGGCGATTAATAAAAATATTTTAACTAAAGAAGAAATAGAAGAGCGTAGACAAAAACTTGCAGAACTTAAAGAGGAGCAAGAAGAAGTAAATATAATAGTTAAAAAAACTAATGAAGAAAAAGAGATTATAGAAAAAGAGATTAATGATTTAACTGAGAAATTAAAAGATAAAAATTTATTACCTGAACAAATTAAAGAATTAGAAGAGAATTTAAAAGTAAAGAAAGAAAATCTAGCAGTTAAAAACACTGTAGTAAAAGAAGTTAGAAAAGTTCAAAAACACGTTCAAGAAGAAATAGAAAGCGTTAAGGTCTTTCATCAAGAAAACCAAGAAAAAATAAATAAGCTTGGAGATGCTATAGAGAAATCAAAAAATACTCTAGATCCTAACAAACATCAAGAATTTAAACAGAAGCATTCTTTACTCAATAACCAACAGGAAGCAATAGTCAATAATAAAAATTTAAGCAGTGAAGACCAAGATATACGTAAAAATATATGTAGTAAAATTAATACTCAACATGAAGCAAATAGAATAAAAGATTCTTTAAATAACCCAATAGCTACCACAAAAAATCACCAAGTTGAGCAAAGTAATCAAGTTCAACAAAAAAAACAAAATAACGTGTGGATAAGATAAAATTTAACAAATAAAATATAGGAGAAAATATGAGTAAACAAAGTAATGATATGGAGACATTAGCAGCATTACAAAGAATTAAAGCTAAAGCAACAACTTTATCAAAGGAAATAAAATCTAAACCTATTACAAGTATGGTAACTACCGGAACACCACATTTAACAGTCGATCAGACTTTTAATCAAATGAATAATGATTATGAAGCTCAGCAAACAAAACTTGCCGGCAAAGGTGCTAAAAAAGGCGGATGTGAAATAATGTAACATTCTAAGAGCTGTAACTATATAGTTGCAGCTTTTGTATTTTTTTGAATTAAGCAAGAGAGGCCTATTGCCTGTATTTTTTCTGACAATTTAAAGCTAATATCACCTGGGAATATTACATTAATTTGATCAAGTTTTAAATCTTCTAAGGATATTTGCATTGATTTTGTAATACTCGGCGTATTTGTATATTTAATTTCAAAACCTAAACGTTTACCATTTTTAAAAATTAAAAGATCTATTTCTGCTCCGTTATGAGATGACCAAAAATAGCATTCCTCAGCCTCAAATTTATAGTATCTAATAATTTGTTCTAAAGCAAACCCCTCCCATGATGCACCGATTTTAGGATTAGTATTTAGTGCTTCATAACTATGTAACCCTAATAAAGTGTGATATATTCCGCTATCTCTAAAAAAAATTTTAGGAGTTTTAACCTGTCTTTTCTTAAGATTTTCATACCAAGGCTGCAAAACACGGATCATAAAAGTTCCTTCTAAAATATCTAAATAATGCTTTGCGGTATGATATGAGATAGATAAAGAATTTCCAAGTTCTGAAGCATTAAATATATTAGCGTGATAATGGCAAAGCATTAACCAGAACCTACGTAACCGCATAGACGGAATTGTAAAACCTAAATTTGGTATATCTCTTTCTAAAAATGTTTTAATATAATTTTGACGCCATAAAGTACTTAACTCTTCATCATCTACAAGATATGATAAAGGAAATCCGCCGCATACCCATAATTTTTGAGTGTCTGACACTTCAGATAAGGCAAACGGTGTCATTTCAATATAGCCTATCCTACCGGCCAGCGTTTCAGAACCTTGTTTAATTAAGTCTCTCGATGCACTGCCTAGTACTAAAATTTAATATCAGTTGTATCAACAAGAACTCTTAAAATAGGAAATAGATTCGGTTTATACTGAATTTCATCGATAATAACAAATCCTTTTAGATCAGATAAAGCAAGCATCGGTTCATTTAATCTTGCTAAATCTAAGGGATTTTCAAGGTCAAAAATATTGATTTTAGAAATATTATAAGCTTCTGCGAATTGTTTAGAAAGGGTAGTTTTTCCGCACTGTCTTGGTCCCAACAAAGCACAAACTTTATGAGTTTTAAAATGTTTTATTATTGATGAAAGGAATTGTTTTCTAAGCATTTAAACTAGTATACTCCGAAGTAAGATGAAGAATCAGTAGACGAAGGTCAATTTCAAAAAGAGCTAGAAGTTCACAAGGCGAGGATCGGAGCGTATACTTAATACGTGAGAACCGTAACTCTTGTAGAACGAAAACGCCAATTTTTGAAATTCACCGAGTATACCATGAAAATTAGAAATTAAGTTTCTAATTTTCAGTATAAAAAGAAAAAGTGATAAAGTCAAAAAGCTTTTTCTCGTTCTGCAACTATAATAGCATGTATTTTTTTAAGCGTCTGGTCGAAATCATCGTTAGTAATTACATAATCATACTCATTAGCATGTGACATTTCATTTTGTGCCGACTGCATACGTAATTTTATTGCTTCTTCATTATCGGTCGCTCTATTTCTTAAGCGTTGTTCCAGTATTTCAATACTAGGAGGCAATATAAATATAGCAACAACATTAGTAGCATTTTTCTTAATGCTCTTTGCTCCTTGCCAATCAATATCAAACAAAACGTCCAAGCCTTGATTTAATAACATTTCGACATATTCTTTAGGCGTACCGTAATAATTATCGTATATTTTAGCATATTCAAGAAATTTATTCTGCTTAACTAATTCTTCAAATTCTAGCTTGGTCTTAAAGTAATAGTTTATGCCCTCTACTTCTCCTAAACGTGGTTTTCTTGTAGTTGCCGAAATAGATAAACGCAAATTATTATCTATTTTCAATAATGCTTTAGCTAAACTTGACTTACCCGTACCTGAAGGGGAAGATAAAATTATAATCAGTCCTTTATTTTTTATTGTCATATTTTATGTTTTATTTCGTAGGTACAGCATATTTCAGAAATATTCAGACAAGATGAATTTAAATACAAGCCTGCGAAAGCAGTAGATAAACTACGTGAGTACAGCCAAATCATACAAAATTCGCTTGCATCAAGCTTTATGAATTATGTCGTACTTTTCTTTTTATTACCTCATCCATAGTACAATTAAAGTATTTTGCTATTTTTAAGATTGTATCTATTTCAGGATTGAATTCACGATTAGCTTCCGCTCTCATAATTCTACTAACAGTCGTATAAGGGATATTAGTGACTTCGGCAAGATATTTACGATCTATCTTTTCTTGTTTTAATTTTTCTTCTAAAAATTCTTTCACTTTAGTCGCAAGTGCCATATTAATAACCTCTGAATAAATAAAGGATAGATATATACAAAGTTTGACGAGTATTACCAACCTTGTTACATGGGTCGAAAAGCCTACTCAATGTCATCCCCGCATAGGTGGAGCTTTGTTGTATGGCTCAAAAAACGCCCTCGACGTCATACCGTGGCTTGTCCACGGTATCCAGAAAAATAACTAAAAATATCAATAATATTGATATTTTTAACTGGATCCCGTGAATAAATCACGGGATGACAGGAAGAAATCGAGCCATGCAACAACACAGGTATTACCAAACATTTTTTATAATTATAGGTAATTTATAAGACCTTATAATTACCAAATCAAACCTGATATTATAATTTCTATATTTAGAATTGCTACTTAAAAACATTTCAGCAGCCCTAGTAATTCTTCTTTGCTGATTGAAAGATACAAATCTATCATCAATTTTAGAGCTTCTTGCTTTGACTTCAATAAAAACAATTTCTTTATTACGTAACGCAATAATATCTATTTCACCGACATAATAACGTTTTCTATGATGCAGTATTTGATAAAATTTTAATTTATAGATTATTATACAAATATATTCGGCAATAATACCAAAATAGCCCTTTTTCATTATTCCTTAGGTAACAATACTTGCACAAATTCCGTTTTAGATAGATCAGCTGCTACATTTACCATAACATCATGTTCCGTAACTTTAGACACATAACCCACTAAAATACCTGCAGGATAAATATTACCGTGTCCGGAGGTTACTATATCCTCATCTTTTTGTACTAAATGATTGTTAGGCAAGTATAAAATTTTACTATTATTATTGTTACCTGCTAAAATACCTTGTTCTCTTGAAGAATTAGCTTTAATAGGTATTCTAGAATTAACATCGCTAATTAACATTACTTTAGCATAATTATTACTCACTTCTATTACTTTTCCTATTAATTTTCCTGAATTAACAACGATTTGATCAGGTTCAATGCCTTGCTTTTTACCTGCAGAAATCAAAGCAGTTCTAGAAAAGGGATTAAAGGAAACACTAAGTAATTTAGTAGTAATATATTCAAATTCTTCTTCCTCAGCAATCGTTAACAAATCTTTTAATGCAATATTTTCGGCTCTTACCGATTCTACCTCACTTTGCAAATGCTGTAATCTTGCTATCTCAAGTTTAAGTTCTATATTTTTTCGTTCTAAATCTTGAAAATAAACAAATTTTTGTGTTATTGAATTTATATATTCAAATATATCTTCATAAACTGCTAAACCGGTTGATACTATACTACCGGTTACCTCAAGTGATATACTAGATATTTTTTTAGGCGTAGTAAAAAATAAATATACAGACAATCCAAGCCCAAATATAACAAAAAAACGCTTAAGAGTATTTGATATTATTCTTATTAATTCTAATGAATTTGAAGAATTTTTTACTCTATTTGCAAGTATTGCCATTTTTAATCCTGTTTAAATAGTACATGTTTTAGCTTTGTAAAATCTTCAAGTACCTTTCCTGTTCCAAGTGCCACACAAGAGAGGGCATCATCTGCAACTATCACAGGCAATTTAGTGGCTTCACTAAGAACAAAATCAAGATTTCGTAATAATGAGCCGCCGCCTGTTAAAACAATTCCCTTATCAACTATATCTGAAGATAATTCAGGAGGCGTCGCCTCTAACGCTACTTTTACCGCTTCAACAATTTGACTTACCGGTTCAATTAGACTATCAGCAATTTGTCTTTCGTTCAATATCATTTCTTTAGGAATACCGTAAATTAAATCACGTCCTTTAATTTCCATCTTTCTTGGCTCAGCATTTTCATCTACATAAGCCGCACCTATTTCTTGCTTTATCTTTTCAGCAGTAGCCTCACCTATCAATAGGTTATAGTGCCTCCTTATATATGAGATAATAGCTTCATCCATCTTATCACCGCCGACTCTTACCGACCTTGCATATACTATGCCCCCTAGTGATAAAACTGCAACTTCCGTAGTGCCTCCTCCAATATCAACAATCATCGAACCGGTCGCTTCCGTTACGGGTAGCCCTGCTCCGATCGCTGCCGCCATAGGTTCTTCAATTAAATAGACATCCCTGCCCCCTGCACTTTCTGCTGCTTCTTGAATAGCACGACGCTCAACCGGCGTAGAACCGGAAGGTACACAAATAACAATTGTCGGACCAAAAAAAGAGCGACGATTATGCACCATTCTAATAAAATACTTTATCATTTCCTCTGCACCCTTAAAATCAGCAATAACACCGTCTTTTAAAGGTCTTTTTGCTTCAATATCCGTAGGAGTACGCCCAAGCATCATTTTTGCTTCATGACCATAAGCATAAGGCACAAAAGCACCGTCTTTTTTTATTAAAGCAATAACAGAAGGTTCCCTTAGAACAATTCCACGACTTTTTTGATAGACAATAGTATTTGCCGTACCAAGATCTATGGCCATACCGGAAGAAAACCCTTCCAAAAACTTCATTATCATTTTATTTTTTCTCTCTAAATTCTAAAAACGCTTCTATGGAACTGTTAATAAAATAAACAATCCCATAGTAAATAAAAATTTAATTATAGACGAAGTTTAATTTGGAAAAGAGCAAGAAGCCTCGGAATTTTTGACCGCAGCGTAGGATACTACGTGAGGATCAAAAATGAGAAGCGACGCAGCCAATTTTTCAAATTAAACGAGTATATATTAAATCTCCTTATAATGTAAAATAATAAAGTTACTAATAAAAAATATTAGCATACTAGGCAATAAAATAGCAGCAATTAAAGATAAATTATTATAAGTAAGTATTTTTAATAATATTTCTGATAACGAATATGCTATAAAACCTGAAAATAAACCTAATATCAGTATTTTTTCTTGGGAATTATCACGCTGTTTAAGACTAATAAAACAACTTGCTAAAATTACGGTTGCCATCATCATTATAGGCTTAAATAATTGCTTGTAATAATAAATTTGATAATTAATAGCCGGTAAACCTGAATTTAATAATTCATTAATTAATTTAGGCAAAGCCCAAATAGAAACCATTTCAGGACGAATAAATTTATTTACTAAACTATTAATTGACAAATTTGTCTGTATAGTTAAATTGTTATAAGTCTTAGTTTTCTCTTTTGTAAAAACCTTAACTCTATTTAAATGTAACATTTTATTTTCAATAATACCGTATAAGGCATCAATTCTCTTTAAAAAAGAATTATTACTATCAACAAATAAAATTGTAATATTATTTAATTTTTTCTCAGCAATATTAATAAATTGTGTTTGAATAATTTGATTTTCATCATTTAAAGATTCAAAAAATAATAAACCTGATTTAGATATTAACCCCTCACTCAAGGTTTTTTTAGTTAGTTTTGCCTCTAATAACTCATATTTTTGTAAGCCTATAGTACCGATAGGATTCAATATAGTCATAAAAACTATACCTAAAATTAAAGTTACAATACATGGAATAACAAGCACTTGCCAAATATGAATACCGCTAGATAACATAGCCGTTAATTCATTATTTTTTGTTAGATTTCTAAGAAAAAATAACATAGAGGTAAAACTAATTAACGAAGATACTTGACCTAGTAAATAAGGAATCTTATATAAAATAAGTCTCCAAAAAAAACTAAAAGGAACATAAATATTTTTGAATTTTTGTAAAAGATCAAAAATATTTGAGATGATTAATAGCCCAATTAAAAGAAATAATATAATAAAGAAACACTTAGAATATAATTTAGTAAGATACCAAGAAAGTGTTTTTAGATTAATCATTATAAATTCAGTGCTAATACGAATTTAAATAAGAATTTGTGTGGTGGGGCTGGTAGGACTTGAACCTACGACCACACCGTTATGAGCGGCGTGCTCTAACCAACTGAGCTACAGCCCCTTTTCATTTGAAATTTATATAATTATTATGCCGTTAAGTCTAGTAAAATTTTTATATTTTTGAGGTATTGACTAAAAAACAAAGCAACATGAAACAGTTTTTTCGTCATTGCGAGCGACTAAAGGCATTGTTGCATGGCTCACTTATGTCATTCCCGCGTGGCATTGTTGCGTGGATATCTAATCGTCATTGCGAGGAGCGAAGCTTTGCTGCAATCCAGAAAAAATAATAAAAAAATTCTGTAAATCAGAATTTTTTACTGGATTGCTTCGTCGAATTACTACGTAATTCTTCTCGCAATGACGGAAAAGCAGATTCACGCAACAATGCTTCTCGCGTAGGTGCACAACTGTCCGAAGTTGAAAAATAAGTAGGATAAGCAATTGTTTTTACAACTATTGCTGGTAGTATTTTTAGTGTTTTACGTTAAAAATACCATTTTTAGCTATTAAATAGCTTTTGTTCATTTTAACTTCGGACAGTTGTGCGTAGGTGCATGAGTGTCAACTTAAGCAACGATGTCATTCCTGCGGAAGCAGGAATCCAAAAAAAGTATCAATACAACAAGTTTTTAAAATTAAAAGCTCGATTTATCTCGCTTTATGCTGGATTCCTGCTTCCGCAGGAATGACATAACAGGTTATAAATAAAAAAAGGCCGAGTAGTAAACTCGACCTTTTAGGATACTATAATTAGTAAATAATTTTAGTGATGTACAACTGTTACAGCTCTACGATTATAAGCAAAAGCTTCTTCAGTATTACCCATCATAGCAGGTCTATCTTTACCGTAAGAGATTGTATTTAATCTGCTATGGTCGATTCCTTTATGAGCTAAGAATTTTTTCGCTGCTGCTGCTCTTCTTTCACCTAAACCTAAGTTATATTCTCTGGTACCTCTTTCATCGCAATGTCCTTCAACAGTAGCTTTTACTTCAGGATGCTTTGATAACCAGCAAGCTTGTCTCTCTAGTTCTTCTTTAGCCTTTGGTGATAAAGCAGAGCTATCAAAAGCAAACCATACTGCATTTCCTGCATGCTTCTCGAAATCTTTCATTAATGAGGTTTCTTCACCTTGGTTCATATTACCGTCAAATTGCGGTGTTCTTTTTGTTGTATTACACCCTGCAAGCACAAATAATGCAAGAAAAGCTAATGTAATTTTTGTTTTCATAATTAAACTCCTTGAGATTATAATTTATTAATATTGAATTCATTTTAGCTAGTTATAAAACTAAACTAACCAAAAGCTATGTGAGTTAGTATATATCATTATTTTATTAGTTTAAAGGCTAAAATATTATAAACTGCAATTACTTCTGTATAAATGTGGTAAAAATATCATTTTTTTACCATCTAATTAATACACTGCCCCAAGTAAGACCTGCACCTATAGCTGAAAATAGTAGAATATCACCTTTTTTTATTTTGCCTGATGCTTTAAGAGTATTCAAAGCAAGCGGAATAGAAGCCGCAGAGCAGTTAGCATGTTTTTCTACGGTTTTCACTACTTTATGCTCTTCTATATTTAATAGTTCAGCGAGTTTATTGATAATACGGATATTTGCTTGATGAGGTATGAAATAATCAATATCGCTTACACTGAATTGATTAGCATGCAGTAAATCTTCTATAGATTGTTGCATTTTTTCTATTGCATGACGAAATAATTTTTGCCCCTGCATAACTATCTTGCCACTAATACCATTCATACTTACACCACCGTTCGTGTATAATATTTCATAATCAGCCCCGCTTGAGAAGATATTACTATCTATTAAACCGGAATCATCACTACTACGCTGCAATATTACGCTACCGGCCCCATCACCGAATAAAACGCAAGTAGTCCTATCATTCCAGTCTAATAATGACGTCATTTTCTCGGCTCCTATAAGCAAAACAGTTTTATATTTACCGGATGCAATAAGAGAATTTGCGACTTGCAATCCATATACAAAGCCGGCACACACTGCTTGTAAATCAAAAGACGGTATATTAGTTAAACCAAGATAACCTTGAAGCTTAGAGGCGACTGAAGGAAAGCTATTATCCGGAGTAGTAGTACATGTAATAATTAAATCAATATCATTTGCCGACACCCTTGCATCTGCTATAGCTTTTTCAGCTGATTTTAAAGCAAGATGGGAAGTATATTCTGTATCACCTGCTATATGACGCTGCGTAATACCTGTTCTTGTTCTAATCCATTCATCGTTAGTATCTACAAATTTTGCAAACTCGTCATTACTAACTATTTTTGAAGGAAGATACCCGCCGCAACCAATAATTTTACAGGTCATAAATTTTAGGTACTTAAGCTACTTCTTCTTCAGTTTCAATTTTCTTTATTACTACTTGACGATTATTATAAGTACCGTCGACTAAAGAAACGTGATGCGGAAGTTTATATTCACCGGTTTGCGAGTCAACTATTACGTTAACTTTGCCAAGTGCTAAGTGCGAACGTCTCATATTACGTCTTGATTTTGATGTTTTCTTCTTTGGAACTGCCATTATTAGCCTCTCTAAATATAAATTAAAAAGTATTTGTCAAATTAGTGAAGCAGTATATTATAATCTTGTAATAAAATCTAGATAAAATTAAACTTATGAAAATTTTTATAACATACATTTTTAGTATATTAGCCTTTTTTTCCTTAAGCGGCTGCAAAACTATCGAAAATAGAGGGCAGTCCATCGATGATTCGGCACTTGTAAAATTAGAGTCTAAAAAACTAAATAAAACAGAAGTCGTAGAGTTAATAGGTACACCTACTATGGTACCGGAATATTCCCAAAATACTTGGTATTATGTTGAAAGAGTTATGTCTCAAAGAGCTTGGCTCAATCCAAAAATTGAAAAGCAGAAGATAGTAAAAATTACGTTTGATGCTAATAATTTTATGCAGGAAGTAGTAGTAATAGATGATTCTCATAGACAAGATATAGAAACAGTCCGTGAATATACTAGGACATATGGAACGGAACTTAACGGACTACAAAAATTTGTTAAAAATTTAGGTAGATTCAATAAAACTACCGACGGAAATAAAAACAAAAGCAAGAATAAGAAGAAGAGATAAGTACCTTAAATTGTCTTGATTATTGTCATTCCTGCGAAAGCAGGAATCCAGTAAAAAAGTATAAATACAGCAAGTTTTTGAAATTAAAAGCGGAGGTTATCTCGCTTTATGATGGATTCCTGCTTTCGCAGGAATGACATCAGTAACATGACGACGAAGCAGCAACAACATCCATAAAACAAAAACTATCTAATATGATTTCGATATTTAGTAAATTAAAACAAAGTTTATCTAAAACTTCTAATAAAATAACGGAAGGTATCGACAAAATATTTTACAAGAAAAAATTAGATGCAGAAACTCTAGAAGAGCTTGAAGAGCTGCTTATTGCAAGTGATATGAGCGTTTCGGTAGTAACTAATATTATTGAAGAATTTAAAAAGGTAAAATTTGACAAAGAAATAGATAGTGATACAGTAAAAGAAGCCCTAGCTGAATTAATAGAGCAGCAGCTATCAAAATCAGAAATTCCTTTTACACTAAACGAAAATAAATTAAACGTAATTTTAGTTTGCGGTGTTAATGGAGCAGGTAAAACCACCACTATAGGTAAGCTTGCTGCAATGTACTCAGCACAAGGAAAAAAAGTAGCGGTTGCGGCCTGTGATACTTTTAGAGCAGCTGCCGTGAATCAGCTAAGCAGTTGGGTAGATAGAGCAAATGCACTACTTATTACCGGTGAAGAATCGGCTGATCCTGCAAGTGTTGCTTACCGAGCTATGGAAGAGTCGATAAAACAAAATATCGATATACTTTTTATTGATACAGCAGGCAGGCTTCATAATAAGAAAAATTTGATGGATGAACTGTCTAAGATTGTAAAGGTTATAAAAAAACTAGACGAGAATGCTCCTACTCATAGCGTCTTAGTAATTGATGCTATTACAGGACAAAATACTTATAACCAAGTAGAACATTTTAATGATGCTACTAATTTGACGGGGCTTATCGTGACTAAATTAGACGGTAGTGCTAAAGCCGGAGTGCTTGTCGGAGTGGTACAGAAATTTAATCTACCCGTATATTTTATCGGTATAGGCGAGAAGATAGAAGACTTAAAAATATTCAACCGACATGATTTTGCTAAAAGTCTAGTGGGGTTGTGAGGTTTTGCTGTACTCGGTGTCATTCCGTGGCTTGACCACGGAATCCAAAAAGCAACTTAAAACATCAACAATTTTAGTATTTTAAACTGGATTCCGTGGCGGGGTCACGGGATGACAAAGAGAATAAACTCATAAAATGACTCAAAAAAATACCTTATTGCTCATAGACGGATACGGATTTGTTTTTAGAGCCTATTATGCACAACAGCCTTTGACTTCGCCGAAAGGTGAACCTGTCGGTGCTCTTTACGGCTTCGCTTCAATGCTCCTAAAATTGCTGAACGACTTTAAGCCTAAACATGTCGCTGTAGTATTTGACAGCGGCGGGAAAAATTTTCGTCATCAGATTTATCCTGAATATAAAGCTAACCGCCCGCCTCCACCTGAAGATTTAGTCGTACAATTACCTTTAGTTCGTGATGTTGCTAGTAACTTAAACTTTCCTATTCTAGAGAAAAACGGTTATGAAGCCGATGACATTATTGCAACCTTTGCTGCTAAAACAGCTGCACTCGGCGAAGATGTAGTTGTCATCTCTTCCGATAAAGATTTATTGCAGTTAATGGGTGAAAACATCAAAATATATGATCCGTTAAAAGGAAAATATATTACGGAAGATGATGTTGTTAAAAAATTCGGTACTACTTCTGATAAATTACGTGAAGTGATGGCTTTAATCGGTGATAGATCGGATAATATCCCGGGCGTACCGTCTATTGGACCAAAAACGGCAAGTAGTCTTATAACGCAATTTGGTTCTGTAGAGAATATATTTAACTCTTTAGACCAAGTTTCAAGCCTAAAACAACGTGAAACTTTACAAAATTCTAAAGAAGCGGCGTTAATTTCATGGCAATTAATCGGGCTTGATTCTAATGTTGATTTAGATTTTCAGCTGAATAATTTAGAATGGTCACCTCCAAATAGCGATAAATTAACAGGATTTTTACAGGAATACGGTTTTAAATCTTTATATAAAAGAGCAGAAAATTTATTTGATATTAAAATTAATGACCATAAAGAGATAGTAGACAATAAAGTAACCGAAGCAAAAGAAATCAGTAACGCTAGTGAGCTCGCAGATTTTGCTAAAAAAGCTGAGAAAATAGGAATATTCGGGATATATTTACTGCAGCATAAAGGGGATAATGTTGCTCTTATTTTATCATTGCAAAACCAAAGCTATATTATTAAAATTTCTAACACTTCCCATGATCTATTTTCCTATAATACTAAAAATAATAACGACTGGTTTTCGGATATAATCTTCAATTTACTAACCGATAAATCTATAAAAAAAATTACCTACTCTCTAAAGCCTCTACTTAAATTCTATGCAGAACAATCTCATGAAATTACGGCTATAGAGGATTTAGAACTAATGCAATATGCGTTATCTGCCGGTTTATCACAGAAAAATTTATTTGAAGAAGCTTTGAAAGAGGATAATATAATTACCGAATCGGCAAGAATAGTCGCCGATTTTACTTCACTTTATAAACAAAATATACTGGAGCTTAAAGATAATAAAGCCTTTAGGCTTTATAGCGACATTGACTTACCTATTTGTTTTATTTTAGATAAAATGGAAAAAATTGGAATTAAAGTAGACGCAAATTATCTAAATCAGTTATCCGCTGAATTTGGAGCAGAAATTCTAAAACTTGAAGAAGAAATTTTTGCTCTTAGCGGAACTAAATTTAATATCAGTTCGCCAAAACAATTAGGTGAGATTTTATTTGAAAAAATGCAATTACCTTTTGGTAAAGCTTCGGCTAAAGCAAGCTCTTACTCAACAGGGGCAGAAATACTCGAAAAACTTAGCGAGCATGGATATAATATTGCCGACTTGTTATTAAGATGGCGGCAACTTACAAAATTAAAGAATACCTACACCGATAGTTTACCGAAACAGATAGATAATATAACACATAGAGTACATACGACATTTTTACAAACTTCTACCACTACAGGAAGACTTAGTTCACAAGAACCTAATTTGCAAAATGTACCTATTCGCTCTAGTGAGGGGAATAAAATCAGACAAGCTTTTATCGCTGAAGAAGGATATAAATTAATATCTGCCGATTATTCCCAAATTGAGCTTAGAATATTAAGCTATATCGCAAATATAGATGCACTAAAACAAGCGTTTATCAATAAAGACGATATCCATACTCAAACGGCTTGTCAAATCTTTAACTTGCAAAAACATGAACTAACTAGCGAACATAGACGTAAAGCAAAAGCCATAAATTTCGGTATCATTTACGGTATAAGTGCTTTTGGGCTTGCTAAGCAATTAAACGTTAGTAACGGTGAAGCATCCGAATATATCAAGAAATATTTTGCCGAATATAAAGGAGTACAAGAATATATGGAGCAAACAAAAGCTTTTGCAAGTAGCAACGGCTACGTCATAAATTTCTTTGGCAGAAAATGTTTTGTACCTCTAATTCATGATAAAAAGCTTAAACAATTTGCAGAACGTGCAGCTATTAATGCTCCTATTCAAGGAACTAATGCCGATATAATTAAAATTGCCATGATTAATTTAGATCAAGAAATAGAAAAAAATAACCTTAAAACAAGATTAGTACTGCAAATTCATGATGAATTACTATTTGAAGTGCCGGAGGATGAAGTAGAACTCGTAACGCCTATTATCAAAAAAATTATGGAAAACTCTACTAATATGGATGTACCGATTATAACCGAAATTAGAGTAGGTAATAACTGGATGGAGATTCATTGAGTATACTCGTTTAATTTGAAAAATTGGCGGCGTTGTTTCATGGATACCAAATCGTCATTGCGAGGAAATTGCATAGCAATTGACGAAGCAATCTCAGGAGTTTGTTATTATTTCGTGAGACTGCCACGCAGTCTACGACTGCTCGCAATGACGTTAAAAATTAAAAAAGGAGGGTAATGTATGAAAAATTTTATATTCACATCTGAGTCGGTTTCTGAAGGGCATCCGGACAAAATTGCCGATCAAATTTCAGATACGGTACTTGATGAAATTCTAAAACATGACCCTAGTGGTCGTGTTGCCTGTGAAACATTTGTAACAACCGGTCTAGTTTTAGTCGGCGGCGAAATTACTACTAGTACCTACGTGGATATTGAGCAAATAGTACGTAGCAAGATACAAGAAATCGGCTATAATAATCCAAATTATGGATTTGACGGTAGCTGTTGTGCCGTAATCTCGTCTATAATTAAACAATCGCCCGATATAGCTATGGGTGTTGACAATTCAAATGACGATGAAATAGGTGCAGGAGACCAAGGTATGGTTTTCGGTTATGCCTGTAATGAAACGGATAGTTTAATGCCCGCACCGATTTACTACGCTCATTTATTAATGAAAAGGCAAGCATATTTACGTAAAAAAATATACTGTCTTGGCTTAGACCTGATGCAAAGTCACAAGTCACGTTACGATATGAAAATAACAAACCTGTTGCCATTGATGCAGTAGTTTTATCAACTCAGCATCATCCGGAAATACAACAAAAAGACCTTATTGAAGCAGTAATGGAAGAAATTATTAAACAGGCATTACCAAGCAATTTACTTCACAAAGACACTAAATACCTAATTAACCCAACAGGTAGATTTGTTATAGGCGGTCCTGTTGCCGATTGCGGCTTAACCGGTAGGAAAATTATCGTGGACAGCTATGGAGGAATGGCAAGACACGGCGGTGGTTGTTTTTCAGGAAAAGATCCAACAAAAATAGATAGGTCGGCTGCTTACATGGCACGTTATATTGCTAAGAATATAGTAGGAGCAGGACTTGCTGATCGCTGTGAAATACAAATATCTTATGCAATAGGTGTTGCTGCTCCCGTATCTATTTATGCTGAAACTTTCGGTACTAGCAAATTAAGCAACGAACAAATTACTAAGCTCATAACACAGCATTTTGATATGCGTCCAGGCAGAATTATTAAACATCTTAAGCTTCGCACTCCATGTTATCAAAAAACAGCTTCTTACGGTCATTTCGGTCGAGAAGACGAAAATTTTGCATGGGAGCAACTAGATAAAATAGATATATTGAGAGAGTAATTATAGGGCTTAGAAAGAACTATCTTGATATTTATTTATCCTTAATATAGGATTATTTTCACATCCGCTTATTCAACTAATTAGTTAGAAAGTATGACTGAGAATATAAATAGTGATATAAAGTTCGGCAACTTGGAAAACTCTGAAAACGAGCTTATAAATACTGCTCTAAAAGAGAATAACCAGAATAAGCTGAGAGAGCATTACGAAAATATCACTCAGGCTTTAAATAACATACGGGCATATGAGTATGAAGCGAAAGCAACTCAGTATCGTGAAATGCTTGACGATGCCCGTACCTATGATAAATCCACAAAAAATTATGATTTAGGCTCAGCTCATTTTATAACGGCTAGCGGTTATAAAGCCTTACTTGGAGCTTATAAGGCTTTAAATCCTGATGAAAATACAGATAAAAAATTAGACCATTTTATGAATGGCTTAGATGAGATTTATAAGCAATCCTTTTCAGCACGTAATTTAACTAGCTCAAATAAATTACCACCCGCAGAACAGTTAAAAAAATTTTTAGAAACAACTACAGATGAAATATACGATAAACTGCAAAAAACCGGAGAAGCATATTTATCATATTCTAATGCTCCTACTAATACAGGATTACATGCAAATGTTATAAAATATTCTAAAGAAAACGGAAAAAATTATCGTATTATATATAATGCCGGTGCTGGAGTAAGAGCAGATAATTCAAAGCTAAATCAAACACCAAAAGATCAATTATCTAAAATAAATGAAACAATAGAAGCAAGAAGTAAAGCAAAATTCAGCTCCATTAAGTATGAACTCAAAAATCAAACAGATAAAGAAGTAAAAGATAGTATATTTTCTATATTATCTATAAATGAACTAGAAGCAATAAAAGCTCATAATAACGAGATTAACAGGTTCAAATCGGAGCAGCTTATTAACCCAACAGCTGATTCAAGAAGAACAGTTACAGGACAAACTTTAGGGAATTGTAGCAGCAGGTCAATAAGAGAAGCTTTAAGAGACAATGTACCGGATTCAGAATTTCGTGAAATATATGATTTTATTACACAAAATCAAGTATCTCAAATAATATCAAACTTAGAAAGCGAACAAAAAAATTTAGCAAATACTTTAAATATACCTTTAACAAAAGAACAAAGTATCTCAAATACAACTCATCAAAATCAATCCCAAAAAGATATTACCAATTCAGCTACTAATAATTTTGATGCTTTTTTTATAATGAGGGGCATACACCAAGCACGAAGGAAAAGTTATTTAATAAAGTTGCTGAAGAATCTAATTTAAAGTATATCAAGATTGATCTAGTAGATTTTTTATCTACCGTGTTTCCCTATAAGGACACTGATTTACCTATTACCGAAGATCTTTTAAAGCCTATCATAAACCATATCCAAACTTGTTTTGAAGAACGCGAAATAGCTCCCTCAAAAACAGTTTTAGAAAATTATAGATTATATAAATCTAACAAAGAACAAATCATTAACGAGCTATCAGAAAAATGCTTAAATGATAAAGATGTAAATATACTTATCAAAGCACAAATACAAGCAAAAATAGAAAGCCGTCCATCTATAGATATTTTCCGGCAAATGAAACAAAGTAATACTAACCCTAAGCCGCTAGAGCTATCGGAAGAACATAAAAAATTGGATGATGTCATAAAAGATATGGCACAAAATACAAAATGACCATACCGGAAGCAAAAGCATCTGAAGAAATCACTCAAGTAGTTAAAGATTACAGTGAAAATAAATTTAATGAAGAAATAACACCTATCAAAGCTCAAAAATTAGTAGATGAATTTACGCAAGCAACGCTAGATATTTTTGGAGAGAATAAATTAATAGACTCACCTATAATTGAAACAAAAAACGAGCATATTAATATACCACTCCCGAACATAGAAAAACAAGAAACTACTAATCTTAACTTGGATACAATACACTCAAAAAATTCGCCTGTATCAAGCTTTTTGAATGACACTGTACTTAAAGAAGAAAAACAAAATTTAGTAAATGAACTAATAACTGAAGCTAATAAAAACTTACCTGATAGTACGAAAGTAGTAGACGATAAAAAACAAGAAGTTAAAACTGATAATATATTCAATAAAAATTCAGAACCTAAAAAACAAACTATCAAACATAAATTTTATAAGTATTTAAGTAAATTAACAGAAAAGTTGGGATTAAAATCCATAAGTAATTACTTTAAAGATTTAATTAAAGAGCCAAATCTTGAGCAAAATATCAATTTAGAAAAAGAAGCAAAGTTAATAGCAGACAAACATCGACTAACAAAATATATGGAACTTAGCGATAATAAAAATAATAATGCCGTATTTAGCGGTAAAAAAACATCAAAGAATATTACTCAATTATAGATTCATTTTACCGTCAATTCAGGTACTGCCTATAAAAAGTTAACTCAAGGTTGTCATTTCTGCGAGGCATTGTTGCATGTATACCACCCCGGGTCATGCCTCCATATTGCAGTTACGCCTATTAAAAAGCTATACGTTCAATAAGAGTACCAATAACCTTATCATGAATATCCAATGACTTGGAAAAGCAGATTGTCTTACGTGCAAGCCTCTTGCATCTCGTTCTAAGGTTCAAGTTACTTCGTTCTATCCGTTGAGTGTATTTTTTACTGATAATATGCTTTTTAGGGTCTAATAACCTAGCATAACTCCCCCATCCATCTGTATAGTAAAAAGTCACCTTGAAATTCTCTAGTTTTTTCAGTAATGATTCTAATGTGCTATCACATCTTGTACCAAACGTATAAGCAACTACTTTTAACGAAATCTTATCCAAGGCATACCAAAGCCATCGTTGTCTGGATTTATTCTGTACATAAGACCATTGTTCATCTATCTCAGGAGCAATAATTACTTCTGTTGTACTGATAGAATGATTTATTGTTTTTAATACTAGATTTTTTTAAAACACGGATAACTGTATTGATACCCACTTTTAATACTCTTACTGTATCTCTAACTCCAGAGCCGTTGATTGACATTTCTACTATTTGCTCCTTAACTCCAGGCTTAGATGCATTATTAATATACTCCAATTGAAAATATCGATTACACCGCTTGCATTGATATCTCTGTTGTTTTGAAATTGAATATCCTGACTTTATTACTTCTTCTGTGTTGTTACAATATCTACACTTAACATCTATTTTTGCCATAACTCCTTAACTATAATTCTCTCTTATTACTGTTTGAGGATTATAGACTATTTACTCTAAACTGCAATACGGAGGCACGACCACCACCCCGTCATTGCGAGCAGTCGTAGTACTTGCGTGGCAATCCAGTAAAATAATAAAAAAATTCTGTAAATCAGAATTTTTTACTGGATGCCGTGGTCAAGCCACGGTATGACAACCGAGCGTTTTTCAAGAGCCACAAAACAATGCCTCGCAGGAATAACATAGAAAGCCGAGCAACAACCCCACTATTTACTATATCCTTTTAAAATCTTAAAATCTTGCCCTTGAAGAAAAAACTTTTCAGGTAATGTAATTTTTGCTACAAAATTCTTTACATCTTCGCTTTGTAAATAGATTGTAGCTTTAGAATTACTCTGGTCCCCGTTATTAGTGCGAGCTGCAAGCAAGGTTACTATCTGCCGTAATTCTTCATGATTTTGTGGGTAAAGCTGTAACTCAAATTGTTTATTATTAATTGCATCCTCAATTGATGAAAAACTTTTTGCCGTTAGTTTTATTCCTCCTTCATCTTTAACTATATCACAATTAACGACTACCAAACTTTTAACATCGAGTAAATGTACATAATCTTTTAAAACTTCCTCACTAAAAATACTAAGTTCAAAGATATTCTCGGGGTCAGAAAGCACAAGCGTCACGAACCTACCTCTCGCCGACATACGAGAATCCTTTTTTTGTATTACACCGGCAAGATTTATTCGGTTAGCACCGTCAGGTAAGTTATTATGTAAATCTACACTATTTAAAATATTTAAACGACTAAATATTTCTTGATACTGCGTAAGAGGATGATTAGAGATAAATAAACCCATAGATTCAAACTCATAAAAAGCTAAAGTATTGTTATCGGCATAATCACTTGCTATTAATATATTAGGGCTTAAACTAGAAACTTTAATTAAGCTAAATTGATTCGATTCCTGTTCTGCATGGTATGAAGCCGAATAAGCAAGCAATTTTGAAATACTTGAAAATAATTGCAATCGATTATCATGTAGCTCATCAAAGCAGCCAGATTTAATTAAATTTTCCAGCAATTTACTATTAATAGATTTTGGCGGTAATCGTTCAATAAAATCGGTAATTGATTTAAACGCTCCTCTTGCTTTTCGCTCGTCCGTCACTAACTTACCGAAATTCGGCGTAACTCCCTTAATAGCCCCTAAGGCGAAGATTATTGTGCTACTAATTTTTTCTGGATTCCCGCTTTCGCAGGAATGACATAGAGAACCTTGGGGATGACATAAAGAGTCTTCTGAATGACAAGTTGTAAAATACCCTTCAGAAATATTAATATTAGGTGCAGTAATTTTTATACCGCTATCTTTTGCTTCTTGTAAAAATAAATTAATTTTATCATGATTATTTAATTCAAGATTTAAGCATGCTACTAAAAACTCTGCCGGGTAATTAGCTTTAAGATATGCGGTTTGGTATGAAATAACGCCGTAAGCTGCAGCATGTGCCTTATTAAAACCGTAACCTGCAAATTTAGCCACGGTTGCAAAAATGGATTTAGCTTGAGATTCCGAAATATTATTAGCAATTGCTCCTTTAACGAAGATTTCTTCCTGCTCCTCCATTTCTTTCTTTATCTTCTTACCCATCGCTCTACGAAGCAAATCAGCAGCTCCTAGCGTATAACCTGCGAGAATCTGAGCAATTCTTTGTACCTGCTCCTGATATATCACCACTCCGTAAGTTTCTTCTAAGATTGGCTTTAATAGCTCATGTAAATAATCAGGCTGCTGTAATTTATGCTTACAAGCTATATAGGTAGGGATATTTTCCATAGGACCCGGACGATATAAAGCCCCAAGAGCTATCAAATCATGTATAGAATCAGGTTTAAGGCGTCTAAGTGCATCTTTCATCCCGATACTTTCAAATTGGAAAACGCCGGCTCCTTTACCTTTACACAACATTTGATAAGTCTTATTATCATCAAAGGTCATATTGTTAAAATCTACTTCTATTCCTTGTTCTTTAAGTAGTTTCTTACAATCGGTAATAACCGTTAGGGTTTGAAGTCCTAAAAAATCAAATTTAATTAAACCGGCAATTTCGGAATATTTCATAGAATAACCAACTACCAGCATATCGGAATTAGCATCTTTATATACCGGTACTATATCGACTAAATCAGTACCTGCTATTACGATTCCTGCGGCATGAGTTGAGGAATGCCTATGTAACCCCTCAAGAATTAACGAAGTATCAAGCACCAACTTAATTAATTCCGCTTCACCCTCTAAATTATACAACCCATTACCTTTAGCGGCATTTGCAAGCTCCGGAACTTCACGCATCGCCTGTTCTAGGCTAACGGGATTAACCGCACTAAAAGGTACAAGCTCCGTTAGATAATCAGCGAATTTATAAGGTAAGCTAAGTACGCGAGCAACATCCTTAATTACGGCCTTTGCCTGCATTTTACCGAAAGTTATAATCTGTCCTACTCTATTATTACCGTATTTAGAGCGTACGTAATTGATTACTTCTTCACGCCTTTCTTGACAAAAATCAATATCAAAATCAGGCATTGAAATACGTTCAGGATTTAAAAATCTTTCAAATAATAAGCCAAATTTAATCGGATCGAGATCAGTAATAAGCAAGCTCCAAGCAACAACCGAGCCTGCTCCCGAACCTCTACCCGGTCCAACTAAAATCCCCTCTTTTTTACTCCATTTAATAAAATCGGACACAATTAAAAAATAACCGGCAAAATTCATATTACAGATAATATCCAGCTCATAATTAAGACGAGCAAAATATTCGATTTTCAATTCTTCTTGCTTTTCTAATGAAATATTTTCAGATTTAAACTTTGTAGCAAGCCTTGCAAGCAACCCTTCTTTTGCATCTTTTCTAATTAAATCCGTTTCACTAATATCTTTGGTGGCAAAATTAGGCAGCATCGGCGGGTTTGCATGTGCTGCAAAATAACAACGCTCTCTTAAATTAACGGTGTTTTCGATAGCACTAGGTAGATCAGAAAAAAGCTCTATCATCTCATGCGGTGATCTAAAATAACAATTTTCACTAACTGTTTTACGATCAGCATATTCTTTAGTAACACCGGCTGATATACATAACAATACATCATGTGCATCATGCATACTTTTCTCACTGAACAAAACTTTATTAGTAGCAACAAGCGGAATAGCAAGCTCGGCAGCAATTCTAATATAACTATCTTCAATAAACTGTTCTTCCGGTAGATCGTGTCTCATAATCTCAAAATAAAAACGATCTCCTAAAATGTCCTGTAATTTACGTGCAAATAGCATCGCTTGCTCTTCGTTCCGAGCTAGCAAGCATTTTCCGACAATACCGTCGGTATAACAGCATAATCCTATTAACCCCTCTTGATATTCAATGAAATCTTCAAAATCAATGTGATCGCATAGCTTACGATCATTTTTAGTAAAAGTAAGACTTGATAGTTTGAGTAAATTTTTATAGCCGGTTTCATCTTTAGCTATAAGTAAAATTTGAGCAAAAATATCTATATCGTATTTTATATTTAGAATAACTCCGTGTATCGGCTGCAGTCCTTTTTTTACTGCGTATAATGCAAATTCTAACGAGCCGAATAAATTTCCCTTATCTGCCAAACAAATAGCAGGCATTTTATTCGATGAAGCAAGCTCTACTACTTTCTCGATCGTTAATGCACTTTCTAGAAAAGAATAAGAACTTTGAGTTCTTAAATGAATAAATTCAGGTTTCATTTTAAATTGATGTTATATGTTTTTTTTGTTATCCCTGCAGGTTTTTTATGTCATTCCTGCGAAAGCAGGAATCCAGCAAAAAAGTATAAATACAGCAAGTTTTTGAAATTAAAAGCTCGCTCTATCTCGCTTTATGATGGATTCCTGCTTTCGCAGGAATGACATCGAGCTTACTTCCGACTGCATAATATCTAAAACCGATTTTTTTCATTGCTTCATTATCTAGTATATTTCTAAGGTCAATGATTATCGGGGATTTTACTAAATCATAAATTCCTTGCCAATTAAGTTCTTTGAATTCTAACCATTCAGTTGCAATAACTATAATATCTACTGATTTACAGGCTTCAGCTACCGAATCTAAATATAGCAAATTTTTATGTTCTAAATTCTTTTTAGCATTTTCAAGACCGATAGGATCAAATGCTTTAACATATACATCTTTATTTAATAAGATCTTTACAATTTCGATGGCAGGACTTGCCCTAACATCATCTGTTCCCGCTTTGTATGTTAAGCCTAAAATTGCTATATTTTTACCTTTTAAATCTCCGTCTAACAAAGTAGCTATTTTATCTACCATATTACTTGGACGCTGCTTATTACTTTTAATTACTGCCTTAAGAATCTTACAATCGATATGATGATTTTCTACAAGATTATTTAATGCTAGAATATCTTTTGGAAAACATGAACCACCAAAACCCGGTCCTGCATTTAAAAAATTTTGACCGATTCTTTGATCAAGTCCTACACCTTTAGATAAATCTTTAATATTACCGCCGATTTTTTCACATAAATCAGCCATCTCATTAATAAAAGCAATTTTGGTAGCTAAAAAGCTATTAGAAGCATATTTAATAAGCTCGCTCGTCACTAAATCGGTAACCACGAACTTTGCACCTTGTTCTATTAAAGGTGCATAAATTTTTCGCAATATTTCCTCTGATTCTTTATTATTTACGCCGATAACTATACGATCAGGATATAAAAAATCTTCTACCGCACTGCCCTCTCTTAAAAACTCAGGATTAGAAGCAACATTAAATGAAAAGCCTTTTGATTTTAAATAAGCTATAATATTACTGCAACTATCAGGCGGAACAGTAGATTTTATGACTATTAAACAATCTTTATTTATATGCTCGGAAACTTTATCAATAGCATCATAGACATATTTTAAATCTGCTTCTCCCGACTCTTTTGAAGGCGTACCGACCGTAATAAATATTGCCTCGGCATTTTGAAGTTCATTATTATAAATATTTGTAAATTTTAACCTATTAGCTTCTAAAGCTTGCTTAAGATACTCATCAAGTTTAGCTTCATAAATCGGTAATATTTGCTTATTTAATTTGGATATTTTAACCTCATCATTATCAAGACAAGTAACATTATGACCTAAATAGCCCATAATAATACCTGAGACTAATCCCACATATCCGCTACCGATAAATGTAATATTCATAATTTTTTGTGATTTTTATATTAAATTTTTAAATTATACGTTATATTCCAAGTGTATACCTCAAATAAATGAAGAGTAGTATAGACGAAGATCAACTTCAAAAAGAGCAAGGAATTCCGAATACGAGGAGCGAAAGCCGTTACTTAAACGTTCAGTACCGCAGTACTTGTAGGATGACTTAGACAATTTTTGAAGTTCTATCCGAGTATATAAAGCTTTTATCATATTTCAATAGATTTACAAGCTCAAATGAATTTTATTAAAAAAACCTTTATTAGTATTTTTATAATTCTAATTTCATTATCTTTGGCTATAACTCTAACTGTTTATAGTGCAAATAAAGGACACTTAAATGAACCTTTGAAAAAAATAATTGAATTTTATTTAAGTAAAAATGATATAAAGGCTGTACTACATAATTTAGAATTTAAAGAAAACAGATTATCCATAGATAAAATTTCCTTAAGTCTTATAGATAATGCTAGAGGAGAAATTAACGATTTTAATCTTTTCTTTAATTTCAAAAATTTCTTCTCTAATTCGTTAATAGAGGCTAATTTTAATATCGATAAAATTTCCGTAATCTCAAATAACGATGAAGAGATTATAAATACTTCAACAACCGGTGATTATTCGTTAAATATAATTAAAAAAGATTCCCTAACCGACATACGACTAACTTCAATAAAAAGTGATATCTTAACTGATGAGCAAGGAGCAGACTTACCTCTAGGAAATGCTTTATGCTCATATAAAACCGCCTATTCTAAAGATCATCCAAAGACCGTTAATTGCAAACTTACCTTTGGGGATAAAGCTTTTTTATCACTAAACGGTATAATAACTGATAAAAATATCGATGCAAGTGCAGCTGCCGCAAATATGCCTTTAATAATTTATCAAACAGTCGAAAAAATTATTCCGGATAACCCTATAATCTCATATTTACGAGAACATATAAAACAAGGTTACATCCAAAACGGAGAATTAAATATTAAATTAGATAAAAAATTTTTAAAAAAAAATATTTTAGTAGAAGATAATTTAAAAGCAAATTTACATATCTCGAATTTTGAATATAAATATCATACAGATTTACCGCCTTTGACTAAAGTTGATACTAATATAATCATTTCAGGACCAGAAATAAAATTTCTAATTAATGAAGCATATAGCGGTAAAAGTGTTGTTTCAGACGGTATTATGACTTTCAAATGGGAAGGACCGGATAAATCGCAATTTGTTTTTAATGCTACTGCTAAAGGTGAAATTAACGACTTAATTGCCTTTGTTCCAAATGATGCCTATCAAAATATTAAAGCTCAAAATATTGATCTTAAAAAAATCAAAGGAACGGCAAATTCAATAATAGAGCTAATAATTCCTATTAGCCCAAATATCCCTAATAGCTATAATGTTTTGTCGACATTAACAAATATCTCTTTTAACACCTTAGACAATAATATCCTATTACAAAACGGTGAAGCCAAAGGTAGCTTTAAAGACAACAAACTAAATATTAACGGTAAGGGTAAAATTAATAATTATGCAAGCAGCTTTACTTATGATCATGATATATCAGATAAAAATAATGAGTGTTTACTTAAAATAAAAAGTAATATTACGGCAAATAATCAAAGATTTGGAGTATTTAAATTAATTTCAGGCAGCACCGTTTTAAATTTTGAGTATAAAAAACAGCATAATAATGAGAGTTTTATTACCGTTAATTCTAATCTTGATAATTTAGAATTCTATATAGATAAAGTATCTATTCATAAAAAATTATATAAAAAAGCCAATCTATCTTTATATACAAAATTAAATAATAAAAATTCTGATAGAAATATTGAATTTAATCTTTCAGGACAGGATAATTTAAAAATCAACGGTAATGTTTTAATTAGAAAAGATAACTATAATATTAATCTAGCCTCTGTTAAACATAATCATACGGATTTAAAAGGAAAAATAATCATAGATAATCATAATTTTAATACGGAACTTTATGGAAGCGGATTAGATTTATCAAATGCTAATATGATGCAGTTTTTAGAAAAAGAGGAGATTCTACACGTAATATTAATTTAAAAACTAATATATCAAAAATAATTTTAAAGAATAATATAATTCTAGGTAATCTTGATTTAGCAATTAAATGTGATAAAGTGCGGTGTTTTTCCGGTTTTCTAAATGCTAATATCGATAATAAAAAAGTTAAGATGTCGCTTACCGCTAAAGACACTTTTGAACAATGGCTAATTGAATCCGATAATGCCGGAGCATTGCTTAAGGGACTTGGAATGTATACCACTATGCAAAACGGTCAGATTAACATCAACTTAAATACAAGAAGATATGAAGTAAAAAAAGGGGAAATAGTGCCGATATTAGACGGCAAATTTTCTATAAAACATTTTACGGTAGTTGATACTCCTTTTTTAACACGGCTTGTTTCCTTTGTTTCGTTGCCGGGTTTTCTTAGTTCAATAACTAATAATAAAAATATTTTATTTGAAGATATGACCGGTAAATTTAATTATAGAGGAAATATAATTACAATTTTCGATACGGAAGCACATGGACCGTTCTTTGATTTTACTATGAAAGGTAATATTGATACCAAACAACAATTAATTACGGTTAAAGGAAATGTTATTCCTTCCTTTTTCTTAATCAGCACTATTGTAACTAAAATACCGGTAGTCGGTAAAATATTTTCCAAAGTAGCACCTTACTCCCTAAAAATGAACTATAAATAGTTATATTCCGTGTACAAAAAATTATATTTAATCGGTATTTTACTTTTAGGCTTAATTTCCGGTCTTACGTTTAATTTAATTTTTTTCACGGTTCCATACCAATTATCCGAAGCAAAATACACTACTGATATAATAGGCTCGATATCACTAGCTGCTTTTCCGTATTGCTTAAAGGTCATATGGTCACCTTTTATAGATAAATACTCTATACCTTTTTTATGTTCTAAATTCGGTCACAGGCGTGGCTGGGCATTGGTATCACAAATATTTTTAATCCTAGCGATGACGGGGTTCTTAAACGTAAGCCCTTGTAATAACTTATATATTACTGCAATTATCTTATTTATTATTTCATTCTGCAGTTCTACGCAAGATATTGTACTTGACGCATATAGAATTGAGAGACCTACATCTAAAGAAGAGCTTTCAATGGCTTTTACCTTTAGTAGCATAGGGTTTCGTTTAGGTATGTTACTTGGCAGCGTCGGTGCTTTATATTCATCAATTATTTTCGGCTGGGATACAGTATATAAATTTGCTTTATTTATTACTGTAGTTGGTCCTATAGTAATCTTATGTATCAAAGAACCGAAACCTAAAGAAAAACGTCATACGACTACTAATTTAATAGGATTACAACAATATTTTGAAGTTATTAAAAAAAGTATTATATCTTTAAAAAATGATGCCTGTGAAATGAAGAATGGTTATACGAAGATCAACTTGGAAAAGAGCAAGGAGTTTGCACGCCGAGGAGCGGAGCGTATATTAAACGTTCAGCATCCGAGGTCTTACAAAGGCGACGTAGCCAATTTTGGGGGTTCATCGAGTATACTGCTAATTATGTTGTTTGTCTTTTTATATAAAGCTGCGGATTCTATACCTATGGCTATGAGTTCGCCTTTATTTCTAGATTTAAGTTTTACTACTCATGAAATTGCCGTTATTTACAAAGCTTACGGGTTACTGATCATGATCGTCGGAGGAGCTTTAGGCGGCGTTTTAGCTACAAAAATGGGTATATTTCATAGTGTCTTAATTGGTGGAGTTATTCAATTATTGTCGCCTCTTATGTTTATGATTCTTGCGACCATCGGCTATGATATAAGGATATTTATAATAACAGTTACAGTACAAAATTTTTGTGCAGGCTTTGCAGGAACTATTATCTCTATCTATTTTGCTAGTCTTTGTAATAGTGAATTTGTTGCCACGCAATATTCTATTATTGCATCTTTTAGCTCTCTTAGCCGTATTATTCTAGCTAGCCTTGGCGGTATTTGTGCAAAATATCTTACTTGGTCTGTATTCTTTTTAGGTAATACACTGTTTAGCATGTTATTTATACCGATATTTTATAAAATATATAAAAATAAACTAGACTTTGTGAATATTTCTAAAAAGATATGACAATCATTAAAAAAGGTTTATAATATTGATATATACTTGTTTAATTTGAAAAATTGGCTACGTCGTCCTATAAGTACTGCGGTGCTCACGTATTAAGTATACGTTCCGCTCCTCGTCTTATGGACTCCTTGCTCTTTTCCAAATTAAACTTCGTCTACTTACTACATATATTAATCGCATAATTATGAAATTATATAGTTTTCAAGAACATTTATTAGAATTAAAAATAAGACTTCTTAGAATATTTACTGCTTTTATAATTATATTTGCTATTTGCTATTATTTTAGCGACAATATTTATAGTTTTTTATTAAAACCGCTTGCTAAGCTAAGCGGTGATACGGTACGAAATATAATTTATACAGGGCTTACAGAAGCATTTTTTACCTATATTAAACTTGCAGCTTTTACTGCTTTTACTATTATTATACCTATAATTGCTTTGGAGTGTTATTTATTTATCAGCCCAGGGTTACACTGCCATGAAAGAAAAATTATCGCTTTTATTCTTTTTATGTCGCCTATTTTATTTTGGTGCGGTAGTATTTTTGTTTTTTACTTTGTAATGCCGAAAGCTTGGAATTTTTTTCTTAGTTTTGAAAAGCGTGATATGATAGTACCGATAGTTTTGGAAGCAAGAATTAGCGAGTATCTAAATTTAGTTATTCATTTAATTATTGCTTTTGGAGTTGCTTTTCAACTACCGGTTGTGATAATAATATTAAATATACTAAAAATAGTTAAGGTACAAACACTTAAGCAAAAAAGACGCATTGCCGTGGTAATTAACTTTATTATTGCAGGAATATTAACGCCTCCTGACATTTTAAGCCAGTTTGCTCTTGCAATACCGCTACTTTTATTATATGAAACTTCAATAATGATATGTAATTTTATAGAAAAACCGAGGACACTAAATGTTAAATATCAAATGGATTAGAGAAAATCAAGAATTATTCGATGAAAAGCTTAGCCAAAGATTTATTGAACCTATGTCTAGTAAAATTGCTATGCTCGACGGAGAGAAAAGAAAAATTACGAGTTTAATTCAAGAATTTCAGCATGCACGCAAGGTAAAATCAAAGATTTTAGGTAATATGGCCTCTAAAAACGGCGAGGAGTTTGAAGGGCTACAAAGAGATGTCAAACATATAAATGAGAAGTTGGAAGAACTTGAACAGGATCTAAATAATAATAACGAATTAAATGAACTATTAAATATGCTTCCTAATATTCCGGACGAAGAAGTACCTTACGGAATGGATGAAAGTATGAATAAATTAGTTCGTACTTACGGAGAGACAAATCCAAATGCTTTGAATAAACAGCATTTTGAATTAGGTACAAAATTAAATTTAATGGATTTTGAACAAACTGCTAAAATTTCTGGAGCTAGATTTGTAACGTTAAAAGGTGATTTAGCAAAGCTAGAACGTGCTTTAATTAACTTTATGATTGATGTTCATACTAAAGAGTTTGACTTCTTTGAGATATCACCTCCGGTATTAGTTCGAGATAATGCTATGTATAATGCAGGACAACTACCTAAATTTGCCGAAGAGTCTTTTGCAACAACAAATGGTTATAGACTAATTCCAACTGCAGAAGTATCTTTAGTAAATATAGTCGCCGATACTATTATACCAAGAGAAAAATTACCGATGCGTTATGTTGCTTACACCCCGTGCTTTAGATCAGAAGCAGGTAGTAGCGGTAGAGATACAAGAGGTATGATTAGATTACATCAATTCGGTAAAGTTGAGCTAGTATCTATTACTACCCCTGAAGAATCAAAAAATGAGCATGAATATATAACTAATGCTTCAGAGACTATTTTACAAAAACTGAATCTTCCTTATCGTGTTATGTTACTTTGCACCGGAGATATGGGATTTGCGGCAAAAAAAACCTATGATATAGAAGTATGGCTTCCGGGACAAAAGCAATATCGCGAAATTGCTAGCTGTTCTAATTGTGGAGATTTTCAAGCACGTAGAATGAAAGCAAGATATAAGGAATTCGGCAGTAACGAAACTACCTTAGTCCATACTTTAAATGCTTCAGGATTACCTATCGGAAGAACTATGGTTGCAATACTTGAAAATTATCAAAATGAAGATGGATCAATAACTATACCTGATGTCTTGATAAATTACATGGGAGGGTTACAAAAAATCACTACATATAGTGAATAATTGTTTATTAAATATAAATAATAAGGTAAAGTTTTGTGATATACTCGTTTAATTTAGAAAATTGGCTATGTAGTGTAGAAGATGCGGTTGCATGAGTTGATTTTTCCGTTAGTCACCCCGTGGCTTGACCACGGGGTCCAGTTTATAATACTAAAAATTAGTATTGTAAGTTTTTTGCTGGATACCGTGGTCAAGCCACGGTATGACACAGTATACAAAACGATAATTTAAATTCAGGTTATTTGTGTTTAGTGATTTACGAAAATTTGACAAAGATATATATAATTATAATGCTCCTAATTTTATACCTATAGCATGTCATTATAATGAAAATACTTTACTTACCAAAGACGGTAAATTACTACAAATTATAAAAATACACGGCATTAACTCAGAGAAAATAAGCGATAACATACAAAATTTACGCGAAATGGTTAGAACTTCTATAAAAAAGAATATAACCGATTATGATTTTGCTTTTTGGCTACATACAATACGAGAAAAACAAAATTTAGATGATGCCACTCCTTACAAAAAATTATTACCGGCAAATATTCATGCACTATGGCAAAGAAAAAACCATTGGAATGATAAATTCGTTAATACTTTATATATATCTATAGTACATGATTCTGCTAAAGTTGACATCAAAAATTTTAACTCTTTAATAAATTCTTTATCTAATAAATTAATTACTGATTTTGAAAATAACTACTTAGATTCAGCTTTTCAAAAACTAGAAAATATCACTAATAATATTTTAAACGATTTAAATGAATTCGGTGCTGAGAAGCTCGGTATAATATTTGAAAATGATAATGTTTTTTCTAATCCTTTATTTTTATATAATCGAATAGCTAACCTTAATAATAATGATTGTTTGGTACCTATAATAGATTTATCCGATGCACTAGGTAGAAGTATTTATACAATTAGCGGCGATAAAATGGTAGTTACGGATCATGAGAAAAATAACAAATTCGCTTCTTTACTATCTATAAAAGAATATCAAGAAACTCCTTCTAATACACTGGATAAATTTTTACAGTTACCGATTGAATTAATAATAACTGAAATATTTTACTTTGTTAGCAAAAAACAAGTAATATCCAAATTGCGTGGTCAAGATCATATTCTAAAAATTACTAACGACTCAACTTTACTTAATCATAAAGGGATTAATAAGCTTGATGCAGCTAATTTAGATTTTCAATTTTGTAATCAACAAATTTCAATTGCCGTTATAGAAGAAGATGAAAATAAACTAGATGCAGCCGTAGCTAAAGCATCAACCGAACTTTTTAAACTTGGTATTATTCATGTAAAAGAAGATCTTAATATTGAACAAATATTTTGGTCGCAATTACCTGCTAACTTTGCCTTTATCCGCAGAATGTCACCATTATCCGTAGAATATATTGCTTCTCTTACCGCTCTTCATAATACTACACTCGGTAATCAATATAATCCTTGGGGTAAGGCTATAACTTTACTGCGAACCGAGAAAGGTACTCCATATTTCATGAATTTTCATGATAAAACGAATAAAGGTAATACTTGCATCTTTGGTACGGGAAAAACCGGCAAAACCGTATTATTAAACTTTCTAATATCAGAATCGACTAAATACGATCCAACAATAATTTATATCTCTAATAATAATGATTCTAAAATTTTTATCGAGTCAATAGAAGGCAAATGGTTAGAACCAGATAAACAAATTATCAATCCATTTTTAGTAGATGATACAGAAAAATCACAAGCTTTTATTTTAGAATTTTTAAAATTAATCAGCGGTAATTACATTGCACCTCTTAGCGAAATAGAGATATCATTTCTAGAGAAATTAAAAAATAAAATTTTATCAATTGAAAAAGAAAAACGTATTTTTTCCGATATTTTAAAATTAGAAGATTTTAAAGAGGAAGGAGGAATACAAATACTTGATAAACTTAAAGTTTTTACCGAAGGACAATTATATTTCGGATTATTTGACGGACCACCTCTTAACATTGAAGAAGGGAAAGTTATAGGATTCAATTTATATAAACTCTCTGATGAGCCGTTTTCTAAACAATTTTATCCAACGGAGAGGAAATTTTTAGAACAATTTAATAATAATTTAAAGAAACATCAAGCTATTTGTGCAGGAGTAATTTATGCTTTTACTTATCATTTAAGCCTAGTTGGCACAAAACCTAAAATATTTGCTGACGATAATTTTGATAAACTTTACAGACCTGAAGTTTATTATGATAATATAAATTTAATCTATAATAATTTAACTCAAAATAATGGTATTTTCGTCAGTAATTTCAATTTTATTTATCTTAAGTCATATCCAAAATATACTATAAAACCTTGGCTTGATTTAATTAATACTAAAATTATTCTACCGTCTGACGTTAAAATAGAAGATTTAGATAAAATTTTAGGTTTAAGCGAGCCGGAAATACGAAAATTATCACAGCTAATACTTTCTGCAAGAATGTTCTTAATTAATAAGGATAATGAATCGATAGCTTCTGAATTAAGTATTGCCGCTTTAATAGGAATTGTCCGTATTTTATCAAGCAGACAAGAGGAAATGGATATTTATAAAAAAATACTTGAACAACACCAAGGTCCTCCGGATAATTGGATTAATTACCTATATAATGAGTTAAATACGGAGTGATTGTAAATTGTCATTCCTGCGAAAGCAGGAATCCAGAAAAAGCAAAATTATTTGAGCTTTTAATATTTAAAATCAAATATATTTGCACCTTTTGATTAATGGATTCCTGCTTTCGCAGGAATGACATCTTGAACGTTCTACGACAACACAGAAAACAATAATTCACTATAAACTATAAAAACAACGAGCATAAAGAATACTCAAAGTGTTAAAAAAATATTTATTATTTTTCTTATTTTCATTTTTCTCATTTAATGTGCAGGCATCTATTTGGGGTGATATAGCCGATTGTCTTAGCGATCCCTGTAATTGCGGACAAAGCGATAGAACGGAAACTTGGAATAGAGGCAGCAAAAATGAAGTAAAAAGAGGACCCTTTAAACCAGGCACATTATGTCCTCCTTGGAATAAAAGCGACGGTCGCGATAATGATACTTGTTTATTAAAATTTGATTACCCAGGTACATTTATCGGTTTTTTACTCAATAGATGTGCGGAAGAAGCCCCTGATAGTAGTTACTTTACTCCAAAAATTCGTATTAGAGTTCAAAGCTGTAATGCTGCCGCTTGTTGGAATCAAAACTCCACCTTAAATTGGGATGGAGAATGTGTATTATGGCCTACAGGTTACGGTCTGCCTCTAACTAGAGTCTGTGCTAGAGTTGCCGTACCGGATATGCCTCCACCTCCCGGAATAAACGCCCCACCTTCCCCTGCAGATCCGGGTTATACCGATGGAGTACATCTCAATAAAGTCGGTTATACAGAAACTGATAATAAGATAATAGGTGTAGACGGAAAAATAGTTACTTTAAAATCTCCTAAACTTTGTGCTTATAGCGACCCTGGACTTGTTAACCTTGTTTCAGATTCCGGTGTACATCTTGATCCGATGGACTGGAATCCTAATCGTCAACCTCTTCATCAAACTAACGAACTTAGTCCTATTGCAAAAGTATTAAAATTTTTAGTTGAAACGGTAAAAGGAGCAAGTTTACCAAGTTTATTAGGGCAGCTTCTTGGTATGATAGATCAAGATTCAGAATTTATAAAAGTACTTCAATCAATACTTAACGCAATAGGAGAGGTTTTTAATTTTTTTCCTAGTTTAATAATAAAAGTTATTGAAGCACTTGGATCATTAAACGGTTCTGTAGATAGCTATTCTTTTGGTTGTGTACAATTACCTTTAGGACCTTTTCCACCGCCATATTGCCCAAGTTTAGATTATATTAGCATTAATGCTAGTGCTAATAATGTATGTAGCATAAAAGATGCAAGCGGCAATTTTGATCAATCTTCTACTAGTCCGGCGTGTGTAGTGCCGTCTAATATTAATGTTAAAAACAATATTGTTAATAATACCATACGTGTTAGCTTTAGCAATCTTGTTCCACTTTGCACAGGATCAAACTCTGACCTCAAAACTTGTGTAGAACCACGTAATACAGATTTTTCTTCAGCAAAAATTACTCATACTAATACGGCTTTTAAAGATTTAATTAAATCGTGTAAGAATACTTCAGGCAGCACCCCATGTATTAATACAGATATATCTACGCCATGTAGTGTTACGGCTAACGGTTGTAATGAGGGATTTAGAATAGTATATTCGCAGAAAATTGGAAATGTAGAAACACCTAGCGATTACTACATAAGCGATATACCGGACTGTCCAAGTTCTAGTTCAACTACCTGCCAAAAAGTATGGGGAGTTAATATAGGTGAATTTAAGGATGTAAGCGTAAAGTTTCCTAAGATACAAGGGCAAGATACAAATAGCTTAATACCTATAAAGACAGATGTCACCCTAAAAGACAATAACGGTAAAGATAGAAAACTTTATGTCTCTATTAGTAATACCGAAGACGATAAGCAAAACCCTAATAATATTTGCTTATTTGAGTCCGGTAATTTAATAGATTGCGTACCGAGAGTAAATCATTCTTATAGTCTAGCTGCTTATGAATGTTCAAGACAATATGCCGGAATTACCTGTACTAATAACAATGCCAACGATGCTTATTATAAACCGCAATTCATTGCTTCAGTGCAAGTAAGAGAGAAACAAACAGATGGGACTATTAACATTATAGATGAAACAAGCACTCTTGTAACACCGTTAGCATATGCCGGACCTCCACCTCCCAACCCCACGGACACAGAAAGTATAGTAATGCTTGCCGGTTATAAGTATAGTTCTTCCGTTGCGTTTATACCTAAAGATCCACCAAAAGATCCGACAAATGATAAATATATTGCTATGCCGTTTTCAGGAGAGAATGCTCTAAATCAGTTGACTATTCACGGTAAATATAAAGACGATAAAGAACCTTATGATAGCAATGGAAAACCTGACTCAAGTGCGGTATATTTAAAATATTTAGAATATATAAACGGTAAATATATCCAAGGTGGAACGCATGCCTGCTTGATGCCGAAAAATTTCCAACATTGTAATCCTATGCCGATTCCTACTTTACCTGATGGATCACCTATTCCCGGTTACAATAATGACTCGATAAATTGTGTACTTGCTAAACTAAACAACAACAATACTATAAATTGTAAGAATTTTAAAAATACATATAGCCTTAAATATCCAAACCTTGGTTTATGCAGCAAAGATATAAATACAAGTAGCTGTACTCTAAAAGAAACAGTGGAAGGTATTACTATTTATGCTTGCAATATAAATAATATTCCAAGTAACTGCTATACTAATAATAATAGCCCTAATACTCCAGTATGTGTTTTAAGTAGGGATTATAAAGATAGAATCGAGCCAGGACCTGACAAAGGACCAAAATTAGTACCGTTAGATGATAAATCAAAATATTATACAGTGACATATACAGCAGGAGATGAAAACCATCCTCCAGAGCCGACATATAAAGCTGAGACTGAGGATGTAAGAGATAAAACTTGGCAAGAGCTAGATCTTTGTGCTCCTATATTAGTACCTACTTGTGCTAAAATTCCTAGCACAGCTGATGCTCCTTCCGGTAGCACCCACGGTAATGCAGAATGGGATGAAAGCGATATAGGAGAACTTGCAATAGGAAGATGCCCGACGAATTGGATAGTTATTGATCCTAGTAAACCTTTAGAACGCCATTGTTTATCATACTTTGATAGAAAAGTTGTCGAATTTGAACCTTTAGGTCAAAATGTCGGCTGTAGAGAATCTACAGGATTGCCTATAAAGGTCGGTTATAACGACTTTCCATCAAGTCAATTACCTGAGACCCCTTATAATCCGGTAACTAAAATAGGTGACTATATCTTAAACAAAAAACCGGTACAACAGGGAAGCATTATGGCATTTCCAAAGGATGGGGCATTTATAGAAGCAAAAGATGAACCGGACAATACTATATTGCATACTGTAGAATTCAAAGTAACTTTAGATGCAATAATGGACGATATTGAGTATTTCAGGGTAGAAGATTTATGGTATGATGATTGCACATTAATATATGTCAACGGCACAAAGCTACTTAGCCTCCCTACTAACGTTGATTCTCTAGACGAAAAAAGGTACTGCAATAATGGAAAAGACCAAGGTCAAGCATTACAAGCTAAAGTTAATAACCAACCTATTAGTGCAAACAATCCTATTAATATCAAACCTTATTTAAAACAAGGAGAAAATATTATAAGATTCCAGCTAAGAGTTATATTTGGTGGGGGGCTATATTTCCATATGCAATATAAAATGAAGAGATAAATAAATGAGTTGGATTATTTTTTATACGGTAATCGCTGCTTTACTGGTTCTCGATTTGGGAATAGTACACAAAAAAAATACCGTAATGAGCTTTAAAGAAAGCGTACTTTTTAGTCTTTTCTATTTTGTAATAGCTTGTTTATTCGGTATCTATGTTTACTATAATACGGGAGCAGAACATGCTCGTGAATATTATACTTGCTTTCTCATTGAGAAAGCTATGTCCCTTGATAATATTTTTGTTATCTCTATTATTTTCCAATTTTTTAAAATTCCCGGGAAATATCAACATCGTGTTTTATTTTTTGGTATAATAGGCGTAATAATATTCAGAGCCATAATGATTTACGGCGGTATTATTCTTATAAATAAATTTGCTTGGTTATTATATATTTTTGCCGTAATACTTATTGCTACCGGTATAAAAACTTTTTATGTATCACATAAAACTTTTGATATACAGAATTCTTATATTTACAAGTCAATAGTAAAAAATCTAAATATTACTCCTAATCTTGAAGGGGATAAATTTGTTGTTAAACGTAATAACAAACTATATTTTACCCCTCTTTTTATATCTCTAGTACTGATAGAAGCAATAGATTTAGTCTTTGCCATAGATAGTATACCGGCAATATTTGCAATTACTAATGATGTTTATATAATTTATACTTCAAATATTTTTGCTATTTTAGGGCTTAGAGCATTATTCTTTTGTTTAGCAGAAATTGTAGAACGTTTCAGTTATATAAAATATTCTTTGGCTTTAATTTTAATATTTATCGGATTTAAAATATTTATTCATCATTATATAGCAATTCCGGCATATGTTTCGCTCATTGTAACTATTACTTTATTACTATTTGGTATAATTGCTTCCATAATTAGAAAAAATATGATTGACCATTAATAAAGGGGGTATATAATATTTTTTTATTTTTTAAGCAATTATAATGACTAAATTACTAAAATTATTTTTTATTACTATCATCATTTTTAATAACATTGCTTTTGCAAAAGAAACAGGGTTCTATATAGGAGCAGAAGGCGGAATAGTTGAACCGGTCGTTAGTAAATTCCGACATAAACACTCAAATACCGAAATAATTTTAAAAAAATCAAGTATGTATAGCGGAAAAATAGGCTATATAATATATCCACAGATAGCTATTGAATTCTCAGCAACTTATCAACCTAAATATCGTCTGCATTACGTATTACCTCAGCAAAATTTAAGTAATGGTCTCACTATTCCTAAAACCCCAGGTAATACTAAAGTATTATCAAATATATATATGCTAAATCTTATTTATGATTTAGAAAAAATAAAAACTTTCACACCTTTTGTAATACTTGGAGGCGGAATAGCACAAGTAAAAGTTAAGTCTACCTCCTCTAAGTGGAGTGTTATAAATGGTGATTATTTTAAAGTAAGAAGAACTCATAAAAATTGTGTTGCGTGGCAAGCAGGTCTTGGAGTTTCACAAGATGTAACTTCAAATTTAAGTATTGATGCAACCGCAAAATTACAAACGGCATATAGAGTAAGAATTAATTATGATACGCTTGATATGAAAACAGGACAATTCGTGCCGGCAAATCCTATCAAAAAAACTATAGCCGTTGGAGAATTTGGCGTAGGATTTACTTATAGATTGCCATTTTAAGAATTCTGTGAAATATTTATATAAAGCAATAATGTCATCCCAAGCCGGCCTTGTTGTATAGCTTGCAAAACACGCTCGGTGTCATTCCTGCGAAAGCAGGAATCCATCATAAAGCGAGATAAATCGAGCTTTTAATTTCAAAAATTTGCCGTATTTATGCTTTTTTTTTGGATTCCTGCTTCCGCAGGAATGACATAACAGCCACAGGATAACAATACGAAATCTGCTTCATATAATAAAATCAACTATATAAGGAAAAAATATGTCCTCAAAAGCTACTAACTCTTCTTCTACCCCTAACGGTCATGATAAGACAGTAAAAACTACCAAGCCTGTTCTGAATGGTGCGGTTTCAAATCATAACACTTATGATGAAGTGCCGTATGAAAGCTACCCATATGCTCTTACAAATCCTTATCACTTAAGTACGCTTGCAAATCTTTTCGGTGTGAATACTCCTGAAGTCGAGAATGCAAAAATATTAGAGCTTGGTTGTGCAGCAGGGGGTAATTTAATACCACATGCAGTTCTTTATCCAAAAGCTCATTTTGTTGGGGTTGATTTTTCTAAGGTACAAATTGACGAAGCAAATAAAAATGTTAAAGAACTAGGATTAAAAAATATAGAGTTCCATCATTGTTCGATAACCGATATTGATGATTCTTTCGGTAAGTTTGATTATATAATTTGCCATGGTGTAATTTCTTGGGTACCAAAAACCGTTAGAGATAAAATTTTTGAAGTTTGTAATAAAAATCTTAGTCCAAACGGAATAGCATATATTAGCTATAATACCCTCCCTGGCTGGAATATGGTCCGTACTATTAGAGATATGATGATGTATCATTCTAGCTCATTTGCAAATGTCCGTGATAGAATAGCTCAATCTAGATTGTTACTAGAATTTGTTAAGGATAGCTTAGAAAACTCTAAAACCCCTTATGCAGAAGTATTAAAAACCGAAGCAGGACTACTTGCTAAACAAACCGATCATTATTTACGTCATGATCATCTAGAAGAAGAAAATGCTCAATTCTACTTCCATGAATTTATGAATGAAGCAAGAAAGCACAATTTACAATATTTAGCCGATTGTAATCTTTCGACTATGTATCTCGGTAATATGCCTCCAAAAGTAGTAGAGCAGTTAAAAGCAGTGAACGATATAGTTAGAACTGAGCAATATATGGATTTCATTACGAATCGTCGTTTTAGAACCACTTTACTATGTCATAGTGATGTGAAAATTAATAGAAATATTAATAATGATGATATAATGAAATTTAATATGATCTTTAATATAGTGCCTGAAAAGCCGATTAAAGAAGTAGATCTTAATAATGCTTCCGAAGCCTTAAAATTCTTCTTAAACGGTAATAAAGATTCTAATTTAACAACTAGTTCGCCTTACATGAAAGCTATTTTATACACTTTCAGCGAAAATCTAAATAATCCGTTAAGCTTTGAGAAAATAACCTCTGAAGCCAATAAAAAGCTACATAGTACTAAATTAAACGAAATTAAAGCTGAGCTTTTAAATAATGCAATGAAGCTAGTACTACAAGGTTATATTAGTATTACAAATCAGAAGCATCGAAATAACCCTGAGCTTGATAAGCCTAAAACAACAAAAATGGTGATACATCAAGCAACTCATACACCTTCTATGTGGGTTACAAATTTAAAACATGAACCGATCGGCGTTAATTTCTTTGAGAAGTTTGCACTTAGATATATGGACGGTAAACATGATAAAAAAGCAATCATTGAGGCTGTACTTGGTCATGTAGAAAAAGGCGAGCTAACTTTAAGTAAAGAAGGTCAAAAAGTAGAAAACAAGGAAGAAATACGCAAAGAACTAGAAAGCTTATTTACTCCAATGATCGAGAAATTTTCTTCTAACGCTTTGTTGGTGTAATATATATTTCGTCATTGCGAGCGACTGAAAGGAGCGTGGCAATCTCATGAAATAATAACAAACTCTTGAGATTGCTTCGTCAATTACTACGTAATTTCCTCGCAATGACGAGGAAATTCTAAAGCATAATAACTCATGTTCATATTTTTTTATTTATTTGCAACATTAATAACTATCAGCAGCTTATGCGTTGTTTTAAGCAAAAATTCCGTATATTCGGTATTATGGTTAATTTTTGCATTTATCAACGGTGCAGGACTTATGATTTTGCTTGGAGCAGAATTTTTAGCTATGATGCTGATAGTGATTTATGTTGGAGCTGTAGCAGTATTATTCTTATTTGTGATAATGATGCTAGATATACATTTTAATAAGACAATAACACAGTTAAAAGAAAATCTTGCTTTAAGTATTTTTATAGCTCTAATAATGTTTGCTGATTTAGTAACAATTATTTTACTTGGCACTAAAAATATTAATTTCAGCTCGGATGTATCGTTTGCCATAACAAATGATATCTCAAATACTAAAGCAATAGGTAAGGTGCTTTACATCGATTTTATGCTACCGTTTCAAATGGCGGGGCTTATTTTATTTGTCGCTATGATTGCATGTATTACATTAACGCTAAAGAAGCGTGAAGGAGTAAAACATCAAGATATTACAAAGCAACTCTCCCATAATAAAAGTAATGTTGTATTGATGACAAAGCCTACTCTAAATAAAGGTGTCGAGAATATTAAATATGAATGAATATATTTCGCTTAATCATTATTTAATCTTAAGCAGCTTAGTTTTTACTATTGGGATGTTTGGATTATTTATGCATCGCAAAAATATTATCAATATATTAATGTCCATTGAGTTAATGCTGCTTGCAGTTAACATAAATTTTGTTGCATTTTCCATATATATGCAAGAATTATCAGGACAAATTTTTAGTATTATAATCTTAACCGTAGCAGCTGCCGAAACCTCAATAGGGCTTGCGATATTACTAATATATTTCCGTAATAAAGGCTCAATTGAAATCACTGACATTAATCAGATGAGGGGATAAGATGTATCAAAATCTTGCCATAATGATTATCATGTTACCGCTTGCATCTAGCGTAATAAACGGGTTATTCTTAAAAGTAATAGATAAAAAATTAGCTCAAATAATTGCAACCGGCTTCTTATCTTTATCTGCCTTATTCTCATTAGTAATATTTTGTGATGCGGGTCTAGACGGGAATATAATCCATATTAAATTATTACCATGGATTGAGGTGGGAAATTTTAAAGTAAATTGGTCGATTTATATCGATCAGCTCACTAGCATAATGTTTATAGCCGTAACATGGGTGTCAAGCGTCGTGCATATTTACTCGCTTGGCTATATGGCGGAGGATAAGGGGATTATACGTTTCTTGTCTTTTCTTTCGTTATTCACGTTCTTTATGTTAATGCTAGTATCCGCAGATAATTTTTTACAATTATTTTTCGGCTGGGAGGGCGTCGGGGTTTGCTCATATTTACTAATTGGTTTTTGGTATTCAAAAGAATCCGCCAATAAAGCAGCGATTAAAGCTTTTATAACTAATAGAGCCAGCGACTTTGCTTTTATCTTAGGCATAATAACGATTATTGTTTATTGTGGTTCGGCAAATTACAAAGATGTGTTTTCATCTGCAGAGTTATTATCTAATACAAAAATATTTTTACAATTTTCTATTCTAGATGTTATTTGCTTGTTATTATTCATCGGCTGTATGGGTAAATCTGCACAGATCGGTTTACATATATGGCTGCCTGATGCGATGGAAGGACCGACTCCGGTATCCGCACTTATTCATGCAGCAACCATGGTAACGGCAGGAGTATTCTTAGTAGCACGCTGCTCGTATTTGTTTGAATATAGCCCTTTAGTTCTACAGCTTATTACAATAATAGGCGGTGTTACTTGTCTTTTTGCCGCAAGCATTGCTATTATGCAAAGCGATATCAAAAAGATTATTGCTTATTCTACCTGTAGCCAGCTTGGTTATATGTTTATGGCTTGCGGGGTATCTGCCTATAATAGCGGGATATTTCACTTAATAACTCATGCCTTTTTTAAAGCCTTATTATTCTTATCAGCCGGCAGTGTAATACATGCAGTTCATGAGCAGGATATTTTTAAAATGGGTGATTTAAGAAATAAAATGCCGGTAACTTACGGAAATTTCTTAATCGGCTCACTTGCATTGATAGGTATTTATCCTTTGGCAGGGTTTTACTCTAAAGATTCGATTTTAGAAGCAGCCTATAGTAGCGGATCGTTTATGTTCATTTTTGGAGTAGCGGCCGCAATACTTACCGCTATTTATTCGATGAAGATTATTATGCTTGTGTTCCATGGCAAAACTAAGTTAGAAAAAGATGTTTTTGAGCATGCTCACGAACCGTCTAAAATAATGAATAATCCGCTTATATTACTCGTAGCAGGAAGCTTTTTTAGCGGTATGATAGGCTATTATTTACTTTCTATGGACAAACCAAACGGCTATTTTCACGAGAGTTTATTTAACTTACATATTTATAAGCTACTGATTTCTCATCCGCCTTTATATATAAAATTACTACCTATGGCGGTCGGTATAGTGGGGATTGTTATTGGCGTTTGTGTATATAAAGGTTTTCTGTCATCTCAGCCTTCTTCTATGTCATTCCTGCGGAAGCAGAAATCCACTAAAAGCCACAGGATGACATTCCTGTCTAATATAATAAAAAACAAATATTACTTCGACGAAATATATAATTTCTTAATTGTAAAGCCTATTAACTGTTTAGCTTCTTTATTTTATCTTGGCGATCAGAAAATAATCGATCGTTTTGGACCAAACGGTTTTTCACGAGTCGTTAATTGCTTTAGCGTTCTTACCGGTAAAACACAAACAGGATATGTTTTTAATTATGCTTTGTATATGGTATCGTTTATTGTTGTTGTAATTAGCGTTTTCGTTTGGAGAGGCTAGTGTATTTATGGCATTAAAAACTAAAACCGTCATTGCGAGAAGAATTACGTAGTAATAAAGGCGAAGCAATCTCAGGAGTTTATCCTACTTCACGAGATTGCCACGCTCCTTTTAGTCGCTCGCAATGACGGTCCTAAATCACTCATAATGACGGAAAAAACTTATAAAATCTTAAAATAACATGTTAGAATTACCTATTATATCTATCAGTATTTTCCTGCCGCTAATAAGCGTGCTATATATTTTGCTGTTTATTAGTCAAAGTAAAAAGGCAGATAAAGCGATATATGTAATGTATGTTGCAGTACTTAGTTCTGTTTTAACATTCATCTCAACTATTTATATTTTAATAGAGTTTGACTCTTCAAACCCCGCTTATCAATTTGTTGAACGCTATGCTTGGCTTGATAAAATCGGGCTTGAATTCCATGTAGGTGTTGACGGTATATCAATATTTTTCGTAGCTCTAACTTCTTTTCTTACTCTTATTTGCATAATAGGAAGCTTATTTACCGTTAAAAAATATATTAAAGAATATTTAGTATGTTTTTTATTAATGGAATCTTTTTGTATAGGGGCATTTACCTCAGTAAATTTATTATTATTCTATCTCTTTTTTGAAGCAATATTAGTGCCGATGTATATTATTATCGGTGTATGGGGCGGCGAAAATAGAATATATGCAGCTCTTAAATTCTTCTTATATACTTTCTTCGGCTCGGTATTTTTTCTACTTTCATTAATATATATTTATAGCAAAATTCATAGTTTTGATTTAACCTATATTCCTGAACTTACCGGTAATATTCCATTATTTGCTCAGCAAATTTTATGGTGGGCTATCTTTATTGCTTTTGCCGTTAAAATTCCCATGATTCCGTTTCATACTTGGCTACCCGATGCACACGTACAAGCTCCAACCAGCGGCTCTGTTATACTTGCCGGTATTTTGCTAAAACTCGGCGGTTACGGTTTCTTAAGAGTATTACTACCGCTATTTTCGAGTGTATCACAAGAATTTGCAATTTATGTAATTTACCTTAGCGTTATTGCAATAATATATGCGTCCCTTGTTGCTCTTGCTCAAAAAGATATGAAGAAGATGATAGCCTATTCATCAATTGCGCATATGGGATATGTTACGATAGGTATTTTTAGCTTTACCGAAGCCGGAGTTAGCGGAGCAATATTTCAGATGCTTAGCCACGGCGTGATTTCTTCGTGCCTATTCTTAATAGTCGGTACTTTGTATGAAAGATTGCATACAAAAGAAATAGCTAAATATGGTGGTGTTGCAAGTAAAATGCCTGTGCTTGCCACGTTTTTTATGATTGCAATGCTTGGCTCTGTCGGTCTTCCCGGTACTAGCGGATTTATCGGAGAGTTTTTAAGCCTGCTTGGGATTTATAAGGTGAATGTAGCAGCAACCTTTATAGCGGCTCTCGGCATAATCCTTGGGGCGGTTTATATGCTGAAATTATATAAAGAAGTAATGCTCGGTGAAATTACCAATAAAGAAATTATACATTTCAGAGATTTATATAAATATGAAATAATCTCAATAGTTCCTTTAATACTACTAATTATTTACTTTGGGCTAATGCCGAGTTCTATTTTAAATGTATTTAACTTATCAGTGAATAATTTGCTAGTAAAATTTTGATAACCTATATATAATAATCGTCATTGCGAGGAAATTACGAAGTAATTGACGAAGCAATCTCAGAAGTTTGTTATTATTTCATGAGATTGCCGCGTCGCTTCGCTCCTCGCAATGACGATCTTCAGTATCCGCACAATGACGGGAAAACATGGCAAAAGAAAATGCTATCACTTCATCAATTACAATTTAATATAAAACAAAGAAATTTATTTGATCTAAGTATTACTTTTCTTCTTTCTTCTATTACCTATATAAAAGGAGCTAATGGTTGCGGTAAAAGCTCATTACTAAGAATGATGGCAGGAATTATGCAACCAAGTAGCGGTAATATTTACTATAAAAATAATAATATTAATAATACTCTTAAACCTTACTGCACTTATATCGGTCATAATTTGGGGCTAAAACTTGAAATGACTGTTTTTGAGAATCTAAAATTTTGGTCGGAAATTTATAATTCCGCTGAAACCCTATACGCTGCTATTCATTACTTTAAATTACAAGATTTATTAGATGAAAAATGCTATAGTTTATCTAGCGGAATGCAGAAAGTCGTAGCCGCAGCAAGACTTATTGCCTGCCAATCTGACTTATGGCTACTTGATGAAGTTGAAACTAATTTAAGCAAAGAAAATAGAGATCTGCTAAATAATTTAATTGTTATGAAAGCAAATAGCGGAGGTATTGTCCTTCTATCCTCTCATCTAGAAAGTTCTATAAAATCCGCACAGATATTGCAGCTTGATTAATTATTATTGTTTTGAGTATTTTTATAAATCTTCCAATGTACAATAAAAAATATAAGACTAACTATAATCCAAATTGAACAATTAATTATTGTACTTACAGCACGTGCTTTAGTAACTTCTATACATTCATTTCTATAACTAATTCTCTTTTCTTCTAGCTCTTTTAGAGGCAAAACTCTTAATTGTTCATATAAATCCTTATCATATGATTTTAGCTTTAAATATTGCTCATTAGTACTATATTTTATGAGTTCCTCTTTATTAATATATTCCGGTAGGAATAATATAATGAATGCATTAAATGTAATAGAGAGCGTTATCAATAAAACTATAGTAGTAACAAAGCAAACTACCATACTATAAATTTGTTTTATAAGCATAATTTCTCAGTATAAATGAACAGTCGATAGGCGAGTATATTACCTATACTCGTAATCCTTATGTAATTTACTAGCTAGTGCCTGCTCCCATCTATCGCCATTTTGCAGTAATCTTTCTTTATCATAAATAAGTGCGGTATGAGTTAGGCTTGCAAACTCAAAATTAGGTCCTTCAACTATCGCATCTACAGGGCAAGCTTCTTGGCACAATCCGCAATAAATGCACTTTGTCATATCTATATCATAACGAGTGGTGCGTCTACTGCCGTCATCTCGCTCGTCAGCCTCGATAACTATAGCCTGAGCAGGGCAAATAGCCTCACAGAGCTTACAAGCAATACAACGCTCTTCCCCGTTTTCATAACGTCTAAGTGCATGCTCGCCCTTAAATCTAGGGCTAACAGGGCTTTTTTCATAAGGATAATTTATGGTAACTTTGGGCTTAAAGAAATACTTTAAAGTCAAAGCCATTCCCCTTACTATCTCATATAGAAAAAATGATTTTAAATAGTTTATCATAAAAATTATATATTAAAGGTCGATGGCATTATTGCAGCTTCTATGTCATTCCTGCGTGGCATTGTTGCGTGGACTGGTTTTCCGTCATTGCGAGAAGAATTACGTAGTAATTCGACGAAGCAATCCAGTAAAAAATTCTGATTTACAGAATTTTTTTATTATTTTTCTGGATTGCCACGTCGCTTCGCTCCTCGCAATGACGGCTCGGGTATCCACGCAACAATGACATAGATCCATACAACAACACCTAAACACTCGGCAAATTATCAGTATAAACAAGCACACTAGAGACTAATACCACCCAAAATAAAGTTAGAGGTAAAAATACTTTCCACCCCAAACGCATTAGTTGGTCATAACGATATCTCGGCAAGGTTGCTCTAATCCATAAAAAGCAGAACAATAAGAATCCGACCTTAAATACAAACCAAAAGAACCCCGGAATACAATCTAACCACGATATATTAAAGGGCGGCAGATAACCTCCTAAAAAGAAAGTCGTAGTCATTGCACTAACGAGTATCATATTAGCATATTCACCTAGAAAAAATAAAGCAAATCCCATAGAGGAATATTCAACATTATAGCCGGCGACTAATTCCGATTCTGCTTCGGGTAAATCAAAAGGTAATCTATTTGTTTCGGCAAGCACCGAGATAAAAAACACGACGCCCATAGGTAGTAGCATTAAATCAATCCACCACGGCAGAGTTCTTTGTGCTTCAATAATCCCACTTAAATTGAGAGTACCGGTAGTAAGTAACACGGTAATAATAACTAGTCCCATCGATACTTCATAAGAAATCATTTGAGCAGATGAACGTATAGCACCAAGGAAAGCATATTTTGAGTTACTAGCCCAACCGGCAATAATAATGCCGTAAACACTTAAAGAAGATATAGCAAGGATATATAAAACACCGACATTAATATCTGCGAGAACTACGCCCTTTGCAAAAGGTATAACTGCCCAGCCGATTAAACTTAATATAAAAGTTATCATCGGTGCTAAAATAAATAATATTTTATCGGAATTGGTTGGAATTATCGGCTCTTTGAATAAAAGCTTAACCGCATCAGCAATAGGCTGAAGTAATCCAAACGGACCAACGACATTCGGTCCACGTCGTAGCTGCATTAATCCAATAACACGACGTTCTGCATATGTTAAATACGCAACGCATAAAATTAAAGGTATAGTGATCGCCACCACCTTTAGAGCGATGATAATTAACGGAAAAATATATTCAAAAAAGAGTTCTGTCATAATGTTATTTAATTGTCATACAACCGTCATTGCGAGGAGATGCGAAGCATCGACGCGGCAATCTCAGGACTTTGGCACGAGATTGCTTCGTCGAATTACTATGTAATTCTTCTCGCAATGACGGTTTAGGTATCCACACTCTTTGCGTTTGCTTGCAATGACGACTCTTCATGCCGCCCTCTCATTTCTCTTTTCCTTAGCCTCTACACACTTAGCCATAGTGACCGAGTTTTTACTAATTACATCAGTCATATAATAATTAATAGGTCCCGTAGTTATAGGCTCTTTTGATAACTTATCTTTAGAGCTAAATTTAGCAAATTTACTCTCTACAATTTTATCAATATTAGCAAATATCTTATATTCTTTAGCAAGTTTGGCTCTTACTTCTTGTAAATCACTCATTCCGATATCTATTTTCAGATAACCGGCAAGCTCTTTAATAATTTCTATATCTTCTTTAGCTGTTCCTACAGGCGATACTGCTTTTTCCGCTATTTGAGGTCTTCCTTCTAAATTTACGTAAATTCCACTCTGCTCGGTATAAGCTGCCGCAGGTAAAATTACATCAGCATTCGCAGCACCTAAATCCCCATGATGTCCTTGATATATTATAAAAGCCGATTTTAGCTTATCAAATGGGAGTTCATCAGCTCCAAGTAGGTAAGCGAGTTCTAACTCTTCAAGTTTAATAGGAGTATTAAAACCTATGTCAAGACCGCCGACTATAGAAGCGTGATTATGCAATATATTAAAGCCTTGAAAGTCATCACGCATAATATTATATTCAGCCGCCATCTTATGAATAAGCGACAATATAGCATATCCGTCATCTCGCCCGTATACGCCGTCACCTACTATAATCATCGGATATTTTGCTGCTTTTAAGGCTTTCGTAAACTCATGAGTACCAATAGCTAGCTCTTCAATAATCTTAATATCACTTCCTAAATCCTGAATTCTATAAGTTTGGTTATGTCCTTCACCTATTCTTGCCACTTTTAATGAGCCTGCACGCACTCTTTGCCCTATTCGGCTATTTAATACCGGAGCTATCTGCCTTGGATTTGCTCCGATTAGTAAACATAAATCAGCCTTTTCTACACCGGCAATAGTTGTATTAAATAAGTAGTTTCCTCGCTGCGTGGTATCAAATTTATAATCAAACTGATTAACGCTATAATTATTAGAACCAAGCTTTTGCAGTAATGTTTTTAGCATGAACATTGCTTCAACAGATGCGAGAGAGCCGGCAATAGCAGCAATTTTCTCTGATTTTACGGATTTAATTTTATCTGCTATCGTCTTTAAAGCCTCAACCCAGCTAGCCTCTACTAACTTACCGTTTTTTCTGATATAAGGGAGATCTAAGCGTTGATATTTCAAACCGTCATAACTAAAACGATTTTTATCAGAAAGCCATTCCTCATTTATTTCTTCATTAACACGAGGTAATATTCTCATTACCTCATCGCCTCTACTATCTATACGAATATTGGAACCTTCGGCATCATGTACACCAATGCTAGCGGTATGTTTTAGTTCCCATTTACGAGCTTTAAAGGCATAAGGTTTGGAATTTAAAGCACCGACCGGACAAATATCTATCATATTACCGGAAATTTCAGAATCGAGCGTTTGCTCTAAATATGAAGTTACCTCCATATGCTCGCCACGATGGATAGCTCCCATTTCTTCTATTCCGGCTATATCATTTGCAAATCTAATACATCTTGTACATTGTATACATCTAGTCATCGCTGTTTTAATCAGCGGTCCCATATATTTATCTTTAATAGATCTCTTATTTTCATGAAATCTATTAGTACCTTTGCCGTATCTAAAAGCCTGATCCTGCAAATCACACTCACCGCCTTGGTCACAAATAGGGCAATCTAAAGGATGATTAATAAGTAAAAACTCCATCACCCCTTCACGGGCTTTTTTTACCATAGGCGTATCAGTGTGAATAACCATACCGTTACTTACCGGCATTGCACAAGAAGCTATAGGCTTGGGTGATTTTTCCATTTCAACCAAACACATACGGCAATTACCAGCGATTTTTAGACGCTCATGATAACAAAAATGCGGGATTTCTTTGCCTGCTTGTGTGCAAGCTTGATAAATGGTGCTACCTTCTGATACTTCTATTTCAGAGCCGTCTATATTCAGCTTTATCATTTTTACTTTATCCAATAAGTCATAGGGTTTGGGTATGCCTGATCCTCTATCATATATTTAAAACCGATGGCAATACGAAGTACATACCAAACAGCAAGTGCAAAGTATAGTACTACTCCAATAATGATAAACGTAAATATGAAACATACAATCCACCCAAGAACCCCAAGGCAAAAAGTACGGAATAAAAACACGTAATGACTAGTAGCAAAATTATCACCTTTATCTTTATTAAGATATGCAAAAAATACTCCAATTAATGGTAATATCGGTGCTACTACCCCGCATAAATATAATATATATACTACAATTAAGTTTTTCTTACCGCTCTCGGTATATTCTTTAAGATGCTTGTCCATATGTTTTCCTTTTTATGTCGTGCCGTGTAGCATTGTTGCATGGATACCAAGTCGTCATTGCGAGCAGTCGTAGGCTGCGTGGCAATCTCGTCAAATATCCTGAGATTGCTTCGTCAATTACTTCGTAATTTCCTCGCAATGACGATATGACAAAACTACCCCTTCAAACTCTCTACCACAAAATGCATAATACTGCCGTGCTTTATATAATTTATCTCATTATCCGTAAATATTTGCAATATTAAATCGATCGTTCTTGCTTCACCGATTTGTTTTTTTATCACGCATTTAACAGGATTATAAGGCTTTATTTGTTCACTTAAGCCTATAATATCAATAGTTTCCGAACCGTCTAACTTTAAATCTAATCTTGTATTATTGCCGGTAAAAGTTAGCGGTAAAATACCCATACCAACTAAATTTGAACGATGTATTCGCTCAAAGCTCTCGGCAATCACTGCCTTTACGCCAAGCAGTTGCGGACCTTTTGCCGCCCAATCTCTAGACGAACCGCTACCATATTCTTTACCGGCAAAAATTACCACAGGTACATCATTAGCTTTATAGTCCATAGCCGCATCGTAAATAGTTTGCTGAGTACTACTTAATTGGTTTATAGTAAAGCCCCCTTCTACTCCCTTACACATTTCGTTTTTTATACGGATATTAGCAAATGTGCCACGCATCATCACTTCATGATTCCCTCTACGTGATCCGTAAGAGTTGAAATCTAGAGACTCTATATGATGGTCCATTAAATATTTAGCAGCAGGGCTGGTTTTACTAATACTTCCTGCCGGCGAAATATGATCGGTAGTAATAGAATCACCGAAAATTGCTAGAATTTTTGCAGATTTTATATCTTTTATACTATTCTTGCTGCCTATATCCTCAAAATAAGGCGGATTATTAATATAGGTACTGTTCTTATTCCAGTTATAAGTAGAGCTAGTTGTAATCTGTAAATCTTTCCACTCTTTCGTTCCACTAAATATATCGGAATATTTTTCTATAAACATAGAGGAATTAATTGAATTTGCAATAACTTCATCTATCTCTTCTTTGCTTGGCCAAATATCTTTTAAATAAATATTTTTTCCTATCGGCTGATTATTTAAATCTATATTAAGAGTGCCACTAAGTGCATATGCTACGACTAAAATAGGCGAACCGAGATAGCTTGCTTTAGTAAGTGGATTAATTCGCCCTTCAAAATTCCTATTACCAGATAAAACAGAAGCAACAACTAGCCCGTTTTTGTTAATAGTTTCCTCTATTTCCGGATTTAGAGGTCCGGAATTACCGATGCAAGTAGTGCAGCCGTAACCTACTAGATTAAACCCTAATTCATCTAAATATTTATCAAGACCGCTAAGCTTCAAATATTCTGTTACGACTTTTGAGCCTGGAGCAAGAGAAGTTTTAACCCAAGGTTTTACCTTTAATCCGTGTTCTAGTGCTTTTTTGGCAAGAAGCGCTGCCCCAATCATCACCGGAGGATTTGAGGTATTAGTGCAGCTAGTGATCGCAGCAATTACCACATCACCATTACCGATTTCATAAGCCTGATTTACTACGGCATATTTTTTATCAATATCCTTATTTTCTAAAGCTAAATTCGGCAATTCTTTTTTGAAGCTATTTGCAACATCGTTTAAATTTACTCTATCTTGCGGACGTCTTGGCCCGGCAAGTGAGCTTTGTACTTTCGATAAATCTAGCTCTAAAATTTCGGTATATTCTGCCTCATGCTCAAAATCATACCAAAGATTCTGCTCGTTTGCGTATTTTTCTACTAATTTGATTTGCGTTTTTTCTCTACCTGTTAGCTCTAAATATTTTATAGTTTCTTGGTCAATCGGGAAAAAGCCACAAGTAGCACCGTATTCAGGCGACATATTAGAAATGGTAGCACGATCGGCAATCGTTAGATTTTTTAGTCCCTCACCGAAAAACTCAACAAATTTGCCTACTACTTTCTTTTTCCGTAGCATCTCGGTAACAGTTAAAACTAAATCGGTTGCTGTAGCTATGCCTGTTAATTTTCCTGTTAGTTTTACCCCAATTACTTCCGGTAGAATCATAGTAAGAGGTTGTCCAAGCATTGCAGCCTCTGCCTCTATTCCGCCAACTCCCCAACCAAGCACCGATAATCCATTTACCATGGTTGTATGGCTATCAGTTCCAACTAAACTATCAGGGTAAGCAAGTCCGTCTTTATGCCACACGACTTTTGCTAAATATTCTAAATTTACCTGATGACAAATACCCGTACCAGGCGGCACTACTTTAAAATTATTAAATGCCTGCTGCCCCCATTTAAGAAACTGATAACGCTCAATATTGCGTTTCATTTCCATTTGCGCGTTTTTATCGAATGAATCTTTAGCTGCATAAGAATCAACGCTTACGGAATGGTCTATTACCAAATCAACAGGAATAAGCGGATTAATTTTTAACGGTTCTCCTCCTATTTTCTTCATCGCATCACGCATAGCAGCTAAATCTACAATAGCAGGCACACCGGTAAAATCCTGCATCAAAACTCTTGCCGGCATAAAATTTATTTCCGCATCAGATTTTTTAGTTTTTAGCCATTCTTTAAATACAAGTAAGTTTTGCTTTGAACCATTAGAACGTAATACGTTCTCAAATAATACTCTTAAACTATATGGAAGCTTTTTTAAGGGAAGTTCGATATCGCTTGCCGCTTTATTTATATCGTAAATTTTGTAGGAAGTATTATCAATTGATAGTTCTTTAAGATATTCTGAATTATGCACTTTTGACATTTGTTTCTCACTTGATTATGTGGAATGAACATCGTCATTGCGAGGAAGTTACGAAGTAATTGACGAAGCAATCTCAGGATGTTTGACGAGATTGCCGCGTCGCTTCGCTCCTCGCAAGGACGGGAAAAAGCCTCGCAATGACATTAAAATAACCTTATCTCAAAACGTAGATTTTTAAAACAAATTAATGTTGTTCTGATAAAGATTTTTGAAGCTCTAGAAGCTTAGCTGCTATTTCTGCTTCATTTAAATTTGTAACGTTAATAGCAGTTTCCGTTGCTATATTAACATAACTTCCCGTTACTTCGGTTACACCGCCGGAAACAAGATAAGTAATTTGTGGGTTGTATATATCATCTATATAAACCTGTACTAAACCGGCTTTCAAACTAACAATCATCGGAGCATGACTCGGTAGCACTCCAAACATACCTTCCTCACCCGGCATTGTTACCATTTTAGCTTGCTTTTCAAATGCAATACTTAAAGGAGTAATTATTTTGACTAGAGTTGTTTCGTTCATGGGCTAATTATATTTTCGTCATTGCGAGGAAATTATGAAATAATTGACGAAGCAATCTCAGGAATTCGTTATTATTTCATGAGATTGCCACGCAGCCTACGGCTGCTCGCAATGACGATTATGGTTACATTTATCCTTTCAAAATCTTCGCTTTCTCTATAGCCTCGTCCATAGTTCCGACCATATAAAAAGCAGCTTCTGGTAAATCATCATATTTACCCTCTACAAGCCCTTTAAAGCCTGCTATAGTATCGGCTAAATTAACAAATTTGCCTTCAGCTCCGGTAAATACTTCAGCGACATGGAAAGGCTGTGATAAGAAACGCTGTATTTTTCTAGCACGCGACACGGTTAGTTTATCTTCTTCGGATAGCTCATCCATACCTAAAATAGCGATGATATCCTGCAACGATTTATAAGTTTGTAAAACCTGCTGCACTTGTCTTGCTACGCTATAATGCTCTTCACCGACAATCATCGGGTCAAGTACCTGAGAATTACTATCTAACGGGTCAACTGCCGGATAAATCCCAAGTTCGGCTATCTGACGGCTAAGTACTGTTGTAGCATCTAAATGTGCAAAAGAAGTAGCAGGAGCAGGATCGGTTAAATCATCTGCCGGTACATATATAGCCTGCACGGAAGTTATTGAGCCGTTCTTAGTAGAGGTGATACGCTCTTGTAGTTCTCCCATATCGGTCGCAAGAGTAGGCTGATACCCTACCGCTGACGGAATCCTACCAAGCAGTGCCGATACTTCAGAACCTGCTTGAGTAAAACGGAAAATATTATCTACAAAGAATAAAACATCTTGCCCCTCATTCATATCTCTAAAACTTTCCGCAATGGTCAGACCGCTTAATGCAACTCTTGCCCTTGCTCCCGGCGGCTCGTTCATTTGTCCATAAACAAGAGCTACTTTTGAATTTTCCGGTTTCTCAAGGTCAATCACACCGGAGTCAATCATTTCATGGTAAAGATCATTACCCTCTCTAGTTCTCTCACCGACTCCTGCAAATACGGTATAACCGCCATGGGCCTTAGCTACATTATTAATAAGCTCCATTATAAGCACGGTTTTACCTACACCTGCACCACCGAATAGTCCTATTTTACCGCCTTTAGTATAAGGAGCAAGTAAATCAACAACTTTAATACCGGTTACTAATATATTACGCTCGGTTGACTGATTGGTAAAATCAGGAGCAGACTTATATATAGAAGAAATATTTGAGCTTTTAATGTCTCCTTTACCGTCAATCGGCTCACCTACAACATTCATAATACGCCCAAGCGTCTCAGTACCTACAGGAATACGAATAGGACTACCTGTATCTATTACTTCTACACCCCGCACTAATCCTTCAGTAGAATCCATAGCAATGCAACGTACTGTATCATCACCTATATGTTGTGCTACTTCCAGTACTATCCTTTGTTTATCGTTATAGCACTCTAGAGCATTTAAAATTTCCGGTAATTTACCGTTATTCGTAAATTTTACATCCACCACCGCTGAAATAATCTGAGTAATTTTTCCAATATTTTTTGTCATGATTTTTTCTTTTATTATAATACTTAAAATCATTATTAAGGGTTTATGTGACGAAGATCAACTTCAAAAAGAGCAAGGAGTCTATAAGGCGAGGAGCGGAGCGTATACTTAATACGTGAGCACCGCAGAACTTATAAGACGAGGTAGCCAATTTTTGAAGTTCATCGAGTCACACCGCTTCAGAGCCGGCTATAATCTCTATCAACTCAGTAGTAATAATAGCTTGTCTTGATCTATTTAGCTTTAAAACTAATTTACTTATTAAATCATTAGCGTTATTTGTTGCATTTTCCATTGCAGTCATTCTCGCTCCCTCTTCGCTAGCTCTATTTTGTAGTAGAGCATAATTTATTTGTGAATTAACATATAAATTAATCAAGCTAGAAATTAGATTTTCTCCTTCATATTCATAATTATAGTCAATTGATTTGGACTCGCCTACTGTGTCACTCGTCGCTCTCCTATTATTTATAGGCTTCGCTCCTTGCTCCTTGTATCCAAATCCAACTGAATTGACTATAGAATTATCTGCAGAATCATCATGATATTTTTCTATCGGTAAAATCTGTTGTCTAGTCATAATTTGAGTCATTGCGTTTTTAAATTTATTAAAATATATAACACAATTACTAACTTCTAGATTTTCTACCGCTGACATGATTTTTTGCTTTACTTGCAGCATCAGATTTTCATCATGAATTTTGGGTAACTCAAAATAACTATCAATATAATTTGCATATTGCCTTTTTAGTGCTTCATAACCTTTTTTTCCTATAATGATAAGCTTTATTTGTTCGCCTTTATTTTCTAACCCTTTAATATCATTCTTAACTTGCTTAATTATACTGTAATTAAACGTTCCGCATAAACCACGCTGTGATGTCATAACTATCAATAAATTTGCTTTATTCGGTATAGTATTAAAAAATTTCTGCTCTTCTATAGATAGCTCATACATATCAATTGATAATATGTCGGACATCATTTTACTAATAGCCTCAATATAAAAATTTGAATTGGCTATTTGGCTTTTTATTTTTGCCATTTTAGAAGCTGATACTAGTTGCATTGCTTTAGTAATCTTTTGTGTAGATTTAACGCTTTTAATTCTAGTTCTTAATTGCTTTAAATTTGACATAGTAGTTTTTTGGTTTTTATGTCATTCTTGTGTACTCTCGTCATTGCGAGGAAAAACTGTAAGTTTTGACGAAGCAATCCAGTTAAAAATGCGTAGCATTTTTTTATTATTTTCTGGATTGCCGCGTCGCTTCGCTCCTCGCAATGACGATTTAGTATCCACACAAAAACAACATCATATTATTTAACAAATTCCTGAACAAACTTCTCTAAAAATGCTTTTAGTTTCTGCTCGGTTTCTTCGGTTATACGTTGCTCGTTTTTTATTGATTCTAAAATATCTTTTTTATTTAACCTTATTTCAGCAAGCATTGCTTCTTCAAATTCTTTTACTTTCTGAAGCGGTACATCATTTAAATATTTCTTAGTTCCGACATAAATACTTACTATTTGCTCTTCTACCGGAAAAGGATGATATTGAGCTTGTTTTAATATCTCAACTAATCTTTTACCGTGATCGATTTGTGCTTTAGTGGCAGGGTCTAGATCTGACCCAAATTGTGAGAAAGATTCAAGCTCTCTAAACTGAGCAAGTTCTAGCTTTACCGAACCTGCTACCTGCTTCATAGCCTTTATTTGTGCTGCAGAACCAACACGGCTTACCGAAATACCGACATTAACGGCAGGTCTTACGCCTTTATAAAATAACTCACTTTCTAAGAAAATTTGACCGTCGGTAATTGAAATAACATTTGTTGGGATATATGCGGATACATCACCTGCCTGCGTCTCAATTATAGGAAGAGCAGTAAGTGAGCCGCTACCTTTTTCCTCTGACATTTTAGCAGCACGCTCAAGCAATCTTGAATGCAGATAAAATACGTCACCAGGATAGGCTTCTCGCCCGGGAGGTCTTCTAAGAAGTAATGAGATTTGTCTGTATGCAACGGCATGCTTACTTAAATCATCATAAATAATAAGTGCGTGCATGCCGTTATCACGAAAATATTCTCCCATACTACAGGCAGAATAAGGGGCAATGAATTGAAGAGCTGCAGCTTCCGATGCGGTAGCCGAAACAACGATTGTATAGTCCATTGCTCCGGCATCTTCTAGTTTTTTTACTATCTGTGCAACGCTTGATCTTTTCTGCCCAATAGCTACATAAATACAATAAATTTTATCGCTTTCATTAGCAAGTGAATGAGCTTGTTTTTGATTAATAATAGTATCAACCGCTATCGCCGTTTTTCCGGTTTGTCTATCACCGATTATTAACTCTCTTTGCCCTCTACCTATCGGAATTAACGAATCTATAGCCTTTATTCCGGTTTGTACAGGTTCGCTTACGCTCGTTCTTTCTATTATTCCCGGAGCTTTCATCTCGATATGTCTGTACTCTTTACTTGCAATATCGCCTTTGCCGTCAATAGGGTTACCAAGAGCATCAACAACACGACCAAGCAGAGCTTTTCCTATCGGTACTTCTAAAACTTCTTTAGTTCTTTTGACATTATCGCCTTGCTGTACTTGATTATCATCGCCCATAATTACGGCACCGACGCTATCATTTTCCAAATTTAAAACAAGACCCTTAACACCGGATTTAAATTCTACTACCTCACCGGATTTTACATTAGCAAGACCGTAAATTTTGGCTATACCGTCACCGACCGAAATTACCTGCCCTACTTCCTCAAGCTCACTCAAGCAATTAATATTAGCTATTTCCTTTTGTAATATTTCAGCTACTTCAATAGGCTTTAGTTTCATGGGTTTTATGTCTCCTACTAATATTTGTATGTTATTCCCTCATAGGTGTTAGTTTAAGGATCGATGTCATTCCTGCGAAAGCAGGAATCCATGAAAAAAAGTATAAATACAGCAAATTTTTGAAACTAAAAGCGGGGGTTATCTCGCTTTATGCTGGATTCCTGCTTTCGCAGGAATGACATCGATCCTACGCAGCAATCCTAACTTTCTTCAAACTCTTAGCTATTTTATCTAAACTACCCTTAATCGAGTAATCTTGCAACATACTATCATATTTAATTATAATGCCGCCGATAATAGTACTATCAATATCAAATAATATTTCTGTTTTTTGATTTAATTCTTTTTCTATACGAGATTTAATCCACTCTTGCTCTTTAGGTTGTAACTTATTTGCAGAAATAACCTGAACTATTTTTATGTTTTTACTTTCATATAGTAAAGTATTATAAGCATCTACTATATTAGATAAAATAGCAGTACGAGAATTTTTTACCAACAACAATAAAAAATTATTCACTATTTTGTTAAATTTAGTATTTTTTACTAACGAATTAACCACATTAATTTTATCATCCTTATTTACTATAGGAGAAAATAGGAACTCTCTAATATCAAAATTATCGGTAATTATACGATTTATAGCGGTAATTTCTTCAAAGATTTTATCTTGTATATTATCAACCATAGCGTTATTAAATAACGCCACTGCATAATTCTCGATTAAATTATCTTTGTTCATACATGTATCGCCCTATCATAAGCAGCAAGGGCTGACTCATGCATCATTTCCGATAAAGTCGGATGTGAAAAGATAGTATTAATTAAATCCAACTCCGTTCCTTCTAAATTTTTTGAAACCACATATCCTTGTATTAATTCCGTAACTTCCGAACCTATCATATGAGCACCGAGCAACTCACCCGTCTTAGCATCAAATATAGTTTTAATTAAGCCATCGCTATCACCGCTTACTAAAGCTTTGCCATTAGCTATAAAAGGGAACCTGCCTATTTTTAATTCATAACCTAAAGCTTTCGCTGCTTCTTCCGTAAGTCCAACGCTTGCTATTTGCGGTGAGGAATAAGTGCAGCCTGGAATGTTATGTTTGTTAATAGCATGGGGTTTTAAGCCCGCTATGCTTTCCGCTGCAATAATACCTTCATGGCTTGCTTTATGAGCTAAACAAGGCACTCCTGCCACATCGCCTATAGCATAAATTCCTGATTCCGCAGTTTGCATTAATCCGTTAGTAACTATATAGCCGTTTTCTACTTTAATTTTGGTCTTTTCAAGTTCTAAATTTTCTGTATTTGCCGTAATGCCTACTGCCATAAGCAAGATTTCGGCTTGTAACTTTTGCGCTTTACCGGATAACTCTAGCTCAACTTCTATCTTATCTTTTGATTTTGTTTGCTTAATTAATTTAGCATTTGTAATAATTTTTATTCCCTTTTTCTCAAAATTCTTATGAGCGATTCCGGCAATTTCCGTATCTTCGGCAGGCAATATTCTATTATGTGCCTCAATTACGGTAACATCCACACCGATATTATTATAAAACGAAGCAAATTCTATACCTATTGCACCTGAGCCGACAATAATCATAGATTTTGGCACATGCTGCGGTATCATAGCTTCTTTTGAAGTCCATATTTGTTTACCGTCAGGCTCAAAACCTTTTAACACTCTAGACCTTGCTCCGGTAGCTATAATAATATTATCTGCTTTTACCTTAAGGTTATCATTTATATTTATTACCTTATTTCCTGCAAGGCTTGCTACTCCGTCTATCACGGTAACTTTATTTTTCTTAAGTAACAATTTAACCCCGCCCGCTAGCTTACCTGAAATTTCTCTTGAACGTTCAACTATTTTCTTAATGTTGATTTCAGCACCTTTAGAATCAATTCCATAATCTTTAGCATGTTTTATATATTCAAAAATCTCAGCAGATTTAAGCAGGGATTTAGTCGGTATACACCCCCAATTAAGGCACACCCCTCCTAAATGTTCTTTTTCTATTAATACAACTTTTTTCTTTAATTGTGCTGCTCTAATTGCCGCAACATATCCACCAGGACCACCGCCTATAACGGCCACATCGTATTGTTCCATTTTATTTTTATTTTGTTGGTTTTGTTATTATAAGTATCAACGTCATTGCGAGGAGATGCGTAGCATCGACGCGGCAATCTCAGCAATCCTAATACTGCTTCATGAGATTGTCACGCTCCTTGCAGTCGCTCGCAATGACGATTAGAGTATACTACTCTTCAGCATCCATCTGTTTTTTTCATGTACTTTAATCCGTCCAATAATCATATCAGCTGTACCCTCATCGCCCTCTGCTTGTGCTACTTTGAGTCCCTTATATAATGTATCTCTAATAATATCTTGATCTTTTGTTAGACTTTTAAGCATTTCGTTTGCTGTTACGTTTGGATTTGCCTCATCTATAGATGCAAGTTTTATCAAATTTGATAATACAGGGACTTTAGCACCTAAACTTCTTATTCTTTCGGCAAGCTCATCTAAGCTTTCGGCTAAATCTTCATATTGTCCTTCAAATAATAAATGTAGACTTCTAAACTCTGCTCCTTCTACATTCCAGTGATAATTCTGTGTTTTAAAATATAAAGCATAACTATCTGCTAAAATTTGTTCTAAAGCTTTTACTACTTGCATAATATCCTCAAATTTTTATGAACTTTTTGACTTTATAACATTTCTTTAGATACTTCAAGAGATAACAGGGCTTATATAAATTCCTGATATATTTCTTTTCTGTGTTTGATTGCAATAATAATTACCGTAGATGTTTCTTGTTCAATACGGTATATAATACGATAATCACTTATTCGGAATCTTCTATGACCTTTCAAACTATAGCGTAACGGTTTACCAAAAGCTATGGGTTCAAACATTAATCGTTCTTCAATTGCACATTTGATAAGAGTTTTTGCATTGGAGGAAAGCATTGGGATATGCTTATTTGTTACTTCTTCTAGATAACATATTTTATAATTCATTTCCACGCTTCTTCGTGAGAGTAAGTTTTAGCATTCTCTTTATCAAGCTTTTTAGCAACTTTTGACAGAAATAAATCTTCTCTCATTTCAAGAGCTTCAAGTGTTAATTCTCTGACTAAACTCGATAAAGATTTATTTTCTTGAACTGCTAAATTACTAAGCAAAGTGGAAATTACCGGCTCAAAAGTAACATTAACTCTTGGACTTTTAGACATATAGACTTATTTTTATTGATTAGTATTATTGTTGTAACACTTTTACATCACTCAAACAATAAAATTATCAATTAAGAATACAATTGCAATGATTATATATTAAATATTAATTTTTATTAGTAATTTCTTGACTAATCTATTAGTTTTATCTATTATGCCACCTTAATTTAAAACTTAAGGATAGAACGGCATGAATTACATATTACACTTTTCTTGAACTACCGCAGCAAGACTTACTAATACAATAAAAACAATTGGTGGTCAAGGATACCACATGCTTAAAATAGGGCATAATGTGACCAGTTACTATCTAACTACTCCTACCCTTAGTTTAATTGAACCAACTTGCCATAAAGAGAATATATTAACAACTCTGTGTAATAAAGGAATTGAATTATTAAATACTGAAACAAGCAATTTTGTATTTGAAGGAATATTCAAAATAAAGGAAGTATTAACTGCAAATAAAGCTATTATTACAGCGATTAATGATAATGGAAAGACTATACGGGATTATATATTGCAAAAACAAGGTGATAAGACTTATATATATGAGGAACGCTTGCTTAAAATATGTCAAGAAAATCTTCAAGGAAATCCTACCATTGAGGATATACTTAATATCGCAGGGGATAATAACCCTATTATAGGAGATATTAAAGGGTGCGAAATATTTGAAGTAGAGAAAGAAAATGCTCTACAGGCGATTCTCTCAGAAATAACGGATTTAATAGCTAACCCGATATCTAGCACTACTCAAGCAAGTGATATTAATACAACCGAGGGATGGACAGAGTCCGTAACAGAATATTTATCTGAAATGGCGACTAATACAGTTAATAATACACTAACAAATTCTACTGCTGAAATTTCTGAATCAATCTTTTCCGATAACACTGAAAGTTGGACTGAAACGGGAATAAATTTAATTAATAACACCGTAGCAAATTTTAATAATACTGCTTACAATTCAACTTATAACCCTCAAGAAAATATGTTTGATGAGAGTGATAACGATAATTCCTTAGTTGCTCCGTATATAAAAATTGGTATAGCTGGAATTGCCGTTATAGGTGTAGCAATAGTTGCAGGATTAACTTGGTATGTTAGAAATAAAAACGCAAAAAAAGCTAAATTAAAACAATATATTGATGAAATTGAAGCTGAAAGAGCTGCTGAAAATAAACTTGCTGCTAACGATACTGAAGAGCATAACGCTCCTCTACTTAACAACAGCACAGAGCATAATGATCATACTACGGTAGATATGACCGGAGTATCCTATGAAGACGAAGGTACTCCTGTATAGATAACTTAGATTCTTGCTTTTTAATCAACAACCAATAGCAAATTCACTATTGGTTGTTCCTCGAAAATAAAAATTGAAATTTATTTCAATTCTTTATTTATCAATTCTTTTAGCTTTTCTTTTGCTGCTTCTTTAGAACGTAGACTTGCATAAGAGTCATGGTGTTTTTTATCTTCAATAAAATGTACAAAGAAAATTTTTCTGTCATTTTTTTGTAACCAACCTATTTGACGATCTTTGAGCTTTACAGTTCTATCTTCATTAAGGCGATTTCCACTACCTGTTTTGCCGTAGAGCTTCCACCCATCTGCAAAATCTTCAATAAACATAATATTTTTAGTCATTTCTTGGGCTTTAACACTTACCGGCAATTTATTCTCCGTAAGTTTTTGAAGAAAAGCTATTTGTTCTTCCGGTGAAATTTCTAAAGAACTAGAAAGCCATGAATTAGTTAAACCGTTATTCTTTCCTTTATCTCCTGAAATATCACGATTACCATAATCAAATTTTGTTACATAATCACGGAATTTTTCATAACCTAATTCTTTAGTAATAAGACGTGAATACCAAAGACAGCTGTTTTTTATCCAGTCTTTAGGCGTATGCGGCTGCTTCCAAACTTCAAGATAATCGTCATATCCTTCTTTAAAAGGTAACTTCGGGTGAGTTTCATCAATTAAAAACCCATCATCATAACCCATCAAGCTTAAGACAATTTTAAATGTTGAACATGGAGCATAACGAGACTCGCAATTACCTTCTTGTTTAATAAATTTATAATTTTCTTTAACTAGAAAACAATCAGCTTTAGTTATAAAAGGTATAGTAAGTGATATTAAGGCAATTAGGTGTAAAATAATTTTTTTCATAGGTTAAAATAAAATTCCAAATAAACGAATAAGCAGGTAGACGAAGTTTAATTTGGAAAAGAGCAAGGCGTTTTATATTTTTTGACCGCAGCGTACATACTAGTACGTGAGGATCAAAAAATATAAAACAACGACGCCAATTTTTCAAATTAAACGAGTATACTTAATAAATCTCTTGAGACTGATCTTCCTTACTCGGCACATAATCAAAAATATCGTTATTATCACGATTATCGATCATATCTTCGTTCTCAAGCATCTGAATGTTATTGACTTTAAATGCTTCTATAACAGTGCCACTTGGCGTAATTTTACCGGTTGCTCTATCTACGGCGATTAGCTTAATTGAATCTGGAACTTTAAAAGGCAGTGATGGCTCATCCTTATAAGCATTACTCATAAAATCAATAAAAATCGGCAATACTACGTTTGAACCTGTTGCTCTTTTTCCAAGCTCTTTCGGTGTATCATAACCCACATAACTGCCGACTACTATTTTTGGCGTAAAGCCTACAAACCATGTATCTTTACTATCGTTACTAGTACCGGTTTTTCCACCGATAATTTTCCCTAACTTCTTCGCAGCATAACCTGTTCCTCTATCTATTGCTCCGGTTAAAAACGAAGTAATTTGATAATCGCTAGCTTCATCCGTAACTCTATAAATATCTTCTTTCGGTATTTCTAATATTGCGATATCTAAATTGGCGTCCGAAACATTACAAGAAAGACATTCTCTATTATCTCGCCTATAAATAATTTTACCGTTACGGTCTTTAATTAATTCTACAAAATGAGGTTCAACTTTTTTACCGCCGTTAGCAATAATTGCATAAGCATTAGTCATCCTGCTAAGTGTAGTTTCAATTGAACCGAGTACCATAGAGTAAACTTTTTTCGGTTCATTATTAATACCGAATCGCTTAATTATATCAACGATTTTTGTAAGTCCTACGGCAGTTGCAACTCTTACAGTTATAAGATTACGAGATTTTTCAAGACCGGTACGCATAGTGATTTCGCCTAAAAACTTACCCTCATAATTTTTAGGACGCCAGCTAGGCATACCCGGACCTTGCGGAATCTCAATAGGTCCATCATTAAAAATCTGATTCGGCTTAACACCGTTTTCAAGAGCTGCTAAATAAACAAAGGTTTTACTCAAAGAACCCGGTTGACGAAGTGCTTGCGTTACTCTATCAAATTTACTTGTAGAAAAATCATATCCCCCAACACTTGCAAGTACCTGTCCGGTATTCGGGTTCATAACCATAATAGCCCCGTTTACTTCAGGAATTTGACGAAGAGCATAGCCGTCTTTTATAGTCTCAACCACTATCACATCACCTTTTTTAAGCAAAGTCTTCACTGATTTAAGGTTACTTCTTGCCCATTTCATTTCAGCAATAGGTATCTTAGATTTACTGCCGTCTATAAGTCCAATCTCTGCATGATTATCGGCTACATCTAGAACTACAGCTAATTTATATTCTAAAAGCGATGGAGGGGTCGGTAGTTTTTTTATCTCCTCTTGCCAATTATCAAGAGGAATATTAGCTATAGGCTTTCTAAAACCACGTCTTCTATCAAATTCTCTTAGACCTTTCCTTAGAGAATTTTCGGCTAATTGCTGCATCTTTGCATCTAAAGAAGTGATAATAGTAAGACCTCCGGTATAAAATTCTTCCTTACTATTTAACATCCTAATTACTTCTTCTCTAACCTGTGCAGCATAATAATCTGCCGTAACAGTTTCTTCTTTAGCTCGTTTACGTAAAACTATTGGGCTACCCATAGCTTCTTTCGCAGCATCTTTTGTTATATAACCATCTTCAAACATACGTGCTATTACATAATCACGACGAGCTTTTACTCTAGCGTAGTTTCTCTCTGGATTAAGTTCGGAAGGGGCTTTAGGAAGTGCCGCAATAAAAGCTGATTCTGCAATGGTAAGTTCCTCTACGGATTTATTAAAATAATTTTGTGCAGCCGCCGCAACACCGTAAGCACCACGACCAAAGAATGTTTGATTAAGATATAATTCTAAGATTTGATCCTTAGTAAATACTCTTGAAATCATATAAGAAAGAATCGCCTCTTTAATCTTACGTTCAAGAGAAACTTCGTTAGTTAGTAGAAAATTTTTAACCACTTGCTGCGTAATGGTAGATGCTCCTTCCATACGCCTATGATGTAAATAATTAGATATGTTTAAAAATGCTGCTCTAATTATTCCAAGCAAATCAACACCAGGATGGTTATAGAAATTCTTATCCTCGGCTGCGATAAAACTTTCTATTAATGAACTAGGTATGCTATTAATCGGTACAAATACACGACGTTCAAAAGCGTACTCCTCCATTAATTTACCGTCATGAGAATAGATACGCGTTACCGACGGGGGATAATAACGTGCAAGCTGTGAGTAATCAGGTAAATCACGTGAATAGTGATATATTATATAAGCAGTAACCCCGCAACCTACTAAAATAAGTACGGCAAAAATTTTTAAACAAAAAAATAGAGATTTATACATTTAATAGATAATATTTTAAATTATACACTTTAAAGGAAGTGCAAGAAATTTGTCGGAAAAACTGATTATTTCATTACCATTATAAAGTATAATGCCATGCATAATTCGCGGGGCTAATGCTTCTGATAAATCTTTAAGACCCATAAAATGCCGGCTTTGAATAGTTTCTGTGGCTTTACACTCTATGCCACAAAATATATCACCTTTATATAAAAGAAAATCAACTTCTTTTCCTAAATGCGTACGATAAAATGCTTGCTCTATACCCGTAGTTAAAGTTAATATTTTTCTAAGTTCCGCCCATAACCATGTTTCAAATATTGTTCCGTAATAAGGACTATTTAACAATAAGTTAGGAGTGGTTATACCGTTTAAATACGATGTATAACCTGAATCATTCATATAAATCTTAGAGGTTTTTATTAATCTTTTACGTGTGTGACTAAACCAAGGTGTTAATTGAGTTACTTGAAAAGTTGTTTCTAAAACCTCTAAATATCTTGATATTGTTCTTTGATCCAATCCTATTTCAATGCCTAAATTTTTTTGATTTAATAAATTACCACTTTGTAAACCAATCAAGCGAAAAAGTCTAGCAAAAGAAACAACATCTAAAAATTTATTAATATTTCGTACATCTCGCTCAATATAGGCTGATTGATACGAAGAAAACCAACGTTCACGAAATCTTTCTTGCTTTTTTAATACAACTTCCGGAAATCCGCCATAGAAAATATATTCACTTAAAGATCGGTTATTTATTTCTGGTTTATATTCTAACTCTTTAGTCCATTTGTCTTTTAATTCAGAAATAGTTGCCCCTGAAAAAATATCTAATATAAAAGTAGCAGGGTTATTTTGATTTAAAATTTCTCCTAAACTTAACCCTTCAAGATGTATTATGTCAACACGCCCTGCCAAACTTTCAGATACTCCCGGGTAAGAAAAAATATTAGCAGAGCCAGTTAAGAGGAAACGTCCCGGTCTCTTATCTTCATCAATTGACTTTTTTATAGCTTTTAAAAGATCCGGTGCTCTTTGAATCTCGTCAATAGCAAGAGGATAACTTGCATTTTTTATAAACCCGTGAGGATCCTCCGTTACTGCTTCTAATTGCGAAATATCGTCTAAAGTAACATATGACTTAAAAATTCCTTCGTCATATAATTGTTTTACTACCGTGGATTTACCAACTTGCCTAGCTCCGATAATAAGCACTGCAGAAAAATCTTTTAAAGATTGCTTTACAAATGATGTTATATGTCTATTTATCATGCTGTAAATAATAACATACATAAGTTATTATTTACAACGTTTATTTTTGTAATATACTCGCTGAATTTGAAAAATTGGCTACGTCGTCTTTGTAAGACCTCAGATGTTCACGTATTATTATACGCTCCGCTCTTCGGCTTACAGACTCCTTGCTCTTTTCCAAATTGAGCTTCGTCTATCAACTTTTCATTTTACTTCGGAGTATACGTAAATTATATAATCAAATTACCTCACCGCTTAAGCTATTACTTGCAGCCTTAGTAATTTTTACATCAATGATTTTACCGAGTAAAGACTTATTAGGGTTTTGGATATATACGGACTGCATGTATGGAGTTTTGCCTATTATCTGATCATCGAATTTACCGTTGCGGTCGAATAAAACTTTCATAGTACTACCGACACAACTTTCATTAAAAGCTAGTTGCTGAGCCATAAGTTCTTGTTGCAATATACTTAATCTTTCTGATTTTATATGTTCCGGAACTTGATCCGTTCTAGTTGCTCCCGGCGTACCGGGACGAGGGCTATATTTAAACGAATAGCACTGACCGTATTTTACTCTTCGGACCAAATCTAAAGTATCCTCAAAATCTTCATCAGTTTCACCGGGAAAACCGACAATAAAATCAGAGGATAAAACTATATCGGGTCTTGCCTCTCTTAAGCGATTAATTATATCAAAATAATAATCCCGATCATGCTTACGGTTCATGGCTTTTAATATTTTATTTGAACCTGATTGCACCGGAAGATGTAAAAACGGCATTAATTTAGGTTCAGTGCCGTGCAGTTTTATTAGATCATCAGTCATATCTATCGAGTGCGACGTCATATAACGCAATCTCTCTAAATTTGGGATTTGTGCTAGATGTCCCAGTAAATCGGCTAGAGTAAATATCTTATCATCAGGTCCTTTACCGTGATAAGCATTAACATTTTGCCCAAGTAGTGTAATTTCTTTAGCACCGCTGCTAACTACTTTTAACGCTTCTCTATAGACCTGCTCTACGTTCCTTGAAAATTCAGCTCCTCTTGTATAAGGCACCACACAGAAAGTACAAAATTTATCGCATCCTTCTTGCACCGATATAAAGCTACTAGCACCTTGCGGATATAATTGTTCCGGTAAATTATCAAATTTCGCTTCTTCAACAAAATCAAGATCGATTAAATGTTTTTCGTGTCTGACGACTTTTGAGATTAATTCCGGTAGGTTATAATAAGATTGCGGACCGACAACAATATCGACATAAGGAGTTCTTGAGAAAATCTCTTCCCCCTCCGCTTGTGCAACACAGCCAGCCACAACTATTATTGCAGAGTTTAAGCCTTGTCTTTTTCTTGTATCTTGTAGTTTTTTAATACGTCCGAGTTCTGAATAAGTTTTCTCGGCTGCTTTCTCTCTGATATGACAGGTATTTAGGATAATAACATCAGCTTCTTCAATATTTTCCGTAGGTTCATAACCAAAAGGATAAAGCAAATCCTGCATCTTAACGGAGTCATAAACATTCATCTGACAGCCGTAGGTCTTAATATAAAGCTTCTTACTCATAAAATTTTTAATATTATAAAAAGTTCTATACTATACGATATTTAGATAATTTTATCAAATTTTAAATGAACCGAAAGCAGGTATTGCTAACTAAAGGCGGATTAGTTAATAAATTAACGTCATTGCGAGGAAAAATTGAAAATTTTGACGAAGCAATCTAGTAAAAAATTCTGATTTACAGAATTTTTTTAATTATTTTTCTGGATTGCCACGTCGCTTCGCTCCTCGCAATGACGGTTTGGGTATCCATGCAACAATGCCCATAATTTACTGATTAATCCTTGCTGTACAGATTCTTTCGGTGATTTCTTTAAGTTTTTCTATTCTCTCAATAAGATAAAGCAGCTGTTCTTTAGTAATTTTATAGTTTTTATCATATCTCGCATCAACATAAGCTTTTTGTAGTAACTTAAAACATTCCTCTTGCTCCGGTGTTTCCATAGGGAATACTTGCAATAGTTCTATATGATATTTTCTTACTCTACTTCCTAACTTTTTTATATCATGCAATTTAGGTTTATAGTTAGAAAAAACTAATAAAATAGTACTGTAAAAACTTTCGGTAGCTTGATGAAGTGAAAAGGCTGATAAAGCATACTCCAAATCGTTTAAATAAGTAGTTGCCCCTTTTAAAAAGCCTTTACCTCTACCAAACCAATAATCATAATTATCTTTAGCAATTTCTTTCATCTCACTCCAAGGCAAATCTTTAGCTTCGCTTAAAGTAAATTCACCGCTATCATATAAAAGAATACCTTCTTTTTTAATATCAGTGAAAAAATAACGTCCTTTTTCTAACTGGTCATGCCTCCATATTGCAGTTACGCCTATTAAAAAGCTATACGTTCAATAAGAGTACCAATAACCTTATCATGAATATCCAATGACTTGGAAAAGCAGATTGTCTTACGTGCAAGCCTCTTGCATCTCGTTCTAAGGTTCAAGTTACTTCGTTCTATCCGTTGAGTGTATTTTTTACTGATAATATGCTTTTTAGGGTCTAATAACCTAGCATAACTCCCCCATCCATCTGTATAGTAAAAAGTCACCTTGAAATTCTCTAGTTTTTTCAGTAATGATTCTAATGTGCTATCACATCTTGTACCAAACGTATAAGCAACTACTTTTAACGAAATCTTATCCAAGGCATACCAAAGCCATCGTTGTCTGGATTTATTCTGTACATAAGACCATTGTTCATCTATCTCAGGAGCAATAATTACTTTTGTTGTACTGATAGAATGATTTATTGTTTTTAATACTAGATTTTTTTAAAACACGGATAACTGTATTGATACCCGCTTTTAATACTCTTACTGTATCTCTAACTCCAGAGCCGTTGATTGACATTTCTACTATTTGCTCCTTAACTCCAGGCTTAGATGCATTATTAATATACTCCAATTGAAAATATCGATTACACCGCTTGCATTGATATCTCTGTTGTTTTGAAATTGAATATCCTGACTTTATTACTTCTTCTGTGTTGTTACAATATCTACACTTAACATCTATTTTTGCCATAACTCCTTAACTATAATTCTCTCTTATTACTGTTTGAGGATTATAGACTATTTACTCTAAACTGCAATACGGAGGCACGACCAGTTAACGAAAACAAATATTGTTTATGGGTATTGCTTTCTTTTATATGATGATAGCTAACATACGGCAATTCATCAGGCAAAGCTTTTGTTCCTATGATAGAAATTATTACTACCGGCAATAAATCCCTATGTTTCATACCTTTCTTAATTTGACTAACATAGGTATAACAACCGTAAAGCTGCGTTCTATTAAGATAATCTGGTCGTGCCTCCGTATTGCAGTTTAGAGTAAATAGTCTATAATCCTCAAACAGTAATAAGAGAGAATTATAGTTAAGGAGTTATGGCAAAAATAGATGTTAAGTGTAGATATTGTAACAACACAGAAGAAGTAATAAAGTCAGGATATTCAATTTCAAAACAACAGAGATATCAATGCAAGCGGTGTAATCGATATTTTCAATTGGAGTATATTAATAATGCATCTAAGCCTGGAGTTAAGGAGCAAATAGTAGAAATGTCAATCAACGGCTCTGGAGTTAGAGATACAGTAAGAGTATTAAAAGCGGGTATCAATACAGTTATCCGTGTTTTAAAAAAATCTAGTATTAAAAACAATAAATCATTCTATCAGTACAACAAAAGTAATTATTGCTCCTGAGATAGATGAACAATGGTCTTATGTACAGAATAAATCCAGACAACGATGGCTTTGGTATGCCTTGGATAAGATTTCGTTAAAAGTAGTTGCTTATACGTTTGGTACAAGATGTGATAGCACATTAGAATCATTACTGAAAAAACTAGAGAATTTCAAGGTGACTTTTTACTATACAGATGGATGGGGGAGTTATGCTAGGTTATTAGACCCTAAAAAGCATATTATCAGTAAAAAATACACTCAACGGATAGAACGAAGTAACTTGAACCTTAGAACGAGATGCAAGAGGCTTGCACGTAAGACAATCTGCTTTTCCAAGTCATTGGATATTCATGATAAGGTTATTGGTACTCTTATTGAACGTATAGCTTTTTAATAGGCGTAACTGCAATATGGAGGCATGACCTCGTTAACTTATGTATTTATTGAACTAGGAAAATTTAAAAAAAATGATCTTAAAGATGATACCGATGAATGGTTACATTTATTAAAATATGCTTCGCAAGAACAAGAACCGCCAAAAGAGATTAAAAATGAAATTGTGTTATCGGCATATGCAAGTTTAGAGCAATATAAATGGACGGACCAAGAGCATGATGATTACTTTAGAGCTGAAATGGCTATACAACAAGAAATAGACAAGTTTGAGGAAAAGTTTAATGCCGGTATGGAGAAGGGCATAGAACAAGAGAAAATTGAAACAGCAAAAGAAATGTTAATAGAGAATGAACCTATAGAGAAAATAGTACGATATACTAAGCTTAAAATAGAAGAAATAAAAAAACTAACAGCAGAAATGTAAAATATAGATATTTAAATGAAGACTGAATTTCCTGAACGTTCTATTAGAGTTAGAGCAAAGATTAGTTATATTGTAGGTCAAATTCTAGGTGTCGCAAGAGATAAAATTGCTATGATTATCTTATACGGCTCTTTTGCTAGGGGTGACTGGGTGCGTGATCTACTCAACGGTTATCATAGTGATACCGATATTTTGGTAATTCTAAAAAAAGGTAAATATAAAGGGCATGCTGCTTTAAGGCTAGAAGATGATATATATAAAAGACTAGAAAAAATGGGAGTAGCAAAAGATTACATTATCCCATACGATTCAGAGATATCAATAATTCTCGAGTCAATAGAGGAGGTGGTCGTGCCTCCGTATTGCAGTTTAGAGTAAATAGTCTATAATCCTCAAACAGTAATAAGAGAGAATTATAGTTAAGGAGTTATGGCAAAAATAGATGTTAAGTGTAGATATTGTAACAACACAGAAGAAGTAATAAAGTCAGGATATTCAATTTCAAAACAACAGAGATATCAATGCAAGCGGTGTAATCGATATTTTCAATTGGAGTATATTAATAATGCATCTAAGCCTGGAGTTAAGGAGCAAATAGTAGAAATGTCAATCAACGGCTCTGGAGTTAGAGATACAGTAAGAGTATTAAAAGTGGGTATCAATACAGTTATCCGTGTTTTAAAAAAATCTAGTATTAAAAACAATAAATCATTCTATCAGTACAACAAAAGTAATTATTGCTCCTGAGATAGATGAACAATGGTCTTATGTACAGAATAAATCCAGACAACGATGGCTTTGGTATGCCTTGGATAAGATTTCGTTAAAAGTAGTTGCTTATACGTTTGGTACAAGATGTGATAGCACATTAGAATCATTACTGAAAAAACTAGAGAATTTCAAGGTGACTTTTTACTATACAGATGGATGGGGGAGTTATGCTAGGTTATTAGACCCTAAAAAGCATATTATCAGTAAAAAATACACTCAACGGATAGAACGAAGTAACTTGAACCTTAGAACGAGATGCAAGAGGCTTGCACGTAAGACAATCTGCTTTTCCAAGTCATTGGATATTCATGATAAGGTTATTGGTACTCTTATTGAACGTATAGCTTTTTAATAGGCGTAACTGCAATATGGAGGCATGACCGATAATCTTTCTCCATTTTACGCTGCATTTCGATTATATACCATCTACCGGTTTCATCTTTAACTTTTAGATCGAACAAACTTCTTTTCCCTTCAAGAAATAAAGGCAATTGTTCAGTAGTTATATAGCTTAAATCTATGATTCTATCTCCTTTCGATAACCTAAGAAGAGAGTTCAATAAATTTATTAATTTTACTTTATCGCTAAATAATTTTTTAAATGCGACATCATTTGTACCGTCTAAATATCTTTGCATAAATAATTATATTTTTAGTAAGTTTGCATATATAGCAAATTAACCTTAGATAGTAAACTACTTTTACAATTTATTATAAGTATTAGACTTCTTGCATAACTTATCTTATAAAGAGGAATCCCCCTGGAAACACGGAAGCACTTGCCACCGCAGCGTATATAAATACATGAGGATGCTAGTTACCTTCTTGATGTACAAATTACCTTTAGAAAGAGGTTAGGCAAAAAGTCTATTAATACCTATCATTATCATCATATACCCCCCAAATTGCTTTCTTTGAGATCCATCCCGTATAATCTTTACATGTAATTTGGCAGAATTGTCCTTTGCATTTTTTTAAACCGCAGCGAACCTTGGGCATTAATTTTGCTATAACTCGGCTTTTATGGTCTGCGGATTTGGTAAGCTCTATTTCCTTATCGGAGATAATAACTACTGATCTTTTACCTGATAAAACGCTTGAATGTATCCAACCGCCTTCGCCGTTAATGTCACGTACTTGTCGCCATTGTTCGTACTCTGCAGTTATTTCTACCGGTTCGCCTTTTTTAACAAAAATCCATTCTACGGCAGATTTAGTGGTTGGTCCGCTCCTTGCATTTACTTCATTAGATTTTATTGAAACAAATCTTGGAATAGGTAATTTTTTATTATCGGCGTTAATTGTTGTTGATAATATTATCGTAATTAAAATGATAAAAACTTTAATCATTATCTTCCACTTCAGATAAAGCATCCTCTTTTTTTGCTATTATATAATTACCAAGCCTAAATTGTACTTTTATTCTATTAATTTCCTGCTCGCTAATACCTATATTTTTTAGGACTGTTCCACCGATTTGTAATCCAGTCTCATAACTTTCCGGAATAATAGTTGTGGCACCTAAATCATAAAACTCTCTAGCATTTTTTAAGTTTTTTAACTTAACGACAATCGGTATATCCTGATAATTACCGCTAATTGTTTTAAGCGATTTCTTGATAGTTACTTGATTATTCATAGTAAGTATTATAGCAAATGCTCTTTCCGTACCTAATGCCTTTAGAGTATCGGCTTGCGATACGTCACCTTTAAAAATCGGTAAACCGTTTGAGAGCTCTTCTTTGACTCTATCATCATCTAAATCAAGTATTACGTAACTTATACCCTCCGCTTCCAAAACTCTTGCTACCATTTTACCGGTATTACCAAGTCCGGCAATAATAATATGGTTTGTTAAATCTCTTGCCCCAAGCTCAATCATTTGAGTCGGAGTTTTACCAAGTCCTTTATCAACTTTCTCGGCAATCTTTTTCCCTAAAGCTGCGAGTAATGGAGTAAGTGCCATAGTAAAAGTAACTACGAGTAATAATATATCGGCAGTACTTTCTTCTAATACTCCACTATCTTTACCTAAACTGAATAATATAAAGCCAAACTCTCCACCTTGCGATAATAATAAGCCTGAATAAAAAGCAACTCCTTTATTAAAACCGAATAAAATACAAAAAGCCGTTATGATTAAGGTTTTTATACCTATTAAAGCAATAGATAAAGTAAGAATATGAGATATTTTTTCATACATTTCTAGTGCGTCGATATTCATACCGACGGTCATGAAAAACAATCCTAAAAATAAACTTTTGAAAGGATAAATACTTTCTTCTGCCTGCAATCTAAATTCGGTTTCCGCAACTAATACTCCGGCAACAAATGCTCCTAGAGCTAAAGACAAACCAAATGTTTCGGTAGCCCAAGCAGCAGAAAGTACTATTAACAAAGTCATCGAAATAGGTAACTCGCTTGCATTATTACTTTCTGATGAAATGAAAGAAAATACAGGACGAAGAAAAACACGACCGACAATAAATATTGTAAGTAAGGCCGTTACGGCTTTTAAGAGTGCAATACCAAGAGCCGCCGCAAGCGAAGCTTTATTACTGTCGGCAAGTAGCGGCACTACCACAAGCAATGGAACTACGGCCAAATCTTGCAGTAACAGAATAGCTAAAGAAACTCTTCCTATTTGCGTTGATTGACTACGATTTTCCTCAATAACCTGCATAACAAGTGCCGTAGATGAAAGGGCAAGACCACCGCCGGTAATAATAGCCGCACTACTATTACCGTCTATAAGTACCATTGCACCGGCAATTACTATAGCAGTCGTTAAAACTTGCAAACTACCGAGACCAAAGACATATCGTCTCATAGCTTTTAATCGCTCGAAGGATAACTCAAGACCTATTGCAAATAATAGAAATACTACACCAAGTTCACCTAGTAACTTAGTTTGGTCATATGTTACGATTTTTAAACCGTGATCACCTATTGCAGCTCCTGCAATTAAGTAACCAAGTACCGGACTTAATCTAAGACGCTTAAGTATAGCCACGATAAAAACCGCAGTACCGAGTAAAATTATAACGTTAATAAGAATATGATCGTTCATCTTTTCCAAATTTCTTCTAGCTTAAAATGCTCCCGTGCTTCAGGATAAAAAATATTAATTAAAATAGTACCTGCATCTATTAGTACCCACTCTGATTTACCCAGCCCCTCAATATTACTATTTATACCGGCATTATTTTTTAATTCTAAAGCTACATATTCAGCAATTGCTCCAACATTTTTAGTCGAACGGCCGCTAGCAAATATAATATAATCGGCTAATTTATGTTTTCCTGTTAAATCAATTACCTCGATATCTTCTGCTTTTTTCTCATTCAAACATTCTAAGATAAATAATTTTAATTCTTCAGCTTCTTTTTTCATAATAATTAATAAATGACATAATAATATTAATTATTATATTCATAAGAGTAGAGTTTATCAATGAATGTTTAAAATTCTATAATAAAAATTCATATAAAGCTTTACTTTAACTAAAAAAAACTTTAATTAATTTTAGGCTTTTATATCTAAAAAGTGATAAAATAATGGCAATATCTGCAGAAGAGTTAGAAAAAATACTTAAGGAATCCTTTCCAAACAGTATAATAAAAATTACTGATTTAGTAGGAGATCAAGACCATTATGCCTTAGAAATATCAGATGTTCAATTTAATGGACTTTCTTTAATTAATCAACATAAATTAGTAAAAAACGCCCTGTCTGAAATATTAAATAAAAAACTACATGCAATTACCATAAAAACTATCGCAGTTCCTGAAAAATAATTACAAATATTAATATAATAAATCTTGCACAAATTCAACTTATTATTTAATTTAAGTTTCATGCTTACTTAGCATTAGTCAACAATGTGTTGACTAATATTCTTAAAAGAGTATACTGTAAATTAATCTATCCTTAGCTCTAAATGCAATATAAACTCAACTTTTCTAAAACAGCTTTAAAAAATTTACTCAAAATTTCTATAAATAAAAGAAAAGCTATATTAGAAAAATTAGAACAACTGAAGTTAAATCCTAATAAGAAAAATAATAATATTAAGAAATTAATAGGACATGACGGTTATAGATTAAGGGTTGGAGATTATCGAGTTATATATAGAATAAATAAAGGAAAGTTAGAAATTCTAGTAATTAATGTTGATGTTAGAGGAGAAGTATATAAATGAGTAATAAACATATAATAGAATATCAAGGGAAGCCTGCTTTTGTTGTTATACCTTTTAATGAATATCAGGAACTTATCAATAAGAAACAATGTATTACCGATGAAACATTATACGCCAAAGCTATAGCCAAAAATGAGGAATATTTTCCTGAAGATTTGGTACAAAAAATTCTAAACGGCGAAAATCCTATTAAAGTTTATCGTGAATATAGAGGGTTATCTCAAGAACAATTAGCTATTAAAATTGGTAAAACTAAGCAATATATATCATTTATTGAGAAAGGATTACGAAAAGGCACAATAGATACGCTAAAAAAACTAAGTACTGTTTTAAATGTTGATTTAGATATGTTATGATTTGCAGCAAAAAATAACCAGAATTAACTCTTTATTAGAAATATTCACACAGCTAATATTTATAACGCTTAGATTATATAAGGAGTAAAATTTATTTTTACTCCTTATTAATTTATATAGATTTACTCTTCAAGTTGTTTTTCTATCCATTTCTTATGTTTTTGTTCATCTAAAAGACCTTGTTTTAAAGTTTTTGATGCATCATGCCATTTATTACTATGCTCATTTAATCTTTCATAAGCAGTATTAGTATCTTCTTCATTTGTATGCATAGCATATAATATAGCTTTATCATCAACTAAATCAGCAAGTATCACTTTACCTTTTGTCAGCCATTGCTTACTACTTGGTCCTTTTATTGGTCATGCCTCCATATTGCAGTTACGCCTATTAAAAAGCTATACGTTCAATAAGAGTACCAATAACCTTATCATGAATATCCAATGACTTGGAAAAGCAGATTGTCTTACGTGCAAGCCTCTTGCATCTCGTTCTAAGGTTCAAGTTACTTCGTTCTATCCGTTGAGTGTATTTTTTACTGATAATATGCTTTTTAGGGTCTAATAACCTAGCATAACTCCCCCATCCATCTGTATAGTAAAAAGTCACCTTGAAATTCTCTAGTTTTTTCAGTAATGATTCTAATGTGCTATCACATCTTGTACCAAACGTATAAGCAACTACTTTTAACGAAATCTTATCCAAGGCATACCAAAGCCATCGTTGTCTGGATTTATTCTGTACATAAGACCATTGTTCATCTATCTCAGGAGCAATAATTACTTCTGTTGTACTGATAGAATGATTTATTGTTTTTAATACTAGATTTTTTTAAAACACGGATAACTGTATTGATACCCACTTTTAATACTCTTACTGTATCTCTAACTCCAGAGCCGTTGATTGACATTTCTACTATTTGCTCCTTAACTCCAGGCTTAGATGCATTATTAATATACTCCAATTGAAAATATCGATTACACCGCTTGCATTGATATCTCTGTTGTTTTGAAATTGAATATCCTGACTTTATTACTTCTTCTGTGTTGTTACAATATCTACACTTAACATCTATTTTTGCCATAACTCCTTAACTATAATTCTCTCTTATTACTGTTTGAGGATTATAGACTATTTACTCTAAACTGCAATACGGAGGCACGACCTGTATTATCTATATTCCCGCCGGTAGCACCGCCAACATTTGCACCGCTAGCTATCGTTACTTGTGCGGCAGTACCTTTAAAATCTATGTCAGAAATTACGTTTTGTTGAAATCGCGTTAAAGATGGGTGCGTAAATTGTACTACCCCTTTAACACCGGTATCAATTTCCGTTTCCCAATCTACACCGTAAGGCGTATCTCCTCCAACAAGAGGCTGATACTGATTACCTATCTGAATAGTTTGCGCATAGATAGTTCCTGTAACTGTAACCGGATTTTCATTTAGAGATTGTCCTGCCTCATTAGCTATCCCATCGGTACTAAATATGTTAAGCCTTTTTGTCACCCCTGTTCCGTTACCGCTACCTGCATTAAGTGCAATTTCTCGGCTACCGGCAGCCACGTGTACTCCTAATTGCCCCCATAAATCCTGTGCAGGAACTAGTGGTACGGTAGCTATAAATTTTGCTTGATTTGCTGATTCATTAGTTACTACATAAAGAGAATTTGGACCGCTCCAATTGATATTTGCTATAGGTTGTGCATCCACAACTTCAGGAGGACCGCCTGGATAAAGTACTATATCTGAAGTATCGGTTACAAGATTATATCTTGAGTTAACAAGGTTACCGATATTAATAGCATTTGCCTTAGTCCAAGCCGGATCTTTAACAACAAATTCAGTATTAACAACTATTGTAAGATTGTTTTGCCCCTGAAGACCGGTTATAATAGTGTCTTCAGTAAAGAAAATAGTAGAATTAGCAGGAGCAAGAACAGTAGAAGCAATACTCAAAGTACTAGCAGTACCGTTAAAATTCATATTATTAATGTAATAATTGTTACCTGTTAAAGTTAGACTCGCCCCATCATTAGGAACATTGACACTTAGTCCATCTCCAGCACCATTAGATGTAACATTACCAAGATTTATTGCTGTATTGGCCGGTACAGTCATAACTGCGTTATTATTGGCATCTATATTTAAAGAGCCCATTGAAACATCAGCAGTGAAATTGTACAGTCCTCCAAGTACTAAATCGTCATTTGGGGCAAAAGGCGTTCCACCGTCAAGGTTAAAGCCCGTGGATAACACAGCATTTGGACCTATGACAGTTCGAACCCCAAGTGCACTCGTACTTGCCAGCATCACTGCAGCAGTTGATGCAAACATGCCTTTTTTTAGTAAATTTTTTAGAGTATTTTTTCGTTGAGTTGACATAACATCTCCTAAATTTGGACTTAATTTTTCTAAATTATCAATTCGAGACTAGTATTCATTAAACAAATATAAATTTTCTGTATTTTGGAAGATTTTTAAAAATCTTTGGTAAATGAGATTAAGATAAAAATTCTTAATATTTTCGCTAGATTCTGTGAACATTTCTAATTAATTTACTATTTTTTAGAGATGTTCACAGAACCTATGTTGCACTTTTAAAAAAAGTTAATAATAAAATTAATTTTTTATTCAGGGCTTTAATTAATATTAATAATAAAAGAGGATAAGATGAAATGATTAATAATTATTAAAAGAACAAAAATTTTTCTAACTTATAATTTTGTTATATAAATAACATATTACTTTTAGTTGAAAAACATTAATTAAATACTAAAATATCTATAAAAATACTTATAGATAAAGTATTTTTTATAGAAATTCAGTAAATCGTATATAAAACTTAAGAAATACCCAAATCGTCATTGCGAGAAGAAACTGCAAGTTTCGACGAAGCAATCTCAGGATATTTGACAAGATTTCCACGCTCATTTACGTTCGCTCGCAATGACGATATGAGCAAAATCTATAAATTTTTGCATAAACAAATTGATTTGCTACGAATAATAGAGTATATAGTATAGACATAATTAATTCTCGGGGCGTAGCGCAGCCTGGTAGCGCATCTGGTTTGGGACCAGAGGGTCGGGAGTTCGAATCTCTCCGCCCCGACCATAAAAACATAAATTATAATGTCAAAAGACGACCTCATTCAGTTTACAGGTACAGTACTTGAACTTTTACCTAATGCTACTTTTAGAGTAAAGCTTGAGAATGATCATGTAATTATTGCTCATACTTCCGGTAGGATGCGTAAAAATCGTATCAGAATATTACTAGGAGATAAAGTTACGGTAGAAATGACTCCTTATGATTTAACTAAGGGGCGTGTGATTCATCGTCACTAGTCTTTATAAATATGAAGCAGAACAAAAAAAACCTACCGATTATATTAGCATCAAGCTCTCCTGCAAGAATTGAGTTACTAAACAGAATCAAAATTATCCCTTCACAAATTATTCCGGCAGATATAGACGAAACACCTAATTTGCGTGAATTACCCGCTCCCTTAGCCATAAGACTTGCTTACGAAAAAGCTATAAAAATTGCATCTCAAATAGAGGAATCCGCTATAATTATAGCTGCCGATACCGTAGCGGCAGTAGGTAGAAGAATATTGCCGAAAGCTACTACTTATGAAGAAGTCAAGAATTGTATTAAGATGGTATCCGGACGACGTCATCGCGTCTATACCGGTTTATGTATTATCAAAAAAGAGAATGATCAGCTTACAGTTAGACAAAAAATAGTTCAGACTATTGTTAAGTTCAAAAAATTAAGTGATGAAGAGATTAATTTTTATTGTTCTTTAGATGAAGGGATAGATAAAGCCAGCGGGTGTAAAATTTCCGGTTATGCAGAAGCTTTTATCTCATTTATTTCCGGCTCATATTCAAATGTTATGGGATTACCTTTATTTGAAACGGTAAATGCTCTAACTTCTTTAGGTTTTAAGGTATATAATCGCTAATAGTCGGGACATTGCCCGCGTGGATACCCGAATCGTCATTGCGAGGAAATTGCATAGCAATTGACGAAGCAATCTCAGGAGGCTTGACAAGATTGCCGCACCGGCATAAATGCCGGCTCGCAATGACGATTCATATCCAACCGCTCAGTTTCCAGGCTCATCCAAATGACTTCTCTCATAATTTTCATGACGCTCTTGAGCTTCAATACATAATGCAGCAATAGGTCGTGCTTCTAATCTTTTTATACCTATTGGGTCGCCTGTTTCTTCACAGTAACCGTATTCCCCATTTTTAATACGTGATAATGCTTCTTCTATTTTACTCATTAATTTACAATATCTATTTCTACTACGAAGCTCAAAAGCTCTTTCTGTTTCATGAGTAGCACAATCGTTAAGATCGGATTCTTTTAAATTTTCTTCCTTTAAATGATTTAAAGTCTCTTGAGATTCCTTTAATAAATCCTCTTTCCATCTTAAAAGTTTTTGTCTAAAATATTCTAGGTGATTAGGACACATATATTCTTCATCTTTAGAAGGTTTATATCCCATAGGTAATTTAGGTGTTTCTAGCATATTAATATCTCAATATTAGCTTTTAAGAGGCTATCAGTAAACAAATTTTAACCGGTAATTTAGTTCTTTTTTGCTGCAAATTATAAGATTTTTTTGAAATATGAATAACTATTCCGACAAAAATCTTATTAATTTTCGCTAAAAAAGCTCTTTAATTACTAATTAAAGTTTATTTACTGATAGCCTCTTATATATTATGTTTATAAGGTTTTTAAAATAATATAATATATAACTTAAAATTAACGCAAGAAGATTATGAATATTAATATATTTTATTTTTTAATTGGATATGCGGTAGTATATACAGCCTCTAAATGCTTTATACTTGTTTTAGTATAGTTTTGTGTAGTAGATAGACTTTTATGACCTAATAGCTCTTGAATAGAGCGTAAATCTGCACCATGCTCAAGCAAATGTGAAGCAAAACTATGCCTAAATGAATGAGCAGTTAAATGCTGCGGTAAACCATAAAAATGCTTTAATTTAATTAATTCACGATTAAATACCGGTGGCTGCAATTTCTTACCCTGCTTTCCTCTAAATATTGGTTCATTATCGCCTAGCTTATACGGCAATATTTCTAAATATTGGGTAATTAAATTTTTAGCAATCGGTAACCACGGAATTATTCTTTCTTTACTACCTTTACCTATTATTCTTATAAATTCTAGATTTTGTAGATGAAGTTTTGTAATTGATAATGCCTCCGATATACGTAGACCTGAAGCATATATAAGAACAAGTAGGGCTTTATTTCTAAGTTCTACCCACTTAACATTCCCGTATTCTTCAATATGTTCAAGTGATATTACTACATCATCCTCCGATAAAGATTTTGGTAACAATTTAGTCTTTTTAGGAGAGTTTATAGAAAAAATTATATGACTATTTAATTGTGTTGTTTTCTCTAAAAACCTATAAAAATTTTTTACTGCAGATAAACCACGTGAAATTGAAGAAGTGGTAAAATTATCACAGTTACGTTTTGCAAGCCAACTTCGGATTAATCTTATATCTGCGGTTTTAATATGATTTATCGTTACAAGCTCTGAATTATAATAATTCATAAACTCAAGGAAATGCTTAAGGTCATTATTATAAGAAATTACTGTATGATTAGAGTAATTTCTTTGCAAAACGAGGTATTTTTGCCACTTATCTATTAATTCTTGAATTGATGTATCTAACATTTATAAAAACTTAACTATTTTTAATATTATTCTTAATGCTAACAATTATTGACTCATAATTTTATAAATGTTAGCATGAATTGAGGGTTTATGTTTACATATACGTAACCTATAAAACACAAAAAATTTTTAAGTAAAAAATTTAATTTATTTTAGGAGAATGAATAATGTTAAATAATACACAATTTTTAGATTTAATGAAATCCTATATGAATCCGGAATTTTATATGAGTTCTATGAAAAATATCCCTAGTGTAGATCTTTCATCTATCACGAATACAATGCAAAGAGCTATGAATATTCTTTTAACAACTAATCAAATTGCCACAGAAAGTATGCAATCTTTGCTTAAGAAAAATTCCGAGATTATACAAAATAATGTTAATACTATTTTGAATACTACTAAAGAAGCAGCAAATTCTAAAGATTTCAAACAAGCTAGTGAATGTCATCAAAAATGTTTAAAATCTATTTATGAAACATCTATGGATAATGCTAAGGAATTAGCAAGTATTGCTTATGAGTCTTCAAACAAAATATTTGAAGCCGCAAATAAGCATATTGCCGAAAATGTTCATCATGCTTCTAATAATATGCAAAATATGGCAGAACAAGTACAAAAAAACTTTAATAAGAAATCTGCGTAATTTTCAACGTCATTGCGAGGAGCGAAGTGACGTGGCAATCTCATAAAATATCCTGAGATTGCTTCGTCGAATTACTACGTAATTCTTCTCGCAATGACGGAAAACCGATTCACGCAGGTCATGCTTTCAGCCGCTCACAATAACGGCTTTCCTCTCAATTACTCGCCTTTCTGTTTAACCAATTTTGTAAATAAGACTCTGCTAGTTCCTGATCTTCTATAATAATTACATTTTCAGCATTACGTTTATCAGCAGCTGCTGTAAAATTAAACGAACCGGTTATTACTTTCTTTCTATCGATAATGATAACTTTATTATGAGCGATTCCCGGTACTTTATCTATGCCCACATCAATTTTTGCTCGTTGTAATTCATGCAATTTAGAAAATTTTTGCTTAAGATTACTACGATCAAGCAATATTCTAACTTTTACTCCTCGCATCTGTGCATTAATAAGTGCAGTAGTAATTAACGCATCGCTCATACCGTATGCTTGCATATAAATAGATTCTTCAGCCCTATCTATTTGATTTGCTATAAACTTAGTACAACCGGCAGGAGGAGTAAAACATGTACTAACTTTACTTCTTGAAAGCTCTGAAATATTGTAATGCTTTATTTTCGGTGCAGATGAAGCTAATGATTTTTGATTTATTAGATTAGTAAAATAATCCGGATTCTGTCCATAAATACCTAAAGCAACTCCTAAGATAAAGGCAATAGATATTTCTATAAATTTATTATTTTTTCTCTTCACAATTTTTATATATTCTGAATAAATGAAAAATCGGTAGACGAAGTTTAATTTGGAAAAGAACAAGGCGTTTTATATTTTTTGACCGCAGCGTACAACTAGTACGTGAGGAACAAAAAATATGAAACAACGACGCCAATTTTTCAAATTAAACGAGTATACTATTTTCTTACATAACTTCCCGGGGCTTCTTCTATAGCCTCTAGATTCTGATAATCTAAAGAATCTACTAGCTTATTATCATTATTTTTTATAAGCCAATCAAGCCAATAGTTCCACCATGAGCCTTCATATTCCGTAGCTTTCATAAGCCACTCATGACTACTTAAACTTAAGTCATCGTTAAGCCGATAATTATATTTAGCAATCGCAGGAGGATTAACTACACCTGCTACATGCCCTGAATCCGTGAGACAAAAAATCTTATGTCCGTTTAATAATTTTACTCCATCATATATTGAACGCCATGGAGCTATATGATCTTCTTTTGCAGCTACGAAAAAAGTGTTGCAATCAACTTTTCCAAGATCTATTTTTGTTCCGAGTACCTCTAAATTATTAGACTCTTTTAGCAAGTTATTACAATATGTATTTTGTAAATATTCCTCATACATTTTTGCCGGCAAGTTAGTAGAATCCGCATTCCAATATAGCAAATCAAAAGGCATAGGTTTTTTACCAAGCAAATAATTATTGACAAAAAACGTCCAAATTAGATCATTTGCCCTTAGCAAACTAAAACTATTTGATAAATATTGTCCGTCAAAATAGCCCTTTAGCTTTATATCTTCTTTAATGTAATTAATCGTAGCTTCATTAAAAAATATTCCAAGCTCACCCGGGTGAGTATAATCAAGCAAAGTAGTAAAGAAAGTGCTACTGTGAACAGAATCTATTTTTTTTACTTTAAAGTAGGCGATAATTATAGCAAGGAACGTACCACCCATGCAATAGCCGACAAAATCAATTTTCTCAAAACCAAGATTTCTAACATACTCAAAAGGTGCTAAAATACCGTCTTTTAAGTAATCCTCGAAGCCTTTTTCCGATAGAGAAATATCAGGGTTAACCCATGAAATAAGAAAAACTTGAAAATTATTTTCTACCAAAAAAGATACTAGAGAATTATGCGAAGATAAATCGAGTATATAATATTTATTTATACATGGCGGAATAATAAATATCGGAATCTTATGAACTTTCTCTTTCGGTTCATAGCATATTAATTGCATTAAATCATTTTGAAATATGACTTTTCCTTTTGTTGCCGCAATATTTTGACCGAGTTTAAAGGCGGATTTATCGGTAGTTTTAATATTTAATATATCACCAGAGCTTTTTATATCTCTTAAGAAATTTTCTAATCCCTGTACTAGATTTTGACCGCCGCTTTCTAACGTCTCACTTAAAACCTTAGGATTACAAAAAGCAAAATTTGAAGGTGAAAAAGCATCAATAAAATGTTTAGTTACAAACTCTAAATGTTGCTTGAGATCATTTGATAGCTCATACTGTTCTATATTCTTCTTAAGCCACTCACTAGATAGTAAATAATATTGTTTAACAAAGTCAAAATAAGCATTATCCTCCCACGAAGAATCTTTAAATCTTTTATCTCGATTATCCGGAGAAAATACAGCTTTTGCCGGACTACCGACAAATTTTGCAAAGCTATTCGTTGTAAGCTCTCTTAACTTATCAATATATTCAATATTAAGCTGACAAAATTTTTCAGGATTTGCCCAAAATTGTTCTACCATTAAAGAAGCTATAATCCTGTTTTTATCACTATCAATTAGGCTCCTAGGTATCATACTCCCCCTACCTTGCATGAAATGCAAAATAAGCTCTTGATATTTATCGGCTATTTCTTTGAAATTATTAATTATCGTCTCGTGCGGGATGTTATACATGTTGATCTTCAATAGTGTTATATGATTGTAGCCATCGATGTCATTCCTGTTAGGTATTGCCTTTATGTCATTCCCGCGTAGGCGGGAATCCAGTAAAACATATAAAACACTTGTTTTTTATATGTTCATTTTATCAAATATTTAATTTCTATATCAATATTGAAGTTATTTTTCTGGATCCCCGCTTACGCGGGGATGACATTGAGCCATGCGGGCAACGCCTCGCAGAAATGACATAATGCCTTATAAACCATCCCACATACTATCAACCTTGTCGATAACTTCCTGACTCATTTCTATTTTTTTACCCCATTTTCTATTTGTCTCAGGGTATATTTTATCGGTTGCATCTATTCCCATTTTACTACCAAGCCCTGAATCAGGTGAGGCAAAATCTAAATAATCTATCGGGGAATTATCTATAAAGCTCGTATCACGCCTTGGATCGCTTCTTGTCGCTATTGCCCAAATTACTTCTTGCCAATTACGAACATCAATATCATCATCTACAACTATAATAAACTTACTATACATAAATTGCCGTAAGTACGACCAAATCCCAAGCATTATTCTTTTAGCATGACCGGGATAAGATTTTTTAATCGATACTACCGCAACTCTATATGAACAACCTTCAGGTGGAAGCCAAAAATCGACTATTTCCGGAAATTGCTGCTGCAAGATAGGAATAAAGATTTCATTTAATGCTTCACCTAAGATTGACGGCTCATCAGGCGGTTTTCCGGTATAGGTACTTAAATATACTGGATTTTTCTTCATCGTTATTGCAGTTACGGTAAATACCGGGAATTCCTCAACATCATTATAATATCCGGTATGATCCCCAAAAGGGCCTTCAGGCAAATATTCCTCTAAACTTACATAACCTTCTAGCACTATTTCACTATGTGCAGGTACTTTAAGGTCAATAGTTTTGCATTGCACCAGCTCTATTTTTTCATTACCGAGTAAACCTGCAAAATTATATTCTGAGATATTCTCAGGTATCGGTGTAACCGCTGCCAAAGTTACCGCTGGATTTGCCCCAATAACGATAGCGGCGGGAAACGGCTCTTTTTTTGCTTCTTTCCAACGTTTATGATGCTCTGCTCCGCCCCGTAACTTTAACCAACGCATCAATAATTTATTTTCCGAAATAACCTGCATTCTATATATGCCAAGGTTGTAATTATCCACCTTATCTTTTGTTGGACCTTTAGTAACTACTATACCCCAAGTAATTAAAGGTGAAATATCATCAGGCCAACATTTTTGAATCGGTAATATATTGATATTCGGTTTGTCAATGACGACTTCATGACAGGCTGCTTTTGATATTGTTTTAGGAGACATCGCAAATATACGCTTAGCAAGCGGTAACATTGATAATGTTTCTTTAAAAGATGCGGGAGGTTGCGGCTGTTTAAGTAATGCTAGTAAAACTCCAAGCTCTCTTAATTCTTTGGGTGACTTAAGTTTAAGTCCCATACAAATACGATTTATACTAGCATAAAGATTAGTTAGAACAGGTATATCGGATTTAGTGCAATCGGCTTTTATAACATTTTCAAAAAGTAATGCAGGTCCGCCTTGTGCTAATACTCTTCTACTAATTTCAGTAATTTCTAGGTCAGTTTTAACGGGGGTAGAAATACGCTTTAACTCACCGTTTTTTTCTAAAAATTTTAAAAACTCCGGTAAATCTTTAAAGCTCATAGTTCTATTTTTTTGTTTATAATGCGTGACTTATTTTATCGTCATTGCGAGCGACTGCAAGGAGCGTGGCAATCTCAGGATGCTTGACAAGATTGCCACGTCGCTTCGCTCCTCGCAATGACGGTGGGGGGGGGTGACAGCTCCCTACCTGCTAAAATTCCCCTTCACTTTCATATCATTCTGAATAATTGTGTAGTTAATTAGCTCGTCAATTACAGAATTTTTAATATTATATATTATATTTTTTTCTGAATTGATATGAATATTTTTAGCTGTTAATTCATCTATACTTCTAGATTTAATATGTGCAAAATATACTTCATCACCTACTTGGAATATAGGTGTATTACTTCCTATTTTAGTATTAAAAATTGATAATAATATCTCTGGAGTTAATGTTAGATCATTTTCCATTTCCGCTCTAATATAGCTTTTTTTGCTTATTTTTATTCCTGCTGCTTTAAGCTCTTTTATGTTCTCTTGATCTGAATTATATTCTTTTGCTAAATCCTTGATAATTTTTAAGTTTACATCAGCGATATTCTGCTTTATCCAAACTTTATTTACCTGCTCTTTAATGGCATCAAGTTCAGGTATTTTTGCCGGCTGAATAGATTTTAATTCTACCAATATAAGATAACTTTTATCTTCTGCTTCTATAGGATAAGATAATTCTCCTTCCGAAAGCTCAAAAATACTATCAGCATTTTCGGCAATTATTTTATCTTCAATAAGCTCTGCATAACTTATATAGTTAACGTTTTGTATCGGTAGCTTATATTTTTCAGCAATTTCAACTAAGCTAGAACCGGCTGCCGTCTCATCTTCCAGCTTTTTAGCAAACTCCATATTAAGTATGTCGATTTTTTGAGCCTTTAATAAATCATGTAATTGTTTCTGTACTGCTTCAAAACTTTGATCACCGAATTCATCTTTATTTTCATTATAAAATTCTAACAACTCATCTTGAGTAATTGAGACTTTTAAATCCTTAATATTAGCTTTAATATAAGAAAAGCTGCGTTTCTCAGGTACCTCAAACACGGTTTTATTATCTTGGTAAAAAACCTTTAATTGCTGGTCGGTAGGGGTAGAGATTTGTAAATCTTTCGGTTTATTTTGTAAATCTATCTGCACTAATTCTACTTCTCTTTTTTCAGCCATATAATCTACTATATTGTCAGTCATAGCTTTAGGAACATAGAAACTTTCTACAAAACTACCGACCAGAATGTTTTTTAAAGCTTTTTCTTTGAAGTTTAATAAATATTTTTCTTCATCCATATAAGAATTTCTAAAATAAGTTTTAAAAATTTTTATATCGAAAACACCTTGCTCATTTTTAAAAACTGGTGATTCTTTGACTAAAATTTTAACTGTATCATCACTTAGATCTAAGTCGTAATAACTAACTAAATAATCTAAGACATTATCGTAAACAAGCCTTTTTAGGATGCGGTTATCAATATTTAACTGCGCTATTTCTTCATCGGTTAAACTTGTTCCCGTTTGCTTACTTATAGCATTAATTTCTAAAGATTTTGCTCTCAAAAAATCTTCCTGAGAGATATTTTTCACATGAGAAAAAGTAACAATATCGCCGTTTCTTCTTCCGTTTAATACATCTTTAATACCAAAGCCGACAAAAGCAAAAGCTATCATTGCGAATAAAACTCGCATTATAAAACTATCGGCAGTTTTTCTAATATTATCTAACATAATTTTTTATTTAAATTTTATCGTCATTGCGAGGAAAGGCGAAGCCTTGACGTGGCAACCTCAGGAGTTTGTTATTATTTCATGAGATTGCCACGCAGCCTATGGCTGCTCGCAATGACGAGCTAGAGTATATTAGAAGTTTACACGAACTTTTACACTACCTTGCTGAGCGAAATACTTACTTCCGATATTTGTATCGTAGTTAATACCGTATTCCATCATTTTGTGCTTAGCAGTAACACCGACGCCGACATCAAAGCTTGTTTTGCTTTGCTTAAAGCTGTTGGTTGGGAAAGGAGCAGTCATACCTTGTAATCTTGCATCAATCGCCGGAACTTTATTCTTGAATGCATAATCAACCATTGCGTAAAGCTCAGGTGTTAGCACTACTTCTTCATTGACATTGATATTACTTGATACTTTACCGCCTAGTAAACCATCGAAGCTATTATAGTTCTTACCTTTAACTGTAAGGTTTTGGTTAGTAGTACCGGTTTCTTTATAACCCTTATCTTTGATAGCCGAATATCTAAGCCCAGCAAACGGTGTTAGGTTAATATTTTCAGGCATCATATAGGTATAACCGGCCATTAACTGACCTGTATAGCTTTCAGATTTATACTTACCGCTTGCGGTTTGATAGCCGACAGTCTCTAGTGCTGTTGCAATAACACGTCTTGATTTGCTTTTTATCCTATTATCCGAGTAAGATGCTATAGCTTCAACGAAAAGATTTTCATAAGGTACATTATATAAACCGTATACGGAATAGATGTTACTCTCTACCTTATTCTTATCGCCCGTCTTATTATTTTTCAGCTTAATATCGGTATCGGCTCTTGTATATGCAGCCCCTAGTGCTAGATCATCGTTAACTAAGCCGTCAAAACCTATAGTGCCACCGGTTGTATCAGACTTATAACCGCTTATATTGTTACGCATCTTCTGCGTTGCATTACCGACAAACGGACTTATCCATGCACCAAACTTAGCATCTCTGTCCTCATCACCGGCAGCTACGGCAGCCGGCTGTATTGCATCCATTCTAGCATTTAGATTAATTAAGCTACTTGAGATATTACTTAGTATAACTTGATTATTAATAGCAGCTATAGTATCGCTAGGCTTTACAACGTCTTGTATGAGGTGAGTTACAGCATCTGCTTCTTGGATTGGATTCAGTTTACCCCAGTTACCGAAAGCTAAACGTGCATCTGAACCGATTGGTGCTTGCTCCATTAACTCAAGCGATTTCTTTACATTTGCAGCATTTGGGATATTTGCAAGCGGTCCGCCCGGTTTGAAGTCGTTATCTATAACTTCTTGAGATACATCTTTCGCAAATAACGTTAAAGTTGATGCATCAAAAGTAAAGTTGACAAAGCGGTTGTCATTATTAACGGTTACTTTAACATTACCTGCGGGAGTAGGCTTTAATCCGCCTGCTGTTTCTGCAGATATTACCGTATATTTTGTATCCGGACTTATATTATTAATGTCGAAATTAGTAGCAGTAACAACAAGTGCTAACGTTGAAACTCCTGATAAATCAAGAGTACTACCTGATTTAATTAAGATATTACCGCCTGACTTAGCTGCTCCGTCAAAAGTAGTATTTAAGGTTAGCGTATCAGTAAAGCTACCGGTGCCGGTATATGTTACTTGGCTTGCACCTAAAGTAAGTGTAGTACCGCTACCTGTTATATTACTATTAAAGGCTAGGCTATTACCGAAATTAATAGTAGCATTGTTAGCTGCAAAGCTGGTAGCTGTTACGTTTTTAGCAAAATTAGTGATAGAAGCTTTAGCTAAAGTAACTGCACCGGTGTTAGTAAATGTATCGGCAAAACTTGTAGTACCGCCGAGAGTCGCCGCACCTTTTGCGTTAACACTGCTTGCAAAGTTTGTTGTACCTGCCGTTGTGATATCACCGACCGGATTTGCGGCTGTACCTACAACACCGCTAACACTACCGCCATTCGTGAAGTTTAACTTCAGAGCCTGACCGCCGGTTTTATTTATGCTGCCTGTTAAGTTAAAGTTTGCAGGTAATGTTAAGAGTGCTGTACCGTTACCTTGGATTTCGGTGATACTAGTATTACCGCCTGTGGTTATGCTTACAGCCCCGGCACCTACTTTTAACATAGCAATATTAGTAATAGGTCCATTAATAGTACTTGCACCTGCGATGATTGTACCGTTAACTCCATTGCTGCTTGTAACGCTACCAGTGATATTTTTATTTGCACCAAGTGTTATAACTGCTGCTTGATTATTGAAATCTACATTACCGTTAATATTACCGTTTTGAGTTAAAGCAGTAGCAGCACCGAATGATAAATTAGAGTTGATATCCTTATTATAGGTAATTGCCGGCACTGATAATTCTAAATCGTTAGCAAATATATCAGTATCTATTTGGAATGTTCCGGTTCCTCTAAATTCTAATTCTTTTAATTTATTTACTGCAGTACCGTAAGTAGCATTTCCGACACTTGCAAGAATTACTTTCCCGCCCGCAGCTCCTGAATCTACAGCAAGTTTACCTTTATTTGGAGCTCCAGGATCAAGTGCGGCATTTAATGTTATCGTACCGTTTCCTGCTGCACTATTTTGTAATACTAAAGTTGCATCTTCATGGGCAAAATTAATAGTCTGACCGTTGGCTAAAATTCCTACATTACCGCCATTTGCATCAATCGTATAAGAACCGGCAGCGGCAGCAATCGCTGCACCTGTAGGTTCTACACCTGCAGCACCGATATTTATTACATTAATTTGGTTAGTAATACCGCCTACATCAACAAAGTCTGTAAAATTTAGGATATTAAATACAGGAACATTTGTAGCATCTATATCATTCAATGCTACACTACCTAAAACACTTAATGATGCTAATGCATTTCCTGCCGTACCTATTGTTTTAGCTCCACCGTCACCTTGTACGGTCATAAGTTTTGTTGGACTCAAAAGAATTAACTCACCACCACCGTTAGCAAGACCGGGTAAATGATTTTTAAGAGTGATAACTCTATCATCTGTAGTACTAACGTTAGCTAAGAAAAGACGTGAAGCTGCTCCTTTAAAACTAATCGCCTGAGCGTCTAATATATCAACATCAGCGTTCTTAGCATTTATTACAAAAATCTTATTATTTTGAATGTTAATTTGTGCAACTGTGCCTATACTAGCATCATTTGCAATCACTGTACCAGCAGCATTAATATTAAGTGTAGCATTATTACCGTTTGCTATAGTTCCGATTAAGTTATAATTCTTACCGGCAGGACCGTTAAACTCTAAATTACTCGCGGCTCCAAAATCTATATTATTCGCAGCTAGGCTTCCTCCGGCTTGTAATGTTATTCCTGCTCCTATATTCACTGTTGCGAAGAATTCTGTACCACCTATACTACCTGTTACCGTACTATCACCGGTAAATGTTACTACACCGTTATTTGCATTACCTGCATTATCTATTGCTCCGGTTACTGTTACTGGATTTGTAAATGTCACTGCTGACGCATCATCCGTTAAGTTTATTGCATTCGCTTTTACTACTCCGCCTTGTACTTGTAGCAAACCCGCTCCTACGCTTAACTCTGCTAATGCTGCCGTGTTACCTATATTACCGGTTACCGTACTTGCTCCGGCAAAGGTTACTACACCGTTATTTGCATTACCGGTATTATCTATCGCTCCGGTTACTATTACTGGATTCGTAAATGTCAAGGCTGACGCATCATCCGTTAAGTTTATTGCATTCGCTTTTACTACTCCGCCTTGTACTTGTAGCAAACCCGCTCCTACGCTTAACTCTGCTAATGCTGCCGTGTTACCTATATTACCGGTTACCGTACTTGCTCCGGCAAAGGTTACTACACCGTTATTTGCATTACCGGTATTATCTATCGCTCCGGTTACTATTACTGGATTCGTAAATGTCAAGGCTGACGCATCATCCGTTAAGTTTATTGCATTCGCTTTTACTACTCCGCCTTGTACTTGTAGCAAACCCGCTCCTACGCTTAACTCTGCTAATGCTGCCGTGTTACCTATATTACCGGTTACCGTACTTGCTCCGGCAAAGGTTACTACACCGTTATTTGCATTACCGGTATTATCTATCGCTCCGGTTACTATTACTGGATTCGTAAATGTCAAGGCTGACGCATCATCCGTTAAGTTTATTGCATTCGCTTTTACTACTCCGCCTTGTACTTGTAGCAAACCTGCTCCTATGCTTAACTCTGCTAATGCTGCCGTGTTACCTATATTACCGGTTACCGTACTATTACCGGTGAAGGTTACTACACCGTTATTTGCATTACCGGTATTATCTATCGCTCCGGTTACTATTACTGGATTCGTAAATGTCAAGGCTGACGCATCATCCGTTAAGTTTATTGCATTCGCTTTTACTACTCCGCCTTGTACTTGTAGCAAACCTGCTCCTATGCTTAACTCTGCTAATGCTGCCGTGTTACCTATATTACCGGTTACCGTACTATTACCGGTGAAGGTTACTACACCGTTATTTGCATTACCGGTATTATCTATCGCTCCGGTTACTATTACTGGATTCGTAAATGTCAAGGCTGACGCATCATCCGTTAAGTTTATTGCATTCGCTTTTACTACTCCGCCTTGTACTTGTAGCAAACCTGCTCCTATGCTTAACTCTGCTAATGCTGCCGTGTTACCTATATTCCCGGTTACTGTACTATTACCGGTGAAGGTTACTACACCGTTATTTGCATTACCTGTGTTATCTATTGCACCGGTCACCACTACAGGGTTCGTAAATGTCACTGCTGACGCATCATCCGTTAAGTTTATTACATTCGCTTTTACTACCGCCCCTCCGAGAGAAAGCGTACTTGCTCCAATGCTTATTTGAGCTGCCGGATTAGTATTACCTATTGTTCCGTTAATGGCAGCATTTGTATTGGCAGTTATTATACCTCCACCGTCTATAGCCCCATCAAGTGTTATCAAGTCCGGGGTTCCGGAATTTATAGTTAAACCTGCAGCGGCACCGTTTAAGGTAATAGCTCCTAAACCGTCATAAGTATCGTGCTCACCAATTCCTAATCCATCTTCACCAGTTAAAGTTAGCGTAAAGTTATTACTAATGCTAACAGGAAATGCCGTACCGCCACCGAGCAAAACAGAACCTAAAGAAATATTTTTATTTACCGTAAATAAAGCCGGAGCAAAACCGTGTACATCTATTGTCGTAATATTTACTGCTGCATCAGCGTCAACCGTAACAGCATTATTTCCATACTGTAAAATACCACCACCAAACGGTCCTGCAGGAATAAGACCCGCTCCTGCGGTAAAGTTCGTATTTGCATCTATCACTGCAGCACCCAATGCCCCGCTACCACTCAGCATTAATGCTGCGGTTGAGGTGGTGAATAAAGCGGTTTTAAGACCTTTTTGAATTGCTTTTTGAAATAATTTTGGAGAAATATTCGCCATAATATGTAAACCTTAATAAAAATTAAATAACTTAGGAATTGTTGCAATTTTAATACAATTTTTTTAATATGTCTATCTATAATTAATAATTATATACCACATTTTACAAATTTAGTATGAATATGTGGCATTTGCATTCTGCAGGGACGGTAGTTTTATGACGTAGACCGGTTTTCCGTCATTGCGAGAAGAATTGCATAGCAATTGACGAAGCAATCCAGTTAAAAATTCTGATTTATAGAATTTTTTTATTATTTTTTCTGGATTGCCACGTCGCTTCGCTCCTCGCAATGACGAGTTGGTATCCACGCGGTGATGACAGGAAGGGAATCGCTCCACGCAGGCAACGCCCGCTCACAATGACTATTTAGTATCCGTATTCTCCTAACACCTTAATAACATCATCATACATATAACCTTCATAAGCACCGGCTTCGAGTAATAATTTTGTAGCTACGGTACAATTATTACTCTTTGCTAAGCCTAAAGGATTTAAGCCCGCTTTATCACGATAATTAATATCCGTAGTGTGTTCAATCAAAAACTGGATTAATTCTTCACCGCAATTAGCTTTTATAGCATGATGTAAGCCGCTACGTCCTAATTGGTCTTTATACTGGGCATCAACACCTTTACTATATAAAGTTTCTACTAACTCTAAATCATCAGCATATATTGCTTTTTGTAAAAGCTTTTGTCCTAAAGCTTTATCAAATCCTGCATTATTTTTAATCAAAACTTTTACTAGTTTCGAGAGATTTATATTCTTATCGTAAATTTGGGCTACTTTTTCTAGAAGAGTTTGCTGCCCCGTGTTTTTACCGACTAGCGTATGATTTACTAGATACTCTATTAATTTCATATCTTCAGAATCAATAGCAAGTTCAAAAATCTTATAGCCAAGTTCGCTTTTAATATCAAATTTAGCACCTTTGCTAATTAATGCTTTTACTGATGAAATGTTCTTCGATTCTACGGCGAACTCTAAAGGGGTTTTATTATTATTATGATTTTTATCATGAAAAAACCGTACTATTTCTCCTCGCCCCATTGCTTCTGCCCAATCATGTAAAGTATATCCATATTTATCGTACTTTTGAAATTCCGTATTTTCATATAAATATTCTACCATTTCTACATTACCGATTTTTATTGCTAAATGAATAGCAGACCAACCATACATGTTAGGAGCAATTTTTCCTCCCATCTGAACTAAAAATTTTACTGTTTCTAAATCATTGCCAAGTATTGCTAGCTCCAAAGGAGTTCTGCATTTAGCATCTGTAGCATTAATATTTTTTTCATTACATAAAGCTTTTACTAACTTTAGTTCTTTAGCTCCTACCGCTATATGTAAATCCGACCATTTATTATCTCTTATAGCCATCGGGTTTACTTTCATTATCTTAGCTTTTAACGCTTTAAGACGTGATATTATATTAGAAGTAGTTTTGGTATATGGGATGTAGTAACTTGGGTATCTGGTTCCAGTATTAGAAGTAGTCATTGAATTATTTCCATTATTTAATATATTGCGGCGGCAATTATTAAAATATATTAATAATAATGTCAATGATAAATGTAAGCCGAGCCGTCATTGCAAGGAAAATTACGGAGTAATTGACGAAGCAATCTCAGGATATTTGACGAGATTGCCACGCAGCCTAGGGCGGCATTGTTGCGTGGATACTGAAAGTCGTCATTGCGAGGAGCGAAGCTTTGCTGCAATCCAGGAAATAATTAAAAAAATTCTGTAAATAAGAATTTTTTTTCTTCCTTGCTTCGTCAATTACTTCGTAATTTCCTCGCAATGACGGATCAACAGGTCCACGTGGGCAATACCTGCTCGCAATGACGAAAAACAACTCCTACCTCTCAGGTAGTAATATCTCTCTTTTACCTGTATGATTAGGCGGTGAAACTATACCGTCCTTCTCCATCTTCTCGACCAAATTAGCAGCTTTGTTATAGCCGATTCTAAGCGACCTTTGGATATAGCTAATGGAGGATTTACGTTCGTCACGTACTATCTGCACGGCTTTTTTGTAAAGCACTTCATCAGACGTGCCGTCGCCGATATCAATGCTACTATCGTCTTCTTCAGGTTGCTCGGTAACGGCAGAGATATATTCAGGCGCACCGGTTTCTTTTAAATATTCAGTAGTTCGCTCGATTTCTGCTTCGTCTACAAAAGGACCGTGTACCCTAGTAATCTTTGAAGTGTTCCCCATAAATAGCATATCACCCATACCTAGTAATTGCTCGGAGCCTTGCTCGCCCAAAATCGTTCGGCTATCGATTTTAGAGGTAACTTTAAAGCTAATACGGCTTGGAAAGTTGGCTTTAATGACGCCGGTAATAACGTCTACCGAAGGTCTTTGCGTTGCCATAATAATATGGATGCCCGCAGCTCTTGCCATTTGTGCAAGCCTTTGAATCAGCATCTCGATATCCTTACCGGCCACTAGCATTAAATCAGCCATCTCATCAACAATAACCACTATGTAAGGTAGCTTTTCCATATTCATCGTAACAGTTTCGTAAATAGGTTTACCTGTTTCAGGGTCAAAACCCGTTTGAATCGAACGCTCAATTACTCTATTCTCTTTAACTGCTTCTAAGATTTTTGTATTATAACCTGCGATATTCTTAACGCCGATATTACTCATCATTCTATAGCGATTTTCCATTTCCTTAACTGCCCATTTAAGAGCAACTACCGCCTTAGAAGGCTCGGTTACTACGGGAGTTAGCAAATGCGGTATTCCGTTATAAGCCGATAATTCAAGCATTTTCGGGTCAATCATGATAAAGCGGCATTCTTCAGGAGTATAGCGGTACAAGAGCGAGACTATCATAGCATTAATACCGACCGATTTACCTGAGCCGGTTGTTCCTGCTACTAATAAATGAGGCATTTTAGCAAGATCGGCAATCAGCGGCTTACCTGCTAAATCTTTACCCAAAACTAACGGCAATAAAGTTGATTTGTCTTGGTACTCGGGAGTTTCTATCAGTTCTTTTAAACAAAAGAATTCACGCTGCTTATTAGGAAGCTCAATGCCAAGCACATTCTTACCGGGTATGACTGCTATCCTTGTCGATAGAGCCGAAAGCGAGCGTGCTATGTCGTCAGATAACCCTACTACCCTTGATGTTTTTGTGCCTGCTGCTGGTTCAAATTCATATTGAGTTACCACCGGTCCTTGATTGATGTTAATTATCTGCCCTTTAACTCCAAAATCATTCAGCACGGTTAATAACTCTTCAGCTTTTTGCTTAAGCTCTGAGGAAGAAGCCCCTTTTACATGATGGCTTTCAGGATCACGTAATAACGAAATAGGCGGCAATTCTGCTATTTCGCTTTGAGATATTTTAGGAACTGCTGGGGGTTTGCTAAAGAATTTTATAGGATTTGCAGGTACGGGTTTTGCTTCTTCAGTGAATTTTACTTTTTCACTTACAGGCTTTTGGTAAGAAGAAGTTATATTTATCTTATCATTATTGTTAGTAGGGAATAATCTTACTGAAGATAATTGTGAAAATATATTATGTAAAAAAGATTGTAGCCGATAGATTAAAAATTTACCTAGCTTAATAATAAAATTACTTAAAGAAGTAAATTTAATTTCAAGTAAAACAACTAATATAATAAAGGTAAAAAATATTAATAATAAGTATAGTTGATTTGTAAATCGCTCAAAAAAATTAGAAGCTATTATTCCAACAGCTCCGCCTGCATTTGCCGGTATGAATTCTAGCTTAATCTTAGATAATAATGTGCTACTGCTAATGAGAGCAAGCAACATTACAAATATACGGATAAATGAGCCGCGATATCTTCCATACCAACAATTTCTACCCCAAACAAAGCAAGCAAGCGGTATGATAAAAGCAGCTAACCCAAAAAATTGATATAAAAAGTCTGATAAATAAGAGCCAGGAATTCCGACTAAATTACTAGGATACTCTGTTGTAACCGAGTTAAAAGAAGGATCGTCTATATTATACGATGTGAGAACGAAAACGATACTAAGCCCGATTATCCCTAAGATAACAGCTTGTACTTTATTGTTTGAAAGAATTTTATTTATGTAATATAGCATAGTGTTTATATAACTAATTTACTAAAATGATACAAGAGTAATTTATAACTTATCTTTAATCTCATTTATTGTTAGTCTTTGTTTTTTTAGTTGCTGGATTTTCTTACATTGCTGCAGTGCCTCTATGGAATAAAGCTGATAATTTGACCTAGTAATATCCGCAATCTCAAGCAATCCGGTCTTAGTCCAAAAACGAATCGTAGAAACAGTTTCCCCGATAGCTTTAGCTAGTTCTCCAATTTTCATTAATTTTTCCGGCTTTTTAATATCTGATGCTTCTTGTCCTGCTACTGCTTTCAAATAAATATCAAATGAGCGATTAATGGCGTTGTAAATAATTTTTTGATACTTCTCTTTTGATCCTCCAAGTTGTGCAGTTTCAAGAGACGTAATATACGCTAACCGTTCTTGCGGTCTTATAATTGCGGGAGGATAACCCTTCATAATTAAAATTAAATTCATTAAAAGACGGGCAGTACGACCGTTCCCGTCGGAAAATGGATGAATTGTTACAAGTCTATAGTGAGATTCTGCCGCAAGCTCTATCGGGTGAATTTTTTCTACTGAACTTAACCAAGATATAAAATCTGCCATCAAAGCAGGTACTTTCATAGGGTTAGGCATTACTACGGTAGATCCTGAAATACGTACCGGTACACGTCTATAATGTCCTGCGTTATAGTCATCAATGCCATGAAGAATTGTATGATGAATTGCTAAGATGTCTTTTTCCGTAATTTGACTATATTTCTTCTTAGCAAGCTTGTATACTACATCTAAAGCTTTTGCATGGTTTATAGCCTCAAGATGTTCTACTAACGTTTTACCTCCTATAGTTAATCCTTTTTCAATAACTATAGCAGTTTCTCCGCGTGATAAGGTATTGCCTTCAATAGCATTACTGGTATAAGTTAGCTCTACTTTAAACCATTCGTCTAAATTTTTAGCCAATTCAGGGCTTAATGGACGGAACTCATCTAATTGCTTTTTTTTCTTATCTATAATATTATATTGCATGTAGTAAAATATAAAGTGTTACCTAATACTTTATACTAAATTTATTCAAACATCAAGCTTAATTAGTTAGTGTTTTAAAAGAACTTATAGTATAATGATTTTTTAAAAGAATTTAAATTAAACATGACCATAAAAATCCACACGGAAAAAGATTTCATAAAGATGCGGTTAGCTGGAAAATTAGCTGCAGAGACGCTCGATTTTATTACTGATTACGTAAAACCGAACGTCACTACTAATAGTTTAAATGACCTTTGTCATAATTTTATTACTTCTCATAATGCCATTCCTGCACCGTTAAATTATAAAGGCTTTCCGAAATCGATTTGCACTTCTATAAATCATGTAGTTTGTCACGGCATTCCAAATGATAAGCCTTTAAGAAATGGTGATATTGTAAATATCGACGTTACGGTAATTTTAGACGGTTGGTACGGCGATACTAGCCGTATGTATTATGTCGGTGACGTAGCAATTAAGCCAAAGCGTCTTATACAGGTCACTTATGATGCGATGATGAAAGGGATAGAAGTAGTTAGACCCGGTGCTAAACTCGGTGATATCGGACATGCTATTCAAAGTTATGCTGAGAAGCATAATTATTCGGTGGTTAGAGATTATACCGGTCACGGTATCGGAAGAGTGTTTCATGACGAACCGTCAATATTAAACTACGGTCGCAGCGGTACGGGTCTAACGTTAGAAGAAGGGATGTTTTTCACCGTTGAACCTATGATAAATGCCGGTAATTATGATACTATATTAAGTAAATTAGATGGATGGACGGTTACTACACGTGATAAATCATTATCGGCTCAATTTGAGCATACTATAGGCGTGACCAAAGACGGCTTTGAAATATTTACGTTATCACCAAAAAAACTTGATTATCCTCCATACTAAACTATAGGATAAAAATTGATTTTGTTGTATGGTTTGGCACAGCGGTTTGATGTCATTCCTGCGAAAGCAGGAATCCAACAGAACATATTAAAAAACTTGTTTTTTATATGTATTTTGTACTAATAATTATAGGTTATTTCTTTGATTCCTGCTTTCGCAGGAATGACATCAGCAACAAATTTGAGTAAACATAAAGAATGTTAGAAAATAATTTGATAGAATTTAGTAATGATGATACGCCTCATTATATAGGTCACCGTAAAAGAGTAAAAGAACGCTTCGTCGCTGCTGGAGCAGAACGTTTTTCCGATTATGCATTACTTGAAGTAATGTTATTTTCTGCTATCCCTCGTAAAGACGTAAAACCTCTTGCTAAAAAATTACTTGGATCATTTTGATATTACGGATTTAATTAACCTTGATAAGGAAAGGCTACTTAGTATTAAAGGCACCAATGAAAATTTATATACCAATTTTGCTTTAATACGTGAGTTGATAAATAGAGTATTGAAACAAAAAATAATAAATAAAAATATTATTGCTTCTTGGAGTTCTTTGATTGATTATTTAAAAGTTAATATGGGTAATATGCGACTAGAGCAATTTCGTATATTATTTTTGAATAAGAAAAATATTTTAATTGCCGATGAGGTTTTAAGTCAAGGAACTATAGACCAAGCTGCAGTATATCCACGTGAGATAATTAAACGAGCTTTATTTAATGAAGCAAGCAGCCTTATACTTGTGCATAATCATCCAAGCGGCAGCCCTGAACCTTCAAAAGCCGACATTCATATGACAAATAAGATAGTAGAGACATGCCAAACCGTAAATATTATGGTACATGATCATGTCATTATAAGTAATAACAAATATTATAGTTTTAAATCTAATATGTTACTATGAATATAAATAGCTATAGCACATTATTTATTTTTTCTTTTATAGCGACCGCTATATTAACATATATATTAACTAAATATCTTCCTGCAATCGGTTTAGTTGATGTACCGAGTAGCCGTCGCTCTCATGATAAGATAACACCACGCGGCGGCGGTCTTGCTATTGTAATTGTCGTAATGATTGCTTTGAGCGGATTTGAATATATAACGAGCAATAACCTTGCTAATTCAATAAAAATATTACCTTTATTATTGATAATTGCCTCGATTTCCTTTTTAGATGACTTAAAAGCCGTACCTATTCTAATTCGTTTAATATTCCACTTAATTTGTGCAGCTTTTGCTATTTTTCTTTTTTCGCAGGTAAATTCCATTCATATACTAATATATTCTATTTTAGTTATAGCTTTAAGTGGCTTTATCAATATATATAATTTTATGGACGGTATAGATGGTATGAGTTGCGTGGAATCTATCCACCTATCTAGCACTATGCTTATATTATGTTTTTTACAATTTTCGGCTATTAATAATCCATATTTTGTAATAACTCTAAATGTCATTATACTTGGTTGTTCTTGTGGTTTTTTAATATTTAATTGGCATCCGGCAAAAATATTTTTAGGAGATGTGGGAAGTATTAGCCTTGGATTCTTAACGGGTCTTTGCTTACTCTTGCTTGCTCTTACAAGCACTAATTTATTTATATCTTGTGCTATTGCTAGTTTATATTACATTACCGATGCCGTACTAACCATATTAATTCGGCTACTCAATAAAGAAAAAATTTGGCAGCCTCATCTAAAGCATTTTTTTCAAAAAGCAGTACAAAAAGGTAAGTCTCATAAACAAGTAGTATCGATTATAGCAGTTTGTAATATATTTTTAATGATTATATCGGTTACATCTTTATATTTTCCCGTAATATCTATAATGCTTGCAATAGCCGTCATAACTTTAACAGTGCAGAGTTTATTAAAATGAAGCTAATTAAAGAGGATATCGATAAAATAGTTAGACGTATATTTGCCAAACAACATCCATTGCTGCCTGAAATCATGATTAACTGGAATAAAATAGTCGGGTTTAATTTCAGCACTAAAGCATTACCTTTAAAAATCACCACATATACTTACAAAAAACAGAAAATTAATACGCTATTTATACAAGCAGAAGATAATGCTACGGCAGCAGAACTACCTTATTATCAGGATATTATTCTGGAACGTATTAAAATTTATTTAGGCTTTGAAGCAATACATCAAATGAACGTAACGTTTTACAAAGAAAAACCTAAAGTATGAGAATTAAGTCATGCTCTCTTCTTGTGGATTTCTTGAATTAAAATATCCGCTGGAATATTTAAATTTTTATGTAATTTTCTAATCATAGATAAAGTAAGAGGTCTTCTTTTATTAAGAATTTCAGATACTTTACTTCTTGAGCCTATGCTCTTTTCTAAATCTTTTCTAGAAAGTCCAAGCTGCTCTATCCTAAAATTAATTGCTTCAATTGGGTCAGGTGCTTCTATTTTATAATGTTTATTCTCATAATTTTCTACTAATATTGATAATATTTCTAACTTTTCCACTTCTGAAGAATTTTCTTTTGCATATAATAAATTATCTAGTTCTTTTAATGCTTCTTCATATTCTTTTTCTGTTTTTATAATATTTATTTCCATACTCAAATCTCCTTAACATTTATCTTATCATATTCTGCATGCGTTCCCACAAATCTTATGTATATAATTTGTAAATCGTATCTTATATGAACTACTAGCCTATATTTGTTACCTGAAATATTAAATACCACTCGATTTTTATCAATAATACTACTACTAGGTCAAGCCTATAGTACCGGACAATTTTTATTATATGTCATTCCTAGCTAAAAGCACAACTGTCCGAAGTTGAAAAATAAGTAGAGTAAGCAATTGTTTTTACAACTATTGCTGGTAGTATTTTTAGTGTTTTACGTTAAAAATACCATTTTTAGCTATTAAATAGCTTTTGTTCATTTTAACTTCGGACAGTTGTGAGCTAAAAGCGGGAATCCAGTACTTTAAAGCTTTTTTAAAGTTTAATCTTAAAAAAACGGGTCATGCCTCCATATTGCAGTTACGCCTATTAAAAAGCTATACGTTCAATAAGAGTACCAATAACCTTATCATGAATATCCAATGACTTGGAAAAGCAGATTGTCTTACGTGCAAGCCTCTTGCATCTCGTTCTAAGGTTCAAGTTACTTCGTTCTATCCGTTGAGTGTATTTTTTACTGATAATATGCTTTTTAGGGTCTAATAACCTATAACTCCCCCATCCATCTGTATAGTAAAAAGTCACCTTGAAATTCTCTAGTTTTTTCAGTAATGATTCTAATGTGCTATCACATCTTGTACCAAACGTATAAGCAACTACTTTTAACGAAATCTTATCCAAGGCATACCAAAGCCATCGTTGTCTGGATTTATTCTGTACATAAGACCATTGTTCATCTATCTCAGGAGCAATAATTACTTTTGTTGTACTGATAGAATGATTTATTGTTTTTAATACTAGATTTTTTTAAAACACGGATAACTGTATTGATACCCGCTTTTAATACTCTTACTGTATCTCTAACTCCAGAGCCGTTGATTGACATTTCTACTATTTGCTCCTTAACTCCAGGCTTAGATGCATTATTAATATACTCCAATTGAAAATATCGATTACACCGCTTGCATTGATATCTCTGTTGTTTTGAAATTGAATATCCTGACTTTATTACTTCTTCTGTGTTGTTACAATATCTACACTTAACATCTATTTTTGCCAAAAACGATATAATAAAAAATCTTTAAAATTAAGATTTTTTAGCCTGGATCCCCGCTTTCGCGGGGATGACATCGAGGACTTTTTAAAAATTGTCCCGTACTATAGGTCAAGCCACGGGATGACAAATATCATACCATTTTTATTTAACCCTAGCTATAATTTATGGCATATACAAACAAAAAAAGGAGTCTTTAATTAAAGACTCCTTTTTCGTGTTAATCGCTTATAAAAAGATTTGAGATCTAATTACATATCAAATCTTAATCCTGCCATTAAGTTATTACCTTTATAACGGGTTCCACCAAATTTAACCTTATTTCCGGCAACATTTTTAGTATTAGTTTTTGATTTACCGTAATCTGTCCAGCTATAAACTAGTTCTGCTTTCACACCTTGTGCTACTTCAAATGAAGTCCCTAAAGATAATTGATAAGCAAAGTTGGTTTTGTTTTTAGTGGTTCCTGAAAAATTAGTACTACTAATAACATTATTATTAGCAACAGTCTTAGTTGAAATATTTACTTTTTCTTTTACTAACGCAGCACCGACACCTGCTCCTGCAAACACTTTAAACATACTTACATCAATAAAATCTACATAACCATTAAGTAATGCACTTACAATAGTAGGTTTATGTTTTACTGATACTGTAGTAGCAGTGGTGGTAGTGGTAGTGCCACCAGGACCACTTGTAAGTACACCTCCTGGAATCACAACACCATTAATAATAAGTTGTCCACCTGCTGAAATAACTGATGGTACAGTAGTAACAGTAGAGCTAGAGGCTGAAACATTTGTAGACTTTTTCATGTGGTTATTTGTTACCATTCCAATTGTAAAATCAGTTCTTAAATTATCCATGATATAATAACCTGCTCCAATATTACCGGTAAAACCCGTATTGGATTTTAACTTAACACTGCTATTTGAAGGCTTTGTTTTGTTAAAAATCACGCCACCGGCATTAAGTTTTAAATACCATTGATTTTCCATAGATGATGACATCGATGAATTAGTAGAGGAATCTACGGAAGAATTCATATCACAATCAGCGAATGAAAGACCGGAAGTTAAAAGTGCTGTGCTTGCAGCTGCTATTAAAAGTAATTTTTTCATATTGTTAAATTTTTCCTTTAAATTTTATTAGTTGTTAGTAAAAACGATATTAGATAATAATTTTTACCTAAATTCGATAAAAAATAGTTTTAAGTGACATTTCTGAGTTGTCATCCTAGCTAATTGCACGGGTTGACCTCATCGTCATTGTGAGAAGAAACTGCAAGTTTTGACGAAGCAATCCAGTAAAAAATTCTGATTTACAGAATTTTTTTATTATTTTTTCTAGATTGCCACGCAGCCTATGGCTGCTCGCAATGACGACTTACCTAAAACTATTAATATATTCTTGTTAATTATATATCAAATCTTATACCGGCTGTTAAGTTGTGGCTTTGATAACGCATGCCACCGGTTGGTACACTTGTTCCTTGGTAAATTACATTCTTACTTTTTGTTCTACCGTCATCTATCCAGCTATAAGCTAGTTCTGCTTTAACACCGTCGGCGATTTGTGCAGAAGTACCTAAAGTTAGCTTGTAAGAGATATTAGTTCTGTTTTTAGTGTTAGATGAAAGACCTGTTATACCATTATATGTAATTTTCTCTTTAACTAATGCAGGACCAACACCGGCACCGGCAAAAACATCAAACATATCAAAATTAGTTAAATCTACATAACCGTTAATAAGTAAACGTGTAATAGTAGGTTTATGGCTTGCTGAAATGTTAGTACCGGTAAAAGGTGCATTAGTCGCAGCTCCAGATTTCTTTAACTTTCCACCTATTATAGTACCTAAAGTTAAATCGGCTCTAAAATTTTCGGAAATATAATAACCGATACCTAAATCAACAGGAACAGTTGTATTAGATTTTAATTTAACACCAGTTGCCTTATCTTTTTCTTTATTAAACATTGCTGCACCGGCATCTATTCTTAAATACCAATCATTACCCATGTCATCGGCAAATGATATACTAGAAGATAAAATTGTTGCACTTGTAGCAGCTATTAAAAGTAACTTTTTCATGGTTAGCACCTCAAATTAAATAATTAAACATTATCTTTAATGGCATATATAACATATTATATTTTTTAGTTCTATATTTAATCGGTAATTAGATTCATATAATAAAGCTTTTATAAAGTTTTGTGACAAAATAAACACATGTATTTAATTCATATTATTTATATATTTATTAAACTTATTTTTCTCATCTTTAAATTTATCGGCATCAGGTAAGGCAGGCTTTTTCTTGGTAATATTTTTCCATCCTTTATTTTCTATAAAATCTTTTGCACGTTCTACCCATTCTATTAACTCCGGTGATTCGGGTTTGATAGCATCTATAGGACAATCAGGAACACATACACCGCAATCTATACATTCATCAGGATTGATAACTAGCATAAATTCACCCGCGTAGAAACAATCTACAGGGCATACGTCAACGCAATCGGTATATTTACATTTTACGCATTCATCAGTTATAACATAGGTCATTTTATACTTCTATTGTAGTGAGAGTAGGTATTAGAAAGTATTATTATAACATGCAGCACGTGTTTCGACTTTCAACTGCAACCCTAGAGTATTTAATAAAGAACCGATATTGTCAAAACTTGGATTGCCTTTACTAGATAGCATTTTATAAATATGTTGCCTATTTATATGAGCTTCTTCAGATATTTTCGCTACACCGCCTCTTGCTATAATTGCTTCCTTTAAAGTAGCAAGGAATAACTCCTTATTATGATCTAAGGAATATTGTTCTAAAGCTTCGTTAATATAAGCTACTAATACTTCCTCATTTTGTAATTTTTCTTTTAAATAATCTGTAAATTTTTCCATATAACACCTAATTTATTTATAAACTTTTTCTATTATTTCCAAAGCTTTTTTAATATCCTTACCCTGAGTATCTTTACTACCGGCATTTAGCAGAAGAATAATTTTGTTATCTTTCTCAGTAAAATATATTCTATAACCTTTGCCGAAGAAGAATCTCAGCTCATATAATCTTCCTTTGATCTGTTTATAATCCCCATAAACTCCATATTCTAAACGAACTAATCTATTAATAATTCTGCTATGCGTTTCAACATCTAATTTCTCTAACCAATCTTTAATATAAGATTTACCACTGTCTGTTATAAAAAATTGTATTTGCTTAGTTTTTTGCATATGTTAAGAGTTAGCCTTCAGATAATTATATTGTCGCATAAATACGACTTACTGTCCAGCAGAAAATTATTTTAAAAAACTACGGATCATTAAATTAGAGAAGCAAATAACAACTACTCGCAGCTAGTAGTTTTTGATTTTGTCGATTAATATAGAAGTTCTTAAAAGTAATACTAATAGAAAATATAATATAAAACTGATAAACATTATAATTAAAGGCTTTAGCATTGAAGAGTGAATAGTTGGACTCCCTAGCCTTAAAACACTAGCAGGCTGATGCAGACTATACCAAATATTTACCGAGAATTTTACTATCGGTATGTTAATCAGTCCGATAAGAGCAATAATAGAAGCAGGATTTTGTGCTTTTCTTATATTATCCGCACTATTTACTATGATAATATAGCTTAGATATAATAAAAATAATATGAGCATAGAGGTAAGTCTTGCATCCCAAACCCACCATGTTCCCCATATAGGTTTTCCCCATAAAGAACCTGTTACTAAGCTAATCAAAGTAAAAGTAGCTCCAACGTAACTAGAAGCTACGGCTAGCAAATAGCTAATAGTAGTTTTCCATACTAAATAACTAAAGCTGCATGCTGCCATGAAAATATAAATACCAAGGGCCATCCAAGAAGCAGGAACATGAACATACATAATGCGTACAAACTCCCCTTGTTGATAATCTACCGGCGAAACTATTAGAGCTAAATAAAGACCTATAATCATCATGACAAAAGTAGATATAGCTAATATAGGTATTATAACCTTTGATAATTTATTAAAATAATAGGGGGTTAATAGTTTTAACATGTTTTCTTACTTCTTTATGTCATTCTTGCGAGAGGCTTGCGTGCGTGGATACCTAAATCGTCATTGCGAGAAGACGCTATAGGCGTCGACGAAGCAATCTCAGGAGTTTGTTATTATTTCATGAGATTGCCACGCAGCCTACAGCTGCTCGCAATGACGACTCCGGTATCAACAGTTCTACCATGATTATCGTATCCTCTTAAAAAACTCTTTCATTAATAGCCCCGAATCTTCGGCAAGAATTCCGCTATATATTTCCGGTCTATGAAAACAAGCACTACTGTTAAAATATCGTAAATTACTTTCGACTGCTCCGTGCTTGGAATCAGAAGCCCCGTAAAATAAACGTTTTAACCTGCTATGAGCTATAGCTGCCGCACACATAGCACAAGGTTCTAAAGTAACGTAAATATCATAATCATTTAAATTTTTAGAAGATATAAGATTACATGCTTCATTAATAGCAATAATTTCAGCATGATAAAGAGCGTTATTTTTTTCTTCGGTATTATTATGACTACTAATAATGATTTTTTGATTTAACCTATCTACAATCACCGCTCCGACCGGAACTTCATTTTTATCAAAAGCAATCCGTGCTTGTTTTAAAGCTTGCTCCATAAAAAAATTATTAAAATCCGTTTTTTTATCTAACAATATATTCACGGTAATTTACGTGTTCTTCGATTCCAAAAGGATCTTGGTGGATAATTATTTCAGCCTCCGGAAATTCCTGCAATATTTCAAAAGCAATCTCATCACTAATTTTATGAGCATTATAAAGCGACATATTGCCGTCCATTTCCAAATGACACTGAATAAAAGCTTTTTGAGCGGCATATCTAGTTTTCATTTCGTGCATACCTTTTACGCCTAAATGGTTATTAACTATCGAGATAATTTTTTGTCTATCTTGTTCAGGTAATTCATGATCGACTAAATTTTTAAATGCCTTTTTAAATAAAGAATAAGAAGAGTGAAATATATATAACGAAATAACTACACCAAATAATGGGTCAACAAACCAAAAATAATCACTTAAATTTATAGAGATAATTACTATAACATTAGTTAATAAGTCTGTGAAATAATGAAGCTTATCGGCTTTTACTATCTCCGATCCTGTTTTTTTAATTACATAAGTTTGATAAAGTACTAAAATAATTGTTAAGAATATACATACATACATTACCGTAGTACCGTCACTGATATTCTCCGGTTTTGTTTTTTCAAATAAAGATTTGACCGAAGAAAAGCCTACAAAAAAGCTGAAGCAAAGAAAAATATCGATTGAGAAAAAATTGTTAAATCCTGCATTTTTTCATACCCAAATCGATGATGATGATCGGGCGGTTGCAGGGCAAATCTTAAAGCTATTAGATTAATAAAGGAAGAAGTTATATCAAGCATTGAATCAATTAAAGAAGCAAGAATTGATTCGAATCGGTAACAACCCAAGCGTATAATTTTATACTTAAAATAATTAATGCCGTAGTAACCGATAAATAAGATGCCGATTTTATTAACCGATTACGGCTATTAGTATCCATAACGAATCTTTCCAATTTATTTTTTGTAGTTTAACAAAGAAAATATAAAATTCAATTATAATTAGGTTCCGTGAACAAAATTAAAAATAATATTTTAAAATACAAATAATTTAAATTTTGTTTGCAGAATCTAGTTTTAACTTTACAAAATTCTAAAAACCATATACTTATTATATTATATATTTAATAAGAGACAATTTATATGAAACTATTATCTAAAATTATGATTATAGCTCTTGCAGCTTCTATGTTACAAGCCTGTAACGGTCCAGGCGGTATGAATAAACAAGGTACGGGAACACTTCTTGGCGGTGCCGGCGGTGCATTACTTGGTTCTCAATTCGGCAAGGGCAAAGGACAGCTTGTCGGAGTAGGTGTAGGTGCATTACTTGGGGCAGTTCTTGGTGGACAAATAGGTGCAGGTATGGATGAGCAGGATAGAAGACTTGCTGAACTCACTTCACAAAGAGCTTTAGAAGCAACACCTAGCGGCACTAGCGTAGAATGGCGTAATCCGGATAACGGTAATCATGGTTACGTAACACCTAATAAAACTTATAGAAATAGCACTGGTCAATATTGCCGTGAGTACACTCAAACAGTTGTAATAGGCGGAAAACAACAAAAAGCATACGGTAACGCATGCCGCCAACCTGACGGACAATGGCAAGTTGTGAATTAACTGTCATACCGTGGCTTGTCCACGGTATCCAGAAAAACAACAACTTATAGTGTACATTTTTTACTGGATCCCGTGAATAAATCACGGGATGACGATTCCTAAGGAACAATCTATGACTTTCATAATAACAAGTACGGCGTTTAAGCATAATGAGCGTATTCCTGATAAATTTACTTGTAAAGGACAGAATGTTTCTCCGCATTTAGAGTGGAGTGATGCTCCTATAGATACTAAATCTTTTGTGCTTATCATGGATGATCCTGATGCACCAATAGAAATAGCACCACCGCACGGTATATGGGATCATTGGATAATATATAATATTCCTGCTTCTATTACTGAGCTTTCAGAAGGACAAATAGATAGCAATATTAAAATTTTAGATAATAGCTGGAAAGAAAAGAAGTACGGAGGTCCTTGTCCACCTGCCGGTAAACCTCATCGTTATTTTTTCAAACTATACGCTCTAAATGATTATCTTGAACTTGATGAGAATGCTAGCAAACAAGATTTAGTGCTGGCTCTACAAAAACATTTACTAGCTGAAACTGAATTAATCGGCATTTATTCTACATAATGTCATGGCTTACTCACATTAAACCGTCATTGCGAGCAATCATAGGCGTTGTTGCACGGCTCGCGAAACGGCTTGATGTCATTCCTGCGAAAGCAGGAATCCAAAAAAGTATAAATACAACAAATTTTTAAAATTAAAAGCTCGATTTATCTCGCTTTATGATGGATTCCTGCTTTCGCAGGAATGACATAAAACGAACCATGCAACAACCACGCTTTTAGCTAGGAATAAAACTTTAAACACAAAATATTATCTTGCAAAAACCTATAATCGAGTTTCGTAACGTATCTAAAAAATTCGGTAATAAATTGCCGATAAATAACGTTAGCTTTACCGTCAAAAAAAACAATATCACTACTTTAATCGGACCTAACGGTGCAGGTAAAACTACCATAGTACGGTTAATGCTTGGGCTTGAAAAACCGACAAGCGGCGAGATTATAATTGATTCCAAATTAAAAATCGGATATGTACCACAGAAGTTCGACCTAAGCCCTGATTTACCTATTACGGTGAAAAAATTTTTAGATTTGTTAGCACCAAGTAATTTTAATAACAATATTAAAGAGATTAACTCATTTATTGATTTGGAACATATAAAAGATCAAGAAATTTCTAAGCTCTCAGGAGGGCAGTTTCAAAAGGTAGTTCTTGCATGTTCAATAGTTAATAATCCTGACTTAATTATTTTAGATGAACCGCTGCAATCTTTAGACGTAACAAGCCAGCAGGAATTTTATCAGCTTATTAATCTGATTCGTAAAAAGCTAAATATTACGGTCTTTATGATCTCTCACGATTTATTTACCGTAATAAAAAACTCCGATCAAGTGATATGCTTAAACGGTCATATATGTTGTAGCGGAATACCAAACGAAATAACTCCTAACTCTGAATTCTCAAATGCACTTTCTTCTCTAGGCTTCTATACCCACCACCACGATCATAGGCACTAGACTTATTCCAAATATTGCTTTAAATATCTGCCTGTATGGCTATCATTGCAAGCAGCGATATCGGCAGGAGTACCGCATACAACTATCTTACCGCCTTTGTCACCGCCCTCAGGACCGACGTCAATAATATAATCTGCCGTTTTTATAACATCTAAATTATGCTCGATAACTAAAACGGTATTACCCATATCAACGAGTTTATGCAAAACTTTCAGCAATTTATTAATATCGTCAATATGTAGCCCCGTAGTCGGTTCATCAAGTATATAAAGCGTTTTACCGGTTGAACGTCTTGATAATTCTTTAGCAAGCTTAACGCGTTGTGCTTCACCGCCTGAAAGAGTAGTAGCAGACTGACCGATTTTAATATAGCCTAGACCTACTTCATTTAAGGTAATTAGTTTTTCATAGATTAACGGGATTTTCTCAAAAAATTGCATTGCATCTTCTACCGTCATCATCAAAATATCGGCAATAGATTTGCCTTTATATTTTATTTCAAGTGTTTCTCTATTATATCTGTGACCATTACAAATATCACATTTTACATATACGTCAGGTAAGAAGTGCATCTCTATTTTAATCAGCCCGTCACCTTGGCATGCTTCACATCTACCGCCTTTAACGTTAAACGAAAATCTGCCTACTTTATACCCTCTAGCTTTTGATTCAGGTAATTCCACAAACCAATCCCTAATATGGGTAAAGGCACCTGTATAAGTCGCAGGATTTGAACGAGGAGTTCTACCTATCGGGGATTGATTAATATCGATAATTTTATCAATATATTCAAGTCCTTTTAATTCTCTATATTTTCCCGGAAATACTTTGCTAGTCGGCTCTAAATGCTTTAGAGCCGCTTTATATAGAGTATGAATCATCAAGCTTGATTTACCACTTCCCGATACTCCCGTTATAGCGGTAAACGTACCAAGCGGAATTTTGATATCAACATTATCTAAATTGTTAGAAACCGCCCCAAGTAACTCAATTGACCTATTATCATGCCCTACTCTTGTTTCAGATGGTACTTTGATTGTTTGACGACCACTTAGATACCTACCTGTAATACTTTCTTCAAAATTCTTTATTTCTTCTGCATTGCCTTCTGCAATAACACGACCGCCGTGAATACCGGCTCCCGGTCCTATATCAATAATATGATCAGCTTCATACATTGTTTCTTCGTCATGCTCGACTACCAAAACGGTATTACCTAGATCTCTAAGCCTTTTTAGTGTCTCAATTAATCTTGTATTATCTCGTTGATGAAGACCGATAGACGGCTCATCAAGTACATATAAAACACCGCTAAGCCCTGATCCTATTTGAGATGCAAGACGAATACGCTGACTTTCCCCTCCCGATAAAGTACCTGCTTCTCGTGATAACGTTAGATAATCAAGCCCAACATTCATAAGAAATTTTAATCTCTCAGTAATTTCTTTGAGTATACGCTCAGCAATAAATAATTGCTTTTTATTTAATTTTTCTTCTAAGTGACTAAACCATTTTTGCAAGGCTGCAATACTCATACCTGCTACTTCGCCTATATGAAAATTCGCTATTTTAACGCATAATGCTTCGTCTTTTAATCTAAACCCTGAGCAGGCAGTACATTTATGTTCTGACTTAAATTTAGCTAGTTCTTCTTTAATTAAAACCGACTCTATAGTACGGTCCTTTTCCTGCAAACTTGGTATTATACCGGCAAAAGGTTGTTTTATTATTTGCGTTTTAGAACCGTCGTGAAACTCAAATTTTATTGCTTCTTCTCCTGAACCTTCAAATAAAATATCCTTAACATTTTGTGATAAACTTACAAAAGGTACTTCAATAGAAAATTTATAATGATCGGCAAGAGCCTTTAATGTCTCTAGGATAAATTTAGAAGATGTGCTACCCCAAGGCACTATTGCACCGTCTTTAATAGAAATTCTTTGATCTGGAACAATTAATTCTCTATCAAAGAAAAACTCCTTACCTATTCCTTCACATTTAGGACATGCTCCAAAAGGGCTATTAAAAGAAAAAATTCGAGGCTCTATTTCAGTAAGCTGAAAACCGGATACCGGACAAGAATATTTTTCGGAAAAAGTAATACGCTGATTTTTTTCAAATTCGGTCTTAACTGCCGGCGGTAATTCTACAATTTCTAAATAAGTAATACCTTCGGCAAGATTTAACGAACTCTCTAAGCTATCTGCAAGCCTATTACCTAAACTTTCGTCTAGAACTATTCTATCAACGATGACTTCTATATTATGCTTCTTATTTTTATCAAGTTTCGGTAAATCATCAATTTCACAAACTTCACCGTTAACTATTAATTTCTGAAAGCCTTGCTTTTTCAGATTCATAATTTCACGTTTGAACTCCCCCTTATGTCCTCTAACAATAGGAGCAAGTAAATATACTTTCGTGCCTTTAGGTAGTTCATTAATTATATCTACCATCTCAGAAACTGTTTGGCTATGTATCGGAAGACCGGTTGCCGGAGAGTAAGGAATACCCACCCTTGCATATAATAACCTAAGGTAATCATAAATTTCCGTTATAGTTCCAACCGTAGAGCGAGGATTTTTAGAAGTAGTTTTTTGGTCAATTGCAATAGCAGGCGATAATCCAGAAATAGATTCCACATTCGGTTTATTTTGTAAATGCAAGAATTGCCTTGCATATGAAGATAAGCTTTCAACATATCGCCTTTGACCTTCTGCATAAATAGTATCAAAAGCTAAAGAAGACTTGCCTGAACCACTAAGACCGGTGATAACAACAAATTTATTCCTTGGAATATCAACATTTATATTTTTTAGATTATGCTCTTTAGCACCGCGTACCTTAATATATTCTTGGTTCATAATCACTTCACTACAAAATTTTTGAGATATTTTTTAAAAAACCTGTAGTATTATAGGCTCTTTTATTTTATTATTGCAATAATAATATTTTAAAATAGGTAGTAATCTATGGCAGGTAGTTTAAATAAAGTAATATTAATAGGTAATGTAGGGCGTGATCCGGAAATTAGAACTACGGGCGAAGGGAAAAAAATCATTAATCTTTCCTTAGCAACAACCGAAACTTGGAAAGATCGCATTACCAGCGAACGAAAAGAACGAACTGAGTGGCATAGAGTAGTGATATTTAGCGAAGGGTTAGTATCTGTTGTAGAACGCTATGTCACAAAAGGTAGTAAATTATATATTGAAGGTTCATTGCAAACCCGTAAGTGGAATGATAATTCAGGTCAAGAAAAATATACCACGGAAGTTGTGTTACAAAATTTTAATTCACAATTAATATTATTAGATAGTAAAAACTCTAATAATCATACTCAAGATTCAGGGCATAGCGAATATAAACATCCTGAAGCTAAAAATCATTCCTTTGACCATAGCGACCTAGACGATGAAATACCGTTTTAATAAGCAAATCAAGGATATACATAAATGTCAACATTAAATAAAAACAAAATTATAACGCTATTAATTATTTCTATAATAATTTTACTAGGAGTAGGAATTTATAAGCACAAAAAACGAAATAACTATTATAAGCAATTAATCTCAAAACTTGAGTCTGTTTGTAATCCTACATGTGTGACGACCGAATCCACTCCCTGCCCAGTGACATATTGTAATACTAATCTCTTGAATTTAAACTCTAACTTTAGAGGGGTGCTTATTTAAAGATAAAAACAATTTAAATATTTTATTAAAAGCTAAAGAGGATGTAAGTAATTATATTGCAGACACTCTTGAATGGGAGCCACATCTCCAAAATGCATTGCGTCAAATAATAAAACCACGAGATAAAGTACTAGTCCTAGGGGCACATATCGGTATACATGCAGTTCTTATTAGTAAGCTAGCAAACGAAGGACAAATTTCAATCTTTGAAGCTAATCCTTATGTGTTAAAGTTTTTAGAAACTAATTTAGTTTTAAATAATATTACTAATGCTAAAATATACCCTAAAGCCGCATTCTCTGAAAATACTACAGTATCTTTTTTAGCAAAAGATACTGGTAATACCGGTGCTTCCCATATTAAAAGACTCGACACCACACAAAAAGAGGAGCTTATTACAGTTGATGCAGTAAATATTGACAGTATAAAAGAAATTCAAACTATCGATATCTTACAAATGGATATTGAAGGTGCTGAAAAAAATGCCGTTTATGGAGCTCAAAAATTAATTGATCGTTCTCCGAACTTAACTGTTTTCCAAGAATGGTCACCATTTTGGATGAAAGATATAGATACCTATTTAAAGTTTTGGCGTTCTAGAAATTATAAGATTGTTCAAATTACTTTAAGTGGCGGTTTAAAAGAATTAACAGATGAAGAACTAAAATCTTCAGGACAGATCGATATTATTATGACTAAGAATTTAGAAAAACTTATCAGTAATTTTAAACCTCTGTAATAATGAAAAAATTTATTTGGGCAATAATATTTTTAATACCAATATTTCTTTCAGGCTGTTCTACTACCCATGATGTAGCTAGTAGGGTAAAGCATTCACAAGATATAGCAACTCAAAATAACTTTCAGATGAGGCTAGTAAATGGTGGTGATTTTACTCTTACGACTTATCAGCGTATTACAGACCATAACCTACCTTTCGTATTCTATATTGAGGGAGATGGGCATCTTGCAGATGGCGGCGTTAACTCTGACAACCCTACCCCTGTTAATCCGATGCTCTTAAAGCTTGCTACAATGGATAAAAGACCGAATGTTGTTTATATAGCACGACCTTGTCAATATACTCCTTTAGAAATGAATCCAAAATGCGTTAGCGATTATTGGTTAGATAAAAGAATGGGGCAGGAAGTCGTAGATTCAATTAACAATGTCATAAATATTATTAATAACGGACAAAAATTTAGCTTAGTCGGCTTCTCCGGTGGGGGCGGGCTTACAATATTAATTGCCGCTCAAAATAGTAATGTTAAAGATATTATAACGATTGCCGGTAATTTAGATACTGAAAAATTTGATAAATATCATAATTATCGTGGTTACTTAGTTAAATCGTTAAACCCGATAAATTATGCAAAACAGGTTAATAATATCCCTCAATTACATCTCTCCGGCATGGATGACAAAAGAGTTCCGCCTTTCATAGCAGAACTTTACGTAAAAACAAGTAACTCACCATGTGTAAAAAAGAAAACTTTTCCTAATATTTCTCATGCAAAAGGTTGGGATAAAGTTTGGTCTAATATATTAGATACTCCTCTAATTTGTAATTAAGCATTAAGAAATATTATTAATCTATTTAAAAATCCTTTATTGACTTTTATACAAAACAGTATAATTCTTTGGTCGTGCCTCCGTATTGCAGTTTAGAGTAAATAGTCCATAATCCTCAAACAGTAATAAGAGAGAATTATAGTTAAGGAGTTATGGCAAAAATAGATGTTAAGTGTAGATATTGTAACAACACAGAAGAAGTAATAAAGTCAGGATATTCAATTTCAAAACAACAGAGATATCAATGCAAGCGGTGTAATCGATATTTTCAATTGGAGTATATTAATAATGCATCTAAGCCTGGAGTTAAGGAGCAAATAGTAGAAATGTCAATCAACGGCTCTGGAGTTAGAGATACAGTAAGAGTATTAAAAGTGGGTATCAATACAGTTATCCGTGTTTTAAAAAAATCTAGTATTAAAAACAATAAATCATTCTATCAGTACAACAGAAGTAATTATTGCTCCTGAGATAGATGAACAATGGTCTTATGTACAGAATAAATCCAGACAACGATGGCTTTGGTATGCCTTGGATAAGATTTCGTTAAAAGTAGTTGCTTATACGTTTGGTACAAGATGTGATAGCACATTAGAATCATTACTGAAAAAACTAGAGAATTTCAAGGTGACTTTTTACTATACAGATGGATGGGGGAGTTATGCTAGGTTATTAGACCCTAAAAAGCATATTATCAGTAAAAAATACACTCAACGGATAGAACGAAGTAACTTGAACCTTAGAACGAGATGCAAGAGGCTTGCACGTAAGACAATCTGCTTTTCCAAGTCATTGGATATTCATGATAAGGTTATTGGTACTCTTATTGAACGTATAGCTTTTTAATAGGCGTAACTGCAATATGGAGGCATGACCCGTCGTCTTTGTAAGTCCTCGGATGCTGAATGTTTAATATACGCTCCGCTCCTCGGCTTACAGACTCCTTGCTCTTTTTAAATTTGATCTTCGTATAACTACTCTCTTATTTTGTTCGGATTATGTTTTTACTTGAGAATATAAAATATTCCTCTTATTATCTTTTTTAAAATCAATAAAATAACTTAATGAGAAAAGTAGTAATATCCGGCATGATCGGCAATGCTTTAGAATGGTATGATTATGCATTATATGCTCAATTTGCTTATATTATAGGGCAGCATTTTTTTCCGGATTCAGAAATGCGAGAGACTTTAACTTTTGCGGTATTTGCTGCAGGCTTTATAGTACGACCGCTCGGCGGTATTATTTTCGGTAATATCGGTGATAGATTCGGCAGACGTACCGCTTTGGTAATGGGTATTATAACTATGGCAATACCGACTGCCGGGATAGGTCTCTTACCAGGCTATAAAACTATAGGTATTGCCGCTCCTATTATTTTAACTGTTATAAGACTCATACAAGGTTTTTCTTTAGGAGGGGAGTTTAGCGGTTGTATTTCGTATATTGTAGAACATGCTTCGTTCGAGCAGCGAGGACTTGCGGGGAGTAGCTCATTCGTTAGTATGTGCGGCGGTATGCTGCTTGGACTTGCTACAGCAGCCGGTTTTTCTTATTTTATGCCCGCCGATATGCTATTTGAATGGGGTTGGAGAATACCTTTTATTGCCGGTTTATTTATTAGCTCTGTAGGTTTATATATTAGAAAAAACCTAGCAGAAAGTCCTATTTATAAAAAAGCTAAGGAAACAGGGCGTTTAGCACGTTTTCCTTTACGAGAAACATTAACAAAATACCCAAAAGAACTAATTATCGCACTTGGTCTTTATATTACCGTAACTGCTCCTTTTTATACTTCTACGGTTTTTATCGGTAATTTTATGCAAACGCTTGGTTATACTAGTCAGCAAAGCGCAATTGTTAGTAGTATAATATTAATCGTAATGATGATAGTATTTCCTATATCTGCGTATGTTTCGGATAAAGTGGGGCGGCGTCCTGTACTAATATGGGGGATTATCTTGTTAATTTTATCAGTCTATCCTATTTTTCTAGCCTTAGGATCAATGAACTTTACTTTAGCTATAATATCTCAAGTAATATTTGCTGGAATTATCGCTATTTATATGGGACCTATCCCAACGGTTTTAGTAGAGATATTTCCAACTAGCATAAGATTTACCGGTGTTGCACTTTCATACAACCTTGCAGCTGCTATATTTGGCGGTACTGCTCCAATGTTAGCAATGATATTAACGAAAGTTACCGGAGACAATTATGCTATTGCATATTATTTAATTGCACTTGCTTTGTTATCTTCTATAATCCTAAAATTCTATAAAGAGACATATAAAAAGAATTTGGTCAGCTAATCATGAGTGAAATTTTTGAAGTACCGGATGGTGAAAGTAAGGTTTTACTCCATTGTTGTTGTGCTCCGTGCGTTGGTCCTTTAATGGAGAAAATGATCGATACTGGTATTAAGTTTACGCTTTTTTTCTATAATCCTAATATTCATCCTAAAAAAGAATATGAGCTTCGTAAGAATGAAAATATTAAGTTTGCTGAGAAGCATAATATAGAATTTATCGACGCAGATTATGATCCGCAAAATTGGTTTAGGCGTGCTAAAGGGATGGAGTTTGAGCCTGAGAGAGGTAAACGCTGCACAATGTGTTTTGATATGCGTTTCGAGCGTACGGCTTTATATGCTTATGAGAACGGCTTTAAAGTTATAACTAGCTCGCTTGGTATTTCTAGATGGAAAGATATGAATCAAATTAATGAATCAGGGATTAGAGCCGCATCTCATTATGAGGGGATAACATATTGGACTTACAATTGGCGTAAAGACGGTGGTGCTAGTAGGATGTATGAAATCGCCAAAGAAGAGAATTTTTATAAGCAAGAATTTTGCGGCTGTGTTTATTCTTTCCGTGATACTAACGATTGGCGTGTAGCTAATAACCGCCCTAAAATCGAGATCGGTAAGGAGTATTATTAAGAACTTTGTGTTATGCTATTTCGTCATTGCGAGCAGCCGTAGGTCTTGTTGCGTAGACCGGTCATTGTTCTTTATGTCATTCCCGCAAAAGCGGGAATCCATCATAAAGCGAGATAGAGCGAGCTTTTAATTTCAAAAACTTGCTGTATTTATATTTTTTTTGGATTCCTGCTTTCGCAGGAATGACATTGTATGCTTTTTCTGAGCCATACAACAAAGCTGCGTGACATTGTACAAAAGTGCATATTTAATAAATAAGCATATAAAAATTTGTTTTTTATATGCTTTACTAGATTCCCGCTTCTGCGGGAATGACATAATAACCATAATTATTTATGAAAAAACTATCATTTCAGCAAATTATACTAGCCTTGCAAAATTACTGGCAGGATTACGGCTGTGCAATATTGCAGCCTTACGATGCACATGTTGGAGCAGGTACATTTCACCCTGCAACGGTACTTAGATGTCTTGGCTCAAAACCTTGGTCTGTTGCATATGTTCAGCCATCAAGAAGACCAGGCGATAGCAGATACGGCATGCACCCTAACAGAATGCAACATTACTATCAGTTTCAGGTTATCTTAAAGCCATCGCCGGATAATATTCAAGATTTATATCTTAAAAGCTTAGAATGTTTAGGCATAGATTTAAAAACGCATGATATTCGTTTTGTTGAAGATGATTGGAAGTCGCCGACGCTCGGGGCTTGGGGGCTTGGTTGGGAGGTATGGTGTGATGGTATGGAAGTATCCCAATTTACTTATATGCAGCAAATCGGTGGTATTGAATGCCGTCCTGTTGCCGGTGAAATCACTTATGGGCTTGAGCGGCTTGCATTATATATTCAAGGTGTCGATGAAGTAAAGGAACTGGATTGGAATGGGCAAATAGGAGAAAAAGCTTTAAAATACGGGGAAGTTGATTTCGAGGCTGAACGACAATACTCAAAATATAATTTAGAGCTTGCAGATAGTGAGATGTTAGTACGACATTTTAAAGATAGCGAAGAACAATGTGAGCGGTTAGTAAAAGAAAATGTACCACATGTTGCTTATTATGAATGTACAAAAGCAAGCGATGCCTTTAATCGATTAGATGCACTTGGGGTAATTAGCGTTACTGAGCGTGCCTCTTATATTTTAAGAGTACGGCACTTAGCTAAAATTTGTTGTATGAAATGGTTGGAGTTAAGCGGTGAGTGAATTATTATTAGAGCTATTTAGTGAAGAAATACCTGCATTCATGCAAAAAAATGCTGAAGAGGGTTATTTAAACATATTCACGAAAATTTTTGAAGAAAATGAAATATTTGCAAAAGTACAACTATTTGCAGGACCTCGTAGGATAACGCTGCACGCTACCCACTTACCGAAAGTAACTCTACCGAAAGAAATGGAAATTAAAGGACCGAGTATAGATGCTCCGGAAGCTGCAATTAATGGATTTTGTAAAGCTCATAACGTTAGTAAATTAGAGCTTTCTACTAAATTAATTAATAATCAGCTATATTATTTCTTTGTTAAAAAAACAGAAGAAAGAGAGATAAAAGAAATTTTGCCCGAGATTATTATAGAAGCTATTAATAAATATAGCTGGGCAAAATCGATGTTTTGGGGTGATTACCAAATAAAATGGATTAGACCTCTGCGAAATATTTTATGTATATTTGATGGCGAAGTACTACCACTGCAATTTGGGCATTTAACCGCTAATAATATTACGTACGGGCATCGTCTTACTGATAATAAAAAATTAGAAGTAACAGATTTTGAGGATTATAAAAATAAACTTCTAGAAAATCATGTTATTTTAGAAAGAACAAAGAGAGAAGAAATAATTAAAACTGGCTTATTAGAGCTGGCAAATTCTCGTAATCTAAACATAAAAGAAGATAATCGTTTAATTGAAGAAGTAGCAGGGCTTAGTGAATTTCCTGTTGTGCTACTTGGAAAAATCCCACAAAAATTCTTAGAGCTACCTAAAGAAGTACTTATTTCTTCGATGCGTACACATCAGAAATATTTCTGTCTATTCGATAAAGAAGGAAATTTCGCACAATATTTTCTCTTTGTCAGTAATGGTAGATTTGCAAATGCCGAACTCGTTATTAAAGGTAATGAAAAAGTACTATCTGCACGTCTTTCGGATGCTTTATATTTTTATAAACAAGATATAGCTAAAACTTTAGAATCAGGATTAGGCAAATTAGAAGCTGTAACATTTCATGCAAAGCTTGGTAACTTAAGAGAAAAAGTTGGGCGTGTAGCTAAAATTTGTAGTTATATAGCTCTAGACAATACAGATTTAATTACAGCAGCTAAACTTTGCAAAAGCGATCTTGTTTCTGAGATGGTTGGAGAATTTCCTGATTTGCAAGGTATTATGGGCTATTATTATGCAAAGCATGAGGGGCTAGGTGAAGAAGTAGCCGCTGCAATTAGAGACCATTATAAACCGCAAGGACTTAATGATAATACACCGAGCGGGAATGCTGCTTTGCTTGCTTTAGCTGATAAACTAGATAGTTTAGTCGGTTTAATGATAGCGGATGAAGCCCCAACAGGTTCAGGCGATCCATATGCCTTAAGACGTCAAGCTCTTGGCATAATAAGAATAATACTTGAAAATAAATTAGAGCTAAATTTAAATGATTTAATTAGTTTTTCTATAAACTTATATAGAGATTCTTCTCATAAAAATAAGGATTTAACAATATCTTTCTTTGAAGAAAGAGCAAAATTTTACTTTAAAAATGACTATGATATTGCATTAATTAATGCAGCTCTTGACTTAAATTTAGTAGATACAAAATTTAAGCTTGAGGCGTTAAAAGAATTTTTAATAGAAGATGCAGGCAAGCAATTATTAAATGCTTACAAACGAGCTAGCAATATAATCGGTAATCAGAAAATTACCGGCTTAGTTGATGTGAGCCTCTTTAGTACACAACCTGAAAAAGAATTATTTGAAGTAATCCAAAAAATTTCACCACAAATTATAGATAGTATAGCTGATAAAGATTATAAGAAAGCTTTAAATTTATTATCATCTCTATTAACTCCCATTACTAACTTTTTTGATAACGTACTAGTTAATGATCCTGATCCAAAAATCGCAGAAAATCGCTTATCGTTATTACATAATATTTGCGAGTTATTTGATAAGATAGCCAAGTTTAACCGCTTATGATTGAAACTTTCCTATGTCATTCCTAGCTAGAAGCAGTGTTGTTGCATGGCTCAAAAAGCCCGCTCGGTGTCATTCCCGCGAAAGCGGGAATCCAGCGTAAAGCGAGATAAATCGAGCTTTAAAAAAGTCTTTTAAAGATCTTTAAAGTACTGGATTCCCGCTTCCGCGGGAATGACATAAATGAGTCACGCAACAACGTCGCTAGAAGCGGGAATGACATAGAGAAGCAGATATATAACAAAACCAAAATAACTAAATTAATGTTCAGTAAAGCAGTTCAATTTATAAAATCCGGCAAGGTAGTTGTTTTTCCAACCGAAACAGTTTATGGAATTGGAGCAGATGCTACAAATAATGAGGCGTGTTTAAAGATTTTTCAGTTTAAAAATCGTCCTGCTATTAATCCGCTTATTGTGCATGTATCATCCATAGAGCAAGCAAAGGAAATAGGAAAGTTTAATGATTTAGCTACAAAGATAGCAGAAAAATTTTGGCCTGGACCATTATCTATAGTTGTCCCTTTAAAAGAGAATGCAAATATTGCTCCTAGTGTAACGGCAGGGCTTAATACAATAGCGATTCGGATACCGTCTTATCCGCTAGCATTAGAACTTATCAGACAATCAGGTGTACCTATAGCCGCACCAAGTGCTAACCCTTCAAACTATATTAGTTCGACTAACGCCGAGCATGTTACAAAACATTTTAAGGATAATCAGGAAATTTTTATTTTAGCACCTGAAATTTATCAATCTGAATATGGTTTAGAGTCAACGATAATCGATACAACAACCGCTACTCCTACTATTCTTAGAGAGGGCTTTATAACTGCTGAAATTTTAGAAGAAGTACTTGGGGTAAAAGTTTTTAAAGTAACAAATGACGCTGTAAAAGCTCCTGGAATGCTTGCAAAGCACTATTCTCCTAATGTGCCGGTTAGATTAAATGCTATAAATTTAGAGGATAGAGAAATTGGATTAAATTTTGGCAATAGCAATCTTACGGGAAGATTCTCATTAAATCTAAGCCTTAAAGGCGACCTTATAGAAGCTGCTGCAAATCTTTATGCTTATTTGAGAGTCCTAGACGATTATGCTGCCTCTCATGATGCACGAGGTATAGCTGTTAGCCCTATACCTCGAGTGAATATAGGGGCTGCAATTAATGATCGCCTGAAACGTGCTGCAAAATGATAAATTTCGGTGTTCTATTCGCCTTAATAGCTTTTTGATGATATTTGGTAATTACATAATTATCATGTGAGGTTAGATAATAATCTTCATTCATAATTTCAAAATTACTATTCTGCTTTATTAGCTCTATTGCCTCATAAAAATAATTTTCGATATCGGAAGCAAACACTAAATTACCGTTATTTTTTAGCTTATCTTGCAAAATCTTAAGACGTTCCTTATTAAAAATGCGTTTCTTTTTTTGCTTATTTTTTATCCATGGATCAGGAAATAAAATATAAATTCCATCTAAACTATTATTTGGTAAATCGTTTAATATAAAATCTAAATTGTTAGGAAATAATAAAAAATTTGTGATATTCTGCTCACTCGCAAGCTTTAAAACATTTGCAACGCCGTTTAAATATACCTCTACCCCGATAAAAAGTGCATCAGGATTCATTTTGGCTTGGTTAATGAAATGCTCGCCCATACCAAAACCTATTTCTAAAAAGATTTTACGTTTTTCATCAATAAGCTTTTCTTTGGAAAATAAATATTTCGGTAGTTCGTTATCTAATAAATTTTGTTGCAGCCCTGATAAGCTTTTACCGATTCGCCTTGCATATGAACGATTGAGATTAATAGGAGAAAATAATATTACTCTACTGTGACCTTGTAGATCCTTATAAACGCTTTCAATATTATAACCATTACTTAAGAAAATTTGGGTTACCGCCTCTTCCTGTTTAAAACCTATTTCTAATACAATCTTACCGTTTGGTTTTAAGAATTTTTTTGCATTTTCGGCAATTATTCTATAACACTGTAAGCCGTCCTCTTCAGCAAATAATGCAAGATGCGGCTCGTGGTTCAGTGTCTCAAGTACCATCTCTGATTTTTCGGTGTGCGATATATATGGTGGGTTGCTAACTATAACATCAAATTTTTGCTTTCCTAGATTTTCAAACCAATTACTTTGAATAATCTGAATGCGATCCGTTATGTGATGTTTAAGAGCATTGTTCCTTGCAACTTCTATTGCATCAAGACTTATATCGGTGGCAATTACATTAGCATTGGGTAGTTCGCATAATAGGCTGATAGCAATGCAACCGCTACCGATGCCAAGCTCGAGGATTTGTGTGTATTCGTCATTGCGAGAAGACGCTATAGGCGTCGACGAAGCAATCTCAGGCAAAATTCCTGAGATTGCCGCGCTCCTTTTAGTCGCTCGCAATGACGGTTTGAGTAGCCCTAGAACTATTTCCACCAAAATTTCAGTATCGCTTCTTGGAATTAACACATGTTTATTAACAATAAATTCACGTGAGTAAAATTCTTTGACACCTGTAATATATGCTATCGGTTCATGCTTTAATCTTCTCTCTAACAGTGTTTCAAAAGCTTCTATCTCAGCTTCATTTAACTGCTCATCAAGATTAATAAGCAAATATTCGATAGGTGTATTTATAGCATGCCGTAGTAAGATTCGTGCTTCTAATTGCGACGAACTGATACCTATTTTATTTAATTTATCTGATGCTTTACTCAAGACTTGTTTTATAGAATATTGCACGGAACAGGTCCAACTCCTATAATTTCTAATATTGCTTTATATATTGTTTGCATAATGATAGGACTGCAAGTAGTTAGAGGACCTAAAATTAACCGTTTATTATCTATACTACGTATTTGGTCTATTAAAAGATCTGAATCTCTTTCTAATTTATTATGAGCTTTAATACGAATTCGTAAAGGGAAAGCATCGTCTATTAAATTAGTTGTTAGCGGAATGATTAAAGTAGAAGGATGTTTTGCGTCCAATAATACTTGATCTTGAATAATCAATACAGGTCTTGTTTTACCAAGCTCACTACCAACTCTAGGATTTAAATCGGCAAGCCAAATTTCTCCGAGATTAATTTTCAGGGTCATGCTCTATATTAGAAAATTCGGAATTTATTTTCATGCTTTCTTTTCTTGTACGCATACTAATTGCAAATAATTTTTCTTTTCTTTCTTGCTCATATAGGCTTTTATTCATAGTTTCAATAGATCTTCTAATATATTGACTACGTGAAATATGAAGTTTTTTAGCCCTTTTAGCTACTTCCTCGGCTAAATCATTGGGTAATCTTACAGTAAGTGCAGACATAACTCTTAAGTATTACAATTATAAACACATAGTGTCATTATAGTTGTAATACAATTTATGTCAAGTTCTCATTTTCTACCTAGATTTTTCATCTCTAAAATATCTTCTATATTACCCAAAGGAGCTTGTTTCTTAAGTTCAATGAATTTGTGCAATGCATCGGTGGCTATAATCTCCTCCATATCCCTTGGCAACTCACAAGAAAATTCCATAATTTCATTACTAGTCGGATGAGTAAAACTTAAATACCAAGAATGCAGAGCTTGGCGTTTAAAATCGATTAATTTTGCTTTTAGCTCAGGAGGTGAATGAGCAATTTTTCGGTCATTATTACCATAAGTTTGGTCGCCTACTACCGAATGCTTTAAATGGCTTAGCTGCACCCTGATTTGATGAGTTCTGCCGGTACTAAGCCTGCATTCCACCATACTAATAGTACCCTTGTGAAACAGCTCTAGAGTCTTGTAGTGCGTCACGGCTTCTTTACCACCGTATTTTAATATGGTCATTTTTTGACGATCTACTCGGCTACGACCGATATTATTCTTAATGACTCCTTCTAGCGGGTTAATCACTCCCCAGACTAAAGCTTTATATTTCCGTATTACCTGCCTTTGTTCTATCTGATTTGCAAGCAACATATGGGCTTTATTATTTTTAGCAACCACCATCAAACCTGTAGTGTCTTTATCTAAACGATGCACTATCCCGGGTCTTTCTGCTGAACCTATATCCGATAGATTCTTCGTATGATAAAGTAATGCATTAACAAGCGTATCATCATGATGTCCTGCCCCTGGGTGTACCGTCATACCTGCCGCTTTGTTAATTACTATCAAATCATCATCTTCGTAAATTATATCAAGTGCTATATTTGCTGCTGCAATTTTTAGCTCTTCAGGTTCTTTAAAAGAAAATAATATAACATCATTCTCCTTGACCAAAACATCAGGATCAGAAATAATTACATCATTAATCTGTACTTGCGAATTCTTAATAGCTTTTTGGATTTGGTTTCTAGAAACAGGGTAATTCAGAAAACTTGATACAAGCGAATTTTGCAGGTCTCGCCTGTGCTCACGTATTAATATACGCTCCGCAGGCTCGCCTTGAAATTCATCTTGTCTGAAATTTTCTGAATTACCCTGTACATTCTTAAAAAGATGTAATAAAGCTTTGTCGAGTCTTATATTATTTAGTTCGTTTGGTACATTATATGTTAACATATTTTATTTTAAGATAATGAATAATACGCTTAAATGGTTAAGTGCAATCGGTGTTGAATATTACTGCTCTGAGCATCCGCCGAAATTAAAGGTACATAATAATATTGAACTAACTGAGAAACCACAAGTAAAACCTATGCCTACAAAAGAAGCTGCATTCAATATGAATGATAAAGTGCATGATAATATAACCCAAGCAAGATCTCTTGCCGATAAAGCTAATAATATCGAAGAACTAAAAGAATCTCTACTAAATTTTAACGGTTGTGAACTTAAGAAATTCGCTACTAATACCGTTTTCGGTGATGGTAACCCACAAGCTAAAATTATGTTAATAGGCGAAGCTCCGGGAAGTACTGAGGATTTGAAAGGAATACCTTTTTGCGGTGAAAGCGGCAATTTACTTGATAATATGCTGCATGCTATCGGAATTTCACGGAAAAATAACGCTTATATTACTAATACGGTATTTTGGCGTCCTCCCGCTAATAGACAGCCAACACTCGAAGAAGTCGATATTTGTAGACCGTTTGTCGAGAAACATATTGCTCTTATTAACCCGAAGCTAATTATTCTAGTCGGTAGTACGGCTGCAACTAGCTTACTTGGAAAAAATTCGGGTATTACTAAAATTAGACAAGAATATTATTTTTATACCAATAAATATCTATCCACTCCTATCCAAACTACGGCAATTTTCCATCCTGCTTATTTACTTCGCCAACCTATGCAAAAACGCACCTCTTGGTATGATTTACTAAAGATTAAGGAGTATCTTGTAAATAAAGATTTGGTTACTAGCTAAACTTTTATATTATGTAACTAATTTTAGTTGCTTATGTTAATAAATAATGCTATAGTTATGTTATAATTAAAAAAATATTAAATTGAGTTCAATAGATAAACTTATTAAAAGATTGAAATCAAAGCCAAAAGACTTTACTTGGGATGAGTTAACTAGACTGCTAGGTAGCTTACATTTTGAAGAACTTAAAACGGGTAAAACCGGCGGTTCTAGAAGGAAATTTTATAATAAAAAAACAGCTTTAATTATTAATCTACATAAGCCTCACCCTAAACCAATTATAAAACCTTATTTAATTGAACAAATAATTAAAAAATTAGAAGAAGAGGGACTAATATGATAAAAAACGATTTTATGAGTTATAAAGGTTATTTAGGATCAGTACATTTTGACGCTTCAGAAGAATTATTTTTTGGCAAAGTAGAATTTATAAGAGATTTAATAACTTATGAAGGCTCTGATGCTAAAACTTTAGTGAAGTCATTTCATGAAGCTATAGATAGTTACTTAGAAGATTGTAATATAGTCGGTAAAATTCCCGATAAACCGTTTAAAGGTAGTTTTAATGTTAGAATCGAGCCTGAATTACATAAAGAAGTAAGCCTGTATGCTATGCAACACGGTTATACCTTAAATGGAATAGTAAAAAAAGCTTTAAACGAATTTATCAAATGTTAGAAATATTTACAGCACCTAATAAGCTTTAATTCTTTATGTAAATCAACATTCTTATATTTATTCAAAATGTTTCTTGCTTTTTCTATATTTGAATGAAAGGTTGAAACTATTAATTCTGTTATATTTAATTGTTACTTCATCCCCTATTTTAAGTTTTAATTTTTGTCTTATTTTGATAGGAATTGCAAGCCTACCGTTATTATCAATATAACTTTTCTGCACTATCATAAAAATAACTAAATTTATTAAATTAAAAATTTCTTAGATTTTACTATTTTAAATAAAATTAATCAATTTAATAAATAAACTTATACAATTTGTACTGATTTCATATAATTCATTTCTAATTTTCTGAAATTAAGGTTATATTGATATATAACAACAAAGGGTATATCCATATGACCAATGAAAATAATAATGATTCAGAATTTGCCGAATTAAAAATCAGAGGAAAAATATTTAAATTACCTATACTTAAAGCAAGTATTGGTGAGGATGTAATTGATATAAGCAGGGTATCTTCGGAAGCCGATTGTTTTACTTATGATCCGGGCTTTATGTCTACTGCTTCTTGTCAGTCTACTATCACTTATATAGACGGTGATAAAGGAATCTTGCGACATCGAGGATATGACATTAAAGATTTAGCCGAGAAAAGTGATTTTTTAGAAGTGGCATATTTGCTAATCTATGGAGAATTACCAAGCATCGAGCAGTATAATAATTTCACTAAACAGGTTGCTCATCATTCATTAGTGAATGAAAGATTACACTATTTATTTCAAACCTTTTGTAGCTCTTCTCATCCTATGGCTATTATGCTTGCGGCCGTTGGTTCTCTTTCGGCATTTTATCCTGATTTACTGAATTTTAAAGAAGCAGACTACGAACTTACCGCTATTAGAATGATTGCTAAGATACCAACTATCGCCGCAATGTCTTATAAATATTCTATAGGGCAACCGTTTATTTATCCTGATAATTCGTTAGATTTTACTGAAAATTTTCTGCATATGATGTTTGCAACGCCTTGTACAAAATATAAAGTAAATCCAATAATAAAAAATGCTCTTAATAAAATATTTATTCTGCATGCTGACCATGAGCAGAATGCTTCTACTTCAACAGTCCGAATTGCCGGCTCATCTGGGGCTAACCCTTTTGCTTGCGTAAGTACAGGGATTGCCTCACTTTGGGGACCTGCTCACGGCGGGGCTAATGAAGCGGTAATAAATATGCTTAAAGAAATCGGTAGTTCTGAGAATATTCCTAAATATATAGCTAAAGCTAAGGATAAAAATGATCCGTTTAGGTTGATGGGCTTTGGTCATCGTGTCTATAAAAACTATGACCCGCGTGCCGCAGTACTTAAAGAAACCTGTAAAGAAGTATTAAAGGAACTCGGACAGCTAGAAAACAACCCACTCCTGCAAATAGCAATAGAACTTGAAGCTATCGCTCTTAAAGATGAATATTTTATTGAGAGAAAATTATATCCAAATGTTGATTTTTATTCAGGTATTATCTATAAAGCTATGGGTATACCGTCGCAAATGTTCACGGTACTTTTTGCAATAGCAAGAACCGTAGGCTGGATGGCACAATGGAAAGAAATGCACGAAGACCCTGAACAAAAAATTAGCAGACCTAGACAGCTTTACACCGGTTATGTACATAGAGAGTATAAGGGTATCGGGGAGAGGTAAAACACGCTGTGTCATACCGTGGCTTGACCACGGTATCTAGAAAAGCAGTTCAAGGTGTATATTTTTTGATATTTTTACTGGATACCGTGGTCAAGCCACGGTATGACACCGAGGTACATAATGAATTTTATTGATGAAGTTAAAATATATATAAAAGGTGGGAATGGCGGCAATGGTTGCGTTAGTTTCCATCGTGAAAAATTTATTGATAGAGGCGGACCGGACGGCGGTGACGGTGGACGTGGCGGTAGTGTTATTTTCAGGAGTAATCACCATCTTAATACGCTAGTAAATTATCGATATAAACAGCATTTTACCGCAGAAAACGGTGAAAACGGTAAAGGTTCAAATAGAAGCGGTAAATCAGGAAAATCGTTAGCTCTTGATGTTCCCATCGGTACTCAAATCTTTTCCGAGGACGGCAATATATTATTGCATGACTTCACTGAGGATGACCAAAGCTTTGAAATAATTAAAGGAGGAAGCGGCGGTCTTGGTAACAGCCATTTCAAAACGTCGGTTAATCAAGCTCCAAGAAAGCGTACGGAAGGGGAAATTGCTGAAGAAATGTGGATTCATTTAAGCTTAAAACTCCTCTCTGATGTTGGGCTTGTGGGGTTGCCGAATGCTGGTAAATCTACTTTTTTATCGGTTGTAACGGCAGCTAAGCCTAAAATTGCCGATTATCCCTTTACTACTTTAGTGCCGAATCTTGGAGTGGTGTATGTTGATGACGAAGAGTTTGTTATAGCCGATATTCCTGGCTTAATTGAGGGGGCTCATCAAGGTCACGGTCTTGGCGATAAATTCTTAAAGCATATTGAGAGATGCAATGTATTAATACATTTAATAGACGGCTCTAGTAATGATGTAATGGCAGATCATAATACAGTACGTCTTGAGCTTGAGTCATATTCCGATTATCTAAAAAATAAAATCGAAATCATATGTCTTAATAAATGTGATGTTCTTACCGATGAGGAAATACAAGAAAAAATAAATAAGTTGCAAAAAGCTACTAATAAAGAAATTTTTCCTATCTCTACCTACACTAGCCTAGGGGTAAATAAAATAGTTAAACTAGCTTTAAAGACTATAAAAAATCAGGAGTAATATATACCGATTGGCGTGGACCAGTCCACCTCTGTCATCCCGTGATTTATTCACGGGATCCAGTTAAAAATATCAATAATATTGATATTTTTAGTTATTTTTCTGGATACCGTGGACAAGCCACGGTATGACACCGAGGGAATTCTTCGAGCCATATACAACAACGCCACGTTCACTCATGACAATTAATAAACTTTAAATCAAAGTAATACGTTGCTCTTCTGCCTCTAGATATTTCTCTAGCTCTTCCTTAGTATATTTCTTTTCTTTAAGCTTTATTTCGTTATTAAATATATATTGTACAGCTTTATCTTCTAAGGCAGGACCTTTAAGTCCTTCAATTGCTCTAGGATTATTTTTATAAAAATCAAATATCATATTTTCCTGCCCAGGAAAATTACGTGCTTGTTGCATAATAACTTTTCTTAAATCATCAGGCTCTAATTGCAAATTTTTAGATTTTGCGTATTCAGCAAGTAATAAGCCTATTCGCACACGGCGTAGGGCTAATTTATTATAATATTCTGTTATTTCTTTAGGGGATTTATCTTTTAATAATGATTCATCTTGGTCATTTTTATCGGTTTCGGACTTTAGAATATTTTTTTCTTGCTCTAATAAAGATTCCGGTACGTCAAAATCTAACAATTTTTCTAACTTATCAAATAAGTTCATTTTCATTATAGTATTAATAGCTTCTTCCGATTCGTTTTCTATTTGTTTAGCAAAATGTGTACGCAATTCTTCAAGGCTATTACTTTGGAATTTTTTAGCAAACTCCTCATCAATAACAGTAGGTTCTGCAGTATGTACTGATTTAATTTGTACTGCAAAACGAGCATCCTTACCTGCTAAATCTTTAGCATGGTAATTTTCAGGAAAAGTAACATTAACATCTACTTCACTACCTGTTTTAGAACCTATTAATTGTTTCTCAAAACCTGGAATAAGTGCATTACTACCTATTACTACCTTAAAATCATTTAATTTACCGCCTTCAAAAGCTTCATCCTTGATGTACCCGATTGCATCAATAGTAACTTGATCTCCGTCTTTTATTTTTGCTTTACTTTCTTTAGTATAGCTTTTTGTTAGTGCGGCAAGTTTTTCTAGTTGTTCTTCAACATCTTTAGAGTTTACTTCTAATTTTGGACGATCTAGTGAGATTTTCTTTAAATCCGGAATAGTAATTTTAGGTAATAGCTCTATTTTTACGGTAAATTCTAAAGCTTTATCGGGTTCGTTTTGCAATTCTTCAATTTTGGGTCTACCGATTATATTTAGATTATGCTCTTTAATAACGTGATTTACCGAATGGTTAATTCTTCTTTCTATTATATCACTCCTGACGGAAGTACCGTATTTTTTCTTAACAATTGAAACCGGTACTTTACCGGCTCTAAAACCTGCTATTTTAACTTTTTTGGTTAAATCAAGTAATTCTTTTTGAATATCGTCATCTATCTCACTTAAAGGAGTAGAGATTCTTGCATGAAAATCCAATCCTTCGTTTTTTAATACGGTAATTCCCATTTTAATAATCCATTAATTCTGTACATAGTTTGCTAATCAAAATAAACTAATGAGCCGAAATATGCAATAGTTTTTGTAAGCTCATCGGTATTGCTTAGTAACTATCTATATTGTCGTGGGCTAAGAGACTGAAAGCGTTGTTGCGTGTATACTATGTCATTCCTAGCTAGAAGCAGGAGGTCATGCCTCCATATTGCAGTTACGCCTATTAAAAAGCTATACGTTCAATAAGAGTACCAATAACCTTATCATGAATATCCAATGACTTGGAAAAGCAGATTGTCTTACGTGCAAGCCTCTTGCATCTCGTTCTAAGGTTCAAGTTACTTCGTTCTATCCGTTGAGTGTATTTTTTACTGATAATATGCTTTTTAGGGTCTAATAACCTAGCATAACTCCCCCATCCATCTGTATAGTAAAAAGTCACCTTGAAATTCTCTAGTTTTTTCAGTAATGATTCTAATGTGCTATCACATCTTGTACCAAACGTATAAGCAACTACTTTTAACGAAATCTTATCCAAGGCATACCAAAGCCATCGTTGTCTGGATTTATTCTGTACATAAGACCATTGTTCATCTATCTCAGGAGCAATAATTACTTTTGTTGTACTGATAGAATGATTTATTGTTTTTAATACTAGATTTTTTTAAAACACGGATAACTGTATTGATACCCGCTTTTAATACTCTTACTGTATCTCTAACTCCAGAGCCGTTGATTGACATTTCTACTATTTGCTCCTTAACTCCAGGCTTAGATGCATTATTAATATACTCCAATTGAAAATATCGATTACACCGCTTGCATTGATATCTCTGTTGTTTTGAAATTGAATATCCTGACTTTATTACTTCTTCTGTGTTGTTACAATATCTACACTTAACATCTATTTTTGCCATAACTCCTTAACTATAATTCTCTCTTATTACTGTTTGAGGATTATAGACTATTTACTCTAAACTGCAATACGGAGGCACGACCGAAGCAGGAATCCAGTAAAACCTAAAAAAACTTGTTTTTTTAGGTTTATTTTATTAATTAATATGTAATTTTTGTACTAGTATTAAGGTTGTTTTCTGGCTTCCCGCCTGCGCGAGAAGGTCTTGTTGCATGGATCGGTAAAACCTACTGTGTCACCTAGTTCGCTTGACGACGGGGTCCATAAAAATAATAAAAAATACTAATATATTAGTATTTTTAACTGGATCCCGTGGTCAAGCCACGGGATGACAGAGGTGAAATTGATCCACGCAACAATGCCACGCGGGAATTACATAAAACGAACCATGCAACAAAGTTGCAAATTCCTCACAATGACGTGAAGTTATGCAATAAGATTCAAGCGTACTTCTTCGTTTAGTTCTTTTGTAGAAGATAATTCTATATCAAGTTCGGCAAATATATGCACTAAGGCTATAGATAAATCATTTATCATTTTATCGGTATGGGCAGGGGTTGGGATGATTCGGAGGCGTTCCGTACCTCTCGGTACGGTTGGAAAATTGATATGTTGAACGTAAATACCGTATTCATTAAGGAGCATATTTGAGGCACTAGCTGCTTTAATCGGATCACCAATAATTATCGGCACTATATGACTTTCATTTTTCAAATAAGGTATATTAAAATTTTCAAAAGAATTTTTAAGTTTTGTAACTACTTCTTGATGTTTTATTCGTTCTTCATTCGATTCTTTAAGGTGTCTAATACTATGCGTTGCAGCGGTAGAAATTACCGGCGGTAATGAAGTAGTGAAAATAAATCCTGGAGCGGTTAGCCTTATAGCATCGACTAAATTATGGTTGCTAGTGATATAACCGCCGATAGTGCCGTATGCTTTGGCAAGTGTACCTTGAATAATATCGATTTGATCGTTACAATTAAGAAGCTCGGCAATACCGCCTCCATGTTTACCGTATAAACCGACCGTATGAACTTCATCGATAAAGGTTAAAGCATTATATTTTTTGGCTAAGTTGATTATATCTTTGATAGGTGAGAAGAAACCGTCCATAGAGTAAGCCGATTCAAAAACAATAATTTTCGGTCTATTAATATCGACTGATTGTAAAAGCTCTTCTAGATGCTTAACGTCTAAATGTCTATATATATATTTCTCGGCTCTTGAACTTGTAACTCCTGCAATTATTGAAGCATGATTTAGTTCATCGGAGAAAAATACTATATCCGGCATGATTTTAGCAAGACTTGCAAGCGTTGTATCATTTGCAACAAAACCGGATGTAAAAACTAAAGCTGCTTGCTTTTTGTGTAAATCTGCAAGTTCTTTTTCAAGCTTAAGAATGGCAATATTATTACCGCCGATATTGCGAGTTCCGCCTGATCCAACACCGTATTTTAGCAAGGCATCTATAGAAGCTTGCATTACTTTTGCATGTTTACTCATACCCAAATAGTCATTAATGCACCACATAACTATTTGTTTATTCTCGTGCTGTGCAAAAGGAAAATTATCGGCTTGTCTTTTTAAGGCTTTAAATTCTCGATATCTTCCTTCGCTCTTAATTTTGTCTATATGTTTGCTAAATATAGTATCGTAATAAGACATTAGAACTATTATTTGTTTGAAGTTTTTTATGTGAATTGTATACCCGTCATTGCGAGCAGTCGTAGTACTTGCGTGGCAATCTCGTCAAATATCCTGAGATTGCTTCGTCGAATTACTATGTAATTCTCCTCGCAATGACGATATCTAAGCAACCATTCTACATTAAAATTAAAAAAGTTTAAAGTTATAATATAGCTTTTTGTACAATATCGTTTAATCTCTTTGAAAATGCCCCGGTATCAGCAACCGGTTCGCCCTCTAAAATACAGGCTTGATCAAATATTAGATTAACCAATTCTTCATTATTTTTATTATTTGCTTTTAAGTCGTTAAAGATTTTCTCTATGATTTTATTTTTAGGATTTAGCTCTAAATTTTTGGCAGATGCAGCAGCTATTTGTTTCTGCTCAATCAAAAATCTCTCCATACGAATATCCATAGCAGCGTCGCTAACGGCAAGACAAGCAGGGCTTGAGGTTAGTTTTTTAGAGATCTTAACTTCTTTTACTAACTCCCCAAGTGTTTCTTTAAAATAATCGGTTAGCAATTTATATTCGTCATCGGATTTTTTACTATCTGCATTTTTCTCCTCAGATTGTGAAGTAGTTTGCTCTACATCGATATTGCTTCTTGTTGCTGATTTAATAGCATGTCCTTTATATTCGCTATTAACATTTACCCAAAAATCATCCACTGTATCGGTAAAAAGTAATACATCGATATTTTTACTAAGTAGTCCTTCGATTTGTGGGCTTGAAAGTAATTTATCGGGATTATCCCCGCTTAAATAATATATAGTATTCTGCCCCTCTTTAAATCCTGCTATATATTCGTCAAGGCTAATCATTTTATTATGCAAGGCACTTCTGAATATACATACCTCTAATAATTTTTCATGATCGGTTGTAGCCTCGCATAAACCCTCTTTTAAAGCACCTCCGAAATTAGCCCAAAACTTATTATATTCTTCAGGTAATTCCTCTTTCTTTTTCTTAAGCTCGCCAAGTACTCTTTTTGTAATAGCATTTTTGATTTTCTCAAGTACACTATTATGTTGCAATGACTCACGGCTAATATTCAGCGGTAAGTCTTCTGAATCGACTACCCCTCGTAAAAACCTTAAATATGACGGGATTAAATCAATATTCTCATCGGAAATAAATACTCTTTTTATATATAATTTTACACGCCTTTTGCGATCAGGATGGAATAAATCAAATGTTTTGCTTGAGGGAATGAAAATCAGATTGGTAAATTCTATAGCTCCCTCATTTTTATTATGCAGAGTAACCCATGGATCATCTATAGCATAAGATAAGCTTTTATAGAATTCTTTATATTGTTCTTCCGTAATTTCTGATTTCGGTCTTGTCCATAATGCAGAAGCTGAATTAAGCTGGATTTCATTATTACCGGCTTCATCAAAGAAATATATCGGTACTGCTATATGATCGGAATAGCTTTTAACGATGTGTTTTAATCTAAAATGATCAAGGAATGTATCTTCTTCCTTTTTGATATGTAAAACGATTTCCGTGCCTCTTGTGAACTCTTTATCTGAATCTGAGACGGTATATTCACCAAGTCCGTCCGATTCCCAAACATGGACTTTATCTTCCCCGGCTTTTCTTGAAGTTACAGTCACTTTATCAGCTACCATAAAGCTTGAATAAAATCCAACACCAAACTGACCGATTAGCATATTATCCTTTTTAGAATCACCGGAAAGACTTTTAAGAAAATTTGCCGTACCTGATCTTGCAATAGTACCGAGATTTTCAATTAAATCGTCTTTATTCATGCCGATACCGTTATCACGGATGATGATTTGTCCTTTATCTTTATCGACTTTAACCGTAATTTTAAAATTGCTATCGCCAGCTACTAATTCACTATTACTTTGAGATAAATAACGTAATTTATCGCAAGCATCCGAAGCATTAGAAATTAACTCCCTCATAAAAATCTCTTTATTACTATAAAGAGAGTGAATCATTAAATTTAAAATCTTGCCAACCTCGGCGTCAAATTTCTTTTTTTCTTGTGTCATATTAAACCAATTTATAAATTCTTGTTTTTAGCTTTGTTACTAGGTCAGTTTTTTCGTCATTGCGAGAAAAAATTGAAAATTTTGACGAAGCAATCTCGTGCTATAGTCCTGAGATTGCCACGTCGCTTTGCTCCTCGCAATGACGATTTGGTAGCCATGCAACAAGGCTTTTAGTCGCTCGCAATGACGATTTTGGCATCTTGTAACAAAACTTTATTTATTTAATATAGGAATTAATAATCAAATTTAAATAGTCTTCGTCAATATTTTTTATCAATATCGTTTTTAAGCTATGAGTATGACCTTTAATAATTTCTATATCCTTGCGTGATAATTTCCATTCTTTTGCTAGATAATTTATGATTTCTTCATTAGCTTTACCTTGCTCCGGTGTTGCTTTTATAGATAATTTTAAATATGGGATATTATTGATGATTACAAAATCGCTAATTAGATTCTGTTTAGAATTAGGCTTTACTTTAAGATTAAGTAAAACCTGATGTGAAGAAGAATTGTAATTATAGAATTTATTCATTATGTTATTTATCACATTTATTTATGATAATAAAAGAATACTTGAAAAAAACTATTAAAACTGATATAAAGTTTACCGTAAATGTTTAGCACCCTTAGCTCAGCTGGATAGAGCAACAGATTTCTAATCTGTGGGTCAGAGGTTCGAATCCTTTAGGGTGCGCCATTCTTCATTTTTCAGTATTTCTACAAAAATATCAAACCGCAGATGCAGCATAAAATCAAGCTTTTTGCCGTTTAATGAAAGGTTCGATAAAACTAATTTTTATTAATTATCTTTCACCGAATTTCTAAACTAAGCAACTTTCTCTTTCTTCTAAATAGTAAATTTACCACCCCACAAAAAGAAATATTAATAATTTAATTAAGCAACAAGTCGCCTTAATTTCATTTATTTTTAACTGTGGAGCTGCGGCATTTCAAGCATCAACCTTGCGGCAAAAGTTAAACCGAGGCGAATACTCAAACGCTGCTGATGAGTTGCTGCGATGGGTAAAAGCTAAAGGCGGTGCCAAGCTGCAAGGTTTGGTTAAACGCCGAGCATTAGAGCGGTCTTTATTTTAAAGTGAAACAGCTACAGCCTCAATTGCTAATGAGGCTGCTGCCACTTCAAATGTAGAAACTAATTATTTAAAATAATTAACTGATATGCTAAATTAATAATTGTAATTATTAGCATTTATTAAAATTTTTTATTATTTCCTCTAATCCTTAATCTATTCATAGATTCCTTAAATCAACCCCAACTAATTTATTCATACCTTTAGCTAAATTTCTATTGCTTTCTTATAGCTCTTTATTTAGATTTTCGTCTATAAGCTCATTTTTAACAAAATATTAAGATTTATAGAATTTAATAAGGATATAGTTATGTTTAAAGGAAATCTACAAGAAGTAGCGACAACAAAAACGCCGCATGAGAGATTAATAGAATTTCTAGAAAAAAGAGGATTAAAGGATGAGGCAAATAGTTTAAGAAAGAGTAGCTCAACTCTTTATCTTGATAGTAACCAAATAGGGGCTGAAGGAGCGAAATTAATTGCTGACTCTCTTAAATCTAACTCTACTCTTACAACTCTTGATCTTGGAAATAACAAAATAGGGGATGAAAGCTTAAAAACAATAAATGAATATTTACATAGAAATAAAAATATAGTCGAGAAAAAAGCAGAAAGCTTAAATGCAGAGGGTAATAATTTATGCAGTCAAGAAAAATACAGTGAAGCTATAGAAAAATATAAAGCAGCAATAAAAATTACAAAATCTTTACAGAAAGAAAACAAATTATATGAAGAAAATAAAGCAAACGCCGAAAAGAAATATAAAGAACAACAGCAGAGCCTAAAGCTTGATGAGCTAAAATATAATCAACTAATTTCAGCAATAAGAGATAATAAAGCAGCAGAAGCAGAAAAGTTAGTTAAAGAGCTAAATAACGACACGCTTAGCAAAATTAATAATAACGGCGAAACGGCATTAACTTTGGCTGCTAGTAAAGGCTTAAGTAAAGTATGCCTGCAACTAATTCCCAAAATGACAGATCAAGCCATTAATACTATTACCAAAACTTACGGTACTACAGCCTTAACTTGTGCTGCATGGAAAGGTTTAAGCGAGGTATGCGTGCAACTAATTTCAAGAATGCGGATCAGGCTATTAATCATATAACTAATGGAGGTGATACTGCCTTAACTTTAGCCGTATGGAATGGCTTAGAAAAGGTAAGTGAGTTACTAATACCTAGAATGACTATTCAAGCTATTCAGCATGTTAATAATAAAGATGAAACAGTATTAAGTTTAGTTATAAAAAATAATTTTAAAAAAATATATGACTTATTCATTTTAAGAATAAACGAACTAAATAATCAATTCAATAAAACAAATATATATAAGAACGAAGACGAGCCACAAGCAAAAATACTTATCACTTCCATAAATAAGGAACTCATTGAAACTGTAAATAACTTTTTCCACAATCCTACTTCTATTAATATTTGTTTTCAAACAATAAGCGATGAATTAGCAGAGCTAATAGCTGATAAATTAAAAAGCATTGAGACAATTACTATTAATTTCTCAGGCAGTGAAATAAGTGATACAGGTTTAAAAATTATTACTGAAGTCCTAAAAGCGAGCAAAAACTTAGAGAAGTTTGATTTTAGTTGCAGTAATTTAGGCGATCAAAAAATATCTATATTAGCTGAAATTTTACAAATTACTACTCTTACTAATTTATACCTTGGTGAAAACAACATAGGTATTATAGGAATTAAAGCAATTATAGAAGCTTTAAAGTTCAACAATAATATTGTACATCTAGATTTACACAACAATAATATAGATAATGAGGGAGTAAAGTTAATAGCTGAATTCTTAACAAATAATAGAACTTTAAAGCATCTTGATATTTTAGGTAATAAAATAACATCTGAAGGAATAAAAGTAATTATTGAAGCTTTAAGAGAAAATACTACTATTACGCATATAGATTTAGAGCAAGATAATATAGATAATACAAGCAAAACTATAATTGAGAAATACCTACAGCGAAATAAAAATTTAATGAGTTTTCAAAAGTTGGCTGATGGAATAAACGATAAAGTAGACACTAATATTGCAATAAATGCTAAAGATAAAGCTATAATAAAAGACACTATAGATGAGATAATACACAAAGCTAAAGAACTTAATAATACAACCGATATAGACAAAATAACTGCTAGTATGCAAGAGCTTATAGTTGATAAATCTACAAAATTAAAACTTATGATTATAGAAAACCAGCTTAACGAAATAATTGATAGCCAAAATATAAATGATGATGTTAGTATGTTAGGCGGTGATTTTGTACCTACTGCCGGTTAATAATAAAATATAAAAATATTTATCAATTAAGCAGATATCACTGGAGAAGGGGTGAAAGATTTCGTTGGATAATTTCCACTTTCTTTCTCCAATTTTTCAAAATGAAATATACCAAATCCAAATCCAATACTTGTTGGAATCATAATAATTAATACTCCCCAGTTTCCAAAGACTTCTATTAAATGAGGAAAACCAAAAGAGCTAATAACATACATACAAGCAGCTGATAAAGCATATGTAAATGTTACGGAAGTAAAGCGTTTAAAGATTGGAAAATGTCTAAAACAATTTGGTACAGCCGGCATAACATTAAGGGCAAAAGCCATGATAAGTGATTGAATAATGAATATTTGATTTGGATTAGAAGCCTTATTTAATAAATATGGACATAGTAATATTGTAATAGTAAAAATACCTAATAATGCTTTTAGAATTTTTAAAGGATATATCTTATAACTTAATGCTGCTACTATTATTATACTTATAAGTTCTATTATAGATAATTTGAAATTTTGTTTTATAACTTGTTCAGGAGTACAGTTAAATTTGGTTACAAGAATATCGCCGCAATAAATATATGCAAAATAAAAACATACAGGCCATGCACAATCCATTATAAATAGAGCTATTGCTGTCTTTTTATTAATTTTTTCTTTCCAAATAGGATTATTTTCTAATACTTTTATATCCCTATTAGCTTTTTCAAAAGTTTTAAGTAATTTAAGCTTTGCATTAGCAAATTCAGGAGTTTCTCGTAATGCGGTTCTTGCTAATGTTCCTACAACGGCAATAATTGCACCGATACCAAATGCATAACGCCAATTAAAGCCATAAGAAGTAACAATAGTAGCAACCCCTAAAGCTGCGAAAGTTCCTACAGTAGCGAAAACCGTAGCTAAGGCTACAATAGGATATTGTATTGGAGGTTTAGTAAACTCGGTTAAATAAACTTCTGTTCCTATTACCTCTCCCATTGAGGACATACCTTGAACAATTCTACATAATATTATTATAATAGAAGCTGTTATACCAATTTCATTGTAAGTAGGAAGTAGTGCCATTACTATGCACGAAGTAGCCATCATCATAGTTGTTATAACTACTGTAGTTTTTCGCCCATATGTATCGCCTAAATATCCAAAAACGAGAGCCCCGAGCGGTCTAAAGATAAAAGTAGCACATAAAGCTGCTATAGAGTAAAGCGAAGTAGCATAAGCATCAGCTTTTGGGAAAAAAAGTTCATTAAGAAGTACGGACATATGCACATAAAGCATAAGATCAAAATATTCCAATAAGGTTCCTATAGATAACAACCCTACGGCTTGCTTCTGTTCTTTTGTCAAACTTCTTTGTTCTTTTTCGTAGCCTAGCATAATTCTTGTATAAAAAATTAAATTGTAAAAAGAATTGGTCATGCCTCCATATTGCAGTTACGCCTATTAAAAAGCTATACGTTCAATAAGAGTACCAATAACCTTATCATGAATATCCAATGACTTGGAAAAGCAGATTGTCTTACGTGCAGGCCTCTTGCATAAAAAGTCACCTTGAAATTCTCTAGTTTTTTCAGTAATGATTCTAATGTGCTATCACATCTTGTACCAAACGTATAAGCAACTACTTTTAACGAAATCTTATCCAAGGCATACCAAAGCCATCGTTGTCTGGATTTATTCTGTACATAAGACCATTGTTCATCTATCTCAGGAGCAATAATTACTTCTGTTGTACTGATAGAATGATTTATTGTTTTTAATACTAGATTTTTTAAAACACGGATAACTGTATTGATACCCACTTTTAATACTCTTACTGTATCTCTAACTCCAGAGCCGTTGATTGACATTTCTACTATTTGCTCCTTAACTCCAGGCTTAGATGCATTATTAATATACTCCAATTGAAAATATCGATTACACCGCTTGCATTGATATCTCTGTTGTTTTGAAATTGAATATCCTGACTTTATTACTTCTTCTGTGTTGTTACAATATCTACACTTAACATCTATTTTTGCCATAACTCCTTAACTATAATTCTCTCTTTGAGGATTATAGACTATTTACTCTAAACTGCAATACGGAGGCACGACCAGACGACGTAGCCAATTTTTCAAGTGGGGCAAGTATACCCTATCTATGTTTTTCATTAACCACTTTCTTAGTTAATTTAGCATTTATTTGAGAAGGAGAAACTTTAATATTTTGTTTGATGTTTTTTGTTTTTTCTTGAGAGAGAAGACTTTCTTTATCATTTTGTAATGTTTTCATAAACTTATCTATATTGCTTTGTTCTAGTTTTATTGCATTATCATTATTTAAAATTAATCCTCCAATTTTTTCACCAAGTTCAGGTGCATATCTGACTGCAAAAATCGATGCCGGTACAACTATGATAGAAAAAGCCGCTCCCGCAGTCGCAACACTAATTGCTCCGACTAATAAAGCACAAACAGCACCGGCGATTTTTCCGGTTGCTTGTTTAAATATATTACTTTTTTGTGTAAATGCTAAAGACATTTCTAATATTTTATTAAATTCTTTCTTTATATAGATTGTTGCTTCATCAATATTATTATATTTCTTCATTGCATACATTACAGAAGCCTTAAATAATTTTTTATGAGATTCCGCATAATTTATTATTTTGTCAAAATTCTTCTCTTTTAAAAGAGTTTTAAATATATTTTTAATTTTTTCTTTTTCGGTACTATTTATTTTTTCATCTCCAAAATAAACTTCTACAAGATTTTCTGCTATTATATCTTGTGATTGCTCTAAAATATTATTCTTATTTTGCTCATTTTCGTCTTCAGAAGTAATCATTATTGCAAATAACTCTAATGCTACGGAAAAATTATCATCGTTAATAACCCGCATACCTAAATAATTTTTGAGTCTAGAAATACATTTATTAATATATTTTTCAGCTTCCGGCTTAGAATTAAGCCTTAGCGTATAATCTATAGCAAGCATATTTGCAATAGTAGAGCAAGTAGATTTCGTAAGATTATTGACAAAATTATTAACAATATCTTTTTTAAATAAATTAGTATTTATGTTATTAAGTACTATTGTATTATTCATTTTAGTAATTTATTTTGAGGCTAATTCTCTGATATATAATATCAATTTAGCATAAATAAGATTAGGAGCATGATTCACTGAAAGTTTATATATATTCTTAGGCGTTAACACTTCTTCATTACGCACTCGTACAAAAGATATAAGAGTATTAGGAGGCATATAAGAATAAATTTCAGAGAATATTTTTAAAAAAGTCAAAAAATCTGCACAGGCATATTTTATATTTATGCTATAATTATTTACATGAATCGATTCACCTTCTCCTCCTTCAATCGCCTGAACATTATTTTTAAAAAATACTGAATTTATAGATACGTCTATAGGTTCTACTAAATCATATTTATTGCTTAAGCTTTTTATTTTAGGAATTAGTTCTTGATAATTTAAGCAACTCACATTACTTGGAACGCTTAAATCTACATATTTTTTGTAAGATTCTAATATTTCTTCTTTAGAGTTAATGACAGAATAAAGCTTTAAAACTTCCTCTGTTAGATTTTCTTGTGAAACTTGTTTATCAAGAATAGATTTACTGTATTCTTGCTGGAAATTTTTTATTATCCAAATAGTTAAGGAAATAAAGAAGAAATATATAATAAATTGAAAGAATATAAGATTCTTTAAATACATAATATATTTTTCAAACATTATCTTTACCTTGGGTTATTAGGCTTTGGTTTTTCGTCATTGCGAGAAGAATTACATAGTAATTCGACGAAGCAATCTCAGGAACTTGTTATTATTTCATGAGATTGCCACGCGATCAAAGATCGCTCGCAATGACGTTTTTAGTTTAATCAAGTCTTATCGTCAATTATATTAACCGATAAAGGAATTACTACCTTACCGAATATATCAAGTATTTTATACTTATATATAACATAATCTATCTGCAAATTAGGTAATTTATTTTTTACGTTTTGCATATGATCATCTAGCATCTTTAGAGATTCATCTACCGATAGATTATTAGTATGATATTTAAGTATTAATTTGATTATTAATTGTCTCTTAGAAACTAACAAAATATTATCTATATTTGTTAATTCCCATTTAATTTCTTCTAATTTAAAAGCCGGATTTAAAGTAATTATAAGTCTGTTAAGTAAATCAAACGGTAGCGGTACCGGTGCTTCTAGTAATTTTTCTATTACATATAAATCAGCTAGGCTAGTAGTATTTTTAATATAAGGATATTTATATTTGATACTATCATATTCTTGATTTGTTGCATAATATTTTTCATTAATAGAGTTTATGTCTTTGTAATTCTGTTTTGTATTATATTTGATAATACCGACCACTAATATTAATATTATAAGTAATGCACTATATAATTTAAATGTCAGATCCTTTATAGTAACTAGTTTTTTTATTGATTTTAAATTATTATTATAAGCAGGAAAACTCTTATATTCTAGAAACAGCCTACTAATATTCGTATCTATAAATCTTTCTTTTTCTAGAGTTTGCTTATTTAGTATATTATCAACCGGTATAAAGATTACAGGGCGATTTTCAAAATTTGTTGATTCTAATAAAGATTTTAATTCTTCATCTACTATAAGAATTATACAGGCTCTTTGGTCAAGATTACTTATATAGTTTTTAAATAATATAAAGCAATCATTAATTTCTTGTTCTATAATACCTTGAATATAGCCGGTTGTTTTATCAAATGGATACTCAAGATTTCTAATTATTATTATATTATTTTTATGTTTGATAATAAATTTTATACCGCTAGCTTGTGAGACATATACACAAATTTGGAAATAATCATTATATTTATCATTTTCTATATTCTGAACTATTTTATTTATAATAACTTTTAGCTCTAACGTTAAAAAGTAAATTCCTTTTAAATCAAGCGATCTTTTATCTATAATACATGAAATTATATCACTTAAAGGTGTTTCAAATGGACACGACATAATTAAAGTCGACCAAATTTCACTTGGTGTAGTAGTAATTTCGTAAACACAATGTGCTATAATGTCTTCTTTATTAAAATAACCTTCGATAAATTGTTCAATAGGATCAATTTTAACTATTGACTGTAATATAGGTATTTGATCGTGCCGTGTCTTACATTCACTACCGTCAAGTAAAAAATAAATATCGCTTTTTGGAAATTTACTAAAAAAATTTTTATAAGGGTTTAAGTCTATCTGTTCCCGAGTAGGGATAAATAATTTATCTAATAATTTATTATCAAGAAAAATACTAAGAAATACACCTTTATTACCTAGTAACACCACGATCTTTTTTCTTTTGAAAGAAAATATTTTTAATTTTGTAACAAAATGTAATTTGATCGAATCAAAAATATTTTTCATAAATAAATTTATTTTAATCATAATTCAGTGTATTTTACTATACTGGACGTCATTTCTGCGTGGATACCCAAGCCGTCATTGCGAGCGACTGATAAGGAGCGTGGCAATCTCAGGACTTTGGCACGAGATTGCTTCGTCAATTACTACATAATTTTCCTCGCAATGACGACTTAGGCATCCATACGAAAATGACATAACATTAAATAATATATCTTACCATGACTAAATTTACCACCGAAGAAGTTAGAAGTAAATTTATAACTTACTTTAAAGCAAATAATCATACACATGTACCGGCTAGCTCGTTAATTCCACACAATGACCCTAGCTTAATGTTTGTTAATTCCGGAATGGTACAATTTAAAAATGTTTTTACCGGACAAGAAAAAAGACCTTATAACAAAGCGGTAACTAGTCAGAAATCTCTTAGAGCCGGTGGCAAGCATAACGACCTTGAGAATGTGGGTTATACAGCAAGACATCATACATTTTTTGAAATGCTAGGTAATTTTTCATTCGGTGACTATTTTAAAGAACAAGCAATATATTACGCTTGGAATTTATTAACTAAAGAATTTGAACTCCCAAAAGACAAGCTTTATGCAACAATTTATCATACTGATGACGAAGCAGCTTCTTATTGGAAAAAAATAGCAGGTTTTGGGGATGATCGCATAATAAGGATTAAAACAAACGATAATTTTTGGTCTATGGGCGATACTGGTCCTTGCGGTCCTTGCTCTGAAATTTTTTATGACCACGGAGAACAAATATACGGCGGACTACCTGGCACTAAGGACGAAGACGGTGACAGATTTATCGAGATTTGGAATATGGTATTTATGCAATATGAACAAATCGATAAAGATACTAGAATAGAGTTACCGCAAAAATCTATCGATACCGGTATGGGCCTTGAGCGTATGACGGCAGTATTACAGCATGTTAACAATAATTATGACATAGATTTATTTCAGGAAATAATTAATTTTACCGAAAATATAGTAAAAGTGAAAATAGAGGGAGAAGCTAAATTTTCTTACCGAGTTATTGCCGACCACTTACGAGCAAGTAGCTTTTTAATAGCTGACGGTGTTATCCCTTCAAATGAGGGGCGTGGTTACGTACTTCGCCGTATTATGAGGCGAGCCATGAGGCATGCTCATATGTTAGGCAGCAAAGAGCCGCTTATGTATAAATTACTGCCAAAACTTGTTGATTTAATGGGGAATGTTTATCCTGAACTTAAGAGAGCAGAAAGCTTTATCAGCAGCATCTTAGAACAAGAGGAAATTAGGTTTAAAACTACTTTAGAACGTGGATTAAAGCTACTTACCGAAGAAACAGAAACGCTAACAAAAGGTAATGAGTTGTCGGGGGAAATAGCGTTCAAACTATATGATACTTATGGATTTCCGCTTGATTTAACCGAAGATATTCTAAAAAATCGTGATATTTCCGTTGATCATAAGGGATTTGAAGAGCAAATGCTTGCACAAAAAGAACGTGCTAGAAAATCTTGGCTTGGCTCCGGTGAGTCCAAAACCGATCAGATATGGTTTGATATTAAAGAGCAGCATGGCAGCACTGAGTTTTTAGGATATACTCTTAATGAAGCAGAATGTAAAATAATCGCATTAATTAAAGATAATAATTTAGTTAATGATATAAAAGAAATAGATACGCAATTTCTGCTAATCAGCAACCAAACACCTTTTTACGGTGAGTCCGGAGGTCAGATGGGTGATATTGGAGCGATATTTGCAAAAGATTCTGCAATAGAGGTAGTAGATACTGTAAAATATCTAGGCTCTATTATAGTCCACAAATGTATTTTGAAAAAAGGGCAGATTAAAATAGGCGAAAATGCTAATTTTAGTATAGACATAAAATATAGACAAAATTTAAGGATTCATCACTCGGCCACGCATATATTACATGCAGTACTACATGAGGTGCTTGGTAAACATGTTACACAAAAAGGTTCTTTAGTCGCTCCGACTTATTTACGTTTTGATATTAGCCATTCTAAAGCTGTGACTAATGAAGAAATCACTTTAATCGAAGATAAGGTAAATGAGATTATTAGAGATAATCATGAAGTAGATACTACATTAATGACAACTGAAGATGCAGTCAAACAAGGAGCTATGGCACTGTTTGGCGAGAAATACGACTCTGAAGTCAGAGTAGTTAAGATGGGTGAGACTTCTTTAGAATTATGCGGCGGTACGCATGTCAGACGTACCGGTGACATCGGCTCTTTTAAAATTATAAGCGAAAGTGCTATAGCAGCTGGTGTTCGCAGAATTGAAGCAGTTTGCGGTGAATTCGTAATTAAATTAATGAGAGAAAAGGACAGTTTACTTAAATCAATAGAAAGCAGTTTAAAGACTAATAAAAACGAGCTTATTACTAAAGTTAATAATATTTTAGAACGTAATAAAGAGCTTGAGAAAGAGTTAGAAAAAACTCATTTAGCTCGTCTAGATTTAAGTATAGAGCAAATTGAAAAGCAAGCTGACGATATAAAAGGAGTTAAGTTAATTTATCGATATATAGAGAATTTAGACAATAAAGTATTGCGTCAGGCTGCAGAAAATTTAACGAAAAAAGTAGAAGATTTAATAGTAGTATATATTACGGGTAATAACGATAAATTATCTATTACGGTTGCGGTGAGCAAAGCTATAACAGACAAATACAATGCAGGGATAATTGCAAAAGAACTCTCTTTATTCTTGGGAGGCAACGGCGGAGGTGGACAAGCAAGCCTTGCTCAAGCCGGAGGAAATGATATAGGTAAGTTAACTAACATCCAGGAAAAATTACATAGTTTATTAACAGTATCATAGTGTGCTAGTTTAGGACGTGGTTGCGAGCAGGTATTGTTGCGTGGACTGGTAAAATCCACTGTGTCACCTAGTTCGCTTGACCACGGGGTGACAGAGGTGAAATTGATCCACGCAGTCTACGACTGCTCGCAATGACGGGGTGGTATACACGCAACAATGCCTCGCAGGAATGACATCGGTATCCACGCAACTATATATTATAATACCGTTAAATCACCGAGTGCTTCTACTAATTTATGGTTATTAGCAAAATTTTCTACCTCATTATGATTGCCGTAATGATCAAAATTTAGTAATAGTTCTTCTTGAGAATTTTTATAAAAAATGTTGGTAAATAAACGCATTTCGCCGTCAATTTTAACTTCTACTGCTTTATTTTGTAAAAATTTAACTCCATTGATACTTGTTTTACAATATGTAATACCTTTTTCTATAGCACGAGTAAAAGAATCAATGAGGTTCTTATCTAGTTTCTTTTCAACTTCTTTCGCAATTTTTGCAAAACAATTAAGCCCCTTATATTTACCTACAGAATAAGCATCATCTTTTTTAATAATCTGTTTATTAACATTCCAGCTGCTAATAATTTGGTTATTAGTGATTTTTTGACTAATTTCAAAAAGTTTTTGTTGTTTTACCCGTTGATAATGAGCATGTATTTCTTTTGCATCATATTCTTTAATAAGCTCTTCTATATTTTCTGCCTTGTTATCTGTAGAGTAATTTGCAGAAATTTCTTGCTGTTTTTCTTCGGTTAATTGATTTGCATATTCTCTTGCTTTTTCTTTATTATTATTTAATAAAGAAGCAGCTATACCGATTTCTAAAGTTTCTTCGTTTTGAGGATCGTATTTTAAAGCGTTTTCTACCTTTTCAGGAACTGAACTAAATTCTTCATTAGCAATTAAAACAGTATTCGAGATATTAATTAAATCAGCTGCTTCTGCTGCTTGAAGGTTATTTTTATCAATAATAGCTTGATAATCGGATTTTAATTGGAGTAAAGTTTTAAATTTCCAAAGAGTTTTACTTTGAAATAGCACTTCATCAGGAATTTTTTTTATAATTTCTTTTGCAAAATTAAATTGCTTAGTATGAATCGCAGTTGATAGTAATTCTGTATCGTTAGGACAAGTTTTAAGAAGTTTTTCAGAAGCAGTAATTTTATCATTATTCGAAAACCTACCTTCATTAAATTTAGCTATATATTCTAAATTTAAAATTGAAGAGTGTAGCGATTTAGGTAGCGTAGCTTTATTAATTACTTTCAACTTTTTTGTAGAAACACTAGATAAGTTACTAACCATTTCAAGAGTAGCTTTTAAATCTTTAGATGACAATGTACTTATATAATTGTCAGCATCTTCTAATTCATAACACTCTATATGAATTTTAATTAACTCTAAAATCGTTTCTTGATCATTCGGTAAATATTCTAAAGCAGCTAAGTAATATTTTTTTGTATTTTGATAATCTGCTTTATAGGAATATGCGACTCCAAGGTTATAATAGCAACTACCGGTCGTGCCTCCGTATTGCAGTTTAGAGTAAATAGTCTATAATCCTCAAACAGTAATAAGAGAGAATTATAGTTAAGGAGTTATGGCAAAAATAGATGTTAAGTGTAGATATTGTAACAACACAGAAGAAGTAATAAAGTCAGGATATTCAATTAATGTCAATCAACGGCTCTGGAGTTAGAGATACAGTAAGAGTATTAAAAGCGGGTATCAATACAGTTATCCGTGTTTTAAAAATCTAGTATTAAAAACAATAAATCATTCTATCAGTACAACAGAAGTAATTATTGCTCCTGAGATAGATGAACAATGGTCTTATGTACAGAATAAATCCAGACAACGATGGCTTTGGTATGCCTTGGATAAGATTTCGTTAAAAGTAGTTGCTTATACGTTTGGTACAAGATGTGATAGCACATTAGAATCATTACTGAAAAAACTAGAGAATTTCAAGGTGACTTTTTACTATACAGATGGATGGGGGAGTTATGCTAGGTTATTAGACCCTAAAAAGCATATTATCAGTAAAAAATACACTCAACGGATAGAACGAAGTAACTTGAACCTTAGAACGAGATGCAAGAGGCTTGCACGTAAGACAATCTGCTTTTCCAAGTCATTGGATATTCATGATAAGGTTATTGGTACTCTTATTGAACGTATAGCTTTTTAATAGGCGTAACTGCAATATGGAGGCATGACCGCAACTACCTATATGTACCTTTGCTAAAGAAGCTTTATTATCTATGTTTGCTAGTTTATCTTCTAACAACTCTATTACTTCATCAAAATGTCCCTCTACAAGTAAAGCATTAGAAAAATTTGTTAATACCGGCAAATTTTCTTGATAATGCTTTTTTAATATTTGAAAAGCATTAATTTGTGATTCCGGTTCTAATAGAGTTATTAATTTAGCAATAATGTTAGAACATTCGGTGTATTTATCATATTTACTTGCTGAAAACACGGTTAAGTGTAAGTCTGCATTTTTTAATACTTCTTTTATTAATTCTTCAGCGGTTTGTTTATGATCATTTTTTATAGCGGCGTATACAGCAACCTCCGTAGCTTGTATTTTTAAAAAAATACTTTCTTTGTATTCCAAGTTATTAATTTTGTTTGATTTAAAACCATATAAATAAGAATTTTTTCCTATTTGATAGTCATAAATATTTTTGTAATTTTGTATCTATCAAGCAATTTATTACTTATAAATTCTTCATAGTTATAATTAATAAATAATGCCTGCATAGTATTTTGCATAGCGATTATTTCATTTTTTGGAGATAAATAATTTAATAAATAAATCACCATTTCTACAGCAGACTTAACATTTTTTACCGGAGCAATAGAGTCATATAATAATTGTAAGTCTAGATTTGTTTCTGACACACATGCTAATTCTTTAGAAGTATTCGTGGTGGCCAAAATGGTTTTACCTTCAGGAAAAGTAATAGCTTGGGGATTATTGAGTTTAGATTGTAAAGCTCCTTGATTCATCATAATAATTAACCGATCATTAATTTTTTAGTGAATTAATACTATTTTGATTTTTTGTAAATAGTGTTAATATTGAAAGTTGCAATACGGAACGGAGGTTATACTATTGGCAAGTAGATAGGAGTAATACTATGGTTGTTAATACTCTGTTTTCACAAAATAAAGTCCGGATGCGGGAGCAGTAGGACCGGCGGCTTTTCTATCTTTGGCTTCTAGAACATCTTTAATTTGTTCCGCCTGCCAAACATTCTTACCGACAAGCACTAAACTACCGACAATATTACGCACCATATGATGCAAAAATGATGGGGCTGAAAGATATAATTTTATTTCTTCGTCTTCTTTAACAATATTAAGTTCAGTTAAAGTTTTAATCGGTGATTTTGATTGACATGAGCTAGCCCTAAAGGAAGTAAAATCATGTTTGCCTAATAGATAAGCGGCAGCTTTTTGCATAGCTAGAATATCTAAAGGTGAACTAATCCACCATGCTCTATTTAAATCAATTACGGATGGATAAGACCTATTAATAATTCTATATATATAATGACGGGAGGTAGCTGAAAATCTAGCATGAAAACTATTGGAGGCTAATTCACAATTCCATACTCCTACAGCATACGGTCTTGCAAAATAGTTAATAGCCGTAATAATTTTGTGAGGTTCTAAATGTTTTGAAAGATCAAAATGTGCTACTTGACCTATAGCATGAACACCGGCATCTGTCCTTCCTGACCCAAACAATATTACCTGTTCACCGGAAAATTTATAAATCGCTTCTTCTAATATCTGCTGTACCGACATTACTCCTGCTTGCCTTTGCCAACCTGCAAGATTCGTGCCTAAATATTCAATAGTAATCTTATATCGATACATAAGGGGATTGTTATTGTCATTCCTGCGGAAAAGATACCTAAGCCGTCATTGAGAGCAAGCATTGCCCGCGTGGACCAAAAAATCCGTTCGATATCATTCCCGCGTAGGCGAGAATCCAGAAAAAAGTATAAATACAGCAAATTTTTGAAATTAAAAGCTCGATTTATCTCGCTTTATGCTGGATTCCCGCCTACGCGGGAATGACATAACATGTACATGCAACAACACAGCCAATTTTGTAAATTATAATGAGTATACTGCTATAAATGAAAGTAGATAGACGAAATTTAATTTGGAAAAGAGCAAGGAGTCTGTAAGCCGAGGAGCGGAGCGTATAATAATACGTGAGCATCCGAGGACTTACAAAGACGACGTAGCCAATTTTGCAAATTAAATGAGTATATCATGCTTCTAGTAAATCTGATGGATTACCTTCACCACGCTTTCCACCGCTTCTAAAGCTATTAAGCTTTTTGGATCTAATAGGATGTTGTAACTTTCTTAAAGCTTTGGATTCTATTTGTCTTATACGTTCCCTAGTTACTTTAAATTGCTGCCCTACTTCTTCTAATGTATGGTCAGTATTCATACCTATACCGAAACGCATTCTAAGCACTCTTTCTTCACGTGGCGTAAGGGTTGCAAGTACTCTAGTGGTAACTTCACGTAAGTTTGACTGAATTGCCGCATCAATCGGTGCTACTGCATTCTTATCTTCGATAAAATCGCCTAATTGACCGCCGTCACTATCATCACCTACGGGATTTTCAAGGCTTATAGGTTCTTTAGCTATTTTCATGACTTTACGCACTTTATCAAGCGGCATTGAAAGACGGTTAGCGATTTCCGTTGCTGTCGGTTCATAGCCGAGTTCATTAAGCATTTGCCTTGAAGTACGCAGTATCTTATTAATTGTTTCAATCATATGCACAGGAATACGTATAGTCCTTGCTTGATCTGCAATAGCTCTTGTTATAGCTTGTCTAATCCACCAGGTAGCATAAGTAGAGAATTTATAGCCACGGCGATATTCAAATTTATCCACCGCTTTCATAAGTCCTATATTACCTTCTTGAATTAAATCTAAAAACTGCAATCCCCTATTAGCGTATTTTTTAGCGATAGATATAACTAAACGTAAATTCGCTTCTATCATATCTTTTTTTGCTTGTAGCGTTTGTCTCTCACTTTTTTGTATAGTATTCACTAGTTTTTTAAAATCATTAACTAAAAGCCCGGTATTAGATTCTATAAGCGATAATTCGGCAATCATTTGATCTATATAATCCGATTCTTTAGTAATTAACTCTTTCCAGGCGACTTTTTTATTTTTCAGCATTTTTTCTTTCCATGCTGCATTGATCACCGATCCTATATATTCATCTAGGAAATTTTGGCGAGTTACTCCGTATTTTTCAGCAAGTTTTAAAAAGGCTGTTTCTTTATTAATTAAATCACGATTTATTCCATACATCTTACCTAAAATTTCTTCTGTTCTTTTAGAATTAAAATGTATTTCCGAAACTTCATTTATCAATAATTCCAAATTATTATTATATTTTTTGCTATTTTGTAAAACCTTCGGCTCAAAAGATTTCTCATAACATTTTTTAGCTTCAATGAGTAGCTCTTCGCAGATAAAAGAAATCTTTTTCATACGCTCTATGATATTAGGTAATATCTGCGTTTCTACTCTAGACATAGATAAGTGATTATCCTCATGCTCTTCTCCTTCGGTCTCACTACTATGTTCTTCATCATTTTCGGGTGTTTCGTCATGTAACATGTTAGCTTCTAAATCTATCAGATCACGTAGTAACATTTTTTCATTAACTAAATCTTCATACCATACTATAAAACAACGCATAGCAATAGGGCTTTTGCATAAGGAAGCAGTCATTGTTTTACGCCCTTCCTCAATCCTTTTTGCTATTTCTACTTCGTTTTCACGAGTTAAAAGATCGACGCCTCCCATATCCTTAAGATATAATCTTACGGGATCATCGGTAGTACCTATATTTTCTTCTTCTACCTCATCCTCAGGTTCATTATCAACATTGGTAGATAGCTTAAATTCTTCATCCATTCCGATATCAAGCTTAATTTCATCATCTTCGTTAGATTCTAAAATATCTACTCCTGCATCGGAAAATTTTAATATAGCTTCCTCTAATTGTCTTATTGAAGGATTTTTATTAAGAGGAAGAGCTTTGTTTATATCATCATAAGTGACCGGTATCTTTTTAGATTTAGCTTTTTTAAGTAAACTATCTATTTTATCTAGATCATTGTCTATATTGCTATTGCTCATTAAATACCTATATGCTTTTTTCTTTTAAAAGAAGTTTGAAATAATTAAGTTATCGTGTGATTAATAAAAGATTCGTTTAAAACTTGAAGTTCATTTGCAATTCTCAGAATTTCTTTTTTATACAATAAAACTTTTTCAAAGTCTTGATTGTCTGTACTGTTTATGGTAATAGCGTATTCTTGTTGTAAATTTATTAGATAATATTTCTTATGTAGCCACTGCCATAACAAATCCAGTCTGATATTATTTTTATTAAATGAGATATCTAAAAACAAATTATCCGTTTTTGATAATAATAAAAAAATATCAAAAAAGCTAGTTTTTTCCACAATTGCAGTAATTTCACTTGCTTCTACGTTATTATCTATAATCTCGTTTAAATACCAATTACGGAATTCTTCAAGCGATTTATTATTAAAATTTAAATTTAAGATGAAATCTCTAATATCTTTTTCTTCAAGTATTATAGGAAATTTAATCAACAAAGCACAAAAAGCGTGTTCTAGCATTTCAAGCTCTGAATAGCCGTGACTTGAAATTATAGGAGCCAAATTTGAGTTTTTAGTTGTAGCTTTCTTCTGCTTTGTGACTAAATTTTGCCATATTTGATCTTTAAAAAACCTGTAATAACTTGCTTTTAAATTACTATCCGATATTTTACTGCAGTAATCTTTTAAATTTTTCTCTAAATTAGCTTTTTCTTCCGCAGTTTTAAAACTCTTGCCACTATACTCAATATACCAAATCATTTCTGATAGGCTTATTCTTTTATCTATAAGCTTTGCAAAAAAATCAGCACCGTTTTTATTTACTGTATCGTCGGGATCAAGTCCGTTTGGTAACCTAATAAAAGAAATTTTCTTTTCACTATTAATAAGCGATAATGCTAAGTTAATAGTTCTTATGCTAGCTTTTATACCTGCATTATCTCCGTCAAGACATAATATAATTTCATCGCCGGCACGCCATAATTTATGTAAATGATTTTCAGTAACGCTAGTACCAAGACTCGCAACCGCTTCGCTAAAGCCTGCTTGATGTAGTGCTATAACGTCAAAATAACCTTCTACTAGAATCGAGTGATTTTTTTTATAGCTACTGCTTATCGCTTTATGCTCACCGTATAGAGTTTCACTTTTTTGAAATACTGTAGTTTCAGGTGAATTTAAATATTTAGGTAGCCCTTCACCAAGTACTCTGCCGCCAAAACCTACAATCTTATTGTAAATATTTCTAATTGGAATAGTAATACGGTTAGAAAATAAATTATATATTTCGCCATTTTCTCGTTTGCCTATTAAGCCGGCTTTGCCGAGTTTTATAATATCTATATTTTTATCGTGAAAAAACTTTTCAAATTTATTATTCTTCGGAGCGAAGCCTATTGAAAACTCTTTTACTGTTTCTTCGGTAATACCCCTTTCGTGTAGATAATTTAATATTTCAGGCGTTAATTGTGTCCTGAAAAACTTATTGGCGAGTTCTAAAATATTTAGAATTTCATCGGATTCTTCATAAAATTCTTTCTGTTTCGCAGTTAATTTCGGTATCTCTATACCATAATCGGTTGCAAGCTTTATAGCAGACTCATTATAGGATAAACCGCTAATATTAGAAGTAAATTTTATAACGTCACCGGCTGCTTTACAACCAAAACAATAGAAAAATCTCTTACTATCACTAACTGTAAAAGATGGGGTCTTTTCTTGATGGAAAGGACATAAACCTACATAGTTACCGGATTTTCTAGTTAAAGCTACTTTTTGCCGTACTACATCGGATATGTTAATACGGTTTCTTAATAACTCATAAAATTCCGGTGCAACTCTCATAATATATTTCCTTATTATACGAAGTTCAACTTGGAAAAGAGCAAGGAGCCTGTAAGCCGAGGAGCGGAGCGTATACTAAAACGTTCAGCATCCGAGGACTTACAAAGACGACGTAGCCAATTTTTCAAGTAGGGCGAGTATATCACAATATGTAAGAAAGAATAGCTGTAGATAAACAATAAGAAAGCGGTATAGATAAATTATCGTTAATTCTTAAATCTTTTGAATAAAATTCAGCTGCTGTAGCCCCTATGCAGCTTATAATGATAATAATAAAACTCGTATTGTACCCTAAATAGAAATACACTAATATACTTATAAAAATTGCAGAAGCTAAGAAAGTAACAGAACCTGCTATAGATTTACCGTTACCTAAGCTATTTCCTATTTTAACGCCGACAAGAGCCGCTAAACAATCTGAAATAATTAAAATCAACCACGAACAAATCACTAAATTTTTAGGGAAAAGAAGAGCAGTTAAGAAAAAACCGAGCATCATAAAGCTAATGCCGCTTAGAGCAAAAGAACCGTTATTTTCTAGGGGCCTTATAACTCTTGAAAAAAATCTAGTTACAAATTCACTAATTTTTGCATTATTATGACGTGATACATCTAAATATAATGTAATAGCCGTTATTATAAATAATAATAACGTAATAGCGGTTCTTGGAATAAATAAATAAAGCAACGGAAATATTATAGCCGATAGGTGGAAAATTTTACGCTTTTTCTCAAAGTCAAAATCTTTAATTTCCATAGAATCATTAATATGTTTTTAGGTATGTGAAAAATAATTAAAAAGGCTTATTTGACAAATTTAACTATTACAAATATACTTGCTGAAATCTATATTATTGAAAATAGTATACTAAAATTACTAAATCTATACAATATAATTATGAATACAAAATTTCCTATCACCGCTAAAGGTTTTGAAAAATTAGAACACGAGCTTAAACATTTAAAACATGTAGAGCGTAAAAAAATTAGTGAAGATATAGCCGAAGCACGAGAACACGGCGATTTATCCGAGAATGCGGAATATGAAGCGGCACGTGAGAAACAAGCGTTTATAGAAGGGCGTATTAAAGAGCTTGAAGATATGACGGCAAGAGCGGAAATTATTGATATTGGTAAATTATCAGGAGATAACATAAAATTCGGAGCTACGGTTACTTTGATTGACGACGATACTGAAGAAGAAGTAACATATATTATTGTAGGAGAATATGAAGCCGATATAACTAGAAAAAGAGTTTCAATCGCTTCTCCTATAGCAAAAGCTTTGATTGGAAAATCGGTAGGTGATTTTGTAGAAGTTACAACACCGAAAGGATCTAAATCATACGAAGTAGTTACCGTTGAATATAAAGAACTAGAGTTGTAGTTTGACTTGTCCGTCATTGCGAGGAGCGAAGCGACGTGGCAATCTCATGAAATAATACTCCTGAGATTGCGGACGTACAATTACTTTGTAATTTTCCTCGCAATGACGACTTATAACTACCTCTTCTTAAACATCTCGAGCATTCTTTTTGTTACTATAAATCCGCCGAAGATATTTATAGAAGCAAGCAGCGTTGCAAAATACCCAAGTAAACCGAAAAACCCAAAAGCAGAGCTACTTGCGGCAATCATAGAACTAAGAACTATAATACCTGAAATAGCGTTAGTAATGGACATAAGCGGAGTATGGAGTGCAGGCGTTACTTTCCACACTACATAATATCCAACAAAAGAAGCTAATACAAAAATGGTTATAGCAAATACTAGCGGGTCTATAGTACTTGTGTTTGTTTGCCAACTAGTATCTATTACCAAATCTTTTAATTTATCTGATAATTCTTGAGTATTATGGGCAATTTCAGCCGCTTGTTTAGCCATTATCGGTAATTGATTCATATTTTTTCTCTTATTATGTCATTGTTGCGTGGATACCCGAGTCGTCATTGCGAGGAAATTGCATAGCAATTGACGAAGCAATCTCAGGAGTATCATTTCATGAGATTGCCACGCAGCCTACGGCTGCTCGCAATGACGATAGATATAATCATTTGATTTTCTCACTCACAACTTTGCCGTCTTTAGTAATCAACATATCACGTACTAACTCATCATCCATATTAAATTTACCGTCTTGCATGGCATAACTAAGAAAATTATATAAATTCTTAGAGTAGAGTTTTGAGCTATCGGTAGCAATTTTAGTAGCAAGATTTGATAAACCTATTATGGTAACACCGTGTTTAGTAACGATCTTATCAGGTTCTGAACCTTCCACATTTCCTCCTGTAGAGGTCGCTATATCAACAATCACTGAACCGTGCTTCATAGATTCTAGCATTTTTTCCGTAACAAGCAGAGGGGCTTTTTTCCCTGGAATTTGTGCAGTAGTAATAACTATATCATATCCTTTAATAATTTTTGCTAAGAACTCTTCTTGTTTAGCTTTGTAATCTTCCGAACTTTCGTTAGCATAACCTGATTTATCCTGCAAATCTTCTTGTAGTTCCGGTGAAACAAACTTAGCTCCTAAGCTTTCTACCTGCTCTTTGGTAGCAGCTCTGACATCATATCCCGCAACAATACTACCAAGCCTTTTTGCCGTTGCAATAGCTTGAAGACCCGCAACGCCGATACCCAGCACCAAAGTTTTACACGGTGAAATCGTCCCTGCTGCCGTCATCATCATAGGAAAAGCCTTTGTGTAATGATAGCTTGCTTCAATTACCGCTCTATAGCCTACTAAGTTACTTTGAGAAGATAAAGCGTCCATATTTTGAGCTTTAGTAATTCTCGGCACAAATTCCATAGCAAAAGTCGTAAGATTTTTTTTAGCTGCTGCTTTGATATATTCATGATTTAAATAAGGCGACAATAAGCCTATAACAATTGCTCCTTTTTTTGCAAATTCAAGCTCGCTATATTTATCCGTAACGGATGAAGGTTGCACCTTTAATATAATATCGGCATCAGAAATAATTTCGAGTGGTACCGAAGATACTTTAGCACCTAGAGCAACATATTCTTCATCAAGAAAACCGGCATGAAGCCCTATATCTTTTTCTACCGTAACCGCATAGCCTTTTTTGACTAACAATCCTGCTACTTCAGGCGTTATAGCAACTCGCGTTTCATGCTTGGCTTTTTCTTTTAAAGCAACGATTTTCATAAATATTATTTGTTTTAACAATATAACTAAGGTATTTTAAACATAATTTAAAATATAAAACAATAAAAATGAAAAAAATATTCTTAATTATTATTTGTGTTTTTATAAATTCAGTCGTAGCGTTTGGAGCAGATGATAAAACAACTATTTCGGAGCTAAAAACTTATCTACATACGATAAAATCGGTTGCTATAGATTTTACTCAAGAAGATTCGTACGGTAAAATAGTTAAAGGAAAATTACTAATCCACAAACCTTATAATTTTAGATGTAATTATTATCCTCCTTTCCCTTTAGTTATAATAGGTACTAAAAATTTCGTATCGATGTATGATTATGATATGGAGCAAGTAAGCCGTATTAATAGAAGCGAAAATACATTTAATTTTTTATTAGAAGATAACAAGCATTTTGACAAGGATTTTGTTTTTGAATCGGTAGTTAATGAAAGAAATATTTCTAAAATTACTATATATCATACTCTAACGGAAAAGCGTAGCGAAATTACTTTTAATAAAGCTACTAAACAAATTGAAGCATTAAAAATATTTGAAGATAATAATATAGTCACTATTACTTTTGATAAAATAGCTAAAGTACAAAAATTTTCCGATGATTTATTCAAATTAAAAAACCCTGAAATATTCGGTCCACCTGAAAGATTAACAAAATCGGAAATAGAAAAAAAATATATTGTTTCTTGAAAATAAACAGGTTATGTTAATTATGCTAGTAGTGGGCATTGTGCCTGTTTAGTCGGTCAGGTCTGAAAGGAAGCAGCCGGAGTGGGATTCGGTGGGTCATTACTAGCATTTACTTCTCGTCTTTTTAAAATTGCTCTTTTATTTTACTTAAGAGTTCATATGCTCACGTACTTAAGTGTACGCTCCGCTATTCACTCTTAAAAAATAAAATTCAATTTCAAAAATACTTCGAGTAAATACAGTTATATTATCATGCTGTGGCTTGACCAATTAATCGTCATTGCGAGGAGCGAAGCGACGTGGCAATCTCGTCAAATATCCTGAGATTGCTTCGTCAAAATTTTCAATTTTTCCTCGCAATGACGAGGTATGACATAAAGAGTCTTATAACAATCGTGACAGATATAAATTCATCTAATCAGTATATTCCTTTTGCAAGGAAATATCGTCCTAGTAATTTTACCGAGCTTCAGGGGCAAGAGGTATTAGTCAAAGTTTTAAGCTATACTATTTTAAATGATAGGCTCACCGGAGGCTATCTTTTAACAGGTATTAGAGGGGTCGGCAAAACTACTTCCGCCCGAATTATTGCTAAAGCCGTAAATTGCTCTGCTTTAATTACTGAAAATACGACTATTAAAACATGTGAGCAGTGTATAAACTGTATCAGCTTTAATAACCATAATCACCCTGATATAATCGAAATTGATGCAGCAAGTAAAACTAGCGTAGATGATATACGTAGAATTATAGAATCCGCTGAATATAAACCTCTGCAAGGGAAGCATAAAATCTTCATTATCGATGAAGTGCATATGCTCTCTAAGGGAGCATTTAATGCACTTCTTAAGACTTTAGAAGAACCGCCGCCTCATATAATATTTATCTTTGCAACGACGGAAGTACAAAAGATACCTGCAACTATTATCTCAAGATGTCAACGTTATGATTTAAGGCGGTTGAATTTTGAAGAGATTTTTAAGCTACTTGAATATATAACTAAGCAGGAAAATTTAAAAACCGATATAGAGGCCCTTAGAATTATAGCTCATAAGTCTGAAGGGTCGGCACGTGATGCAGTGTCTATTTTAGATCAAGCAGCTAGTATGTCTGCAAAATCCGATAATATAATTAGCCCTCAAGTAATTAATCAAATGCTTGGGCTTGTTGACGCTTCCGTTATAATAGAATTTGTGGAATATATAATTCGCAAAGAGACGGAAAAAGCTATAAATTTAATAAATAAACTTTACGGTTTTTCGGTTAATCTTGAGATTTTTATAGAATCGGTAGCAGATTTTATTGCGTATCTTAATAAAGTAAAAATGTTACCTAATTATAGTTTGCCAATATATGAATCATTTAACGATAGAACTAAAAGCATATTAGATAAAATCAGTTTGCCGCATTTATCAATCTTATGGCAAATATATAATAAGGGAGTAGGGGAAATAAAAATTTCCTATAACGGGCTAACAGAAACGGAAATGTTAGTTATAAAATCTATATATTCGACATCGTTATCCTTGCTTGCAGATTTTGACGGTAATAATCAAAATTTAAATCAACCAATTAATCCGGAAATAAAAAAAAAATTTGAAATTGTAGATTTTCTTGAATATCTATATAAAAATAATGAGATAGATATATATTACTTTCTACTTAATAACACAGAACTTAAAAATCTCAGTGATAATAGATTAGAACTCGTAAGCCTTGAAATTACAAGCAAAATAAAAAAACAAATAGAAGATTTGTTAGTTGCTTTTACTAAAGAAAAGCTTGAGATAGTAATCATAAAGGAACAGAGCAAGCAAACCTTAAAGAATCAGTTAATAGGTAAGATTGAAGTAAGTAATGATTTTGGTTTAATTAAAAAACATTTCCCAAATATAGTAATTTCAGATATTTTACTTAAAAGCTAAAAATTAAAGGATAGAATTATGGTAAATTTTAATCAGTTTTTAAAGCAAGCCCAATCAATGCAAAAGAAAATGCAAGAAGCTCAAGAGCAAATGGCAAATGCAAGATATACCGGTAAAGCCGGCGGTGGGCTTGTTGAGGTTATTGCAACCGGTAAAGGTGAAGTTGAAAAGATTACAATTGATGAATCTTTATTAAAAGTAGAAGAAAAAGAAATGCTTGAAGATTTAATTAAAGTTGCCTTTAATGATGCTAAACAAAAATGTGATGAAGATTCTCAAAATTCTTTATCAGGAGCTTTAAACGGTATGAGCTTACCGCCTGGTTTCAAAATGCCATTTTAATACGGCGTTTATGGTTTAAAATCGTCATGAGCTACGCAGCCATAGGCTGCGTGGCAATCTTGTGCCAAAATCCTGAGATTGCTTCGTCAAAATTTTCAATTTTTCCTCGCAATGACGATGAAGTCTAATAATTCAAAATTAATAAATCCTTATCAATCCTGAAACCTTTGAAACGTTCAAGTAGCGACATACCGAGTAGTGAAATATCAAGGTCACCTAGACCTACATGTCCTTTGATGTTCTTAAATTCCGTACCGATTACTACACTATTTAAGGTTATAGGAGCAGCTTTATTTTCGCCGTTAGCCGTTAGATAAGTTCTAGTATATTTTAATTTAGTTAAGTCAAAGCCTAATTTTTGGGCATCTTCTTTAGTTAAAGCTATATCGCTTGCACCGGTATCTACCATAAATTTTATTTTAACGTTATTTACAAAAGCATTGATATAGAAATGCCCGTCCCCGCTACGAGCTATAATAATTTCTCCGACTTCAGTAGACCATTTATATGAGGGAATCAAAGCAGACATTACCCTATGATAAGCATAGTTCAGCTCAAACCTAAAAGCATAACCGGTTATTATAACTAAAAAAATTGCTGCCCACATTGCTAATTGCAAACAAAATTTACGCACTTCATTTTGGCTAATAGTACTGTAAATTATACTAAATAATATTAATAACGACGCACAAAAACTCCCTATATTTTGTGGCTCTTTGAAAAATTTTGGATAATGCTGATTGATATATTTGTATAACAAACCAGTTACAATTACGGTGCTGCAAATTATAAAAATAAGTTTTATAAGTTTTTTATTCATATAATATAATTTTTTTAACCTATATAATCAAACCAAAGTCCCAGCCCATTTTTAAGTGGAAAACTACCTTCTTGGTTCACTAGAATAATAATTCCAAGTTCTTCTGAGGGTATAAAACCAATAAAAGAATTAATACCGTTAATATAGCCTGAGTGAAAAATTAAATCCTTATTTGAGCGTCCTTTTACTTTAAGAATACGCCATCCAAGAGCGTAATATGACTCAATCATTTTTTTATCAATAGACCACATCGGTTGCCATTTAAATTCAAAAACATCTTTGTTTGATTTTACTATTTTATACATACGATCTAAAGTACTTTTAGAAATAAGATTCGGTTTATAACCAAAACTAAGTTTGAATATTTCAATCATTCCATCTATCGATGCAAAAATACCGGCAGATGCAGGTACCGTCTTTGGGTAGTAAGGCGGAAACGGCAGTAATGTTATTACCTCTTGTCCGTCTATTATTGATTTAGAATGCGGATAAGCAAGTTGTATATTCGGCTCTAGCGGTAATATTTGTATATCTTGCGTTTTAAGCGTTGTACGCAAATTATCTATTGCAGCATTTAAACTTGATTTTTTACAATTTAAAGCTTCTTCAAGCAAACTAAAAACGATATTACTATATTTATAACATTGCCCTGGTTTACAACTAGCTTGTTGTTTTTGCAGCAGCATTAAAAGCTTTGAGCGACTCATTCCTTGCTCAATTTCAATATTTCCTGAGAATTGATAACCTGTGGTATGACTTAAAATATTATTAAGACTAATAGTATTTTTTAAGTATGGTAATTTGAATTTTTCATCAAAATCTAAACTTCCTTGATCTACCATTAATGCAATTGCCGTTGCTGAAACAGCTTTTGAAACCGATGCTAACGGAAATAAAGTTTTGTCGGTAATAGCTCCTTTATTACCTTTCTGATTTCCAAACGTTGTTTTATAAATAACTTCACCTTTGTATAAAATTGCAATTGCTCCTCCTTGTAATTCGTCTTTTTGCAATTCAAGCTTTTTAATAAAACTTTTTAGTTTTTGTGGTAATTCTACTCGTGTCTGTGCAAAGACTGTAGAACATAACAATAATGATATTATACTAAAAAATAAGATAAGCTTTTTATTCATATGGCGATATTATTTATTGATTCTATGTCATTCCTGCGAAAGCAGGAATCCGGCTTTCTAAATAAATTATATACTAAATTTTTATATGATTTTTTTATTTTTACCATTTTTTACTGGATTCCCGCTTTCGCGGGAATGACATCGATCCTTAAGTTGACACCCATGTGCGGAAGCGGGAATCCATCATAAAGCGAGATAACCTCCGCTTTTAATTTCATTACTGTATTTATACTTTTTTTTGGATTCCTGCTTTCGCAGGAATGACATAAATGAGCCATGCAGCAACGCCGGCTTGACCACGGGGTCCAGTTAAAAATTAGTATTTTTATTTATTTTTCTGGATGCCGTGGTCAAGCCACGGCATGACACTGTGCGTATATTACATTAAATCACCGATATTCTCTAAAAACAACCTAGTTCGATGCGATGCCGGTTTATTAAAAAACTCCTTAGCAGGCTGATTTGCTAAAATCTGCCCTTGATCCATAAAAATAACACGATCTGCTATTAATTTTGCAAATTTCAAATGATGCGTGACTACTACCATACTCATTTGATCTTTTAATAAATTTATATTTTCTATAACATCTTTAATGTTTTCAGGATCGAGTGCTGAGGTTGGTTCATCAAATAGCAAAATTTCCGGTTTCATCATCAAGGCTCTTGCTATTGCTATTCGCTGCTTTTGTCCGCCTGATAAATTTGCCGGATATGAGTCAAATTTTTGCGTTAGCTTAAATTTTGCAAGTAATTCCTTTGCCACAGAAATTGCTTGTTCTTTTGGCAAATTTAATACATTTACCGGTGTATAAATTAGGTTTTCTCCTACCGTTAAATGCGGAAAGAGATTAAAATTTTGAAAAACCATACCGACTTTTAAACGAAGCTTTCTCCTATCTTTAGATAATAGCTTCTTTCCGTCTATCAAAAAAGCACCGCTACTCGGTTCTTCTAAATTATTTAAAATTCTAAGCAGAGTAGTTTTTCCACTTCCCGAAGGTCCAATTATTACAGTAGTTTCTTTAGTAGTAAAATCTAAATCAATATTCTTAATTGCGTAATTTTTGCCGTAACGCTTACAAACTTTTTCTAAAATAATCATAAACTAAACCGTAAATTTGTAACCGTCATAAAGCGGTTTAACATTATTTGGAAGCATTTTCGTAATTTCATGATAATCTATCGTGTGTCTCATATTGGTTAATAATATCTGCTCAGGTTTATATTTTTCACGCCATTCTAGAACTTTATCAAGTCCTGCATGATTCGGATTTGATTTATAATCCATACAATCTAATATCCATATTTTTATATCTTTTAAATACTCTTCCGATTCAGGAGGAAAATCGATTACATCGGGCGAATAAACAAAATCACCTATACGTAAACCTAAACTATCTATAGGACCATGATGTTGTCTAAAAAATTGTATCTCAATAGTATTAATTTTAATTTTATCAAAAAAACTAACAGATTGAGTTGTGAACAACCGCCCAAGTTTAAATAACTTATTATCAAATAGATAATCAAATTTTGTATGGAGCTTTGCCGTACTATCGTGATCTGTATAGATTTCAAATGGCTTACCTTGCATAAAAGTAAATACCCGTAAATCATCGATGCCGTTAACGTGATCAGAATGATAATGTGTTAATATAGCACAATCGAGCTTATTTAGCTTTTCTCGTAATAGTTGATTTCTAATATCAAAACCGAAATCAACTAATATTTGACTATTTTCATCTTTAATATATATTGCCGATCTAGTTCTTTTATTGTACTTTGAATTCGATAAGCATATACTGCAATCGCACCCGATCACCGGTACGCCGAGAGATGCTCCGCATCCAAGTATTGTTACTTGTAACATAAATATTTAAAATAATGTTTGAAGTTTTTTATAATTTTTGCGGCTTAAATCAAGAAATATTCTTATTTTTGAATAAAGTTACTAACATTGGTCTAATACCTTATTTTTTTAAAATAATTTCGTTTTGTTTTAATATAGCTAATTTCGCCTTAATATATATTTTATACTGTATATATTTTTATATTCAATTAAAGAAAATTAAAAATGATAATGAACGGCAAAATAAATTTTGGCACAATTATAATAAATTAGTTGAAATCGGTATAATATACGGGGTATTCGGTTTAATTTTTACCGCTCTTAAATTTTCAGTTAATTTTCCTCGCCCTTATTGCAGTCTTCCTGCGGATAGTTTCATGACCATAATAAATACTGCAAATGAAAGATGCTTTTCAAGCTTTCCAAGCAGCCACGCGGCTCTTAGCGTTTTGGTAACATATTTTATTTGGGATTATATTAAATTACCGTTAAAAATCTTAATGATTTGTGTTATCATACTCGTGTCTTTATCTCGTATAAGCCTTGCCATGCATTACCCAAGTGATATAATTTACGGTATTGCTATTACATTTATAACAATAGTGATAGGTAAATTAATTTATCGAGTTTTTGCGGGTAATTTAATAAAAAAGATTGGGGATTTAATTCTTACTACATATAAAAAACTTGATTTTTAATCTTGAAAATTTTTTATATAAGTGCTACAATGTAGCTACATTATTGAAAGAAGATTTTTATGTCTGCTGATTCTATTGTGCGAGCCCGTATTAATGAAGATGTGAAAGAAGAAGCAGCTTTAGTGCTTGCTACTATGGGACTTACTTTATCCGACGCTGTGCGTATGCTTTTATTTCGTGTTGCTCGTGAAAAAGCGTTACCGTTTGAGCCGCTTATCCCAAATGATGAAACAATTAAGGCCATGAAAGCTGCAAGAAGCGGCAAATTAGTTCATGTTGGTAATATAAATAATTTGTTGTCCGATTTAAATGAGAACGATTAAACGTACCGCACAGTTTAAACGTGATTATAAGCGTGAAAAACGTAGAAAACACGGAATAAATTTGGATGATATTTTGTTGAAAGCAGTTAAATACTTGGTTGCTGATATAATATTACCTGTACATATGAGAGATCATGCTCTTATAGGTAATTGGAAAGATTGTAGAGATTGTCATATTAAACCGGATTTAGTATTAATTTATAGAAAACCCGATGCTGATACATTGGAGTTAATACGATTAGGTTCACATAGTGAACTTGGTTTTTAATGATTTTGAAATGAACCAAGAACGAGTTTCTATAAACCCATCAATCGTTCAAATTCCTACGCAATTTCTTAGTAATGACGATTATAGTCAATTTTCTAAATTAAATCATTTATATGCTACTATACCGAAAATACTTTATAAAAAATATCTTACCGCTGCTTATAGTTGTTACTTTTTCAGTGACTAGTATAGTATGGATAACGCAAATATTAAAACTTTTATACTTATTTGATAAAGGTATAAAAGTTATGGACTTCTTCAGTTTAATAGTTCTAGTACTTCCTACTTTATTATTTATTCTGTTACCGGTAATAACGGTTATTGCCGTGATCTATATCTATAATAATTTAAAAGTCGAGCGACAATTAATTATATTACAAGCTTCGGGAGTTAATAATATACAGCTAGCATTGCCTGCTTTATATGTCGCATTAATAGTTATGCTACTTGCTTATTATATATCTTCTACCATTCTGCCGTTATCTCATATAAACTTAAAATCACGTTTAAACTTTATAAAGAATAATTATATCTCAAGTATGATTGAAGAGAAAACTTTTAATAAAGTAACGAAAGATATCACTGTTTTTATAGATAAAAAATCAGCAGGAAATATTATGAACGGCGTAATAATATTTGATAATCGCAACGCTGATAACCCATCAGTAGTATTTGCGGGTTCAGGTACTCTTAATATATATGATAATAGCCCGATTTTTGAACTTAATAAAGGCATAAGACAAGAATATGACGTAAACGGTAATTTAACTCAGTTAACTTTCGATTCTTTAATGATAAAACTACAAAATGATAATCCATTAGTATCGCAAAGAACTAAACATAATAAAGAAGCAAACGAATATTATATCAGCGAATTACTTGCCCCTCCTCATGATTTAGCTATTACTAAAAAAATTAAATTAATTGCTGAAGCACATCAAAGAATAATTTGGCCTTTATATAATTTTGTATTACCTTTTTTAGCTCTTGCAGTTTTTTTGAGATATCCTTATAGCAAAAAAACAACTTTTATGCCGGTATTATTTTCTGCCTTAACAATATTGCTAGTTACTTCAATTCATTTTATATTGCAAAATTTTGCTTCAAAAAATCTAGATTTTATTTTTGCTTGTTATTCCAATTTGGTTATTGCTTTAACGATCGGATTATATTTATTTGTACGTAAAAGAATATAAGAGTCTATCTATAAAGTAATTTTAACTGATAATTAAAGAGATTTTATAGCGAAAATTAATAAGTTTTTTGCTGGAATAGCTAACCCTATTTCAAAAAAAATTTATAATTTGTAGCAAAAAAGAATTTAATTAGCTTTAAAATTACTTTATAGATAGACTCTAGGTCTGTGCACTTTTGATTAATGATTATAATTATGAGATATTTTTAAGCGAAAATTAATAAGATTTTTGAAGGAATAGTTATTCATATTTCAAAAAAATCTGATAATTTGCAGCTAAAAAGAGCCATAATTATGATTATTCTATTAAAAGTGCACAGGACCTAAGCTTATTCTACCTTATTCCACGTTCCACGAAGATTTTGAGTAAAACAATCGATTTTATTTTCCTGCTCGGTAAATTTATTTATTTTTGCCGTTAATTCTTTTAAATCTTCCGGTAAATCGGTTATTATAATTATCCTTTTAAAAACTCTTATATATTCTTTTGCTTGTAAAATTTTTCCTATATCCGTAGGCGAAATAATAACAAGCACACTAGCATTATTAGGATTTTGTAACTCATCGGTAATATAAATCGGTTGTTTTTCAGGCTGCGGATCAAATTTACTACCGTGAGGTATAAATTGCTTACGTGAATAAGTCCAAAGATTTTTATTGAGCATTTCTTGTTGATCTGCATCTGCAGTTAATATCACGCTTTTAAGATCAGAGTGATAGCATTTTTCTATCAGAAGCAATATCGATTTTAGAAGCAATTCATCGCTTGTTTGATAAATACTAAATTGCTGCATGGAATTTTATAATTAATTGTTTATTCAGTATTTTTATCGAACTTAGGATAAGTGTTTATCCTAAGTTCGTATTATTAATGTATATCAGTATTGTCTGCTCCTTGGACTAACACTTCATCATTTGCTATACTTGTTTTATTGACTATAAATCTCCCAAGATTTTCATTTAAATAATTTAGCGTTTCCCTAGTTATATTATTATTATGTATAATATTTTTAATATCCTCAATCACTTTTTCAGAAGCGAAATTTTGTATTTCACATAGTATGTTCTTTATTTTAACTTTATCTTCGTAACTAACAGCATTAGTAGGTTCGTTTTTTAACTTAATAAGCATTTTTTCCAGTAACTCATTAGTTCCTATATTTTCTTGTTTTAAACTTGAAACTTGCAGCCCTTCCTTCTTTTCTACTTTTTTTTTCCGAACGTTTTCTCAAAATAGGTGTTGAAAGGAGCGTGCGTCGACTTTCTGTAAAACTTTCCGAAAAGCTTTCAAATTTCTCTTTTTCACTTTCTAAATCTGTTACTTTACTTTGATCCAAAGGTTGCCTAACAAAAGGTTCTGAATATTTTTTGATTCGAGTTTTAGTAAAACCTTCCAAAAATTTTGCATATTCTTCTTTTTCCTTATCCTCTTCCTTATTTGCCGGTTGGTTTACTTTCACAGATAAGGTTGATGTAAAGATAGTTGTGGTAGCTATCGATTCTTGGGAAGTAGGGGGTTGAGAAGGAACTTCTGTTACTTCACTTGTGTTGCTGAGAGGTTGACGCATAGCTTACTCTTATTAAATTAAAAAATCATTAAAATATTAAGAAGCTAACGTATAAGCAACTACTTTTAACGAAATCTTATCCAAGGCATACCAAAGCCATCGTTGTCTGGATTTATTCTGTACATAAGACCATTGTTCATCTATCTCAGGAGCAATAATTACTTCTGTTGTACTGATAGAATGATTTATTGTTTTTAATACTAGATTTTTTTAAAACACGGATAACTGTATTGATACCCGCTTTTAATACTCTTACTGTATCTCTAACTCCAGAGCCGTTGATTGACATTTCTACTATTTGCTCCTTAACTCCAGGCTTAGATGCATTATTAATATACTCCAATTGAAAATATCGATTACACCGCTTGCATTGATATCTCTGTTGTTTTGAAATTGAATATCCTGACTTTATTACTTCTTCTGTGTTGTTACAATATCTACACTTAACATCTATTTTTGCCATAACTCCTTAACTATAATTCTCTCTTATTACTGTTTGAGGATTATAGACTATTTACTCTAAACTGCAATACGGAGGCACGACCAAGAAGCTTATTTAATATACAAGTAACTTCAAGGTAATTAATAGACTATGAAATTAAATGATTACAAAATTAGAGAAATGGTACGGATGAAGGGACTTGAACCCCCACGCCTCGCGGCACAAGAACCTAAATCTTGCATGTCTACCAGTTTCATCACATCCGCATATGGTAATGTTATTCCTAGCTCAGCATTGTTGCTTGGATCGGGTTTATCCGTCATTGCGAGGAAATTATGTAATATAATTGTACGTACGCAATCTCAGGATATTTGACGAGATTGCCACGCAGCCTATGGCTGCTCGCAATGACGACTTGGTATCCACGCTGGAATGACATTAAAGTATTTCCATCAAAAAATTATAATACACATCATATAATTTTTGTAAATCGCTAATTTTTGTGTATTCATTTATTTTATGTGCCGTTTCGGATAATAAACCGAATTCTACTAACGGACAATAATTTTTGACGAATCTTGCATCCGACGTACCGCCGCTTGTAGAGAATTCAGGCTTTATTTTAAGTATATGCTCTACTATTTTAGCAAATTCTTTTATTTTATCGTTAGGATTTTGAATAAAACTATCAGCAGAACTACTATACTCTAACTTATAATCTACTTTATATTCTTTGCAATATCGTTTAATAATTTCTTCTACCTGTTTTGCTAAAGTTTCTGCACTATGTAAATTATTAAAACGTATATTGAAAGATGCTTCCGTACTTGTCGGAATTACGTTTGAAGTATTATTACCGACATCGATATTCGTCACTTCAAGATTTGAACTTTGAAAAAATTCCGTCCCTTCATCAAGTCTTATATTTGTTAACTCATTCAATATTTTTATTAAGCAAGGCAACGGATTATTTGCTTTATGAGGATAAGCTACATGCCCTGCTAAACCTTCTATATTTAATTTAAAGTTAACACTTCCTCTTCTGCCGATTTTAATTGTATCGCCTATCTCTTTTTCGCAAGTAGGCTCACCGACAATAGCAAAACCAATTTTATGCCCTTGATCATAAATATATTGCAGCATTTCTTTAGTACCATGCTTTGCTTTTCCCTCTTCATCACTAGTAAGTAAGAAACTAATAGAACCTTTAAAACTGGTATTATTTTTTATAAAATCTAAGCTAGCTGCTAGAAAGCATGCTATCGCCCCTTTCATATCCACCGCACCTCTGCCATATATCTTACCGTCTTGCTGGCTAGCCTTAAATGGACTCGCATTATGCCAAAGCTCATGATTACCTGCCGGCACTACATCTACATGCCCAACAAAGCAAATATTAGGCTCATTGCTACCGAAAACAGCATAAAGGTTAGTGACTTGCTCACTTTTAGAATCGCCGAATATTTTTATTTCGGTCTTAAAGCCGTGCTGTTTAAGCAAATCATCAATATACTCAATAGCCCCGTCACTCTCAGGAGTTACAGACTTAAAACCAATCAAATCTTTTAAGTAGTTAAGGTGCATAATATATCATATTTATATCTTCTTACACTTATTATACAAGTTTATAAAAGTATAAAAACAACTTTTTATCTCACTAAAAAATAAATTATTGCTATGAATTTATATAGATTTTTGACTTTCTTAATGAATTTAAATAACTTATTATTATGAGCTTGTTATAACTAATATTAAAATCATGGGCATAAATAATCAATTAAGAGAATTAATTAAATCTGGTACTTTTGCCGGTATATTATTAATTATTGCTTTTACTTTAGCAATAATTGTCAGCAATAATATTTTCTTAGCAAAATATTATTCTTCTTTTATTTACAGTAAATTTTCTTTAACAATAGGAAATGTAAGTTTACAAACAACTTTTATAGAGTTGGTTAATGACGGTCTCATGACCTTCTTCTTTTTATTAATAGGTTTAGAGATGAAATTTCACCTAGTAGAAGGTGAATATAAAAATAAAAAAAACTAATATTACCTGCGGCGGCAGCCCTTGGAGGTGTGGTAGTTCCTGCCTTAATATACATGTTTTTTAATTATGATAAACCGGGATTAATAAAAGGATGGGCTATTCCTATAGCAACCGATACTGCTTTTGTCCTTGGTATTTTATCTTTTTTCAGTCGACATATATCTTTAGAATTACGAGCTTTTATTATAGGTTTCTCATTAATTGACGATGCTTTTGCGTTAATTATACTAGCCTTGTTTTACACTAAAACAATCAATACTCCGGCATTATTAATTTCCTCTGTAATTATATTCATCTTGTTTATATTGAATTATCGACAAGTTAAACAATTATTTTATTATATAATTGTAGGTTTATTATTATGGATTAATATGGTGGAGTCAGGTATTCACGGTACTTTATGCGGAGCTATTATAGCACTTTTTATACCTGTTAATATAAAAGGAGAATTTAACACTTCTTTTAAAAAACTTGAAAACTTAACTCGTCCTTTTGTAAATTACTTTATTTTACCGCTTTTTGTATTTATGAATTCCGGTATCCTTTTAGAATATTTTGTATTTAAAGGCGCCTGTTCCAACTCAATCCTTGCTTTAGTTTACGGGATAATATTTGGTTTATTTGTAGGTAAGCAATTAGGTATTATGCTATTTTCATATCCATTTGTAAAATTTAAACTCTGTAATTTACCAAGTGATACCTCATGGTTAAAATTTTATTCTATATCTATACTTGGAGGAATTGGATTTACCCTAAGTTTATTTATAGGTAGTATTACGTTTGAGAGTAGTTGTCCTTCAAACTCTATGAGAGCTGCAGTAATAATAGGCTCTTTAATTTCTGCATTATTTGGCGTAACCGTTCTAAAATATTGTACTAGCAAAGAGTAAAGAACCTAAGAAGCTCTACCTTGAGTAACAGACCCATTTTGTGACGGGTGTGAGGAGCGAAGTCTATAATAGGCAAGCCAACGAACAACAAAGACATTGTCGCATGGACCGATAAAACCCACGTGGTCCATAAAAACAATAAAAAATACTAATAATTTTAGTATTTTTAACTGGATCCCGTGGAAGGGCCACGGGATGACAGAGATAAAATTGATCTGCACAACAATGCTAACAACGAAGCACAAAGTGGGGATCAGTTTACTATACTCATTAAATAACGGTGATAGGATTTTAATAACATATCATATTTTTGTTTGGAAAAAACAGGATATGGCACTATATAGATATTATTAGAAGAAGGAATCGCTTTTTCAAGCTTATTTAGCATAAAAGGCATATTATAATTATGCTCTACTAAAATTATTGAAGTAAGATTGTAAGTTACAATAAAATCAACCGCTTTCTTAATATTATCTTCTTCAGACATTATTTTATTCGGAGCAAGTATTACCTGCTGTTCTATAACATTACGTTCCTTTAACAAATTTTTTAATTGCTCTGTAGATTCTATACCGGTAATAAATAATATAGGTGCATAGCCTGCTTTAAGCAAAGCAATACCGGTTTCAATTTTATGTCCTCCTCCTGCAAATACTATTATTGCATTAGTGGTATTACTATTGAGCTTATAAGAATTTATTAAATATAAATAATAACCAAGACCACCGACCCAAAGAGCAAAAATTGCTAAAATTGTGAGTAAAAATTTTCTGATCATTTAAATATTTTATTAAATTCAGTTTGAATAATTTTATCAAATTCAGACATTTCAATATGAATTCCTAACTGATTTAAAGATGTTACTAAAGAATTTTCAAGTCCACAAGGAATAATCCCACTAAACTTACTTAAATCTGTTGAAATATTTATAGCTACACCATGATATGTAACCCATTTTCTTACTCTAACACCTATTGCAGCAATTTTAGCAAATTCATCTTTCCTTACTTTTACCCAAATTCCTACTTTATCTTTAATAATATATGCTTTAATTCCAAAATAATTTAAGCTATTTATAATCCATTCTTCAAGCATTTTTATATATAGCTTTAAATCTTTGTGTCGATTTGGTAAGGCTAAATTAAGAATTGGATAAATAACACGCTGACCCGGTCCATGAAAAGTAAATTTACCGCCACGTCCTGTGTAAATTACCGGAATATCATCGTAATTTAATAATTCTTCTTGTTTATAATTAGTACCGGCTGTATATACTTCCGAATGTTCGACTAAATAAACAATTTCCGGCTCATTATCACTAATTACTCTGTTAACGTAATCTTCCATTAATTTCAAAGTAACTCGATAATCCATAAGATTCGATATAGTTATAAATCTTATCATATTAATTCAGATTTATATTTCAATATTAAGGCATCTAAAATTGCTATGGTTTCAGCATCCAAATCGCCGGAAAAATTACTAGGGCGAAAATGTATTTGAAACGAAATTATAACATCTTTCATTTTAGAATCTAAAATTCCAGTAGCTTCAAGTTTATAACCGTATGTAATAAATTTTTGCTGAATTGCTTTAATATCGGTTATGTCGACTTGAGGCAATAGCTTGTTAAAAATTTGCTCATCATACCATGCTCCAATATCGTTATCATACAATAGTTTCCAAGGAAATAGCGGACCAGGGTCCTGTTTTCTACCTGGAGCAATGTCAGAATGCCCAACCACTCTAGTGGGTTTAATATCATATCTAGCGATAATCTGTTTACACAAACTTATGACACTGTTAATTTGTTGCTTTGAATAAGGCAGCCAGGTTATATTATTGTTTTTTGCATTTATTTCAAATGCAGGATTTACGATTTCAATACCGATTGATGTATCATTAATACGCTCATGACCTTGCCAGTAACTTACTCCAGCATGCCATGCTCTATCATGCTCTTCTACTAATTGAAATATATGTTCAGGGTTTTCATTGTTTATTAAATAATGGCTACTTAACTTTTCACCGGTTAGAAAATCTAAAGACTGCTTAAAATCACACTGTGTATAATGTAGCACTAGGAATTTAATACGTTTATCAAACCCCACAGCCCTATAAGATGTTTTATCGATTACTATCATAGTTTAAAGGATGTTAATCTTAGTTAAAAACGGCTTTGTTGCATGGCTCTTATGTCGTTCCTGCGTAGTATTGTTGTGTGGGTCTGTTTATCCGTCATTGCGAGGAGCGAAGCGACGTGGCAATCTTATGAAATAATAACAAACTCCTGAGATTGCTTCGTCAATTTACTATTGTAAATTTCCTCGCAATGACAACCTTCAGTATCTATACAACAATACCTCCTCGCAATGACGATTTGGTATCTATACAAAGATAGCCCCAATATGACAAATGACAAGAAAATTTTTGATGGTGCCGGATATCGGATTTGAACTGATGACCTACCGCTTACAAGGCGGTTGCTCTACCACTGAGCTAATCCGGCATATTAATGTGATTATAGAGAAAGGATATGTGTAAAAATCATTCACGCACAGGCGAGCATTGTTGCGTGGATACTAAACCGTCATTGCGAGCGACTGCAAGGAGCGTGGCAATCTCAGGACTTTGGCACGAAATTGCTTCGTCAAAATTTTCAATTTTTCCTCGCAATGACGAAAATACACTATAAATTAAGCTTCTTTAGCTTCCTTTTTACTTGGTCTAGCTTTGCGGTTTTTTGCTTTAACTTCCATTTCCTTTTTAACTTTCTCAGGAAGAGTAACACCTGCTTGCTCAATAAATTTTGCGACTCGTTCAGTTGGTTTAGCACCGGTGCCAAGCCAATATTCTATACGATCTTTTTTTAAAACCACACGCTCACTATTATCTGAAGCAAGCATTGGATTATAAGTTCCGACTTTTTCTAAAAAGTCACCGTCACGAGGTGCTGTTGCGTTAGCTACTACTACACGGTAAAAAGGACGCTTTTTAGCACCGCCTCTAGCTAAACGAATTTTTACTGCCATATATTACTTACAATTATTTTATTTTTTCTTCTTTAAAAAGAACATGTTTTTTAACTACTTTATCATACTTACGAAAAGAAAGCTTCTCGGTTTGGGTTTTCGGATTACGTTTTTTTACCCAAAAAACACCTGTGCCGGCAGTACTTACTAGCCTTACCAAAACATTTTTATTTTTCTTTGCCATTATCTGACACCTTAAATCAAGATATTATTTATTAGACTTCTTGCATAACTTGCTTCTAAGGGTAATTTGTGCGTCGATCCGGTACTCGCATCCTCACGTACTAAAGTGTGCGCTGCGGTGGCAAGCACTTCCGTGTCTCCTACAAATTCCTCCTTATTAGCGGCGTTATACAAGAAGTCTATTGTTACTACTCAAGAAAAGCAGAATAAAACGAAATTGAAAAATAGTCAAGTAAAAACTAGGCATTGCAAAATAAAGAGAGATGCGTCATTGCGAGCAGCCGTAGGCTGCGTGGCAATCTAGTTTTAATGTCCTGAGATTGCCGCACTCCTTACAGTCGTTCGCAATGACGCCAATTTTTCAAATTAAACGAGTTACCGTCCAAATAAGCGTTCGATATCCTTAAGCTTCAACTCAATATAAGTAGGTCTGCCGTGATTACATTGACCTGAAAACGGCGTATTTTCCATTTGACGCAGTAAGGCATTCATTTCATCTGCCAATAATTTTCGTCCTGCTCTAATAGAATAATGACAGGCATAAGTTTCCGTCACATGCTCTATTAACTCCGTCAAAGCTATATTCTCACCGAAATCCGATAAATGATCAGCGAGATCCTGAATTAACTTTTGTACGTTTACATCTCCAAGGATATTTGGAATTTCAGTCACTATAATAGATTTCTCACCGAATTTTTCTAGAGTTAAACCAAGTTTATATAGTTTTTCTCTATTTTCATATAAACAATCTGCTTTTCTTTCATTTGGCAGTTCTACTATCTCAGGAATAAGCAAACGCTGTTTTATTAACTCTTCCGTTTTAAGGTAATCTTTTATTTTTTCATATCCTAAACGTTCATGTGCTGCATGCTGGTCGGTAATTACTATACTATCTTCGGTTTGTGAAATAATATAAGTAGTATGAAGCTGTGCTTTAGCTGCTCCAAGCTTATATTGTTTATGGCTTTGCTGCTCATGTTCTATACGTCTTTTTACTTCTTGTTCTATTTTAGCATGTGGTAGCGTATCAATTAGCTTCTGACAAGCAGTATTTGGCGTAGATTTAAAACTAGGCGACATAGCAGGTCTATAATCTGTCGGTTTACTATTCACGCTTACAGCTTTACTTACTGACGGTTGTTTGTTAGCTAAAGGATTTTTAAATAACTGAAGAGCATCAGAGGCAATAGTAGTAGAAGTAACATGGCTTTTATTCGTTAAAGCATTTTTAATTGCTTCTATTAATAAGTTTCGTACATAATTCGGGTCATGAAACCTAACCTCTGCTTTTGCCGGATGTACATTAACATCAACAAGTTGTGGATCAATTTGTAAGAATATAGCACATAGCGGATAACGATCACGAGTTAAATAATCCTGATATGCTACCCTTAAAGCTACTTGTAGCAACTTATCTTTTACCGGTCTATTATTGATAAATAAAAACTGATCTTCACTTGAAGCTCTATTATATGTCGGGATACTAGTATAGCCGCAAATAGAGAAATCAGGAGTTTTGAAATCTATATAAGCGGCATTTTTTATAAAATCATCACCTATTACATCGATTATACGCTGTTTTAGGTTAGTTTCTGCATCTTTATTTTGTCCTTTAAACTTTAGCAGATTTCTGTCATCATGTGTTAAGCTAAAAGAAATTTCAGGATGTGCTAGAGCGATTTTCTTAACCACGTCTACGGTTGCTGCAAGTTCAGTCTTGTCGGCTCTTAGAAATTTTAAGCGAGCAGGTGTTGCAAAAAATAAATCACGTATCTCTATTTTTGTACCTTCATTATGGACAGAAACAGTAACTTGTTTTTCATTGCCGCCGATTAACTTAATCTGAAATGCTTTGTCAGCCCCTTGTTTCTTAGAAGTAATTAGCATTTTGCTAATGGCAGCAATAGACGGCAGTGCTTCACCTCTAAAACCGAAAGTATGAATATTTAGGAAATCGCTTTCATCAAGCTTAGAAGTTGTGTGACGTTCAACGGCAATTTCTAATTCCTTATCAGTCATACCGATACCGTCATCGGAAATAATGATTAGATTTTTACCGGCACGTTCTAAGATAATATCTATTTTAGTACTACCGGCATCAACAGCATTTTCAACTAATTCCTTTACTACCGATGCGGGTCTTTCTATAACCTCACCGGCAGCAATTCGGTTTATAGTACTTTCTGACAGAAATTTTATAGTCATTTTGTTACTAGTTTAAATTTCTTGCTACAATACGGACAGATAACTTCCTTTTTCTCTTTATCAATCTCTAAATAAACTTTTGGATGGTCATATGGATATTCTTTGCCTTGACAAGATACAGATACATCAACACTATTAACAATTTTCATAAATTATACTCTAATTAAAATGAAGAGTAGACGAAGTTTAATTTGGAAAAGAGCTAGGAGTTCACAAGGCGAGGAACGGAGCATATATTAATATGTGAGTACCGTAGCCCTTGTAGAACGACAACGCCACTTTTTCAAATTAAACGAGTATATACATTATTTCTTTAAGTAAAATCTAATATAAGTTACTTTTAAATAAAAGACAAATAATACTTGATTAACTATATCATGCCGTGGCTTGTACCGGCTAAATCGTCATTGCGAGGAAATTGCACAGCAATTGACGAAGCAATCTCAGGAGTTTTGTTATTACTTCATGAGATTGCCACGCAGCCTACGGCTGCTCGCAATGACGATGTAGCCGGTACAAGCCACGGTTATTACACATAGCAGGAGGTGAAAATGAAAGACAAAGTAGCAGTTATTACCGGTTCTACTAGCGGTATCGGGCTTGAAATAGCAAAACATTTTGCAAAACTTGAGTCTAAAATAGTTATTAATGGTTTTGCAAAGGAGGCGGAAATAGCCAAAATTTCAGCAGAATTGAAAGAACTTGGAGCAAGAGCTGTATTTTATCAAGGAATAAATTTAGAAAAGCCAAATGAAATTCGCTCTATGTTTGAGGCAATAATAAAAGAATTCGGTAAAATAGACATATTAGTAAATAATGCCGGTATTCAGCATGTTGCTCCTATCGATGAATTTCCTGAAGATAAATGGGAGCAAATTTTGCGTATAGATTTAATAGCCTCTTTCTATACTACGAAATATGCAATACCGATTATGAAAAAAAACGGCTTCGGGCGAATTGTTAACATCGCTTCCGCTCACGCATATGTTGCATCACCTTTTAAGTCGGCATATGTAGCAGCAAAGCATGGTATTCTTGGGCTTACCAAAACCGTTGCTTTAGAAGTGGCTGAGAATAATATTACAGTTAATGCTATCTGCCCAGGTTACGTCAACACACCGCTCGTGCAGAATCAAATAGCAGATACTGCTAAAGCTAGACATATCAGTGAAGAATCGGCACTCCGGGATGTAATCCTTAAATCTCAAGCTACGAAAAAATTTGTAGAAGCTGATGAAATAGCAAACTTAGTAATATTCTTATGTGATGAAAAAGCATCATCAATAACAGGTAGTGGACTCTTGATAGATGGGGGCTGGACGGCACAGTAGTTTTTAATTCTTAATATTTGTTAGTTATTGAGAAATAACTAACAATAAAAATTTCTTGCAAAAATTTAATTTACTCCTTTACAGTTGAAATAAACCAAAATTTATCTAAGGAGGAATTTATGCCAGAAAAAAAACATCTACATTTTCAAACTGAAGAAATTGAATTAAATAGAGTAAAAAATGCCAAATTAATTCATTTTAAAGATGAACTGGGTAGACCTATAGATGGGCAGTTAGTTATAGGAGAAGTTGAAGAAGTAAAAGAAAAAGAATTTTCTAGACCCGTAGAAGTTGAGGTAAAGCGTAATTTAGGTAAGTTTAAAAAAGCTCTAGCTTATCTTGGAATTATTAAAAATACTAAAAAAGTTATTAAAGAAGAAAAATATACGGAAAAAGTAGTAAGCAAAGAAGAAAAAATTATAGGCACCTATGAATTAGGCAATTTTACTAATGATAAGAATTCCATAGAGAATTTTTTAAACAACTTAGATTTCCATGAAGAAAAACTTTACGCATATGATCTTAGTGGTACAAAAATTGGGGAGGTAGGTGATTTTGGAAAAGTAGTATTAGATGAGAATATTAAGCTTGATGAAACTATTCTTCAAAAAAATGGAAAAGTATTTGCTATTGAAAAAAATGGTAAATTCTTAGATTTAGAAGGCAAAGCTTTACAAAATCAAAATCAGTTTATACAAAAAAGTAGTGGAGTTTATCATTTAAGTACTGCTACAGACATAAGATATTTTGATAAAGATGAAGATATTAAGACTTCAAAAGGTGTTACGAATCTTAACACAAAGCCTGTAAAAAGTGCTCTTAAAGGTAGCAGAGAAGCTGCAAAAATAGGAGAAAAACTACGAAAACAACAAGAAGACCAAAAATTTGCAGGAATTAAAAAGCCAAAAGGTGCTAAACTTACAAAAGTAGGAATTCCGGTAGTTCCCACTAGATAGATAACTAGGTTATAAGTACTTGACCATTATAACGTGTATATTATAATAGTTATGACCAAATTAATATGCACGTTATAATAGTCATAATAAATATATGAAAAGGATTTATGAATTAGTAATAAAAAATCACTTGCAAGAAAATAGGCAAATGATTTTTATAGAAGGAGCCCGTCAAGTCGGTAAAACTACTTTAGCTAAAAAAGTAATAGATAAAAATTACTACTTAAATTGGGATGAAGAAAAGGCTCGTTTGCTAATTTTAAAAGGAACAACAGCAATAGCAGATTTTATAAATCTACATATTCCGGATCAAAATAACCCTATCGTGATTTTTGATGAGCTACATAAATTCTCAAACTGGCAAACTTTTTTAAAAGGATTTTATGATGTTTATGGAGAACAAGCTCACATTATAGTTACCGGCAGCTCAAAGCTTGGAGTATATAAAAAAGGCGGTGATAGTATGATGGGAAGATATTTCCCATATCGTATGCACCCTTTGACACTAGCTGAAGTAATAAAAAATTTTAGTAGTCTAACCAAAGAAATAAATCTACCAAAAAAAATATCTGAAGAACAATTTGAATCCTTATTTAAATTTGGTGGTTTTCCTGATCCTTATCTTAAGAATTCTTCCACATTTTGGCATAGATGGAAGAAAACTAAAAATACTCAGCTTTTTAAAGAAGATATTAGAGAGTTAACACAAATCCAAGAGTTATCTCAAATGGAAGTCTTAGGAAGCTTTTTGACTTCCTCTATAGGAGGACAAGCATCTTATAGCTCTCTTGCAAATAAAATTAAAGTATCGATTCCAACCATTACAAGATGGCTTGAATCATTTGAGTCGTTTTTTTATAGTTATCGTATTTATCCATGGTCAAATAATATTCCTAGAAGTTTAATAAAAGAACCAAAAATATATCTATGGGACTGGTCGCTTATAGAAGATATGGGAGCAAGATATGAAAATTTTATTGCAAATCATTTATTAAAATTCTGTCATTTTTGGAGTGATTTAGGATTTGGTGAATATGAATTATATTTTATTAGAGATAAACAAAAGAAAGAAGTAGATTTTTTAGTAACAAAAAATAACAAACCATGGATGTTAGTTGAAGCTAAAACTTCTTCAAATCAAGAATTAAACTCAAATTTAAAATATTTTCAAGAACTTTTAAATTGCCCTTTTGCCTTTCAAGTAGTACTTAACATGGAATATAAGGAAATTGATTGCTTCAGTTATAACTATCCTGTAATCGTTCCTGCTAAAACTTTCTTATCCCAATTAGTTTAAATGATATTTCAAAACTTTACACTTTATAAATGATGTAACTCGTCTATAATAACTAATTAGTAATTAAGTTATTTAAAGCCCGATGAATAGGTCTAAGTTCATTTTTTTATCTGCTATTTCAGGTAATGTACTCGAATATTATGATTTTACGGTATATTCAGTTTTTTCGTTGATTATTGGACAAGTTTTTTTTCCAGGTGAATCAGAATTCATTAAAACTCTTCTAAGCCTTGGAGTATTTGCGGTCGGCTTTCTGACAAGACCGATAGGAGGTATATTATTCGGTTATATCGGTGATAGATACGGTAGACGTATCGCTTTAATAATCTCGATGCTAGGTATGACTATTCCGACCTTTATTATGGGTCTTATACCCTCATATGCAAGTATTGGGATTTATGCCCCTATAACTTTAGTTATAATGCGGCTTATTCAAGGTTTATGTATTAGCGGTGAAGGAACGGGAGCGGCTATTTTTATCCTTGAACATCGTCAAAACTTAAGAGCCGGTTTTACGGCAGGGTTAGTACATGGTTCAAATATCGCAGGTACTTTAATTGCAACATTTATCGGTATTATAATTGAACGTTATTTTTCGCATATAGATTTTGCTTGGCGTTTTGCTTTTCTGCTTGGTGGATTTATGGGTCTTGCCGGATTTTACTTGCGATTACGTGTCTCGGAAACACCGATTTTTAAAATGCTTGAGAAAAAGAAACAAGTTCTTAAAGCACCTTTTTCCAATGTAATTAGAACTGCTTGGAGATCGATGTTTTTAACTATGTGTATAGGGGCTATTGCTAGCAGTGTTATGTATTTAGTAAAAACTTATATAAATGTTTTCTATTATAATGTAATGCATCTTAGCAATACTATTGCTTTATCATATTTAGCGTATAGTTCATTTATTGCAATGATAGCGATGCCGCTTGCCGGCGGTACTGCCGATATTATCGGAAAATTTAAAATGGCAATGCTTGTTGGTACTGCTATTTTGATATTGATTTTACCGACCATGTTACTTATGTCAGCAGAAGAGATGTGGCAACAAATTATAGCTCTTACAATGCTTGGTATGCTCGCAGGAAGTATAGCAGGTACGGCTTATATATTCGTTATATCCTTGTTTACGGCAGAACAAAGATTCACTGGTGTTGCTTTCAGCTACAATTTTGCAATAGCGATATTCGGCGGAACTTCACCTATTATTTCCCGTTGGCTTGTAGAGCATACAGGTTTATTTTATGCTCCGGCTTTTTATATCATGATCATTGCTGCTGTATTTTTAGTGATTATGTATATGATGAGGAAAGTAATTAAATCGTTGCTTAATAATTATGAAAATAGAAAATAAAGAAATAACAAGTAATTGGTTTACTAATTTACGTGATTTATTGTGCAAAGAATTTGAAAAAATCGAAGAAGAATATGCACAGACAAAAGGTTTAAAACCAGCTAAGTTTGTACGTACAAGCTGGCAACGTAACGGCGGTGGCGGCGGTATTATGTCTCTCATGAAAGGAGAAGTATTTGAAAAAGTCGGGGTTAATATATCTACCGTATTCGGTGAATTTTCTCCCGAATTCCGTAGTGAAATTCCAGGAGCAGAGCTAGACGGGAAATTCTTTGCAACAGGCATTTCATTAGTCGCACATCTTAAATCGCCGCTAATTCCTGCCATGCATTTCAATACTCGTTATATAGAAACTTCTAAAAGTTGGTTTGGCGGCGGTGGCGATTTAACACCTTTTTATCCGGAAGAAAACGAAACTGCAAAGTTTCATACAGCTTTTAAAGAAGCGTGCGATAAGTATGATTCTAGCTATTATCCTAAATTCAAAAAGCAATGTGACGAATATTTTTATCTAAAGCATCGAAAAGAGCCGAGAGGAGTAGGCGGAATATTCTATGATTACTTAAATAGTGGTAATTTTGAACAGGATTTTGCTTTTACGCAGGATGTAGGTAGAGCTTTATTGTCGGTATATCCTGAAATCGTTAGAAGTAAGTTATTTTTACCTTGGACAACTGAGCAGAAAGAATACCAACTTATAAGGCGGGGTAGATATGTAGAATTTAATTTGCTATATGACCGCGGTACTAAATTCGGCTTAATGACCGATGGAAATGTTGAAGCAATATTAATGTCGCTACCACCTGAAGTAAAGTTTAATTGACTTTTTGGAAGTTAATATAGAACCATAACCGAAATAGTAAAACGCTACGAAACCTCTGTCAAAAGTGAGAGTATTTTTTACAAAACTGATGCAATCCTTGGCTTCTAGCATTATTGCGTGGATTAATTTCATCTCTGTCCTCCCGTGGCTTGACCACGGGATCCAGTTAAAATACTAAAATTATTAGTATTTGTTTATTATTTTTATGGACCTAGTTAGCAAGCGAACTAGTGACACAGTGGGTTTTACCAATCCACGCAATAACGCCTCACGGTCTATAACAAATTTTTTTACTTTGTAAGTTTAGGCGGTAAATAATTTTCTGTTGAGATTACTTTCTTACCGGTTTTATTTTCCAAGGCCGTTTTAGCATTTTTAGCTATACCTCCTCCTATTTTACTTGCAATTTTATTTTCTTCCATGCCTGTTGCATTATTAGTTTCTGCTACCTGACGAGTAGATAATTCAGCAAGAGCAGTAAAAATTAATTCTGCTTCGTTCATGTGATCACGTAAATTTTGATTTTTTAAGCCCTTTATATTTTTGTGTTCTTTAATGCTTATACCTGTCCATTCTTGATGAATAATATTAGTTAATATAGCAAATTCACTCTCTTTCGTTACTTCATGATTTTTCCAATAGTCAGTTAATTTATTTCGTGTTTCCTGCTCCATCATACGTTGCTGAATCCACTTCTCACTACGCCCGTGTCGTTTCCAATTATCCCTTGCTCTATCAATTGACTTTTCCGGATCAGAAATTTCTTGAATCCTCTCATAACCGACTTTAGCAAGCCATTGTTTAAATGGTTCTGCTTTTGGAGACGGAATAGATTGTATAATACGAAGTAATGATTCTGTATTTGCACAATCTGTTTGATAATGTTTACCATCAATACTTAAAAGTTTCAGCTGTACGATTTTTTCGTACAACTCAGTAAATCCTTCAGTTTTTAATAATTGCTTTTTTAAATCTGACCAATATCGCCGTGGGATAGCACTATCAGTCAATGTTCCTACTACGTCGACTACTGAAAACCACCATTCATTATTATGCAAAATTCTTCTAATGGTTTTATCTTTAAAAATTACTAACTTATTAAGTTCATCGCTATTATTCATAATGTTCTATATTATTTTTTATGAATTATAGATATTCTAAATAAATTTTACAACTTATATTAGAAATAAAAAATCTTTTAGGTAAATAAACTGTTAGTTTAAATAAAATAAGTTATAGATTGACTTTTAAAGGAAATTAGATATAAACTTTAACTGAAATAGCAAAATGCTATTTTGGGGCGTAAGAACCTCTTAATCAACGTGGTATCTGTGTCGACCATAAAATGACACTATCCTCGGCTTTATTTTGGTCGGGGTTATAATAGTTATGTCCAAGGTTTAAAGTGCATACTTTAAACCTAAAGACTATTATGGCTATCGTTGATGGTTTTCTTACTTCCCCGACCACCAAGGGTTTATTTCTCTTCGGTGGTTAAAACTTGAGCAATTTAAGCTTAATCAATCGGGAGTGTCCATATGTCCAACCAAAATACCAAAACCCTATCTGAACTCGCAGCAGAGTTTACTTCAAAAGAAAATTTAGAAATTCTAAAAATTGAGATAGCAGAGCTGTTAGAAAGACCTTTGAAAAAGAGAGATATAGACGCAATAGAGAAACGCTTAGCAGAACTAGAAGCAATATTTGGTAGCTAAAGTATAAATATCATCGGTGAGCAGGCATTGCTTTCATTTATGTCATTCCTACTATTTAATATTTTAAGCTGTATTTATAGATACCGTGGTCAAGCCACGGTGACAGAACAGATTAAATATTAATCAAATGGTTTCACTATAACCATTATTACTGCAATAACCATACAAATAGCTGGAATCTCATTAACTATACGGTAAAATTTTTCTGAATGGATGTTCTTGCCATTTGCAAAATCTTTTCGCCATCTTGCAAGTAAACCGTGAAATATCACTAAAATTAACACTGCAAACATTTTAACGTGAAACCAAGTATCAAGAGCAACAAACCCGTAAATATGAGCATTTATTAAACCAAATATAAATGTGCTAATCATTGCCGGATTCATAATGAACCTGAGTAATTTTAGCTCCATCACTTGTAAGGTATTATCTAGCTCACTACCTATTTTAGCTTTGGTATGGTAAACATATATTCTAGGTAAGTAAAGAAGCCCTGCCATCCAACATATAGCAGATATCAGATGGACTGACTTAAACCATAGATAGTAATTTGCCATTCTTTTCCTTGTTAATTTGTTAATTTACATAAACATTTAGTAAATTCGTTTGGACATATTCTTGTACTAGAACTACTCGTAACTAAATTAGTATCAACCTTATTAATAAATTGTAGCAATATATTTGTCAAACTATTAATAAAAATTTTATTTGTTCCAAGTGTCGGAATTCGGATATATTGAATTTCATATTTATCTGCGATTAATTTATATTCAATATCAAGTTCTACTAGTGTTTCAACATGCTCGGATACAAAGGATATAGGTACGATAATTATGTCTTTTTTTAACTTTCCTGCTAGCTCTATTTCATCTTCCGTATTCGGTTTTAACCACTCTATAGGTCCTACTCTACTTTGATAAGTTATCTTATAATCTAGATCTTTCATATTTAATTCTTTAACTATTGCTTTTACTGTTTCTTTTATCTGAAAACTATATGATCGCCTGCTTTTATTATTTTTTCAGGTAATCCATGAGCAGAAAATAATATACGAAAATTTTTATCGTCATCGTATAGTTTTTCCTTAATCAATGAAACATGGCTTTTTATAAAATCTTCTTCTAGAGGATAACAACAAATTGTTTTAATTGGAATATCAATATCAAAGTTTTGTAAAAAATTTTTAACCGAAGATCCTGTCGTAGTACTTGAAAATTGAGGATATAGAGGCAATAATACTATTTCACTTGGATTATATTTTATTTGACCTATTACTTCTTTAGCAAAAGGTGCTGAATATCTCATATTTATAAAAATAGCGAAATCTTCTTTATGAGCTGCTTTAGTTTTTCGGTTAGTGCTAATTTCTGCTCCTCTGTTTCTGAAGTAAAGAAGATTTACCACCGATTAAAGAATAAATTTTTTGAGATTTTTTCTCTAGTAGTAGAAATTATTTTTGCAATAATATAGCGTAATGGATTCGGTAGATTAATTATAGCTTTGTCATAGAATAAATTAAATAAAAAAGGTTTTACGGATTCAAGGTTTTTTGACCGCCTAAATTAAAAGTACTATTGCTATTCTTTCTTCATATAACCTAACATATTCTGTCAAAAACTCTACATTTTCCGGAGGTGTTTCAGGTAAAATACCATGCCCTAAATTAAAGATAAAATTCTTTCCTTTCATTGTCTGAAGAATTTTATAAGCTTTTTCTTTGATAATTTCTTTATTAGTTAATAATACGACTGGATCTAAATTACTTGTACTATTACTTTATCACCCATTCTTTCATTTTTTCAAGAGGAACCATTTGATCTACGGCTAAAATATCTATAGGTACTTCTTTTATAAATTTTTCGTACAATAATCCTGCCTTTAGGAAAAGCAATTATAGGAATTTTTGGAAAAGCATCTTTTTACTTTTAATATAATTTTTTTGTCGGCTCTATTACAAATTCAGTAAACTCCTCTTCTCCAAGTACTCCTGACCATGAATCAAAAAGTTTTAAAACATCTGCTCCCGATTTTGCTTGATTCATAAGATGATCAGCTGTTTTTTCCATAATAAAATTCAACAATTCTTTAGCAAGTATTTTATTTTCATATATAAATTTTTTGCTCGTTTTAAAATCCTGTTTTCCTTTCCTTCTAGCATGTAACTCATCACTGTCCAAGGACTACCTACAAATCCTATTAAGGAAGTGGTGGAAGGTAATTCTTCTTTTACTTTTTTATTATTTCATAAACTTTCTCTAATTTATTATTCGGATTGCTTTGTAGATATTTAAAATCTTCTTGTGATTTGAACTGCTTTAATATAGGTCCTATGTTTTCTTTAAAATCTACTTCCCATCCAAGAGCATGAGGTAAAACTAATATATCAGAAAAAATAATAGCTGCATCAAACCCATAACGTTTTATCGGTTGTAAAGTTACTTCCGTTGCTTTATTAACATCATAACAAAAATCTAGAAAATTTTTTGTTGTTTCTCTTACTTTTTATATTCCGGCAAATATCTACCTGCTTGACGCATAAAACCAAATAGGTATCTTATTACTATTTCCTTTTAATGGATTTATAATTTGCTTCATACTATTACTAAAAATATTAAATTAATAAATATATTTATTATTTGTTGTTTATGTAAACAGAATTATGTAGATTAAATGTTTTAAACAGAGTTATCAACAAAACTTTCATTAAAATTTTCTTAAAAATATCGGTATTTTTAATTATAATTCACATAAGTTTATAATGAATTTATACAAGTAGATAATTAAGTGTAAAATTCGTTTATAGCTTAGAAAAGACTATTTTTTCAAAGGAAAATGAGATTTATTCACAATTTTATCCACAAACTATTTATTTAAAAGAAAATACACTAGATTTACTTGATTTAATAAGGATTTGAGGAAATTTTTAATAGATTTTAATAGGAAAAATAATAAGTTATTAAAAAATTTATCCACAATTACATGTGTAAAGTATGACAAAGCTAATTATTCACTTGGTTTCAGACTCTTCCGTGCAAACTGCAAAATATGCAGCAAATTCTGCTCTTGCACAATTTACTTCCGTAAAACCAAAATTATATCATTGGCCAATGATTAGAAATTTGGAATTGCTAAATGAAGTATTAAGTAAAATAGAATCTAAACACGGGATAGTATTATACACGATTGCTGATCAAGAACTCCGAAAAGCTTTAACGAAATTTTGCTATGAATTAAAAATTCCATGTATTTCTGTAATAGGTAAGATTATTAAAGAAATGTTTGTTTTTTCAGGTATTGAAATAGAAAAAGAACAAAATTACAATTATAAGTTCGATAAAACTTATTTTGATACGCTCAATGCTATAGATTACGCCATAAGACATGATGATGGACAAATGCTTAATGAGTTGTCGGAGGCCGATATAATATTGATAGGTCCTTCTAGAACTTCTAAGACACCTACTTCCGTATTTTTAGCGTATAACGGTCTAAAAGCTGCCAATATTCCTTATGTTTATAATTGTCCCTTTCCTGATTTTATGGAAAAAGACATAGATCAATTAGTAGTAGGACTCGTTATTAATCCAAATAGATTAATAGAGATAAGAGAAGCTAGGTTAAATTTATTGCAAATTAACGAAAATAAAAGCTATGCAGATTTTAATATAGTACAAAAAGAATGTTTAGAAGTTAGAAAAATTTGTGATCAAAGAAATTGGCCGGTAATTGACGTGTCAACTAGATCAATAGAGGAAACAGCGGCTTTAATAATGCGGATATATTATAATAGAAAAAATAAATATAATAAATAAAAAGATTTTCATTATTTACAAGTAGAAGCCTGTACTTTATAATTTTATTTATAAATATAGATGTTGTCCATATGAATATGAAAACAACATTATGTCATTCCCGCGTAGGCGGGAATCTAGGGTAAAGCGAGATAAATCGAGCTTTTCAAAAAATTTTAAAGTACTGGATTCCCGCTTCCGCGGGAATGACATAAAAGCCATATGTACAATACTACAAAAACACAAAGGAGAAATTATGGCAGATAAAATAACGGATAGCTCTTTTAAAAAGGAAGTATTAGAATCGGATTTACCGGTACTGGTTGATTTTTGGGCAGAATGGTGTGGACCATGCAAAATGTTAACACCGATAATAGATGAAATCAGTAAAGAATTAAAAGGCAAAGTAAAAGTACTTAAAATGAATATTGATGAAAATCCTAACATTCCTTCAGAATACGGGATTTGTAGTATTCCAACGATAATGTTATTTAAAAACGGTGAACAAAAAGATACTAAAATAGGTTCACAGCAAAAAAACTCTCTTTTAGATTGGATTAATAAATCTATTTAATAGTTATGTCACTTAGCCATTCAAAAGTATTTATAGAAATAACAAATGGTTATGTAGAAGGTATAGATACTCATAAAAGAGCTCAAGGTTTAAAGCATTTTTTTTTGAAAAAAGGAGTTTCTCTTTCTCCAAATATACCTATATTAAACGATATTAACTTTTCTTGCCAAGAAGGAGAAAAAATAGCTTTTATAGGAAGTAACGGTTCCGGAAAAAGCTCTCTTTTGAAGCTAATCGCCGGAATATATCCGTTAAAATCCGGTACGGTTAAAGTTCATGGAGATATTGCTGCAATTATAGATATGGGAGTCGGTTTTGAGCCGGAACAAACCGGTCGTGAAAATATAAAAATGTTGATGCTATATAATAATATGTTAGATAAATATAGCAGGAAAATTGAAAAGGAGATTATAGATTTTTCGGAACTAGGTAATAAAATCGACTTACCGATAAAAAATTATAGTTCAGGAATGTTATCACGACTTGCTTTTTCTGTATCAATATTTCAAAATCCCCAAATTCTATTACTTGATGAAGTTTTTGCGGCAGGAGATAGCCGTTTTATAGAAAAATCTCTTAATTTAATGAAAAGTAAATTTAAAAATACCCCTATTTCGATAATAGTAAGTCATCAAGAAGAAATTATAAAAGATAATTGCGAAAGATGTATTTTATTAAAAGACGGCAATATTATAGGTGATGGAACACCATCAGAAATGTTTAAAATTTATAATAGACTTCTTGGATAACCTACTTCTAAAGGTAATTTGTACGTCAATCCGGTACTCGAATCCTCACGTACGCTTTTGTACGCTGCGGTGCAGTGCTACCGTGTTTCTTTCAAATTCCTCTTTATAAGATAGGTTATCCAAGAAGTCTAATGGAGAAACTCATAAATGATAAAGTATTTTTTTTCTAAAAAATACTGGCGGGCAATAGCATTACTAGTTAAAGCTTCTATAATTAGGCAAAATAAGGATTCTTTTTTAGGTTCTTTATGGGGTTTAATTCAGCCTTTTATTCACATAATGGTAATTTCATATTTTTTCGGTTTTTTATTAAGACAACCGAGAGAATTTATGGTAATGAACTTAGTCGGCGGTATTCCTTTATGGAGTTTTATAGTAAGCAGCCTAACGATTTGTTCAAGTTCTTTAGTTACACGTGATCAAATAATAAAAAAAGTTAGAATTTCTAAGACTTTTTTTCCTGTTGCGGATAGTTTAGGGCAATTATATACTTTAATTTGCTCATTTTCGGCAATGTATTTTGCTTTTATTTTATTATTTCCGGAAAAATTTTCTTGGCAAATAATATTTATGCCGATATTAATTTTGCCCTTAATAATATGTGTGATTAGCGGTTCTATCGCAGTAGCATTTTTAACGCCGTATATTCGAGATATACCACAAATGTTGAGTGTTATTCTTGGAGTTATTTATTGGAGTATACCGATAGTTTATCCTTATTCACTAATTCCCGAATCTAAAAAAATATATTTTGAATTTAATCCGTTCTTTTTAGTTATAAGACCCGTACAAGCGTTGGTGATTGACGGAACATTACCGGATATGATGCTGATAGTTAAGTCTATTATAGTTGCATTTATTACTGTTTGTATCAGTTATTTAATTTATAGACAATTTTCTAAAAGAGTTATTTATTATTTATGAAACTTGGTTTTAATCTAGATTTTAATGAATTAGATTTAACCGGACTTAAAAAATTAGATCAAATATTTTTAGATTATCTCTTTAAAGCCGATAAATCTCTGTATAAAGATTTAATGTTATTTAGATCGACTCCTCTCTCCATTATTCCACAAGATTATTCCGAATTTTTGCTAAAAATTTCCCCTCATTTAGACGATTTTTTAGCAGAGTTATTTTGTATTTCAAAAGAAGTAACGATATCAAGGTTAAAACATAAAGATTTTGATATTATTTATGAATGTAAAAGAAAATTTGTTCAGCGTGTTGCCGTAAAAAAATACCCACCGGAAAAAATAAAAGATATTGATTTTGAAGATGTGTATTTAAAGCTAACTGATTTAATAGGTACGAATTTTACCTCTAAAGAATTTGCCAAACAAATAATTATATGGCAACAGGATGAAGAGAATTTTGCAGAAGAGTTAGATATAGCAGCTAGGTATGCAGCGTGCAGAGTGTCATCCCGTGGCTTGTCCGACACAAATCGTCATTGCGAGCGACTGAAAGGAGCGTGGCAATCTCATAAAAATGTCCTGAGATTGCCGCGTCGAGGCTTTGCCTCTCCTCGCAATGATGGAAAAGTTGATCCCGTGGACAAGCCACGGGATGACATCCTATTCAACCTCCCTCAAAAACTAGATAAAGAAAATCTAATAGACGATAAAAAAATATTAAAATATCAAAAAAATGAGAGAGTAGATTTTGACTATACAGATTCTTTTTTAAATCTAGATGAAGCCTTAAACGATTCTCATTATTGTATTTATTGCCATAAGCAGGATAAGGATAGCTGTTCCAAGGGATTACTGCAACCTCAGAATCGTCATTGCGAGGAGCGAAGCTTTGTTCCAATCTCAGGAGATTTGACGAGATTGCCACGCTCCTTGCAGTCGCATAGCTCAGACGGTTTAAAACAAGGCTGCCCTTTAAAACAAAAAATTTCCGAAATGAATTATGTTAAAGCACAAGGTTTTAACTTAGGTGCTCTTGCTATTATTATTATTGATAATCCGATGGTTGCAGCAACGGGTCATAGAATTTGTAATGATTGTTCTAAAGCTTGTATTTACCAAAAGCAAGATCCGGTAAATATCCCGTTAATAGAATCAAATATTTTAGAGGAAACGCTTAAATTACCTTACGGACTCGAGATATATCTACTTCTTACCCGCTGGAATCCGCTTAATATTTATGCACCGCTACCACAAGAATCTACTAATTATAATATTTTAGTTACCGGTCTTGGTCCTGCAGGTTTTAGCCTTAGCTATTATTTGCTGCGTTCAGGTCACAATGTCACGGCTATTGATGGTTTGAAAATTACTCCGCTACCTTTTGAAGTTCACAAGCCTATCAAATTTTGGCATGAATATAAAAATTTGTTATCGAAAAGAATGCCAAGAGGATTTGGAGGAGTAGCAGAATATGGAATTACCGTGCGGTGGGATAAAAACAATCTTGATATATTACGGTTAATACTCGAGAGAAATAACAATTTCAAATATTATGACGGGGTAGCTCTAGATTTTAATATAACGAAAGAACAGGCTTTCGATTTGGGTTTTGACCATATAGCTTTTTGCATTGGAGCAGGTCAGCCGAAAGTTTTAGATATAGAAAATTTTGAAGCTAAGGGCGTAAAAACAGCTTCTGATTTCTTAATGACTTTGCAAAGCGGAGGAGCATTTTTGAAAAATTCTAATACTAATATGGTAATTAGAATGCCGATTGCGGTAATAGGCGGCGGCCTTACTTCCTTAGATGCAGCAACGGAAAGTTTATATTACTATAAAAAGCAAGTAGAGGAATTTGCTGAAAATTATATAGAAAAAGATTTAACGGATGAAGATAAAGAAATAGCTGAAGAATTTATTGCTCATGCAAAATTATTTAAAGAGGCTAAGAGTAATGAAGAATTAAGAAAGGTTTTTAATAAGCTTGGAGGAGCTACTGTTTATTATCGTGGAAGATTGCAAGATTCGCCGGCATATAAATTAAATCACGAAGAGCTAATATATACATTAGCACTCGGTGTTGATTTTAAAGAAAATATGCAACCTTTAAGGATTAATGTTGATAAATACGGTCATGTGGAGGGGATGGAATTTAAGACTCGTCATTGCGAGCAGTCAAAGACTGCGTGGCAATCTGAGGAACTTAGCTTAACAAGATTGCCGCGTCAATGCTACGCATTTCCTCGCAATGACGTTAAAGCTAAAACCGTGATTATGGCAATCGGTATAGAAAATAATACTCAATTCGATGAGGATAAATACAGTTATTTCGGTGATTGTAATCCTAAATATTCGGGTAGTGTAGTGAAAGCTCTTGCTAGTAGCAAAGAAGGGTATGAGGCTATTAATAAAAGACTTATAAATAATTCCCCTAGCTTTAAAAATAGTTATAAAGATTTTTGTACACAGCTTGATTATTTGCTAACTTCTAGGGTTAATAAAATAAATATTCTAGATGATAAAATTTTTGAGCTTATAATTCACTCACCGCTTGCTGCTAAAAATTTTAGGTTCGGACAGTTCTTTCGCTTACAAAATTATTCTGAAGATGCTTCTAAGTTAATAGAGCCGGTAGCCTTAAGCCCTACCGATATAGATGTAGAAAAAGGTTTAATTAGATTTGTAATTTATGAAGTCGGTAAATCTACTAGCTTATGTAAAACATTATCTGAAAATGAGAAAGTAGCTTTAATGGGACCGACAGGCTCGCCGCTAGAAGTACCTCAAAATAAAAAAATAGTTATGGTTGATTCCGAAGTAGGTAATATAGGCTTATTAAAAGTTCTAAAAGAAAATAATAATGAAGTTATATTTGTTACCTATCCTGATATAAAAATCCGTAAATTAGTTTCAGTGGATATAGTAATAATTAATGCTTCTCCTGACATAATAGAAGAATTGCAAAGCCTAAAAAATGAAATATTCGGTGAAAATACGGAGCTAATAATTAGCGTTAATTCATCGATGCAATGTATGATGAAAGGAATCTGCGGACAATGTATACAAAAGGTTAAAGGAGAGCAGAAATATATTTTTGCATGTATTTGTCAAAATCAAAAAGCAGAAATAATTGATTTTAAGAGCTTAAAAACTCGTTTACGCCAAAATTCTTTACAAGAAAAAATGCTCCGTCATTGCGAGCAACTGTAGGGAGTCCTTATGTCATTCCTGCCTTCGCAGGAATGACATAAGGATGTCCGTACACTATTTATAAACTCACTTCTCAAAACGACAAAATGCTCTACTACTATCTTGATTAAGAAAATCGATAATTTGTATTACTATAGAATTATTTTTATATTTCTCGGCAACTTGTTTAATACGTTCAGCAAAATTACCTCCACCTGAGAAAATTTCTTCGATAGCCTTTAAGGCACTTAAAGAGTCTGCTTTATCAAATCCTTTTCTATTCATGCCGATTAGATTTAACCCCTCAAGCACCGCACGTTTACTACTTACAAGCCCGAACGGTATTACGTCTGCTCCGACCGGTGATAGCCCGCCAATCATCGAATATTTACCGATTCTAGCATATTGATGTACGGCAGATAGCCCGCCGATTATTGCGTAATCACCTACTTCAATATGACCTGCTAGGCTTACGTAATTAGCAAACACTACATTATTGCCGATTTTACAATCATGACCGATATGAACGCCGACCATAAATAAATTATTATTTCCTACTCTTGTCACCATTCCGCCGCCTTGGCTTCCTGCTTGTACCGTAACATATTCTCTAATAGTATTATTAGAGCCGATTATCGTGCTTGATCGCTCATTAGCATATTTTAAGATTTGTGGAGGTTGGCCGATTGATGCAAAAGGGTAGATTACAGTGTTTTCACCGATTTCAGTAATCCCTTCAATTACCACATGAGATTTTAGCTCGACATTTTCATGAAGCACAACTTCAGGACCTATAATACAATACGGTCCAATTTTTACGTTTTTACCGAGCTTTGCCCTTTCTGCGATTAAACTAGTCGGATGTATATTAGAATTTGACACTATATCCCTTACGATTTATCTTTAATCATTGCGGTAAATTTACTTTCTGCAGCCATTTCACCTTCAACCGTAACCGTACTTGAAAATTTCCACACATTAGCTCTTTGTTGGTCAATAGTAGCGTGGATATACATAGTATCACCGGGCTGAACGATTCTCCGAAATTTTGCATTTTCGATAGCCATTAAAAACACTTCTTTATTTTTAGTAGAGCCTAAAGATTTAGCAACTAATATAGCAGCTAATTGTGCCATAGCCTCAACCATTAGAACGCCCGGCATAACAGGTCTTGCCGGAAAATGTCCTGTAAATTGTGGTTCGTTAACGGTAACGTTTTTAATACCTTTTATTGATTTGTTAAGATCAATTTCAAGTACCCTATCTACTAATAAAAATGGATAGCGATGAGGTATTAAATCCATGATTTCGGTAATATCTATGATCATTTATTTAGGTCTCTTCTTTAATGTAAATGTTCTGTCATTGCATGTGGATATACAAAAGCACTCGGTGTCATCCCGTGGCTTGACCACGGGATCTAGAAAAATAACTAAAAATACTAGCATGCTAGTATTTTTAACTGGATTCCGTGAATAAATCACGGAATGACAGAGGCAAAACTGGTCCACGCAACAATGTCTCCTCGCAATGACGACTCAGTATTTTTTCAATAGCAAACTACTTTTTTAATTTGCTATTAGAGGTCTTTACTAATTGTTTCATAATAATAGATTGTCTATGCCAATCCATGATAGGAACTGCAGGGCTACCGCCGACAATTTTACCTGCCTCTATATTTTGTGCTACACCGCCTTGTGCCGCTACCTGTGTCCCGTCGCCTATATTTAGATGTCCAGCGATTCCTACTTGCCCTCCAAGAGCACAATATTTCCCGATTATACTACTACCTGCAATACCTGCCTGTGCTACTATAATAGAGCCTTTGCCTATTTTTACGCCATGTCCTATTTGCACTAAATTATCTATGCGGCATAAATCTTCTATAATAGTATCTTGAAGCGAACCTCTATCAATAGTAGTATTGCTACCGATTTCAACATTATTGCCGATTTTAACTATTCCTATATGAAATATTTTATGATGTATGCCTTTTTCGGTAGAAAACCCAAACCCGTCCTGTCCGATTTTTGCACCTGCAAGTATTACTACCTCATCACCTATAATTGTATAATTTATTGAAACATGCTGCTCTATTCTGGCATTTCTGCCGATATTTACGCCTCTACCTATAAAACTTCCGGCTTCTATAATACTATTATCACCTATAATAACATCGTCTTCAATAACTACATTGTGACCTATATAACAATTTTTTCCGATAGTCGCCGAATCTGCAACAATAGCGGATTTCATTATTTTAGTAGGGTATGATTTAATAGGAGTATAGAAAAAATCTATTAATTTGCCGTAAGCAAAATATGAATTCTCCGCATGTATTAAAACAGTATTTGGATTTGCTTCCCCCGTAAAATTTTTCGGCACTATACAAGCAGCAGCTTTGGTAGTTTTTAAAAATTCGGAGTATTTAGGATTGCTTAAGAAGCTAATATCATTTGGTGATGCTTCCTGCAGAATTTTAATATCATGAATAGCTATATCTTCATGAATCTTAGGAGGTTCTATAATGTCGTGTAAAAAATCTATAATTGCCGTTAGTTTTCGTGGTCCTAAATTTTTATAAAAATTACTACTTACCATATGAAACTTTAAGCAAATTAATCATTAGCGACAGTATATAAGTGATAGTTTTATTATGCAACAAAATTTATAGCTCGAAAAACTCGTTCGGTGTCATCCCGTGGTTTGTCCACGGTATCCAGTAAAACAACTAAAAATACTAATAATATTAGTATTTTTAACTAGACCCCGTGGACAAGCCACGGGATGACAGAGGTGAAATTGATCCAAGCAACTATTAATATTATAGTTTATAAAAGTCACAAACATTAATTTTTATTAATATAAATTTAATATTATCTTAATATCTAGAAAAATATTTAGTTAATATTAATTTACTTTTTATTAAGAAGAAGTAAATTAATATATTGTAGCTATTTTAGTACAAATCTTATTAATTTTTACAAAAATATAATAATCTAATTTCTCTTAATAAAGCCTAAATTATATTAACTAAATCAAGGTATTGAAAATGTTAGGGTCGTGCCTCCGTATTGCAGTTTAGAGTAAATAGTCTATAATCCTCAAACAGTAATAAGAGAGAATTATAGTTAAGGAGTTATGGCAAAAATAGATGTTAAGTGTAGATATTGTAACAACACAGAAGAAGTAATAAAGTCAGGATATTCAATTTCAAAACAACAGAGATATCAATGCAAGCGGTGTAATCGATATTTTCAATTGGAGTATATTAATAATGCATCTAAGCCTGGAGTTAAGGAGCAAATAGGCCCGATACTAAAGATCGTGCAAGGAGCGGCAAAGTTGAGCAGCTTAAACTGGAAAATTCTTGATATTTTCTTCATATATTTTTTGAGCTTCTGATAATGATAATTTTGAATAAATCTCTAGAGACTTGCGGGTTTCATGACCAGAATATGGTTGGATGAGTGCGTCGTCTATTCCTCTTTTTTTAAGCCAAGTAAATAAAAAATGACGTAATTTATGTGGAGAAATATTCTGCCTCATACCAGCTAAATTACTATATTTTTTAATATTCTTCTAATTCCTCTATCAGAATATGGTTTTTTCCAGCTTGACTCAAATAAGTACAATGTCTTATTCTCTGCGGTACTGGTGATATACATTGCTAATGTTTCCCGAAAACTTTTTGGAAACGGTACTATTCTATCTTTTTTCCTTTTCCAGCAATAATTCTAATTTGACATCCATTCAGGTCAACATCAGGCTTTTTTAACCTTACCAGCTCACTTACTCTTATACCTGTATATATTAATACTTTTATAATTATAATGTCCTGTATATTTTTACTTTTCCATATTACATCATAGTATTTCTGTATTTCTTCTTCATTTGGAACATAAGGTAATTTTTTAGGTTGAGCTGTAACTACTACTTCTAATTCTTGCCTTAAATACATAAATACAGTACGTAAATAGCCATAATCCGGTGATTCAGATCTTAGGTATTTAGCTAATTGTAGAGCTTTTTTCTTGGTGGAGTTCTTTTATTCATGGTTATGCTGCCTCCCTTGCAAAAAGAGCCTGGTCAACATTAATTGCTAAACGCTTATTTAGATCTAAACTAAAACTACCATATGGATTAATATGTTCACTAATTAGAGGAGAAATCGCTCTTTTATCTTCATTACTCATCCTTTCTAACCAAGATGATTCCACTAATATTTGTTGTAGCATTAAAGTATTGATGTACACCATTGATAGTTGTAATAAATGCAAACATAAAGTAGATAATTTGAACTCTAGTGGGTTATTACTACGAAATACTCCCGTTTTTCCATAAAATATAATGTCATTAACACCATTCCAACGTTCTACAACATTTAATGCACTATGTATTTCTTGTCTTAGTTCTAGAGAATTAAAATAATTACATAGGAAAATAGTTTTTACTGCTCTTCCTAACTCTCTAATGGCTTGGTATGCTTCATGTTGTACATTACCCTTAGTAAATTTTCTGAGTAATCCTTCTGTATCAGCTATTCCTAATTTCAATGAGATAGCATGTTGTATAATATATTCATAATGTCTTTTGATTAGCTCCCAGTCAATAGGACGCACTAATATGTCTTCTATATGGTTTAAGCCTTTTTGCTCTTCTTTATCAGTGTAATACAATCTTTGTTTATGAATATTTTTGAATCTTGGCATCAAAGCAAAGGAAAATAGGTAAGAAAATGCAAAGCCTATTTCGCTTGCACCATGTGTATCTACGTAATTCTTGTCTATATTTGCATTTGTTGCATGCTTCAATATACCTTCTAACATTGCCGCTACTTCTGAAGAATGACAGCTTTTCATTTGCGAATAAATACATACAGATGAAGTATCAACGTGCCAATAAATCATTACTCCTTTGCTATGATAACGAGGATGCCAACTACTCATCAAATTCTGATCAGATGCTTTAAAATGTTTTGAATCTGAAGCGACTGATGTTGTATTGTCGCCCCATAGTGATGTGAAGCGAATCTTTAGTAAACTATTCACTATTTTACGAATAGCCGCTTGCAAGTTTTCTTGATCAAAATATCTAAGCTTTATATATTGTAAATCTTGGTAACTAATCTCTCCATTACTCATACTTTTAAGACCAGTATTTGTACCATATCCCAAAATAGCTAAAAGTAGTCTCTTACAAATAATTTCTTTATCTAATCCTGTTTTAGGACCACTTGCAACAAAGTCATCTGTAAAATTAACAAACAGATCTACTTCTTTTAAAATATCAAGTAAGCTAGTTGATGGCCAACGCTTAAACACCTCTTCTTTTATTAATTCTAATTGTTTTGGTGGATTTTGCTCTTTTATTTTGGCAACCCTTATATGACCTTTTGGCTTTTTTAGAATATGCACGAATTTATTTTGGGGAATAGAATTATTTAATCTAAATAATGAGTTTTTTAACTCTGCTTTTAGTGTATTGATAAAAGTATCGGCGTCTTGTGGTTGCCTCAGAATATTAAAATATTTTTCTTTATTTTGATCAAAATCCTGTGGTAAATCCTCTTCAGGATTACGATACTTATAACCTCCCTTTACCCAAACTTCTTTACTCCTAAGTTTATTTCTTAACTTATTTAATACACATAATTTTAAATCTATTTTTTTAACTCTATTATTTTTATCAAATATCTTATCCCTATGTGATTTTTGTACCGTCTGTTCTATCTCCAGTACTTGATTGCTATAATAATATCGCTTATTGTTATTAATATTATCGGTCGTGCCTCCGTATTGCAGTTTAGAGTAAATAGTCTATAATCCTCAAACAGTAATAAGAGAGAATTATAGTTAAGGAGTTATGGCAAAAATAGATGTTAAGTGTAGATATTGTAACAACACAGAAGAAGTAATAAAGTCAGGATATTCAATTTCAAAACAACAGAGATATCAATGCAAGCGGTGTAATCGATATTTTCAATTGGAGTATATTAATAATGCATCTAAGCCTGGAGTTAAGGAGCAAATAGTAGAAATGTCAATCAACGGCTCTGGAGTTAGAGATACAGTAAGAGTATTAAAAGTGGGTATCAATACAGTTATCCGTGTTTTAAAAAATCTAGTATTAAAAACAATAAATCATTCTATCAGTACAACAGAAGTAATTATTGCTCCTGAGATAGATGAACAATGGTCTTATGTACAGAATAAATCCAGACAACGATGGCTTTGGTATGCCTTGGATAAGATTTCGTTAAAAGTAGTTGCTTATACGTTTGGTACAAGATGTGATAGCACATTAGAATCATTACTGAAAAAACTAGAGAATTTCAAGGTGACTTTTTACTATACAGATGGATGGGGGAGTTATGCTAGGTTATTAGACCCTAAAAAGCATATTATCAGTAAAAAATACACTCAACGGATAGAACGAAGTAACTTGAACCTTAGAACGAGATGCAAGAGGCTTGCACGTAAGACAATCTGCTTTTCCAAGTCATTGGATATTCATGATAAGGTTATTGGTACTCTTATTGAACGTATAGCTTTTTAATAGGCGTAACTGCAATATGGAGGCATGACCAACGAAATTTCTTTTGAGTGGAAGAAATTAATTTATATTGTGAGTCTGTAAATTTTGAATTTAATCGTTTCATAAAAAGTTCCTATAATCCCCAGTCTCGGTACATTATTAACCAAAACTGCAAAAAATCTGAAAGCTTTTATAGCACAATTATTCTAACTATGAAAGTCATTTCTTAACTCGGTACTTTCAATAACTTTGCCGCTCCTTGCACGATCTTTAGTATCGGGCCTTATTGATGAGAAGCTATAAAACTAATCAGACATCAGGGGCGTTATCAGAATTTATTGAAAGATTAAAAGAAAAAGGGAAATCGTTCAATGTAATTGCAGTAGCTATAGCTAATAAATTGGCTAGAATCGCTTATGCCTGTCTGGTAAAGAACAGAAATTACCAATTGGTATAATAGTACTTAAGATTTAGGATAAATTATAAACTATATAATTTTTAAACTAGATAGGGGTAAAGAAATAAAAACAAAGTAGAATAATAAAACGGCGGGTTAAAGAGATAATACATAAGCATTCTGGATGAAATCCGAGCTAACGTCATGGTACCTAGATACCGCTAACTTGAGTGAATCTCTCTAGGATCTTAGGCAGAATGCAGAAACCATTATGGCACTTTGATGCCGAATATATGACTGCTTCATTTATCATTAACTGTTTTTTATTTTTAGTACTTGTTTTTAACCAGGCGTCCATATATGACGATGCCTTTTCCTTAACTTTACGCATATGATTACTTGGACCGAGCCATTTATTTCACTTAATGATGCCGACAGAGCCTTTCTTTTTAATTGGGCAATTTGGTGTTAAAGATGGAGAAAGGATTTTAGAAGCTTCAGTTTTTAATTGTCTATTATATTTTGCTGGAAAAACTTCAATAGTATTAAACCTATCATTATTATATTTAATACCCATTATATTTAATTTTCCATTAAATTTTGCCTCTTCAATCTCTTTTTGTTTTTCTTCTACTATATTCAAGTCTAACTTTATTCCATTATATGTAAAATGCCCCATATGGGCATTTTTAGCTGCTTCTTTTAGTTCTTTACCGATTATAGTATGGATAGTTCCTAATTCATTTGTCCCTTTACCTATCTCATTAACATATCTTGCTTTTACTCCCCAATGACCGTCAGTACTACTACTTTCAATTATTCCTATTCCTAAGTTATACAACGCAAGTGCTGTGATTGCATATTCTACACCTCTTTCTGCTCCATTTTTAATAAAATTTTTTTGAATATTATACATTATATCATATTTTTCTCTTTTAATCCAACCGTCAGGATTTAATTTACTTAAACCGCTTATTCTTGTAAATGTTGATGCCCTAGCTTCTTTTAGGCTTCTAATGTGCTTTATTACTTCTTGAGCAGATTCAAATATAGGGAGACCTTCTTTTTTATGATAAGCATTAGCTATATTTAGTACTTTATTTGCTTGCCCCTGAGTAATTAATAATTCAAACTTGCTTGCCTGAAACTCGCTTTCACGGCATATTACAGAATTAGGAGGATCAGTATTTACAAATAGACCAGCGATTTGATCATTTTGATTTCTACAAGCTATACCTATTGCAAAACGAGATTGTGTATCTGATTTTAGGTCATAAATTTTCTGTTTCATTGAAAAAGCCGGTTTTTAAACGCTAATTTAGGATAAGGCAGACTGAATAAAGAATAAATTGGGCAAGGAATTAAGAGATTTATTTAGATTAAAAGCATTAATACAAGCGAGTATGTGCACTAGAAAATTTAGAGGAGATCTATGCCTTGAATGTTCTAGATTCATCCTATTTTTTAGCACATTAAATACAGATTCAACCAATGATCCTTTTCGTAATAGAATCTTATCTTCCATTTCCAATAAATGATTCTTCATATCTTTACGTATCCCTGTAAATAAACGTAATCCACGTCTAAACAAATTGGTAAATAATTCCTTGGAAATATATCCTTTATCCCCTAATAATTTACCGTATAACCCTTTAGTAATTGAGTCTACAGCAGATAAATCACTAGCATTTCCTTTTGTTATTTTAATCGCCATAATTTGACCTTTATTGTTAATTACAATATGTAATTTAAAGCCCATAAACCATCCATAACTACTCATACCCATTTTAGATATACCGCTAAATACTTTGTTGCTATTTGTACGTTTTGCATGGCATATTGATGATTTGGTTGAATCTATAAAATAAATTCCTGTTTTCTCTCCTCTAAATAGCTGCCGCATTATAACAAGCGGTAGAATTAATCTTGGCCATAATTGTATTATTCGACTATATCTTGGTAATTTAAAATAACCTCTATATTTATATGACAGATGATATAAATAATAGTTTTTAAAATCTTTGCACGGAGATAAATAAAAATATAATACGATAGTTAAAAGCTCTGAAAGGCTTAAACTTCCTGATCTTTCACGTTTCCTATCTGTTGGTATTAACTTTTGCTTCTCCCATTCTTCATATATTTTGCAAAAATTATCTAGTATGTAGAATAAACTTGTGATACGTCTTTTCATTGTTGGGTGCTCGTTTTTTTGTCAAAAACTTTTGTAACCCAACACTCTTCTCTTGTAAATATCTTATTCTTATTTCCTTCTTTCTGCACTCCTTATCCTAAACTGGCGTTTTTAAGGTTAAAATTACTCATATTTTATATATTTCTACCTAAATTTTTAGATTTAAAATTTTGTGGAGTAAATGTATGTGCTTTTACCATATTTTCTTTTATTTTTTCTACAGCAGCTAAGCTATTTTGTTTACTATATTTCATAGCATCTAGATAAAAATTTATTTTCTTTTTTTCTTTCTCAAAAGCTGTTTTATTACCTGCATTTAAAATAGCCAGCATAGCGTGTTTCACTACCTTACCAAAGTTTCTCAAAGCATGAGATTTATTAGTATCTACAGTTTTTTCACACCAAGCATTTAAATCTCTTAGTTTTTGCTTTACTGATAAAAGTTCCTTTTTATTATCTGTATTTATAATATCAGTTACTTTTTCTTTAAATTCTTTGTAGCTTTGATTTTGCTTTAGATTTTCTATTATCTCGTCTTGTAATAATTCTTTTAAATTATTAATAATGCTAGGGATTCTTTTTTCTTCAGCTAATTCTTTTGATAAGAGATCTTCTATAGATTTATAATTTTTAAGTTGGGGAAAACTATCTTTATTAGACCGTAAGTTTTGCATATCTAATAAAGTTGTCTCTGCTTTTTCTTCTATTGCGTGCTTACTTAATTCTGGGAAATTTGCCTCAACTAAGTTTTTAATATCTTGTTTATGGATTATAAAATCTTTTAAATCATTAATTGTAGACAAATTATCATTTTGCAATCTTTTGTTTACTAATTTTAATAATTTGTGTAAATTATTTTCTGTATTATTACTGTCTATATTGTCAAAAAATTTTTTCACTTCATTATATGTTACTTCATTCTTATTTAATGAAATTAATTCTTCGCCTTCATGAGTAAAACCATATTTAGGATAATCTTCAACCTTAACCTTAGCCTTTTGTAATAAGTTCTTAATTTCTGCTATTGTAGGATCCCAAGGTATTAATTTCTTATCTTTTACTATGGTCATAGGTAAATCCATATTATATTTTTCAGAAACATAATATTTTGATGCTAGAGCATATACCTTATGATCAAGATCATCGTCTTGTAAAGCTATACCTACTAATCCTTTAGGATATAAATTAGCAATTATCTCGTTATAATCTTTTTGAGGATTGTCTTTTAGAAAATGCCTGTATGTTTCTAAAAACTTTTCTTTTGATTGGGTTTGAACAAACTTTTTACTATCAATTTTCATATTAAAAAAATCGTCTGTTCTACGTGCATTATCTGTCCAAAAATCATGTGGCATAAAATGCCTAATAGTAGACTCATCTGCATTATATAATAAACCTATACCTGTCGGAAATAACGAGATATTTGCCTCCGGCACTAAGAGTGTAGCACTTCTTCCTCTATTACCATCACGTTCAATATTTTTATATTCTCCATCTTGACGGTATTGATATAGATATTTAATCTCATCTTCAATACGCCCTGTTCTTGCTATTATATTTGATTCTTCGAAAAGCTCTTGTAACTCTTTATTACTTAACTTTTTATTAGTATTTTTAAACTCTTCTTCTACTACATCTAAAGCAGTCTCGCCAATTTTATTTTTAATATTTATATCTGCCCCTAACATTATTAATTTCTTAATTAGTTCACCATTATGTGATTTTGCGGCAATATGTAAAACAGTTTCACCATCTTTATTTCTAGCGTTGATATCAAAACCAAGTTTTTGAAAATTTTCTACTATTTCAAAGTTACTATTTTGAATTGCTATATGTATTGGAGTATTATTTTGATAATCAATAAACTGAGATAGTACTTTTTTTCCTGTTACATGTTTTTCTTTTATTAAATATGCTAATATTTCGTTATTTCCTCCAATAGCAGCATGGTATAAATAATTTTGTCCATTTTTATCATCTATTGTATCTAAAAATTCTTTTTTAAATAAATATTTAGTTGCAGTAAAATTACCTTTTTCCAAAGCTTGACAAAATAGCTCATACTGGTTCTCTTTAAATTTAGCTTTATTTTTTATCAACAATTTAAATATTTTAGGATTATTAGTACGAATAGCATACTCTATTGGAGTAAAGCCATAGTAATCCTCAGCATCAATATTAGCGCCACTTTTTATTAATTCTAATATTACTCCATAGTTACTTTTAATATTAACTTGTGGCTTATTAGCATAAAGAATTGCAGTATGCAAAGGGGTGCGCCCTAAATTATTCTTAGCTTCTATATTTGAATCCGCTTTCAATAATATTTTTGCTATTTCTGGTGTCCTTGCCATATGTAATGCAGTTTCACCTGTGATATCTTGAGCCTGCACATTAATATTATGGCTTATTAGCACTTGAGCTTTTTGAATATTATTGCGCTCAGCAGCACGATGTAATAACGTTCGTTTAAATTTTC